>CAZSEO010000010.1:0-54860 GCA_964605985.1 uncultured Oscillospiraceae bacterium | reverse complement strand
GCTATCGACGGCGATACCGCTCAGGTTGGTCCTCAGATCGCTGAAAAGCTTGGTCTGCCCCAGATCTCCTACGTTGCTGACCTCAAGGTAGAGGATGGCGTTGTAACCTGCAAGAGACTTCTTGAAGATGGCTACATGACCCTCCAGACCAAGACCCCCTGCCTGCTCACCTGCGTTAAGGAGCTCAACGATCCCCGCTACATGAGCGTTTCCGGCATCGTAGACTGCTACTCCAAGCCCATGACCGTTCTCGATTACAACGCACTTAAGGACGATCCCCTCATCGAGGTCGATACCATCGGTCTGAAGGGTTCTCCCACCAATATTCTTACCTCCTTCACTCCTCCTCTCAAGGGCGCCGGCACCATGCTCGACGGCACCGACAAGGAGACCATCCCCACCGTTATCGCTAAGCTGCATGCTAAGCACCTCATCTGATTGAAAGGAGAAGAAAGACAATGTCTGTTTTTAACAATACCGATCTTGCTGCTTTCAAGAATGTATGGGTATTCTGCGAGCAGCGTCAGGGCAAGCTTATGCCCACCGATTTCGAGCTCATTTCCGAAGGCCGCAGACTCGCTAACGAGCTTGGCGTAAAGCTTTGCGGACTCCTTCTCGGCGACAACGTTGAAGGTCTCGCAGGCGAACTCGCCGGCTACGGCGCAGACGAGATCATCGTTTGCGATCATCCCCTTCTCAAGGATTACACCACCGATGCTTACGCATCTGTAATCTGCCAGGTTGTTGAAGAGCTCAAGCCCGAGATCGTTCTTATCGGCGCAACCAACATCGGCCGTGACCTCGGCCCCCGCTGCGCAGCTCGTCTGCACACCGGCCTCTGCGCTGACTGCACCCACCTCGACGTAGACGTTGACATCTACAAGGACTTCCTCCGCGAAGCTTCCACCCTGCCTGAGGCAAGAATCGCTACCATGAACACCGCTAAGGTTCTTGGCAAGGATCATGACGTTTCCCGCGACCTCAAGATGACCCGTCCCGCATTCGGCGGCCATCTGATGGCTTCCATCATCTGCCCCAGATTCCGTCCCGCTATGGCTACCGTTCGTCCCGGCGTTATGAAGAAGGCTGCTTTCGACGCTTCCAGAAAGTTTGACGTTGTTAAGCCCAACTTCGTACTCGAAGAGAAGGACATCGCTGTTAAGGTTCTCGAGACCGTTAAGGCTGCTAAGCAGCTGGTTGACCTCACCGGCGCTGAGATCGTTGTATCTGTTGGCCGTGGTATCTCCAAGGACGTTGAGAAGGGCATCGCTCTTGCTCAGGAACTCGCTGACGTTCTCGGCGGCGTTCTCGGCGGCTCCCGTGCAGTTATCGACGCTGGCTGGCTCTCTGCTGACCATCAGGTAGGCCAGACCGGTAAGACCGTACATCCCAAGATCTACATCGCTCTTGGTATTTCCGGTGCTATCCAGCATAAGGCTGGTATGCAGGATTCCGAGTGCATCATCGCTGTTAACAAGAATGATGCAGCTCCCATCTTCGAGATCGCTGACTACGGCATCGTAGGTGACCTCTTCAAGGTTGCTCCCATGATGATCGAGCAGTTCAAGGCTTTCAAGGCTGAGAAGTAAGATCCTCTTAAAACGTTTAAAAGGTCGTCCGCGTTATGCGGACGACCTTTTTCATATTACTGTTATCTTTAACGCAAAAACGGCAGGAGATTGATCCGCCCCTGTCAAGGTAGACCAGGGAAATAAACAAAAATAGTTCCATTAACTCACCGTTACCAAACTGGTAGCGGTGAGTTTCTTTATGCAGCAAATTTTTCCTTGTATTTTTGAATCCGCTTATTTTCTGGAATGGGGTACAGGGCAGGCTTATCGGAGTTCAGTGCCTCTGCTCGAACTTCCATCGGGGTGCGGTTTTCAAAGCGCTCCTGGAACCGCTCATAATTGTAGAAATGAATGTATTTCTCAATGGCAGAACACAGGGACTGCTCATCCCTAAACGTCTGTAAGTAGTACATTTCAGATTTGATGATTCCCCAGAACCCTTCGGTCGGACCATTGTCAATACAGTGCCCCACGCGAGACATAGATTGCTCCATTCCTTGGCTGCTCAGCTTGGACTGAAACACAGCGGCAGTGTATTGGAAGCCTCGATCACTGTGGAAAATGGGTTTGGCATCAGGGTTGCTTTCAATGGCCTTATCAAAGGTTTGAAATACCAATCTATTGTCATTGCGGCGGCTCATAACATAAGAAACAACAGAACGATCATACAAATCCAAGATTGCGCTAAGGTAGATTTTGTGGCACACCGGGCCCTCGTACCACTTGAACTCCGTTACATCCGTCACCCATTTCTCGTTTGGTGCAGATGCGTTAAAATCTCGCTTTAGGATGTTTTCTGCTATTCTTTCCGGAGTAATTTTTCTATACTTCTTTGGTTGCTTGCGAATAACCGAATGAACGCCAATAGCCTTCATAATTCGGTGGATTCGGTTCTTGCTATAATGAGTTCCGTTAAGGCGGTTGATCCATATGGTCATTCGGCGATAACCAAGAATATGGTTGTACTGCTCGTCATACTCCCGGACAAGCTCCGCCAATAAAAGGTTTTCTTGCTCTGCTTGGGGGATAGAACGATGTAGCCACTTATAATAGGCAGCCTTTGAAATGCCCAACAGGGCACACATCCAACGGATGCTAAATCCTTTTTTTGTATGAAAATATTGGATAGCCAGATATTTTGATTCAAAGCGAACTTTGCCCAACCTCACCTCCCCTCGAATTCCTTCACTTTTTTTAATATTTCAATTGTCCTTCTTTCATCTTCCAACTGTCGCCTCAGACGGAGGTTTTCTCTGCGAAGGCGTTCCAACTCGTCCACTTCATCGTCTGTCTTATGATGGCCGCGTCTATCTGTAAGGCCCTCTTCTCCCTTGGCCAAATACTTCTTAACCCAGTTGTAATCTTGGCTGTAGGATACGTCATAGAGTACAGCTGTCCCCGTGTAATCCTTTCCATGGGAAATGCAATACTCCGTGATTTCTTTGCGCTCTTCCAGCGTTGTCTTTCTTCTTGCGTCTGCCATATAGACCTCCCGTTTCGGATCGTAATCCTTGAGTTCTTTATTGGCATTATAACGCATGATCCAATCCCTGAGTACACTTCTGTTGGAAATATTATATTTCGCCACAATATCATCCACGCTGCCCTCGCCTCGCAGAACAGCTTCTACGCACATTTTCTTGAATTCTGAGGTGTATTTTCTATTCCCTCTCCGCAGGGCAAAACCGGCATCGCCTTGTTCGCGGTAGATCTTTGCCCAGACATCTACCATACTTTTTCCTACTCTATATTTTGAAGCCAAAGATTCGCGCGAGCCTTCTCCTCCAAGATACTCCTTTGCTATTCTTATCTTTAGTTCCGGTGAGTATTTTGTTTTTGGCATAAAAATATCCTCCCAAAGTAGATTGGATATTTCCATGGTCTACTTTGGGAGGATCATATCAGATATCCTGCCGTTTTAATTTAAGTAGTCTTGCGGTCATTCATTTTCCATCTCGACGATTTTTTGGAAAACCAGTCTTGTCAACGCAATACGGTGGTTGGAGAATACATGTCCATCGTCAAACTCTGTATATGAAGTCTTCCGGTCAAGATTTAAAAGCTTATGATAAAGCGGTTTAATGTGGCTCTCCGGCGGTGTCATCTCATCTCTGCTACCGCCCACAAAATGGATAGGAATGTGTTTGGAAAGCTTGTCTGCCAAATTTATAAATTCCCACTGCTGCGCATGTAATTTTGTATCTTCTTCTATACTGTTATCTTCAGCCAGTACAAAATATCCCTTTTTCTTTGTCCCCATCATTTGTTCGAACTTGAAGGGATCGTTCAAATATATTCCTCCCATATCGCAGGGGGCTGCAACTATCGCGCCCTTGACCGCAATACCTTCCGCCAAAGCATTCAGCGCAGTAAATCCCCCCATGCTATGACCTATCAAGTATACCCGCGTCATATCCAAACGCCATTCATCGGCTCTTTCTGCCAAATACTCCAAAACGGCATGGGTATCTTCAATAAGATGGCTAAAGCAATAATTTCCATGGCTGCCCCAAACCCCACGATAAGAAAAATGAACCGCAGCGATCCCGGTACGCCGAAGTGCCTGTGGAATATCCAAGTTTTGCTCTATCCCCGGATAACCATGGAGAAAAATAGCCACGGGCGTGCGTGTATTGATATCTTTAACAGCCGGTAAAAGCAGCCTTCCGAAAATAGTGTCTCCATGGCTGCTCATGATCAACGCAATACTTTCAGCTCTGATTTTGCAATCGTTCAAATCCACATCTTCAAAAAGATATTTATCACAAAGCATGGTTATCACCTGTATAATTTCGCCGTTTTAGCAATTTGACGGCTTTTCAAGTCATATATTTCAAAAAGCTTTTTCGTTGTCTGCGGCAGAAATAAATTTGATCGTTATTTCAGCGCTCTTATATTTTCCGTCGGTAGGCATAAAGCGGTAAATATAGGTTCCGCTCTCGGTAGAACCACCGTTGAGGTTGGGCCAATACCATTTGCCGGAAACAGCATCGGTATCTCTGGTCGTCTCAACCTTGATGCTGGCATCCTTTACCGCATCCTTTACAGTACAGCCGGGGTTGGTTGCGCGAAGTATCAGGGTTTTGGTAAGTGCATCATATTCGCTGTGAGCGGTGTAGGTGTTGTAATCTCTTATTTCAATGTCGAGCGTCAGCGCATTTGCAAGCTCTTCATTTTTAGATACAACTCTTGCCTCATCAGCAGCGATTACCTTTGCATCCTTGTTGTAAACCCCAAGCTTGTTTACCACCGCGGTATCGGTAAGCTCGATATTGCAGCTGCCCGCAACGGTAAGCTCGTTGATCTTTCCTTCAACGGTGATGTTATAATTATAATCAATGCTGTCGTTAATAGTAAGCACATTGATGCTGCCGGAAAATTTGGGCTGCTTGAGATCTTTTCCAAGGATTATCTCCTTGTAGTTATTGCTCTTGGTGTCAAAGCTCAGCACTAAACCATTCTTATCAACACGAAGAGCCAGCTTAGAATCCTTGGTATCGTAGCTCTGAGGACTTTTCTGATTGCTGATAAGAGTCAGTTTTCCATCCTTGACATTTATCTCATAATTTACATCAGTAGGAACAGAAACATATTTGTCGCTTTTTTTCGCGGCAAATGCAATAATATTCATGCTTATAAGCATCGCAAAAGCGAGTACGAAGCAAACAAAACGGCGCATATTTTTCATAGTATGTAACCTCCCGGAACGATAATACTCTATAAATAATAATAACCGTATTTTTCCGACTTCTCAATACCGGTTTGCGAAAATATTGTGAAATTTCGGTTAAGATATCACTAAATGTTGCAAAAGCCGAAGAGAAAACTCCCTTCGGCTTTTGCTGTCATATATTTAAAGTATGATACAGATAAGTCCCGAGCAGCCATCGTTTATTATGCGCTCGATCGTTTCGGCAAGCTTAGCTCTGGCATCAGGCGGCATACGGTAAAGCTTGTTGTGCAGCCCCTCGTTCACCAGCTCATGCAGGCTTTTTCCGAAAATGTTGGATTCCCATATCTTGGTCGGGTCGCTGTCGAATTCCGAAAGCAGATATTCCACCAGCTCCTGCGATTGCTTTTCACTGCCTACTATCGGCGCCACCTCGGTCGAGATATCCGCCTTCATCATGTGTATCGATGGTGCGGAAGCCCTCAGCTTAACTCCATACCTTCCTCCGTGACGGATTATCTCAGGCTCCTCCAGTGTAAGCTGATCGATGGAAGGCATCACTATGCCGTAGCCTGTCGCTTCCACCTCCTCAAGCGCATTGCGATATTTTTCATGCTCTCGCTTTATCGCGGCCAGCTTTACCATGGTGGGCATAAGATCAGCATCGCCTTTTATCTCGATACCGGTCGCTTCCCCTATCACCTTGTAGAAAAGTGACGGATCTACCTCTGCTTTGGCTCTTGCACTGCCCTCTCCAAAATCCACCGATACCAGCGAAAAATCATTGAGATATTCACATTCCTTCGCTTTTTTCAGCTGTTTTTCAACATCACATATCCTTTTTACTCCGAATGCCGCCTGCTTCACCGCATCATAAAGCGATCTTTTCAGCCAATGATCCTGCTCAAGCGCAACTATCCATCTCGGTATCTCGACCGCTATCTGCTTGATCGGGAAACGGTAAAGCACGCTTTGAAGTATCTTTGCTATCCCCTGAGTGTCCAGCTCAAGACAGTTGACCGCCGTCACCGGAACAGAATATTTGCTTTCCAGCCTGTCGACAAGCTCCGCCGTTCGCTCGGAATATGGGTCGGCACAGTTTAATACCACCGCAAACGGCTTGCCTAACGATTCAAGCTCTGAAATTACCCGTTCCTCAGCCTCCTCATATTCCGCCCTCGGTATATCGGAAATAGAGCCGTCGGTGGTCACCACCAGCCCTATGGTGGAATGTTCCTTTATAACCTTGTCGGTGCCTATTTCCGCCGCCATATTGAACGGCACCTCGCGGTCAAACCACGGCGTCATGACCATTCGCGGCTGATCGTTTTCGATATAGCCAAGCGAGCTTGGCACTATATATCCGACGCAGTCTATCAGTCGTATATTGCATTTTGACTCGTTATCTATATTTATCGTCACCGATTCCTCAGGAACGAATTTAGGCTCAGTGGTCATAATGGTGCGCCCCGCCGCCGACTGCGGCAGCTCATCCACCGCTCGGTCTCGCCATGCGGGATCCGAAATGTTTGGGATGACCAGCTGCTCCATGAACCGCTTGATAAGGGTCGATTTTCCGGTCCTCACCGGTCCCACCACCCCTACATAAATATCCCCTCCGGTGCGCCGCGCAATATCTTCATATATTTTATGGTTTGTCATATTTTCCATCGTGTCTCTCCCCCCTGCTGACTAAACGGTAGGTATCATTACAGGCATATCCGATTCGATGATATCAGATTTAAGACCGTTATCTTCAATGATCTTCTGCGGCAGAGAACCATACCGCTTTGCTATATCCCAGACCCGCTCCCCTGCCTCGGCATAGTAGATTATCAGTCCCAAAGAAGGATCCGATCCCCTCGGAGCGCTCCGGTCTATCGAAAGATCGGTTATAAATTGCTGTTCCTCCCACTCTATCGCGGCGCCTGAGATAACTATATCGCAGCCAAGCTCCATTTCATCTCCCATAACTCGGCCATAGGCGTTGGTCACGCCGGGAGTCATCAACAATTCTGAACACTGACCTCTGACCGGCACCGTTACTTTTGCATCGCAGATATGGCTGAAGGTATCGGCGGCGGTATCCTCGGTGGAAATGATGCCGACGAACTTGATTTTTGCCGAAATATCGATATTTTCGCCGTTGTTTTCTGCGGCATATTCCAGCATATCGGCTCTCACATCTATGATATCCGCTATGCCCTGCGGAAGTTCAATGCTCTTTCTTACCGTTTCGCGCTGCATAATGGGGCAAAGCTCGGTCGGCACCCTGAGGGTGGATATCGAGTTTTCGGTGGGATAAAGGGTGGAGAAGCTGTCTACCGCGCCTATCAGCCTTATCGGACGGTATATCTTGATATCCGCCATCAGCTGGGTCTCCAGCCTCATCTGTATATCATCCGAAAAGTCATCTGTCTTGCATTCCGCCGAGAAGCATTTAAGCGAAGCCGAGCATCTCATATCGTCACTCAAGCCGTCATCGTCAAACACCTGACTTATCGGCAGGTTGTAGTCGGCGGTCTCAAGCGCTCCTGTGTCGGGATCGGTCTTATAAAGCAGATGCACCGCAAGCTCACCTTTAAGCAGTATTCTCGATGCCATTACCCTGGATTCTGATACTGTTGGCGTGCATCTTACCGCTACTATCTCGACCGGCGCGGCTTTCCCCACCGGTACAGATACCGCTTCCACCACCGTCATATTGCGCTGAAGCTGCCTTATTATCTCAACCGCGTTTTTTTCTCTGCGGCAAAGCTGAACTCCCATTCCTTCCGCCTCTGATACCGCAGCCTTGCCCGCCGTTTCATAAACTTTGGCCGTTATAACTATTGCCCCTCTTATATCCAGTCTTCTTTTTGAAGCCGCGCGGCAGTTTGTGTGCCCCTGCCTCACATTCACCGACCATATTGGACGCTGCGGCTGTGTTTTAAGCTCAAAGCTTTTGGAAAAAGGTATGTTATAGCAGATGCGCCTGACTCCGCCCACCTCCGCCATATAGCAAACCTCCACCGCAGCAGTACCCTCGACGGTAAAAGTGGTTTTGTTTACTCTGCGGTCGGTCACGGCAGCGTCAATACTGCAGCAAAGCACTCTCACTATATCGGGGCAATAATCAGGCAGCAGCACATCACACTCTATAGTTTGCTCGGCGGCTGAATCAAGCAGCAGCTCACAGGCTGCAACAGCTTCCTTTTTAAGGTTAAGTTCCATTTTGCTCTCTCCTCCACAGTCGTTTCTACACGATTTATATTCCTCTAAAAGCGCTTTTATGCGGACAAAGACATAATTTATGCCTTTATATTCACCATCTGCTTTGCCGCGGAATATATTGAACTATAAAATAATCGCAGTCAAAAGCGGTTCCGGCCGCTGCCCGGCTGTTAAAAGGTGGTAAAGATATGCGCCGTGACCAATGCCGCCGACTGGCAATAATAGCAACTGCTTTCGGGCTCGGAGCGCTGCTGGTGCTTTTTTCGGCATACAAGCTGGCGTTTCTGTTTGCCGCTTTGCTGCTTCTGGCCGTCTGCCGCCAGTTTCTTTGCTTGTAGCGATGACCTCATACCGTTGCCTAAGGAGGAGTATTGTTTGAAAGTGATCGTTTGGAAAAGTCCAAGGGTGTTGAGCGGACTGCTCAAGCTCATGTTCGGCATGAAAAAAACATAAAACAGCTATATTATCATATGCGACAAAAAGCTTTCCGTATAATGTTCTTTTGGTAGCACTTTTTCCCGAAAAACATTACGTGGAAAAGCTTTTCGCATCAAGCAACATTGTTAAAGATATATTTTTCACAATGTTTATGCTGTTTTTAGCCTGTATAATCGCAAAAACATGGTATTTTATGTCTAAAAAATGTATTTTTTACATTTTATTTTTTAAAATGAATTTCCGCAAAAAGCGTCAGATAATTTCTTAACTTTTTGTCGTTATGTACAAAAATGCTGCTAAATTGCCAAAATGCCAATGCTTTGTATTGAAACATTCGTCCAAAGATGTTATATTTGTGGAAGAAAACATCCAAGGTTAAAACCAATGCAATTATAAATAAATGGAGGAATGTAACATGAGCAAAGAAATCGTACTGGTAGGCGCGTGCCGTACCGCAATAGGCAAAATGGGCGGAACTCTTTCCAATATCCCCGCTGAGCAGCTGGGCGCTATTGTAATGAAGGAAGCTATCAACCGCGCAGGCATCAAGCCTACCGACATTGACGAAGTTCTCTTCGGCAACGTAATCACCGCCGGCCTCGGACAGAGCCCCGCTCGTCAGGCTGCTATCCACGCCGGTATCCCGATCGAGACCCCCGCTCTCACCCTCAACAATGTTTGCGGCTCCGGTCTTAAGTGCATCAACATGGCCGCTGCTCTCATCGAGGCAGGCGAGGCTGACGTAGTTATGGCAGGCGGTATGGAGAACATGTCCGCAGCTCCCTACGCTCTTGATAAGGCTCGTTACGGCTATCGCATGGGCAACTCCAAGATCATCGACACCATGGTAAACGATGCTCTTTGGGATGCTTTCAACAACTACCACATGGGCATCACCGCTGAGAACGTAGCTGAGAAGTACGGCATCACCCGTGAGATGCAGGACGAGTTCGCAGCTTCCTCCCAGCAGAAGTGCGAAGCAGCTCAGGCTGCCGGCGCATTCGATGCTGAGATCGTAGGCGTTCCCGTTAAGGTCAAGAAAGAGACCGTTATGTTCAACAAGGACGAATTCCCCCGCGCAGGCGTAACCGCTGAGGGTCTTGCTAAGCTCAAGCCCGCATTCAAGCCCGACGGCGGCACCGTTACCGCTGCAAACGCTTCCGGCATCAACGATGGCGCTGCTGCTATCATCGTTATGAGTGCTGAGAAGGCTAAGGAGCTCGGCGTTAAGCCCATGGCTAAGTGGGTCGGCGGCGCTTCCGCAGGCGTAGATCCCTCCATCATGGGTATCGGCCCGGCAGCTTCCACCGAGAAGCTCCTCAAGAAGACCGGTCTCTCCCTCGACGAGATCGATGTTATCGAAGCTAACGAAGCTTTCGCAGCTCAGTCTCTTGCAGTTGGCAAGCTCCTCGGATGGGATTCTTCCAAGGTCAACCCCAAGGGCGGCGCTATCTCTCTCGGTCATCCCGTAGGCGCTTCCGGCTGCCGTATCCTTGTTACCCTGCTCCACGAGCTTGAGGCCGGCCAGAAGGGTCTTGCTACCCTCTGCGTAGGCGGCGGTATGGGCGTTTCCACCATCGTTGAGAAGCTTTGATTTGAAGCAATAGTTTTTCTGCAAAAGGAGTACGGTCTTATCCAAGGCCGCATCTCCTTTTGCGATTAATGCAAGAGGAATATTTACATGGGTTTTGTAAAATATGAACTGAAGGAACAGTATGCCATCATCACCATCGACCGCGAAAAGGCTCTTAACGCCCTGAATTCTCAGGTGCTCACCGACCTTGACGAAGTCCTCAACGGTGTTGATCTCGAAACTGTTCGCGCTCTCATCATTACCGGCGCAGGCGCTAAAAGCTTTGTTGCCGGCGCTGATATCAGTGAGATGTCCACTCTCACCAAGGAGCAGGGCGAAGCCTTCGGTAAGAAGGGCAACGACCTGTTCAGAAAGCTTGAGACCTTCCCCATCCCCGTTATCGCTGCAGTTAACGGCTTTGCACTCGGCGGCGGCTGCGAGCTTTCTATGGCTTGCGATATCCGTCTGGCTTCCGAAAATGCAAAGTTCGGTCAGCCCGAGGTGGGCTTGGGCATCACCCCCGGATTCGGCGGCACCCAGCGTCTTGTTCGTCTTATCGGCGTAGGCAAGGCTAAGGAGATGCTTTACACCTGTGCTCAGATCGGCGCTGAAGAGGCCCTCAAGGTCGGACTTGTAAACGCGGTTTACCCCGCAGAGGAACTTATGCCGGCAGCTGAGAAGATGGCACAGAAGATCGCACGCAACGCGCCCATTGCGGTTCGTGCAACCAAAAAGGCGGCTAACGACGGTCTGCAGACCGATATGGATACCGCTATCGCGATCGAAGCCAAGCTGTTCGGCAGCTGCTTCGAGACCGAAGACCAGAGAAACGGAATGACTGCATTCCTTGAGAAGCGTCGTCCCGATCCCTATCAGAACAAGTAATAATAATCAAACAAATATCAGGAGGAATTTCATCATGAAGGTAGCAGTATTTGGCGCCGGCACCATGGGCAGCGGCATCGCACAGGTATTCGCAGCTAAGGGCCACACCGCTTATATGTTCGCAAGCAGCCCCGCTTCCGCACAGAGACATAAGGATAAGCTCGCAGCTTCTCTGCAGAAGCGCGTAGAGAAGGGCAAGATGGCTCAGGAAGCTGTTGACGCTATCCTCAACAACATCCTCATCGAAGAGAAGGAAGCAGCAGCTGACTGCGATCTCGTGATCGAGTGTGTTAAGGAAGATATGGCAACCAAGAAGACCCTGCTCGGCGAGCTCGACGCTATCTGCAAGGAGAGCACCGTATTCGCATCCAACACCTCTTCCCTCTCCATTACCGAGATGGGCCTTGGTCTCAAGCACCCCGTTATCGGTATGCACTTCTTCAACCCCGTTCCCAGCATGAAGCTCGTTGAGATCATCCGCGGCGCTAACACCACCGACGAGCTCTTCAAGTACATCTACGACCTCACCGTAGCTATCGGCAAGGAGCCTGTAGAGGTTGCTGAGGCTCCCGGCTTCGTAGTTAACAAGATCCTTATCCCCATGATCAACGAAGCTATCGGCCTCGTTGAGACCGGCGTTGCAAGCGTTGCTGATATCGACAAGGCTATGCAGCTCGGCGCAAACCATCCCATGGGCCCGCTCGCTCTCGGCGACTTTGTAGGCCTTGACGTTTGCCTCGCTATCATGGATACCCTTTACACCGAGACCGGCGATCCCAAGTACCGCGCAGCTCTCCTGCTCCGCAAGATGGTACGCGGCGGCCTGCTCGGCAAGAAGACCGGCAAGGGCTTCTACGATTACTCCAAGAAGTAAGATCGGTTTCTATGTTAAAAACGGCTCCTCAGCGATGGGGAGCCGCTTTTTTTTGCCTGCGGCGCTCAAGGGAACTTTTTGAAATAAGTTCCCTCGAAACCCTCAAAAACTTTTGATTTTGTGATACTAATAGTAATATTTATGTTGCCATAAACTAAAAGTTTTGGAGTTCTTAGAACCTTTTTGCCGAAAAAGGTTCTAAGGCGCCGCAGGCACAAAAAAAGATCGCTTTCTTGCCGAAAGCGATCTTTTTCAGTTTATCTTAGATTCGATTATAAGCAGCGTGCCATCGGTAACTGTAACGCTGCCCCGCGGCTCAAGAATGTGATTGCCCAATCCGATCGGAAAGCTTTCGGTGACCTCGGCATTATCAAGCGGATACTGCATACCCGAAAGCGAAACTCCTCTTGCAGTTCCCATAAAGGCAAAGAGAGAAAAGGTTCGGTCAGCCTTGCGGTCGAGTATAAGCGTTTCGTTGCGGATAAGCCTTACGATGTCATACGGGCCTATGAGTATACCGCACGCATCATGCTCAAGCAAAAAAGCAAGTGTCTGTATATTTGATATTGTGTGATCCAGCCTGCCGCCGAGAGGGAAAAGCAGAATAAAATTGCGATATCCGCGCTTTAGTCCCTCTTTTACCGCCAGCATGCTGTCGGTATCGTCCTTTTCCACCGGGAATCTCACAGTTTCGATGTTTTTGGGCAGCTCACCGCTATATGAATCAAAGTCACCCATTATCAAGTCGGGGGTTATACCCATTTCTTCAGCGGCTTTAAAGCCTGCGTCGCAGCAGATCACAAAGTCATCTGTCTCAAGCGTGAAATCGATAGCTCCGCGCTCGCCCGCGCAGAAAATGATACATCTCGGCATCATTTATCGACCTCCCAATCCTTTATCGCCTTAGCTTCCTCATACATATCGCAGTAGCTTTTATGTCTGGAAGGGGCGATCTCACCGTTTGACAGCGCTTCGAGCACTGCACATCCCTTTTCCTTGGTGTGAGAACAGCCTGTGAAACGACATTTGCCGAGATAAGGCTCAAACTCCCTGAAGCAAAGCTCAAGCACATCCTTTTTTATCACCTCAAGCTGGATAGTCTCAAGCGCTGAAAATCCGGGGGTGTCGGCTATCATTCCGCCGCAAAGCGGATACAGCTCGGTGGTTCGGGTGGTATGTCGTCCTCTGCCCAGCTTGCGGCTGGTCTCACCCGTTTTTAGCGCCAGCGCAGGATCGATGGCGTTGAGCAGCGTAGATTTACCCGCGCCGGTGTTCCCTGTCAAAACGCAGAGCTTTCCTTCTATCAGCGTTGCGACCTCGTCGGTCGGGTCGGCAAGGCTGTTAAGGCTTATCACCTTATACCCCGCCGAACGGTAAAGCCCGCATAGATCGGCTGTATCGGCGATATCCGCCTTGGTGACTATTATGGCGACGTCGATATCTTTTTTTTCAGCGATGGCAAGCATCTTATCCACCACCGAAAGATTGGGGGCAGGGTCTGCGATAGAAAGTATCAGCAGCAGCAGATCGATATTTGCGACCGCGGGACGTATCATAAAATTTTTGCGCGGAAGCAGCGCGGTAACAAAGCCTTTGCCGCTGTCGGTCATCTCTATTTCGGCTATATCGCCCACCAAGGGTGTTATCCCTTCCTTTCGGAAAAGCCCTCTGGCGCGGCACTCCACCACTTTTTCGGCGGTATCAACGTAATAAAATCCACCGGTCTGTTTTATGATGCGCCCTGTCATTTTTACCTCCAAATGTCTGTGGCTGTTATCCAAGCATGTTATGCGAGTTATCCTCCAACAGCAAATAACCGCCGGTGTTGAAGTCTATTTCATAGGTCTGATAGAGAAAATCGTTATAAAGAATAAATATCGTTGCCTTTCCGGAACCGGTAAACATCGGCTTCCAGTAAAGCGCGGTGGAGGGCTGAAGCATCTCCTCGCGCAGTATCCTGCCGTCGAACATAGCCTGGATCTTGACTATCTCCTCAACCGATTCGGGCAGCGGAATGTGCAGCGTTATCTCATTGGGTATCTCTTCTCCGCCCGACACATTCAGATTGACAAAGGCGCCGGCGGAAACCTGCGAGGTAGGCGCCGGATCCTGCGATACGATGGTATTTGCAGGCGCGTCGCTTATAACATAGCTTATACCGCCGATCTCGAGGTCATTTTCCTGAAGCAGCGCTCTTGCCGATTCAACATCACGGCCTCTCAGATCAGGAACGGTGACCATCTTGTTTTCCGGTCCCATGCTTATCTGGACCTTGACTATGGTAGAAGCAGGGACCTCGCTGCCATATCCCGGCTCGGTGTTGACAACGGTGCCGATGGGGTCATCAGAGAATATCTCGACCTTCTGATATTCCATGTCGAGCGCCGCCAGCTCCTGATAGGCCGCCGTTTCCTCAAGGCCTATCAGATTAGGCATCTGTATAACCTTGGTTCCGTTAGAAACTACCACTCTTACAATGGAATTTTGCTTTACCTTAGTTCCTGCCTTGGGCTTTTGGCTTATAACCTCGCCGCGATCATAAAGATCGTTATACTGGTTATCCTCCACCTCAAAGGTAAAACCGGAATACTGCTGAGCCTTTCGGATCGATTCGTATTTTTTTCCGGTAAAATCAGGCATCTCGATATCCGGCACCTTTTCAAGCGGATTGTTGAGATAAAGCATAGCTCCGATAAAGGTGAGCGTTATCACAACAAACGCAGCGGTAATTCCCGCCATCGCCATCAGGATAGAGCCGGAGCGCGGTTCATCCTCATATTCCTCTTCCCTCGGAACAGAGCGCTTACGCGTTTTCTGCTCCGCCGGCTTTTTATTGCCTCTTACGGCAAGAGTATCCTTTTTCTCTTTCTTACCGACGGTTTTAGACTGCGAGTTTTTTACGCTCAGTATATTTTTTCGCATATCTTCGCGCTGTCTGCCCTCGTCGGTGAGGTACTTATATTCAAACAGGATAGAGGGATCCTGCTTAAAGCGCTGAATATCTCTAAGCATCTCATCAGCGGACTGATATCTCTTTTTTGGATCCTTCTGCATAGCGCGCAGCATGATCTGCTCAAGTCCTTCGGGGATATTGGGGTTGATGCTCCTGGGGGCAGGCGCCTCAAATTCTATCTGCTTTAGAGCCACCGAAACGGGGCTGTCCGCCTCAAACGGCAGCTGCCCTGTCAGCATCTCATACATCATAACGCCCACCGAATAGATATCGGCGCGCTGGTCGGTCTGTTCACCTCTCGCCTGCTCGGGGCTTATATAATGCACCGAACCGATAGCACGGTCGGTAAGGGTGTGCGATTCGCTTCTGGCAAATCTGGCGATACCAAAGTCGGTTATCTTTATCCCCGCGTTGGAGAGCAGCATAACATTCTGAGGCTTGATATCGCGGTGGACAACCCCCTTCGAATGTGCGTGAGAAAGGGCGCTTAAAATCTGCCAAATAAAATGCAGCGATTCCTTCCAGTTCAGAGGGCTCTGCTCCTGCATATATTCCTTGAGGGTGATGCCGTCGACATATTCCATGACGATGCAGCGCATATTGCGGGTAAAGCAAACGTCATAGACCTCGATTATGTTGGGATGGGAAAGCACAGCGATGGCCTTGCTCTCGTTTTTAAAACGGCGCAGAAATTCCTCATTCTGATAGTATTCCTCGCGCAATATTTTGACAGCAACTGCCTTGCCGTCTACAACATCAACGGCTTTATACACGTTTGCCATTCCGCCAACGCCGATAAGCTCATTTACGAGGTAACGCCCTTCTATTTTTCTTCCTATAAATCCGTCCAATCAACACACCTCACTCTCATATAACACACAGCACTGCCGTGATATTATCTCCGCCGCCGTTTTCGTTGGCACGTTGAATGAGCGGAGCGATATTTTTTGTTTTTACCGCAATAGAAGTCAGCGCACAAAGCTCCTCGTGCGAAAGATAATTGTAAAGCCCGTCGCTGCAAAGCAGAACGGCATCTCCCGCAATAACATCTATCGAGAATATGTCAGAACGCATCTCGGGCTGAACTCCCACGGCACGAACAAGGCTGTTGTTTCTGGGATCGCCCACCATCTCCTCGGCGGTTTTTTGACCGCTGTTTATAAGCATCTGGGCAACGGTGTGATCTGTGGTGAGCTGGGTGAGAAAATCATCCCGCAAAAGATAAGCTCTCGAATCGCCTATATGGACAAAGTGTGCGACATTTTGCTCAACAACGGCAGCGGTCAGGGTGGTCCCCATACCTTTGAGGGCATTGTCCAGCGAAGCAGTTTCAAAAACGACGCTGTTTGCCGCAGCGGCAGAACACTCCAATATGCGCTGGATAGTATTCTCGCTCATACCATCTTTGATATCGCGCTTCATCATTTTAGATGCCGTCTCCAGCGCAAGCCGGCTGGCGGTCTCTCCGCCCTGTTCGCCGCCCATTCCGTCGCATACTATGAGCAGCGCGCTTTCACCGATAAGCTCGGTCAGGAAAACATCCTGATTCGATCGGCGTCTCAAACCGATATCAGTATCTCCGCTTAACCAAACCATGATCATTTTCCCTCCTTTGCGTCTTTTCTTCTAAGCTGACCGCAGGCAGCGTCTATCTCAGCGCCAAATTCCCTGCGGATGGTGGCGGATATTCCGCCGTTATTAAGTATTTTGCAGAATTCCTCTATTTCCTTGCGGCTTCCGCGCTTAAACCCGGTCTCAGTCACCGGATTGACCGGTATCAGGTTGACGTGGCAAGCCTGACCTTTGAGCAGCCCCAACAGCTTTTTTGCCTGCTCGGGGCTGTCGTTGACCCCCGAGATAAGCGAATATTCATAAGAAATTCGTCTGCCGGTCTTGGAAAAATAGTCTTTGCAGGCTTTCATCAGCCGTTCTATCGGATAACTGTGATTAACCGGCATGATAGCGTCTCTTGTTTGGTCATCACAGGCGTGCAGCGAAATAGAAAGAGTCAGCTGATATTTTCTGTCAGCAAGATCATCTATCTTTGGCACAAGTCCGCAGGTCGAAAGTGAAATATGCCTGTGCGAAAGGTTTATCCCCTTGGGATGGCGAACAAGCTCCAAAAATCTCAAAACATTATCGTAGTTATCGAGCGGTTCACCGATGCCCATCATAACTATCGAATCAACGTGAACATCCAAGCCCTTTGAAACAGCATAAACCTGCCCCAAAATTTCAGAGGGCAAAAGGTCTCTCACCTTTCCGCCTATAGTCGAGGCGCAGAACTTGCATCCCATTCGGCAGCCCACCTGCGATGATATGCAAAGCGAATTGCCGTAATTATGGCGCATCAAAACCGATTCTATCTTGTTGCCGTCATAAAGCTCAAGCAGCAGCTTGGCGGTATCGCCGTCGCTCGATTGCTGCCTTATCTTCTCCTTGGGCAGCGCAATAAAACACTGTTCACGCAGCTTATCGCGCAGCGCGGCAGGCAGATTGCTCATCTCGTCAAAATCCGCCGCCCATTTCTGATGCAGCCAGCCAAAGATCTGCCCCGCCCTGAATTTAGGCTGACCAAGCGAAATGACCAGCTCCTCAAGCTCCTCGGGAAGCAATGACAATATATCGATCTTATTATCTGCCATATGTTCGGTAAAGCTCATTTTACTCTCCTGATGCGGGAAATAAAGAAACCGTCGCCGCCTTCAACGGTCGGCAGATTGGTCTCATACCAGCTGTCGTTTTCAAAGGGATAGGGCGAAAAATCCTTGTTGAGAGACAAAAAGTTTTTCACCACATTCTCGTTTTCATCGGGATTTACAGTGCAGGTGGAATAAACCAGCACGCCGCCCGTCTTTAAATATTTTGCCGATGTTTCCAGTATTTTATACTGCAATTGCGGAAGCTCTCCTATCGGATCCTCTCCGCGGTATTTTATCTCGGGCTTTCTTCTCAGAACTCCCAGTCCCGAGCATGGAACGTCGCAAAGTATCCTGTCAAATTTCTCCCACTCAGCATTATACACAGAAGCATCGTTGAGTTTGGTTTCTATTATGTTTATCCCAAGGCGCTTAGCTCCCTGACCGATGAGTCCCAAACGGTTTTGCTGTATGTCGCAGGATATTATCTCGCCCCTGTTCTCCATCTGCTGCGCCAGCACAAAGCTCTTTGAGCCGGGCGCCGCACAGGCATCGAGAACTCTGTCGCCCGGCTTAGCTTCAAGCGTCAGCGCCGCCTTCTGCGAGCAGAGATCCTGTATATGGAAAAATCCGAGCTTGTGCGAAACGGTATGGGCAACATCGCCCGTCATCTCTATACAGTTACCGTCAAGCAGCGGAGCGCTGTCCGGCTTTGCATTGGCGGTCATGTGTCCCATCAATTCGCCTGCGGTGGTTTTTAGGGTGTTTACCCTGATGTAAAGCGGCGGTCTGCCAAACGAAGCCTCCAGTATTTCCTTAGCCTTCTCAACTCCATACCAGTCGATAAAAAGCTCTGTCAGCTGCTGGTCGCAGGAATATTCTATCGCCAGCTTTTGAGCTGCGCTGCCTTTGACAGGAGGTATAACACATTTATCGCGCAGAAAAGAGCGCAATATTCCGTTTACCATACCTGATGCGGCACGCTGGCCAAGCGCTTTGGTCATGTTCACAGCCTCATCCACAGCGGCGTGAGCAGGAACCGAATCGAGATATATAAGCTGATAAAACGCCGCTCTCAGAACATTTGCAACGGTATCGGAGAGGGCATGCCTTGAATATTTGGCGATACAGTGGTCAAGCGTCAGCCTGCGCTCAAGAACGCCGTAAAACAGCGCCGAGCAAAAAGCCGCATCACGCGCCGATAGCCGCGCCTTTAAAAGCGCGGCATCCAGTGTTAGCTGTGAAAAGCCTCCGCGGTCTACGCGTATCAGCGCCTTGACCGCCGTAGTTCGGGCAGAATCCATCTGACTTCCCCTTTATGATTTTATCAGTCTCGTCTGCGGTTGGCGAGAACCACAAGTCTCAAAAGCTGCATAGCCGAAACCATCAGCGCCGCAACATAGGTCAGCGCCGCCGCAGTCAGCACCTTTTTGGTGCCGTAAAGCTCATCTTCCGACATCATGCCGTTAGAAAGGGTCCGCATCGCTCTCGAGCTCGCGTTAAATTCCACCGGCAGAGTGATAAGCTGGAACAAAGTGGCCATCGAAAAAGCAATGATGCCGAGATCGATCAGACCGGAGCTGTTGAGCAAGATACCCAGCAGTATGAGCGGCATCGAAAGCTTGGAACCGAAATTGGTCAGCGGAATAATACTGTTTCTTATCACCAGCGGACCGTATCCGGTGGCGTGCTGAACAGCGTGTCCCGTTTCGTGTGCCGCAACGCCCACCGCCGCAACCGAAGGATTGTTGTAAACACTGTCGGAAAGGCGCACTACCTGCGTCCTCGGGTCGTAATGGTCGGTAAGATTGCCGGCAATTCGCTCAACACGAACATGCTGCAAACCATTTTCGTCCAGTATGCGGCGAGCTATCTGAGCGCCGGTATAACCGGAATAGCATCTCACCCTCTGATATTTTGAAAAGGTGGAATTGACCTTTGTCTGTGCCCAAAGCGAAAATAATATCGCAGGCATTACCAAAACAATATAGGTCATATCAAAACCGTAATAATATCCCACTAACTTCACTCCTTAGCTAAAAGTTGTTTGTTTAAAAAAGCGGACCTTTTTCAACACGCTGTCCGCGGATAAAATCTGCGGCAGAAATGCGTTTTGCGCCCTCAAGCTGGACCTCTGTAAGCTCCACCGAACCGCCGCCGCAGCCGATTACCAGCCGCTGGCTGTCGAGCAGCGCTCCCGGCTCGCCATTCATACCGCAAAGCTTGGCTTTATGGATCTTAAGGCGCTTGCCGTTGAATATAGTGTATGCGCCCGGCCACGGAGTTACTCCGCGAATAAGGGCGTAAACTGCCTTCGCATCCTTTTTCCAGTCGATCTCGCCGTCGGTCTTTTTAAGCGGAGATGCCCAGCAGGCAAGGCTGTCATCCTGCTTTACCGGCTCGAGCTCATCGATTTTTTTGAGCGCTTCGCTCAAAGCATCGGCGCCGAGCAGGGCGATACGGTCAAAAAGCTCGCCTGCGGTCTCGTCTGCGCCTATATCAGTCTCGGAAACCAGCAGCATATCGCCGGTATCAAGGCCTTCCGCCATCTGCATGATGGTAACGCCCGCCTTGGGCTCATCGTTTATCACCGCCCACTGAATGGGCGCAGCGCCGCGATATTTGGGCAGAATCGAACCGTGAACGTTGATGCAACCGTATTGGGGCATATCGAGAACTGCCTTGGGCAAAATTTTGCCGTAAGCCGCAACCACTATAATATCAGGTGCAAATTCTGCCAGAATTTGCTGCGCCTGCACGTCTTTTAAGGTCGTGGGCTGCAAAACGGGGATATTTTTTTCAAGCGCCAAAACCTTGACAGGCGGCGGAGTCAGCACAAAATGTCTGCCCTGCGGCTTGTCGGGCTGGCAGTAAACGGCAGCGACCTCATGACCATCATCTATCAGCCTCTGCAGCGAGGGAACGGCAAAATCAGGCGTTCCCATAAAAACTATCTTCATGGCGGTCACTCCTCATCGGGTTCAAGCATCTCGGTAGCAAGGTCTTTAAACAGTCTGCCGTCAAGGTGATCACACTCATGGCAGATGGCTCTTGCAAAAAGCTCGGAAGCTTCAACGGTGCAGAGCTTGCCGTGTCTGTCCTGATACTCGGCCTTAACGCTCATCGGGCGCTCTACCATGCCGTATTCTCCGGGTGAGGAAAGGCAGCCCTCGGCATCCTCCTGTGTCTCCTCGCTGGTCCAAACGATACGGGGATTTATCATCTCATAAAGTCCCTCGCCAACATCGATGATAACGGCGCGGCGCAGTATTCCCACCTGAGGCGCGGCAAGGCCCACACCGTTAGCAGACTGCATCGTTTCAAGCATATCGTCCAACAGTACCCAAAGCCGCTCATCGAACTTTTCAACAGGGCGGGATACCTTTCTCAAAAGATCTTCAGTTTCAAGAACTATCCTTCTGACAGCCATCTTTTTCAATCCTTTCTGAAACTTTACATGTTGGAATTATAATAAAGATCCAGCGTCAATAACGCCTTATCCTTTTGTTTGTAATACCATTGCTGCATCCCGGCAAACAGCTCCCGCGTTTTTTTATCAGCGCGGCATTTTATCAGCAGGCGGCAGCGGTAGCGCCCCGCGACCTTATAGGGGCGACATTCCGAGGGTCCGAGCAGCCTTATCGGAAGCCCGGGATAGCTTTCCCTCGCCGTTTTGATAAACTCATCGCTGTAAGCCCGTGCACTCTCAACGGCGGTCTTTTCGTTTTCATCCCAAAAAGCCGCACAGACTATGTCGCAGAAGGGCGGATAAAGCCCCATCCTGCGGTATTGTATCTCCTCGGCATAAAACTCGTCGTAATCCTGCGAAGAGGCAAGGGTAAGTATCCTGTTATCGGGGCTGAAGGTCTGTATAACAGCGCGTCCCGGCTTTTCGGCGCGTCCGCAGCGCCCCACCACCTGAGTTATCAGCGAAAAGGTGCGCTCATAGCTTCTGAAATCGTCGCTGTAAAGGGTCTGATCGGCGTTGAGCACCCCTACCAGTGTCACATTGGGAAAATCCAGCCCCTTGGCGACCATCTGAGTGCCCACCATGATGTCGTATTCCCCACGGGCAAACGCCTCAAAGGAGCGCTGGTGGGCAAATCTCGACATGGTAGTGTCCATATCCATCCTCAGTATCCGCGCCTCGGGGAATATCTCCTGCAATTCCTCTTGGATACGCTGTGTTCCCGAGCCGGTATATCTCAGCATGGCGCTGCCGCAGGTGGGACAAGGCTCCGTTTCCGCCCTCGAGTATCCGCAGTAGTGGCAGATCATGCGGTGGTTGGCGGTGTGATAAATGAGCGAAATGGAACAATGAGGGCATTTAGCCGTCTCTCCGCATTCCGAGCATTTTATCAGTGTGTTGTAGCCTCTACGGTTGAGCAACAGTATCGACTGCTCACGGCGCTCAAGATTTTCTCTCAGCTGCTCGCAAAGCTCCTGCGAAAGCGTCCGTGAAAAGGCGCTTACCGGAGCGGTGCGCATATCTATCGTCATAACATCGGGCAGATGGTTGCCGGAATAGCGCTTTGTCAGCCTGACAAGATCATATCTGCCGTTTTTTGCGTTATAAAAGCTTTCCACCGAAGGCGTTGCCGAACAGAGCAGCAGCTGTGCCCCGTGGCGGTGCACCCTCAGCTTTGCTATATCTCTTGCGTGATAGCGCGGCGCGCTTTCGGAATGATAGGTATGCTCCTGCTCCTCATCGATAACTATAAGACCGATGTTATCCATCGGCGCAAATACCGCAGAGCGCGTTCCGACTACGATGCGCGCCCTGCCCTCTCTGATGCGCTGCCATTCGTCCAGCCTTTCGGTCATCGAAAGGGAGGAATGAAGCACCGCCACCTGCGATCCGAAACGCGAGCAAAACCGCGAAACCGTCTGCGGTGTGAGCGATATCTCGGGAATGAGCACCATAGCCTGTCTGCCCCGTGCAAGGGTATCCTCTATCAGGCGCAGAAACACCTGTGTTTTTCCGCTGCCGGTAACACCGTGCAGCAGCGAAACGGTGTATTGGTTTTTTCGACCTTTTTCGGCAAGAAAATCAAATGCCTTCTGCTGCTCATCTGAAAGTATTATCGGCGCGGTATCGGTAACGACAGCTTGTTTTTCGGCGGCCCTTCTTACAACTACTTCTTCAAAGAACTCGATAACTCCGCGTTTTCTCAGCGTATCGAGTACCGAGCGCCCCACTCCGGTGAAATAGCATATCTCTTTGAGTGAAACAGCTCCCAGCTGCGAAAGCAGATCGACCACTGTCTGCTGCTTGTCTGTCAGCTTAACGCCTTCAAGCTGATCGGAAACCATTCTCGCCATTACAGCGCGTTCGTCAGCAACCTTCTTTTTGACTATCTGACCTTTTGATGCCAATCCTTCGGTTACAAGCTCATCGATACAAGGAGCATCGGAGCAAAAGCCGAGGTCGGTGCAAATTTTATCCAGCGCGGTCATGCCGTTTCTTCGGCTGAGATAGGCGTAAAGCTGACGTGCTTCGGCAGAAAGCCTGTCCTCATCAAAGTCAGCGCCCTTTACGGCAGCAAGCCCGATGTTTAGCTTAACTCCCGCCCCCGGTGGAATAAGCACGCTCAGCGCTTCAAACCAGGTGCAAAAGCAGCTGTTTCTTACTGCAGAAAGCAAGTAAAGCCCCTCGTCATTTAAAAGCGGCTTTTCATCCAAAAGGGAGTAAACCTGCTTCATACGCGGGGCAGACTGCTCCTGCCGCTCAAAAACATCAATGACCAAACCTATCCGTCTGCCGCCCGCCCCAAACGGGACTAACACGCGGCAGCCCGGATACGCCTTTATATTTTCCGGCAGGATATAGTCGTATTCTTTATCGTAAGAGTGGGCCGCCTTGCTGATGACGACACGCGCCGTTTTCATATCTTAGAGCTTCTCTTCGGTATCGATGATAAGCTTGCTCTTTCCGTTGGCAAACTCATCCACAGAAAGCTTTACCGGCTTCATCTCGAGTATCTCATGCTGTTCCTCGGATTCATCAGCGATCTCTCTTGCGCGCTTTGCAACCGCTACAACGAAGGTGTAGCAATCCTGTTTTCTTTCAAGTATCTCATTCATGGACGGTCTGAGCATTTTTAAGCACCTCATAAATCATGTTTTTATTTAACCGAGCCAGCAGCCCCGCGGACTTTATAGCCTGCATCAGCTGTCGGCGCGAATCTTCCAAATCATTGTTGACTATAACAAAGTCATAATCCTCTGCGAGCTTCATCTCGCCTATCGCGGTGGCAAGTCTGCCGTTTATCTGCTCGGCAGTTTCGGTTCCGCGATTTACCAGCCTGCTTTCAAGCACCTCGTAGGAAGGCGGCATAACGAATATGAGCACGGCGTCGGGGCAAAGCTTTTTTATCTGAAAAGCACCCTTTGTCTCGATCTCAAGGACAACATCCCTGCCCATTTCGCGCTGGCGTTCGACAAAGCTCTTGGGAGTTCCGTAAAAATTGCCGTTATATTCGGCATATTCCAACATATCTCCGGACTCTATCATCTCGATAAACTTTTCTCTCGAAACAAAATGATATTCCCTGCCGTCAACCTCTCCTTCGCGTGGAGCGCGGGTGGTGGCCGAAACAGACAGTACCAGCTCCCCCGCGGGATAAAGCAGCGGTTTAAGTATAGTCCCTTTGCCTACTCCGGATGGGCCGGAATAAACGATAAGATTTCCCTTTTCAGTCATCATCGTCATCCTCGCCGTCGTCGTTGTCAAGTCGGCCTGCCACCGTTTCGGGCTGCACCGCCGAAAGGATAACGTGATCAGAATCGGTTATTATGACCGCTCTGGTACGTCTGCCATAGGTAGCGTCGATGAGCGAGCCTCTGTCGCGTGCATCCTGTATTATCCTCTTTATCGGCGCCGACTCGGGGCTGACTATCGCCACCAGCTTTTTGGCCGAAACCATATTTCCGAATCCGATGTTTATCAGCTTCATGAACTGCGCCTCCTGTCATTCGATATTCTGTATCTGCTCGCGTATCTTTTCAAGCTCGCTCTTGAGGTCAACGACCACCGAGAGTATCTTGGAATCCTGCGCCTTGGAGCCGATGGTATTGGATTCGCGGTTGAGCTCCTGGGTAAGGAAATCCAGCTTTCTGCCGACCGGCTCGCTCGATTCAAGTATCGTTCTGAACTGGTCCACATGGCTTCTCAGTCGGACAGTCTCCTCGTCAACGGCAATCTTGTCCGCAAAGATGGCAGCTTCAGTAAGCACCCTCGCGTCATCGATGTTTCTGTCAGAAAGCAGCGAGGTCAACTTCTGATAGAGGCGGTTGCGATAGTTTTCCACCGTCTGCGGGCTCTGCTTCTCCACCTCGGTGGTGAGTCTGATCACTGTATCCAGTCTTGAAAGGATATCGCTGCGGAGCTTTTCGCCCTCGCGTTCGCGCATTGCAACAAAGTTTTCAAGCGCTTCTCCGGCAACAGTGGAAACAGCCGTCCACATAGCATCCTCGTCTATTGCGGCGCGCTCAGAGGTGAGCACGTCGGGGTATTTCGAAAGCGAAGAAAGCGAAACATCCATCGGCAGCCCGGTGGCCTTTGAAAGCTCAGAAAGCGATTCAAGATAGCACTTTGCAAGCTCAATATTTACCTTTACCGTTTCGTCGTTTTTAGTTCCGGTGGAAGCTATCTGAAGAAACAGGTCGGTCTTGCCTCGTGAGATATAACCCTGCACAAGGCTTTTGAGCTTATCCTCCATATAGTTGCAGTTTCTCGGCGTGCGGCAGGAAAACTCGAAATAGCGGTGGTTTACCGCCTTTACCTCGACCGTGATATCCCAGCCGTCTATCTGCTGCTGGCTTCTGCCGTAACCGGTCATGCTTCTTACCATTTTAAATCTCCCCTTATAAGGCGAAAAATTCCGTTTCCGCCGTTATGCGCTAAAGCGCTTATTATTCAGTGATATACCTCAACCTTTTCAGCCGCGTCTGCCGCCGCTTTTGGGCTTATGCGGACGCACCTTTTTTCCGCCCGGCCTGCCTGCGGAATTGGGGTTGATAACGGTCACCGCGCCTCTCACAGCTCCGACCTCCACAGGAGTCAGCTCTCTCCACTTTCCGGGCTGCAGCATACCGAGCTTAACAGGTCCTACCGAAACTCTGCGCAGTCTTGCGACCTCAAGGCCCATGGCCTCGCACATTCTTCTTATCTGACGGTTTTTCCCTTCAAATATAGTCATGCGAAGCACCGTTCTGCCCGGCTCCTTGCTCTCTACCGCTACCTGAGCGGGCAGCGTGGTAACGCCGTCATCAAGGGTAACACCGGTCGAAAGCTCGATGAGCTGATCCTCCGATACCTCGGGACGCACCGTTACACGGTAGGTCTTTGAGATATGATGACTGGGATGCATTATCATGTTGGCAAAATCGCCGTCGTTGGTCAGCAGAAGAAGTCCTTCGCTGTCCTTATCCAGCCTTCCGATGGGGTAAACCCTGACGCCTACATCCTCTACCAGCTCGGCAACACAGCGTCTGCCCAGCTCGTCGGACATGGTGGTGACATAGCCTCTCGGTTTATTGAGCATGATATAATACTTTTTCTGCTTGCGCTCAAAGTATACCCTTTCGCCGTCAATATGGATGATATCCCTGACTGGATCAACATCCTGACCGATAACGGCCTTTCTGCCGTTTACGGTAACTCTGCCTTCCTCCACCATTTTTTCTGCGGCTCTGCGGGACGCTATCCCGTTATCTGAAAGCGCTTTGTGTATCCTCACGTTAATTCTCCTTTATAGGTCGGCTGTCAGCCGTATATTCTGTCTTCTGCTTCGTTCAGCGGGAATCTGTATAACTGCGGCAAATAAAAGAAATCCTTTACCTTTTGAATGATGCTTCTTCTGTCGGGGAAGCGGGCGGGATTTTCTCTCGCGGTGACCAGCGGCGTAGTTGAAAGGGTGTCACCGTTGAGCTTAAGATCGGCGCTGCCGACTATCTTGCCCTGCTCAACGGGAGCGTAAAGAAACGGTTCAAGTGTTATCGAAAGCTCAACATGCTGCTGCTCATCAGCGGTCATGTAAGCCCCCGGCGACCAAAGAGGTCTTACCGCTACGCGCGGCTCGACCGCACCTGTTACCTCCACCGAAAGATTGGAGGCCATATCCTCAAAATCCACAAATTTCAGCTTTTCAAAACAATTATCGTATATCGCGTGATGGGTGTTAAAGTCATCGGAACAGCCCAGCGTCACCGCTATAAGCGTCAGTCCGTCGCGCCTCGCCGCCGAAACAAGGCATCTTCCGGCAGCCTTGGTGAAGCCGGTCTTTATGCCGATACAATCCTCACACTGCCAAAGCAGGCGGTTGTGATTGGTGAGCCAACGGTGATAGGGCGGGTCGCCGTAATACAGCTTTGTCGATTTAGAGCTTACCATCTCGGCGAAATCCTCATTCTTCAGCGCATACCGTGCCAATACCGCAAGGTCATATGCGGTGGTGTAATGCTCGCCGTTCTCCAGCCCCGATGGGGAAGAAAAACGGGTGTTTTTCATTCCGAGTTCATCGGCCTTACGGTTCATCCTCTCGCAGAAGGCTTCAATACTTCCGTCTATCCTAACCGCAGCGGCGTTTGCGGCATCGTTGCCCGATGCAAGCAGCATCCCCCACGCAAGCGTTCTCAGCGTGACCTTGTCGCCGTCTGTAAGCCCCATAGAGCTTCCCTCAACGGCAATAGCATCAGTATCCACCGTAAACATATCATCGAGCTGCGGCTGCTCCAGCGTGAGTATAGCGGTCATTATCTTGGTGGTGCTGGCGTTGGGCAGCCGTTCATCACCGTTATGCTCCGCTATTATCCTGCCGCTGGCAGCCTCCATCAGCACCGCGCCTTTAGCGTTTCCAAAATTGTATCCCGCTTCGGCAAAAACGGTCTGCGAGCAACTCAGCATCACAAAAGCCAACATAAAGCAAGCTATTCTCTTCATCATTTTCCATCCACCTCAAGGAAATCCTATTCGGCAGAAAGGTCAAAAATGATTTCAGAGGGTATCGGGCTTAACTGCTTTTTTATCCTTATAGTCAGAAATGATCCCGTTCACCTTGTCGATAACTCCGGGCACCATGTTCACTATCCTGTCCGCGGTATTGTCAGCGGTCTGTATCTGCATCAGCTGAACATTGCCCTTGCTGATGACAAGAAAAGCAAGCGGCTGAATGGTAACGCCGCCGCCAGAACCGCCGCCGAACGGAGCGGAGGGCTTGGAGGTGGGCAGTTCGGAACCTCCGGTAGCGAATCCAAAGCTGACCTTGGAGATCGGAATAATAGTGATACCTTCCGGCAGATTTATCGGATCACCGATGATAGTATTGACATCGACCAGTTTTTTGAGCTTTTCAAGGGAAGTATCAAGCACTTCGCCCAATGGGTTTTTCTTTTCCATTACTGTCATCCTTTCGGTCGTCATTTTTTATTTGAGCAGCTTTCGCCTTGTTTTTCTTCTTTTTGATAAGCACGGGAATAAGCAGTATAAGCGCAAACACCGCCAGCTGCACCGCCGCGATCAAAACCGCTAACGGATAGGCTTTCAGATCCCCTTCCGCCCTCAGGTCGCTCTTTTCAAAGGTGAACCCGGGATATATATTTATCCTTTTGGCTTTGAACGTCATTATTCGGTCCAGCAGCGCAACGGCATAAACCACCGCTCCGTTGAGCTTTCCGAACTTTACAGCGGTATCGGCAGCGTCGCTGCCAACCACGACGATATCAAGCTTAAATCCGGCGATAACGGTACGCTTCAGCAGCTTTCTCACCGGCGGGAGAAGCATATCCACTGCCTTTGGCACAAGCTCCGGCATATCCCACACCGTAAGAGGAAATTTTCGTTTCGGCTTGGCAGGTTTCGGTTCCTTCCTTCTGCCCGGCTTGACCGCCCTTTTTTCGCCCTTGGGCGGCTTGGGCAGTATCTTCTTTTTTATAAACAGATATTTAATATCTAAAGCTGTCTCGCCGTCATATCCAAACCGCGCCTTTACCGGTATCAGCAGTATCAGCGTCAGCAGCAGCAAGACGATAAGAGCAATTTTCATCGCGTCACCGCCGTGTATGATCAAAAGCTTTCGCTAAGTTCGGTCTGTCCCTCTATCAGATCATCGGGCAGACCATCTATAACTATCTCCTCCGGCATGGTAAGCGGCAGCTCTTCAAGGGAGGAAAGCCCGAATGTTCTGAGGAAATGCGCCGTGGTACGATATGCTATCGGTCTTCCGGGCAGATCCATTCTTCCCGCCTCCTCAAGCAGACCCTTTTCAACGAGGCTGACGATTATTCCGCTGGAATCGACCCCTCTCACCTGCTCTACATAAGCTCTGGTAACGGGCTGGTTATAAGCCACAGCCGCCAAAACCTCCAGCGCCGCCGGAGTAAGCGATACATTTCTCTTCTCCTGCATCACCTTTCTGATATCCTCGGTATATTCCTCTCTGGTGGCCAGCTGATACTGTCCGCCTAAGTAAAGTATCTGAAGCGCTCCGTTCTGGGTGTCTAGCATATCACGAAGATGCTCGATCATGCTTCGGGTAATATCCACCGGCATATCCAGCGCCGAAGCGATCCTCTCGGGAGCAATAGGCTCGCCCACTGCAAAAAGAATAGCGAGCAAAGTCTGTTCAAGCTTTGTGTTCATATTCAAACCTCTTGTGTCTGTGTCTTTTTAACGCGGTGGAATTTGACCGTCTGACCGTCATCCGAAACGGTCACTCTGCCGCCTTTGATAAGCTCGAGCAGCGCCAAAAATGTAGCGACAAGCTCGCTGCGGTCATTTTGGTCCTCAAACAGCGCCGAAAAAGCGCTCTCGTTCTGATTATAGAATCTGCGCAGCAGATGTATTATCCTCGAAGATACCGATACTACCCTGCGCTTCACTATCCCCGAAAAGACTTCCGGCTCAACCGCTCTGCGGCGGACCGCCTTACCGGTAGAGGCAGCGGCAGCTTCCAGCAGCACCGATGCCGGATGTGTCATGCGGTAGGTATTATCCACTTCGAGCGCCATCGGCTTTCTGACATAAAGGCGGTGTTTTTCCGCCATTTCGCCAAGTCTGCCCGCCGCCAGCTTGCAAAGCTGATATTCCATCAGCTCTCCGGTCAGTCGGCTCTTGAGATCCTCGGCTTCATCCTCATGCTTTGGCAGCAGCATGACCGTCTTGATATGAACAAGGCGGGCAGCCATCTCCAAAAACTCGCTCGCGACCTCAAGATCCTTGTCCTCACGGTTTTCGATAAATCCCATATATTGACGCAGCAGCTCGGATATCTCGATATCGAGGATATCCAGCTTGTGCTTTGATATCAGATGCAAAAGCAGGTCGAGCGGACCTTCAAAGTCCGAAAGCCGAAAGGAAAGCTGAGTCATATCTTAGTCCTTTACAAAAAGAATGTTATCTTATCAAGCAGGGTGTAAAGCAGCCCCACAAAAAATCCGATGATGCCATCGAGACCACCCATCCAAACCAGCAGCAAAACTATCCAAACGATATGCTGCTCATAGGGCTGTATCTTCCAGTAAAGCTCACGCGGCAGCAGCGGACTGAGCGCATGCCAGCCGTCGAGCGGGGGCAGCGGCAACAGGTTGAACACCGCCAGCGAAAGGTTGATGCTCACCATAAAAAGAAGCACTCTGAAAATGCCGACCAAAAACTTAAGTCTGGTGAATCCATACGCCAGCACTATCAGCTTTGCGGCAAACATCGAAAGCAGCGCCATCAGAATATTTGAAGCCGGGCCGGCAAGGCTGGTGACAACTGTGCCTGCTTTGCGGTTTTTGAAATTGAGCGAATTTATCGGGACCGGACGCGCAAAACCCACACCGAGCAGCAATATCATCACAGCACCGATGGGGTCTATGTGGTCGAGCGGATTGAGTGAAAGACGCTTATAATACCTGGCGGTATGATCGCCCATTTTTTCTGCTGCCCAGGCGTGAGCATATTCATGCACCGGAATAGCGGTCATCAAAACAATTATTCTCGCAATAAGTGTTTGTATTATAGTTGCGGTATCGTAGCCGCCGAACAATCTAAAAAGCATAGCCGAGCCATCTCCTCCATATCATATTATTATACACCAAACGCCCTGTAAAAATCAAGAAATCTGCCGTTACAGCAAGACCTTTACAGAAAATTTGAGCATGCAAAAGCTGCGATGAAACAAATCCTCTGTAAAGGTCGTGGTCATCTTTTAAATTCCTGCTTGAGAAGCGCCATTCTGTCTTTATATTCCGGCATTTCTATTATTCCGGCGTTGAGCAGATCTTTAAGCTCGTTGGAACGGTGAGTATACTCGTCGTGGCTGTCGCTCGAAAAGCTGTCGTAATGGGTCTGCTCGGAACGTGACAGCATACTGTAAAAGGTCTCTCCATCCCTCGAGCCCGACTGCCTGCGGCGCGCATCCTTGAACTTGGAATCCATATGCTCTCTCGCCGATTTTGAAGCACCGAAGCCGGCTTTGGTATTCTCAGACTTGCCGATGACATCAGAGAAAACATTTTTCACCGTCGGGCGGGTGCCGGATTCATCCATCGAATCGAGCTTCTGCTGGAACTGCTCCATCTTGCTTTTAAGTGTTTCAGAAACATTTGCGCCGCCGTCTTTGCCCTCTTTTTCCTTGTTCGCCATATAGATTATGTATCCGGCGCCGGCAAAAAACAGCAGTGGAAGTGCCGCGATGCCGATGCTGCCCAGCAGCATTATCACGATAACAAGTATGACTCCTATCGGGAACTGCTTTTCTTCGCCGTCTCTGCCATTTCTGCCGTTATACACAAATTTATTCATCAAAACACCTCTCAATCTCACTCGTATATTCGTCCCATTTTAATTTGTTTCAATTATACCAAAGCGATCATTCTCATTCAATATAATAATTGTAAACTATATTTTTCCATATAAAAAAGCGCACAGGCACCCGCCTGCGCGCTTTCAACTATTTGTACTCAAGAAAGATGCCTTACCACAGCTATGACCTTTCCCAGTATGCGGCAGTCATCCACGATGATGGGCTCCATCGAGCTGTTTTCAGGCTGAAGGCGGTAATGCCCTTTCTCCTTGTAAAAACGCTTTACGGTGGCTTCATCCTCCACCATAGCTACGGCGATAGCGCCGTTTTCAACGGTGGGTGTCTGTCTTACCACAACAATGTCGCCGTCGAGTATGGCCGCCTCTATCATGCTCTCGCCGCGAACTTTAAGTGCGAACAGCTTTTTGGGGTCCTCGCCGTTTGCAGAAAACGGGATATAATCGGTCACCTCTTCAAAAGCAAGTATCGGCTGTCCTGCCGTAACCGTTCCGAGAAGCGGTATCTGCGAGGTCCTGCCGAATTCCGCGCCGACCAGCCTTATGACGCGGTTGGCGTTATCCCCCATCGAGATATAGCCCTTGGCCTCAAGGCTTTTGAGATAGCGGTGCGCCGACGATGTGGATTTTATCCCGAGATCACGACAGATCTCTCTTACAGTAGGCGGTATCTGGTCTTCAAGTCTCTCTTTTATATAGCTAAGCAGGCTGCGTTCCTTTTCGTTAAGTTCCTCTGTATACATGGCTCTACCTCCGGTCGTTTCAGATTGGTCAGTACACATATTGCTGTGGTAATTATAGCATACTCACAGCCAAAATGCAAACATATGTTTCGCAAAATGCTTTATTTAGGATAAATTTCTTTAAATTGTCGTATTATTAAGAAAATTGTAATCAAAAAGATAAGGATATTTTCATTTTCCTACTTGTCAACAGCTGTGAAAACCGCTATCATTGTGCTGTAAGAGTAAGGCGCAGGCGTATACGGCGTTTGGCGACCTAAGGAGGAAACGTAATGATTTTTGATAAGGTAAGAAGTATCCTTGCAGAGCAGCTCGATATTGACGAGGATTCCATAACTCTCGATTCGGCTATCGTTGACGATCTCGGCGCAGATTCCCTCGACATTGTCGATCTTGTTATGAGCCTTGAAGATGAGTTTGAGACCGAGATGCCCGATGAGGCTATCGAAGATATCAAAACCGTCAGAGACATCGTTCATTTTATCGAAGAAAATATCGCGTAACACCACACCTTTATCTCTCAAAGCCCGCTTTAAAGGCGGGCTTTGCTATTGCATTTTTCGGCACTAAACCTTATAATAATTGGGTATATGTGCGCTTTTATATTTCAGCGCGCGTCTTTCTATTCAAGGAGGAGTTTGTTTTGGCAGATAACAAAAAGAAAATGGTAGAAGACATCACTTCAATGGATGTAGATTTTGCCAAGTGGTATACCGATATAGTCCGCAAGGCCGACCTTGCCGATTATTCCAGCGTCAGAGGCTGCATGATAGTCCGTCCTTACGGCACCGCCATCTGGGAAAATATCAAGAGCATCCTCGACGGAATGTTCAAAGAGACCGGACATGAAAACGTAATGATGCCGATGTTCATACCCGAGGGGCTGCTGCAAAAGGAAAAAGACCATGTCGAGGGCTTCGCTCCCGAGGTAGCTTGGGTCACCCACGGCGGTGTTGAGCAGCTCACCGAGCGTCTCTGCGTCCGTCCCACCTCTGAGACCCTGTTCTGTGAGCATTTCGCAAAGGTCTGCAATTCCTACCGTGATCTGCCCATGCTTTATAACCAGTGGTGCTCCGTCTGCCGTTGGGAAAAGACCACCCGCCCCTTCCTGCGCACCGCCGAGTTCTGGTGGCAGGAGGGCCACACCATCCATGAGACCGCCGAGGAAGCTATGCGTGAGACCGAGCAGCAGCTCGACTGCTACGCAAAGCTCTGCGAGGAATATCTCGCCATCCCCGTTATCAAGGGCAGAAAGACCGATAAGGAAAAGTTTGCCGGCGCTGAGCGCACCTACACCATCGAGGCTATGATGCACGACGGCAAGGCGCTCCAGTCCGGAACCTCCCACTACTTTGGCGACGGCTTTGCCAAGGCATTCGATATCACTTTCCAGGGCAGAGACAACAAGCTCCACCATCCTCACGAGACCTCCTGGGGCATGTCCACCCGTATCATCGGCGCCATCATCATGACCCACGGCGATGACAACGGCCTTGTTCTTCCTCCCGCTATCGCCCCCTGGCAGGCAGTTATCGTTCCTGTTGCGCAGCATAAGCCCGGCGTTCTCGATGCAGCCAACGAGCTCAAGGCGCGCCTTGCAAAGGTATGCCGCATCAAGCTCGACGACAGCGACAACGCCCCCGGCTGGAAGTTTGCAGAGTATGAGATGAAGGGCGTACCGCTCAGGATCGAGCTCGGCCCCAAGGATATCGAGGCAGGCCAGTGCGTGGTCGTAACCCGCCACAACCGCGAGAAGCACTTCATCAAGCTCGACGAGATCGAAAGCATGATCCCCGTTTTGCTGCAAAAGGTCCGTGACGGCATCTACAACATCGCGCTTGAAAACCGCGAAAACCGCACCTTCACTGCTCACACCATGGAGGAGATCATGAAGTTCTCCGCCGAGCAGAGCGGTTTCCTCAAGACCATGTGGTGCGGCGAGCTGGAATGCGAGATGAAAATGAAGGATCAGGCAGGTCTTTCCTCCCGCTGCATGCCCTTCGAGCAGGAAAATCTCGGTGATGTTTGTCCCATCTGCGGCAAACCCGCTAAGACTATGGTCGTTTGGGGCAAGGCATATTGATATAAAACCATATATTTTAAGGGGCTTCGGTCATAAGACCGAAGCCCCTTTGCATATCCTTCTGTTTAAACGGCAAAACTAATCTTTGACAAAAAAGCAAACAGGAGGTTTATATATGATCCGATGTATGATGCTGGCGCTGACCCTGATACTGATAACGCTTTCCGCCGCATATCTTGGCCGCGATGAACAACTGCGCCAGGTGCTGCAGCGAACACAGCTTCCGGTGGAAAGCTCAAGCTATTCCGAGCCGAAAGCTGCGCCGCAATATCAGGAGCAAGGTTTTACCGCCTCATCATCAAATCAGCAAACCTCCACCCCGAGATTTATCCCCGATGAGCCGATATCGCAGCAGCCCTATACAACGCCCCAAACCGATCCGCAGTCATCCTCAGAGCCGCTGGCAGACCCGTCGACTGAAGCGCAGCTTTTTCCGATAGAAAGCAGCAGTGAAGACTATATCCCCACTCCTCCCACAGAGCAACAAAAGCTTATAGCTGCAGAGCCTTTTGTAAAAGAGCTTTTTGAGCTTACCGAACGCGGCGCCGATGATCTGCGCGCGATCATAGATCAGGCGATCGGGGAATTTCTCTCCTCCTCTCCGCTGGAACGAAACGCCGCCATCCCTGCACTGATAGAGAAATACGCTCCGATGGTAACAGCGCTCGAAGCCGATTCCGACGGGCAGGCTGAGGCGATATTGCTGCGCATGAAAGCGGCTCTTGTTGCGATAGGCGCCGACGATGGGCTTGTCAACGATGCGAGGGCGGCATACGAGCACTCAAAACAACAGCAGATAACCCATTACACCGATATTTTCTCGGCTTTTATACCCTCTTCCTCCGCGCAATAGCTTTTACCTGCAAAAAGGAGCTGTCGCAAATTTTCTGCGGCAGCCCTTGCTTATACCCAGACTTCAGCATTTGAGCTGTTGTCTGGGTAAATTTTTTGGTTTTGAGCAATGCAAAAGCCCCTTCCACTTGGATGGAACGACACATTCTCAAATAGATCCCGCGCTCACTGGTAATGTTCTCTTGAGATACCGCACGCTTTTCCCAGAAAGTCTTGCGTAAAACAAGCTCTTTGGGCTGTTCGGGGGCCTTCGCTTTACAGCAGACGGCCCTTTGCGGACAGTTCTGGCAGTTCTCGCACTGATACCACGCCGTGGTAACATACTGTCCGTTTTCTAATTCCGTACATTCGCGACGCAAAGGAAGTTTTCTGCCTTCTGCACAGGTAAAATAATCTTCTTCAGCGTCGTACTGCATGTTCTCAATGCGACCGACCTGTTTCTTGAATTTAGCAGTCTTCTTTGCTTCGTAATTTGTGGGTTTAATAAAGCTTGCTTGTCCGTTTCGTTCCAGAAGCAGATAGTTTTCCAGACTCTCGTATCCGGCATCAGTTGTTACTTCTTTGTACTTGGCCTGCTGCATCTTCTGCATATGTGTTAAAAAGGGAACCAACGTTCCAAAGTCCGTTCGGTTTGAGAATACTTCTACACCGGTTATATATTCGCTGTTTACTGCAATCTGGACATTGTAGGCCGGTTTTAACTGGCCGTTTCGCATGTGGTCATCTTTTATCCGCATAAAGGTTGCGTCGGGATCGGTCTTTGAATAACTGTTTCGGTCGGAACCCATAATCCGCAAAGATTCTTCGTACTCTTCCCATCGCTGTCTCAGCTCATCCGGCGCTTCCCATTGACGTTGTTCTTCGCTTTTGCGTCGGCCTTTTCCGGAAACGAATTTAATTCCTGCTTTTGCTTCCTGAAGATACTTTTCCAGATCTTCCAATTTGCTTATTTCAGTCAGCACTTTCACTTTGTCCCGAACTTTCTGCAGGTTCTTTTCTGCGCTTCCTCGCCAGCGGAACGTATATCGGCCGGCACAGCTTTCTATCTTTGTTCCGTCAATAAATACGGTTTCGTGGTCAGTTTCTCTTTGCTGTTCCAGCAACTGCACATACTGGTAGAACAGGCCCTCAATCACACTCGCGCATCGCTTGCGGAATCGAGCCAGCGTTGCATGGTCCGGAACAGGCTCATCTTCCAACAGCCACATAAAGTCTACTCGGTATCGGCAAGCCTCTTCTATTTTTCGGCTGGACCAGATCCCGCACTGGTACCCGTACGTTACTACCTTGAACAACACTCGTGGGGCGACCTTCGATTTCCGCCCTTTGGGCGAATAGGCGCGATACAGTTCCCTGTAGTCCAGTCCTTCAAGCTGGGCGCTTGTCAGTCGGACGGGTGCGTTCTCTGATAATAAAATTTCACTGTTTAATGCAAGAACCAGTTGACCATTTCGCTCGCTTACGGTACACTGGCTTTGCGTGTTTAGATTTTTTCTCATTAATTAAATCTTAACGCAAACACCGCGGTTAGGAAACCCTTTTGGGCTCCTAACCGCGGTGTTTTTGCTTAGCTCATTTTGCAACGAGCCCTTCCTCACAATACACTATCATTCACATAAATAGCTCGCTTTCAAATTATGTTCCCTGTCTTAATATTTCTAAATACTTTTCATAGACAAAAACGCGATTTCTCGCAGCGTTGGTGGTTTCTTTAAGTATGCCCAGCGCCTGCAATTTCTTCGCCGTCAGCGAAACAGTATTATAAACTTAATCCCAACACTTCAGCAGTTCTTTTTATATCTATAATGGGATGCTCTTCCAAGTAATTAAATATAGCACGCACATTATCTACGCTGCGTTTAGGTTTAGGCAACTTCGTAACATTTTCATCATGCAGCTTTGAAAGCTGTTCTATCGAGCTTACCGCATCTGCTGCCGCATTCTCTACCGCTTCTAAAAAGAATTTTACCCACTGCTCATAATTGCCTTTACGCCTTACTTCACTGATCCTGTCGTAATATTCAATCTGATTGCGCTTAAGGAAATAAGATACATTAACTTTTACTATATAAATGGCTCACACCTCCTTTAAACAAAAAAGGCCCCGGCAGCAGCTATAATAGCCACTACCGGGGATCAATTCTAATATTATATTTTCTTCAGCGATTCTTTAAGCTGCGGCAAATCCTCTTCAATGATCTGCCAAATCAGCTGCAGGTTTACGCCTTCATAATCATGTACTATGCGATTTCTCAATCCATATAAGTATCGCCACGGGATGTCTGAGTGCTCTTTGGCGAAATCTTCATCAACGCGATTAGAAAGCTCTCCCATCTGACTTAAATTAAATACGCAGGCTTCTACCAATTTTGTATCCACACAGAACTGCTCATAGTTTAAGCCTGAGCAATAACCCAGTATTTTTTCAGTATAAGCAAGCAGCTTCTGAACGATTATATTATTTCTCATAGAAAGCCACTCCTGTCTCCCTGATTTCACGGTCAAGCAAGGAACCCGGCTCAATATGGGTCACATCAAACAGATCAACTTCCTTGCCGACAGAGCTTTGAATAGCATCCAGCATGCCAACAAATCGGAGACCTCGCAATCCGCTTGCTACCAATAAGTCGATATCACTTTTTGCATTCGCAGTACCTTTTCCATAAGAACCAAATAATATAGCCTTCTGAACTCCATACTCATCAAAGATAGGCGTCAATATGCTTTTCAGCTCCGATACGGTGTAGACTTTTGACACTGATGTTCCCCCTTTCGCACCTTTTCTTTAATACTATTATATCCAAATAGCTATGCTTCTGCAAGGGCGTTTAATATTTCGCTCGGCACATAGGCCTCGCTCATTATGATGGTGACGCTATACTCGTTGTTCAGCAGGTATAGCACAGAGTAAAGCTTCCCATTGGATGTTGGAATAATGTCTACCTGTTCCGGTAGCGACTTGCTGTAATCAAATATTGCCTTGATGACTTCTGTTGGTGTTCCTTTTTCTACGTAGAGAACATAACCGCCATCATCTTTGTCTACATCTCGGTATTCGCCATACTCGATGCTTAATATCCTTACCTGTTGGCAGATGATATTCTTTACCTCTCTATCCATCGATGGCAGAAGGGCCGTATCTCGTATATTGCCTAACTTGTAAACCATGACTTACCCTTCGCAGCAAAAGAATCTTGTTATTATTGTTTCTGCTACCTCTCCATCGGTGAATGTTTCAGGGATTATGAACCGCCCAGCATATTCTGCTAATCTTTTCTCATCTAACGAATAAAGCTCGCCTTTGTTGTTCTGACCTGTCACATAGAAAACACCGCATAGGATATCCTGACCAAGTCTGCGGTTGGGTTTGAGGCCTATAAGCTTGCCTTCCTCATTCAGAAGTAAGCAAGTTTTATTGTCAAGGCTAACGATTTCTATCAGACCTCGGTAGTCAGCTCCTTCAGACACTATCTCCTGCAAAGCGGTCAATTCGTTTTTAAGCTCAACTACCTTGGGGAGTTTACCCGGCTCAACTGTCAGAACTCTTATCATTTTTTCTTTCATATTGGACTCTCCTTTAAATAAAAATTACTGATAGCAGCAAGCGTTGCTAGAGAAATACCTTTCATACACCTTTGAGTTCTTCCCTGATACGGTCTAATTTATGGTGTCTAAGATGATCTGCTCATATTTTCTCAAGTCGGTCTTATCTTTCACACCGGTATTCACAAGCTTGCATTTGCGTCTGGGTTGTGCCATGTTTTTGTCCTCCATATTATATTGTTTATAGAGGATTAACTTTTTCCGATTAATCCTGCCTAATCATTTGTTGGCAAAAATGAGGATAAAAGCAAACTGCACAGGCCAAATTTTCGACCCGTGCAGCTTGCTTTCTAAAGAGGATACATGAAGAGAATATATGAAGAAGTTAAACGCTAATTTATTCAATATAATTAACGAGGTATAAAATTACTGTAATAATTCAATGCTATTAGATTGTAAATTATAGCAGCTAATAAAATATTTCAGTTCATAGAGTATAACTCTGCTACTCCTATCGTCTCTTTAGTTGAGAGGAGTAATTCATCAACAGAGACATTCTTTGGTAACCTAAGCAATAAAATTGCACTTACCGTATATTTCTTGTCATCATCAGTTCTAATTACTTCCGTGCTCAATATTTTAGTTCCGATAGATTTTAAATAGCTTTCCATTTTCTGAAGGTCTTCTGCTCTAATATCTCCGATATATAAATTTATTTCCGGGGTATGTTCCAGTATATAATCTTCTATCTTTGGAAAGAATACTTCTGCAACCACCAATATCACCGTTACAAATAAACCAGCCTCATAAAACCCCATTCCAAAACTCAAACCGATTATTGCAGTCGTCCATAAACCTGCCGCAGTTGTCAGTCCCTTTATACGCTGTCTTTTAGTTACAATAATAGTTCCTCCACCAATAAATCCAATTCCAGCTATAACCTGAGCCCCTATACGTGCCATGTCGGTTTGATAATGCATATCTAAATATAAGTATTGGCTTACTAAAGTAGTCATTGCAGCGCCTACGCAAATCAAAATATGGGTTCTGAATCCAGCAGGGCGACGTTTTATTTCGCGTTCTATACCGATAATACCACCGCAAGAAAAAGCTAAAATCATTCGCAACAATAATGTTGTAAAAGAAAGTGTTCGAAACGGTTCAAATAGTTCTAACATAAAGCCTCTCAGATTTCATTAATTCTTCTAATACACGTCAAAGAAAACAGTGACGCAATGAGCTGTGTATGTGATTCCCTACGCTCCTGCTTGAGTGCTAAAACTGCGCTTGGGTACTGGTTCAACTCTTTGGTACCATAGTCTAGATCTATATCAAAAATTTGTATACGACTATGTTTTAGAAATATTATTATTTCTCTAATATCATCTATAGTTTCAAATTCTACATACAAATTCATATTCTTCGATCGCTGTATACAATATGTATCCAATGGGTTAAGTACTCCCAAACATAACAGGATTAGTAAAAATCCAATGAATACACACTCATAATAGCCTGCACCTATAACCAATCCCATGCAGGCAGTTGCCCACAAAGCCGCCGCCGTGGTCAGTCCTTTGACCTCCTGATGAGCGGTGACTATAATCGTACCCGCGCCTAAAAAACCAATACCGTTTATAACTTGAGCGCTAAAACGAGTCATGTCTGTTCTAACGCCGATTTCGACAGATGTATCTCTCCAAATAGAATCCAACATAGCAGACTGATATTGCCCCAACAGCATTGTCAAAGAAGATCCAAGACAAACCAACATATATGTACGAAATCCGGCTGCTTTGTGGTGTTTCTTTCGTTCCAAACCAACAATGCCGCCACATACCATAGCAAGCAGCAACCTTAACGCAAGAGATTCAAAATTTAATTCTCTTAGATAGGCCAAACAGTTCAGCATAGATAAGCTACACTTCCCATCCTAAATATAGTATTGTTTTCGATTACTACTGACAACAAAATGTATCTAAATATTTTGATATAACTTTTTCATTTTGCAAAATCCAGAAATGGGGTATGATCCTTCGGGCCATACCCCATTTCTGATATAATTGCTACTACTATGTCCTAAATATGCAATAAAAACATAGTTACCAAAACGATTACTCAATAACAGGGTCTATCTCTATATGGCGCAAAGCAACACCTATGTAATGAAGAATATTTTTGTCCAAGGGACTATCACTTCCGTGACCACCCTTTTTGATGGATCCGTTTTTGTAAAGCTCTGTTCCGTTAAGGATCTTATGCACACCATGATCCGGTGAGAAACAAAATAATGTATTATGCTCAGTCCAGCATCTCTTTACAGTGGAAACCAAGCAATCAAAGATCATAGCCTGATTATTCATTGCAGAAATCGTTTCTTTTGTCTCAGGTCCATATATATGATCTAAGGTGTCATACATATAAGTATAGACACAGATAACATCATATTCATCCTTATGTATCAGTTCCTGCGCTTTTTCCACAATTTCGGATTCACAAGAACAGTTATAAATGTCTATACCTTTTCCAAGGAAAATGTTGGACATACTTGCAGTTTCTTCCGAAACAAGCGCTACTTTCTTGCCCGCACGCGCCAGTGCATCAAAAAATGTATCAATCTGAATAATAGGTTTTTCATATTTTTTAATACCATGTACATCAGGCGTTGCACCCGTATACATAGTGCCAAAGTTAACAGGAGTAACCGTAGGCATAACACTTTGGAAAGGAATTGTAATTTGTGTATGTTTCATTACCGGAGCAAATACTTCAGGATATTTCCTGTAAAGCCACATACCTACCCCATCCGGATTATGAATTAAAAGCCTATCAAATCCATCTTTACAAAAGTCGTCTAAAACATCGCAAACCCAATCCAAAGGAGGCGCTGAATTAGCAGGTGGCTCAATTCCAAAAGCTTTAGATATGGTTGCAATAAAATGGGTTAGAGAAATACGATTATATTCGTTCATTTTAAATCTCCTCTTTTTCCAATTCACTATTGCATATGTTTAGTTGTGATAACTATATAGTGTTAATAATATTTGTGATAGTTATAAAGTACGGATAATATCTACAATTTCATCGCCAATTCGCTTCTGCGCTTCCTTGGTACCTGCTCCCACATGAGGCATACAAGATACAGCTGGATGCGCAGCCAGTTCCCAATTTGGATTCTTTTCATCCATCCAAACATCAAGACCTGCAGCACGTACTTTCCCGGTATTCAATGCTTCAAGCAGGGATGCCTCATCTATATTGGAACCACGGGACACATTAACGATGACAACACCATCTTTCATCTTTGCAATAGCTTCTGTGTCAATGATAGGTTTATCGCCACTGGGAGCGCATATCACTATAACATCAGATTGCGCAAACAATTCATCAGGAGCAACAAACTTCATCGTTTCACATTCGCATCCTGCAGGCTTATAGCGATTAACGTAAGATAAAACTTTCATACCCAAAGCCTGACCTTTATCTCCAACCAACTGACCTATACGCCCATATCCAATGACACCCATAGTCTTACTGGCAACTTCAAAGCCCTTAGAGTAAGCATTTTTCTCCCATTTCTGCTGACGCATGGTATGGCCTGCTATGGAAATATTTCTGGCACACGAGAACAACAAAGCTATCGCTAACTCTGCTACTGCATTTGAGGAAGATCTGGGGGTATTCTTTACCTGAATACCAGCTTCTTCTGCATACGGTATATCAATATTGTCCATACCCACGCCTGCACGGATAATCAGCTTAAGATTGCCACCTTTTGCGTCATCAATCTGTGGCTTTTTGATTTTAGTGGCAGATCGAATAATAACTGCATCAAAATCCTTTAGGGCTTTGCCAAGTTCATCAGGCTCATAGAACTTCTCAACGATTTCAAAGCCATCGGCACGCAACTGCGCAACTGCACTGGCATCCATACCATCAGTAACTAGAATACGCATTGACATAATTCAACCTTCTTCTGTTATAAACTTCTTTAAATCAATTAGATGTGCTCTGCTTCATACTTTTTCAGGAAATCCACCAGCGCTTCTACACCTTCTTTAGGCATAGCGTTGTAGATAGATGCACGCAAACCACCCACACTCTTATGCCCCTTAAGATTATCAAATCCCGCGGTCTTGGTTGCTGCTACTACATCAGCATCCTGTTCCTTAGAAGGAGTTACAAAAGGAACGTTCATCAGAGAGCGATCTTTCTTATCCACCGGTGCATTGAACAGCTTGCTCTGATCAAGGAAATCATACAGGATTGCAGCTTTATCTACGTTGCGCTGATTCACCGCTTCTAAGCCGCCATTATCTATCAGGTACTTGAACACCTTACCACAGCAGTAAATTGCCCAACAGTTGGGGGTGTTGTACATGGAGTCGTTGTCTGCATGTACTTTGTAACTCATGTAGATGGGAGTTTTAGGGTCCAGATCATCTCTGAGCAAATCCTCACGGATTATAACTACAGCCATGCCAGCAGGACCTACGTTTTTCTGCACACCAGCCCAAATCAATCCATATTTACTTACATCGCAGGGGCGAGACAGGAACATGGAAGACTGGTCAGATACTAAAACTTTTCCCTTTGTATTGGGTAATTCAAAGAAGGTTGTACCATTAATAGTCTCATTTTCGCAAATGTAAACATAGTCAGCGTTATCAGGAATATCCAAATCAGAGCAATCGGGGACATATGCATAATTACGGTCAGCAGAGGAAGCAACTATCTTTACCTCACCGTACTTTTTTGCCTCAGCAATGGCTTTCTTGGACCAAGCTCCTGTCTCTACATAGCAGGCGACACCATTTTCCATCAAATTTGCTGCTACCATAGCAAATTGCAGAGTACCACCGCCTTGAACAAACAACACCTTGTAATTATCAGGAATCTCCATAAGCTTACGCAAATTAGCTTCAGCTTCATCTCGTATCTGCTGGAAAGCCTTATCACGATGGCTCATTTCCATAACGCACATGCCAGTGCCACGATAGTTCAACAGTTCAACAGCGATTTCTTCCAGAACGGGTTCAGGCATCATGGCAGGACCCGCAGAAAAATTATAAGTACGATCGTATTTCATATTTAGTTCCTCCTGTATGTGTTATTAACAAAACATATGTCAACCTAAGACACGTGTCTTGTAAACTACATGGCTTTAGAACATACTTTATAAGTCCTTTAAGCCAAGTGGCATGCAACAAAATGATTTGGTGATACTTCTTTAAGAGAAGGAGCAGCTTGTTTGCAATTCTCACAAACTGCGAAACAACGCTTGCGGAATCGACACTCATCGCTGGGATTTATTGGCGAAGTAATCTCACCTTTCAAAATAATGCGTTTTGTTTTATGATCAAGATCAGGGATCGGTATTGCAGATAAAAGTGCTTTGGTATAAGGATGAATCGGATTAGCAAATAACTCTTCAGCAGGGGCACGTTCAACTATTTTTCCTAAATACATAACTGCTATCTCGTCAGAGAAATGATTAACGACGCTGAGATCATGCGTGATAAAAATATATGTCAGGTTCATCTGACGCTGCAGTTGTTTCAAAAGATTGATGATCTGAGCCTGAATAGAAACGTCCAGTGCAGACACAGGCTCATCACACACAATGAACTTTGGGTTCATAGCCAAAGCACGAGCTATACCGATACGCTGGCGACGGCCTCCATCCAATTCATGCGGATAAGTATTGATAAGACGTTCTGCCAATCCAACTGTTTCCATAAGCTCCAATACACGTCGTTCGAGTTCATTTTTATCTTTTATCAGCTTATGTTTAACGATTGGCTCACTGATAGCCTGATATACTGTTTTGCGAGGGTCAAGCGAAGAATACGGATCTTGAAAAACGATCTGCAGTTCTTTTCTCATGTGACGCATTTCAGACTGGCTCATTGCTATAATATCTTTGCCTTCAAATTTAATTTCACCGGAAGTAGGCTCTATCAGTCTTAATATTGAGCGTCCTAATGTAGACTTTCCACAGCCGCTTTCGCCTACAATTCCCAATGTAGTTCCGCGCTCCATCGTGAAGCTTACATCATCCACTGCATGAAGCATTCCCTTGGGTGTTTTAAAGAATGTTTTCAGATGATTGACTTCCAAAATGGTATCCGCCATTATTGCTTACTCCTTTCAATATGGAACCCTGCTTCCTCATAACGGATACAGGCTACATGATGGGTATCAGTCTGTCTGACCAAGCTAGGTCGGATTGTCTGGCAACGCTCGGTAGCATATTCGCATCGGGGAGCGAAAGCACATCCCTTTGGCAAATTCGACGGATCCGGCATTAAGCCGGGGATAGGTTTCAAATCAGCTCGACGGTTGTAAATGTTAGGTAAGGAATTAAACAATCCTTCGGTGTAGGGGTGCTTAGTATGACGGAAAATATCTTCCAAAGAACCCTGTTCTACAATACGTCCTGCATACATTACAGCAACCTCATCGCACACCTCTGCAACTATACCAAGGTCGTGAGTAATCATGATCAATGAAGTGTTGATTTTCTCCTTAAGTTCCTTCATCAACTCCAAAACTTGCGCTTGGATGGTTACGTCCAATGCAGTAGTAGGCTCATCGGCAATCAGCAAAGAGGGATTGCATGCCAAAGCGATAGCAATAACTACTCGCTGCTTCATGCCGCCGGAAAACTGATGTGGATAATCATTGGCACGTTCCGCAGCAATACCAACAAGTTCCAGCATTTCAATAGCACGCTTTTGGGCATCAGCTTTATTACAGTGATCGTGAATCTCTACACATTCCGCAATTTGTTCTCCTACAGTAAATACAGGGTTCAATACGGTCATTGGATCTTGAAATATCATTGCAACTTCATTGCCACGAATATGCTCCAACTCAGACTTAGTTGCCGCATAGATATCTTTTCCGTTTACAAGAACAGTTCCGCTAATGACTTTTCCAGGTGGATTTGGGATCAGACGCAAAATAGCCAATGCTGTTGTCGTTTTTCCCGCACCGGTCTCGCCCACTATGCCAAGAGATTTTCCATGCTCCAAATAGATACTAACACCATTTACTGCTTCGACCGTTTCTTCTTCCGTTATGTAATTAACAGTAAGATTGTCAACATTTAAAACTAAATCTTTTGTCGTATTACTCATTTTATCAGCCTCATTTCTTTAGCTTAGGATCCATTGCATCGCGCAATCCATCGCCCAGCAGGTTGAATGCTATAACGGTAATCATAATGGCAAGACCAGGGAACAAAGTCATATAGCTGTAATCTCTGATGTAATTACGTCCTGCCGAAAGCAGTGAGCCCCACTCAGGCATAGGTGGAGGAACGCCAAGTCCAAGATAGCTCAAACTGGATGCAGTAATGATCGCCGAACCCATTCTCAAAGTGGTTTGTACAATAATAGGCGAAAGGCAATTAGGAATGATATGTTCGAAGATTATTTCTACATTAGTGCTGCCTATAGCGCGGGCAGATTCTACAAATTCTTGGTTTCTAACAGAAAGAACCGCAGCACGTGTAATTCTTGCGAAAGCAGGAATTGATGTAATGCCAACTGCTATCATAAGGCTAAAAGTACTTGTTCCCATAACTGCGATAAGGGCAATTGCCATTAACACAGATGGTACAGTGCCAAAAATATCCATAATACGCATGATGATATTTTCTACAACGCCGCCAAAATAGCCTGCGAAAGCGCCGAAAATCATACCAAATACAAGTGCAACAGAAACCGCCACAAAACTTACCGGCAAGGACGCTCTGGTGCCATAGATAATTCTCGCCAACAAATCACGTCCTAAATTATCGGTACCAAACGGATGTTCCCAACAAGGAGAAATAAATCTTTTCTGCAAATTCTGTGCAACTATGTCGGTTTCATAGTCATAAATGACATCTCCCAACAGCGCCAAGAGAATAAGCATCAGAATAATCGAAGCACCAACTAAAGCTCCTCTATTTTTCTTTATGCGATGAAGGACTTCCGCGGTTGGTCCTCGCTTTTTATATTTCTTTTGGATAGTATCATTTTTTTCTACTGTTTTGTTCATGCCTATTCACCTCACTTGCTGTACTGCGCCTTGATACGCGGATCTACAAATGCATAGAGAATGTCAACAATTAAAAGAATGACACTGGTGATCATCGCAGTCATAATAATTGTTCCGGTGACTGTATCGACATCCTGCGATTTGATAGCATCGACTACCAATCGTCCTACGCCGGGCCAAGAAAATACTGTCTCTGTAATAACAGATCCACCCAAAGAACCGGTAAACTGAATTCCAGTAGCTGTAATAATAGGTATCAATGCATTTTTCAGTGCGTGACGATTGATTACTTTCTTCTCAGAAACGCCTTTTGCTCTGGCAAGCATCAGATAATCCTGTCTCATTACATCTATCATAGATGAACGAGTAGTACGTGTAACCAGAGCTGTATGTCCAGTTCCAACGGTTATAGCGGGAAGAATAACATCCTTCCAAGACTCAAAACCACCAGAGTTAAACCAGTCCAACTTTAATGCAAATACAATTATCAGCATCAGTCCTACCCAAAAATTCGGTGCAGCAAGGCCAAGTACCGAAATTGCGGAAACCACATTGTCTTTAATGCTGCCTTGTTTCAATGCTGCATAAACGCCTAAAGGAATCGAGATCAGTGTAGCAACAATAGTTGCCGAAAGAGCCAACATCAAGGTTGCAGGCAAACGCTTCATATATAGTTCCATAACTTCCACGTTATATTTAAGCGAATAGCCCATATCTCCATGGATAAGGTTCCACATATATTTTGCATATCTAACAATTATCGGTTTATCTAATCCTAATTCTTTCCTGAGAGCTTCATATTCTTCGGGCGTTGCTCCATCGCCTAAAACAGTTATAGTCGGGTCGCCGGGTGCAAAATCCATGATAAAATATACTAAGAAGGAGACACCTAGAATAACAAGCAGCAAAAGCAGAAGCCTCTTAATGATGTATCGATGCATAATGACCTCCTATCTCTTTTTTGACATTGAAGGCGCGGGATTTACCGCGCCTTCCGCAAGTGTTTATATCCTTAATTATTTCTGAGCAGTTACATAGGTGAATTCGTGACGGGAATTTCCGTAGAAGGTGTAACCGTCTACAGTGTCACCTACACCATACATCAGGGTCTTAATATACATAGGGATCACTGCTGCATTGTCAGTAACATACTGGCTGAGTTCTGCATACATAGCTTCACGCTTTGTCTCATCAAGCTCCATAAGAGCCTTATCGAGCATAGCATCAAGTTTGGGATCTTTGGTCAGAGTACGGTTGGAACCGGAAGTGCTAGACCACATACCGCTTAGATCGGTACCTGTAGCGGCGAAACTCCAGTTAGCAACGGTCATATCGTAATTTTTTTCCTTAAGCTGCTGAGATCTGACGGTACCGTCATCAGTATTGAGGGTAAGGTTTATACCAGCTTGTGCCCACTGTGCCTGAAGCAGTTCATAGAGTCCGGGATAAATGCTTTTATTGTAAGTAAAGGAAACATCAAGACCGTTAGGATAACCTGCCTCAGTTAAGAGTGCCTTAGCCTTTTCTACATCATAGGAATAAGCGGATACATCACTGGAATATCCCCAAACATTGGTAGGAATGATTCCGTGTGCAGGCTGTGCATAACCTTCTGTCATAGCCAGTATAAGGCTATCAGTGTCAGTAGCATAATTAAGCGCCTGACGAACCTTAGCATTTGCCAGATCGCTGTTAAATCCGCTTGCGTTCAGCGCAACATAAATCAACATGGTGCTGGGTATCTGCAGCAGAGAGCAACCCTTGGAGTCAGATACATGGCTAGCTTCAATATACGGAACATCCATACAGATATCAACTTCGCCGGTCTGCAGAGCAATAACACGCGCAGATTCCTCAGCGTACTTACGATAAACTATTTCCTTAGTGATAGGCAGTTCGCCCCAGAAATTATCGTTACGGGTAACAAGAGTATAATCATCCGGAACCCACTCAGTCATTACATATGCGCCAGTACCAACAGAAACGCCCTTCTTATCATCTGCTTCAATAGCAGACTGGCACACAATGCTCAGGTTGGGAGTGCAAAGGTTGATAAGGAAATCAGCGTTAGCCTGGCTAAGGGTAATCTTCAAAGTGTAATCATCTACAGCCTCCATGCTTGCAATATCCTTAAGCTTAGGCATCTGATAGGATGAGCCTGCTGCTCTGTTCAAGCTGTAAATTACATCTTCTGCAGTAAAGGGATCGCCGTTGTGGAATGTAATACCTTCTCTAAGCTTAAAGATATAGGTCAAGTTATCAGGCTGTTCCCACTCATAAGCAAGTTCGCCGATAATTTCATTCTTGTTATAATCACAAGTAACCAGGGTATTATGGGTCAGCTCATAAAGCTGTCCATTAACCTCTGTGTTGTTGCTGTGAGGATCCAGCTTAGCAAGAGTAGCCGAGTTGGCAATAACAACACGATCCTTGTAAGTAACTTCCTTGGTGCTCGGTGCAGTGGATTCAGCAGGAGCGGCGGGAGTGTTCGAAGTGCTTTCCGCACTTGTTCCCTTACTGCTGGGATTTCCACAAGCAACTGAAGACAGAAGTATCAGAAGTGCAAGTGATAGAGAAATCGCTTTTTTAATACAGGTACTTTTCATTTTTTTCTTCCTTTCTTGTTTGTTATGATATTGAAATTTGCCATGTGATTAAATACATGACAACTATATATGAAGCAAATAAGTTGCCAACCTGTTTTTATGGGAAATAAAGCAGAAAAAACGCAAAAATATTTAAATAATTGCTTTTTCACATTTAATTTTCACATTTAAATATAAGAAACGAACCAGTTAATCCGTGTATGAAACCGGAAATTTTTTCATCTTGAAAAATAGGGGCAGAAAAATTTTCTGCCCCTATTTTTAACAATTATGTTTTGTCTTTATAATATCCATATTCCTTTAACTTATTGTATAACCCCCTCTCGCTGATCCCAAGTTCTTCTGCAGTTTTACGTTGGTGTCCGTCGTTTCTACGTATCGCTTGCAGAATAGCACGCTTTTCAATTTCGTATAAAGTTGCAATTGTATCCTCTCCCTGAGGTTGATTTAAAGTAGTAGACCCAACTGCATTTAAAAAATTGTGTGGCAAATCAGTGGGAGTAATATATTCTTCATTACACATGATCACCGCAAATTCTATTATATTCTGTAATTCGCGAACATTTCCGGGATAATCATAAGTCAACAGCATTCGTTCAACTTCTTTGGTAATTCCCTTAATGTTACGCTTGTGCTCAGAATTCAATTGCGCAATAAACTTACTGGTCAAAAGGGGAATATCCATCTTTCTTTCTCTCAATGCAGGCAGCGTAATTGAAACTACATTCAACCGATAATAAAGATCCTGCCTGAACGCCCCGTCTTGTACCATTTGCCACAGGTCACGGTTTGTAGCGGCAATGACTCGAACGTCAATGGTCTTGCTTTCGTTGCTCCCGATAGGCGAAAACCGTTTTTCCTGAAGCACTCTCAAAAACTTTCCTTGTAATGAAAGTGGCATATCCCCAATTTCATCAAGAAATATCGTTCCCTGATCAGCAGCTTCAAATTTTCCTTTTTTATCAGTATTTGCACCCGTAAAAGCTCCACGCCGATACCCAAAAAACTCCATTTCCAAAAGACCTTCCGGAATTGCAGCACAGTTAACTTCAATAAAGTTTTCTTTTTTTCTGACCCCCATAAAATGCATTGCGCGAGCTGCCAGCTCTTTTCCAGTTCCACTCTCACCAGTCACAATGACAGGCGTATCCACATCTTTTAGCTTTTCGACTAATTTATACACATTCTGCATTACCGGACTTTTTCCGATCATTTCACCATATTGATACCGGCCCTGCAATTCTTCATTAAGATAATTGACTTTCTCGTTTAAGCTGCGATATCTAAGCCCTTGTTGAATAAAAATTTTCAATTCCTCCAAGTCCAAAGGCTTTGTCATATAGGTAAAGGCACCATTTCGCATTGCAGTTACAGAAGATTTGATGCTTCCATGGGCTGTCATTACAATAACTATTATAGTTGGGTCATGCTGTATGATTTTTTGAAGGAGAGAAAGACCGTCCTGCGCTCCAAGATATACATCCAAAAGAATCAACTGAAAACTATCTCTTTCTAATGCATTAAGAGTATCTTCTTCTGAATTGGCAATCACAACATCATATTCTTTGCTTAGTGTATGCTTCAATGAAATACAAATGGCAATCTCATCATCAACAATTAAGATTTTAGGACGCATAGTTCTCCCTCCTGAATCTGATTTGGATTTCTGTATAACTGCCTACTTGACTTTCAATTCTTAAATGACCATTGTTTTCGCGTGTGTACTGTTCTGAAAGAGTAAGACCCAAACCTGTGCCTGTCCTTTTCGTAGTGAAGAAAGGATCCATACAGCGTTTAATCGCCTCTGGAGCCATACCCATTCCTTCATCACGAATGATAATCACACTATCATCATTTTCACTTGAAAGCGTGATTGTAAGCGATAAAGCAAGCTCTTCCGTACAGTTACATAACTTTTCTTGCATGGATTCTATGCCGTTCATAATAATGTTTATTAGCACCTGCTTTATTTGATCGTGGTTTCCAATAATCTTGTGCCCGTCTTCAATATCGCCATAAATCTGAATTTGTTTTATACGATTTATGCTTCTGGCAAATATAACTGCATCCCAAACCAATGTTGTCAAATCTAAAAGTTCTTCAATACCTTTAGCTGGTTTAGCATAACTGATCAATCCCTCAACCAAGCGATTGATGCGTTCAACTTCCTTAGGCACATAATAAGAAAAATCCTGCATAAACTGTGGGTCTGCTTCAAAATCATTTAATCCGTCTACAAATGTTTTAATGGAGGTAAGTGGATTCTTTATTTCATGTGAAATGCTTGCAACAATCTGATTCAACTGTTTACTTTTTTCCTCTTCAAACATTAATTGACGTCGCGCTTCCTCATCAGTAATATCTTCGACGGTAAGCAAAATTGCCCAAACTTCACCGGCCTTGATAATCTTCTGAAAGCTGTATCGATATCTAAATTCATGTTCATCTTTTTTCAATAAAATGGTTTGAACACTCTCGCATTTAGAGGTCTCCTTTTGAAAAAGCTGTTGTACATCGTTGGAACGTATAATGGCCCCAAAAACATTCATTTTCCGTATATCTTTATAAGGAGTCTTTTCACCAGATAGATTGATAGCACTATCATTAATTAACTTTATTGTGTACTTTCTATCAAAAAGAACCATACCCAAATGTGAGTATTCTATAATGCGATTACGAATATCGTTTTCTGCTTCTAACTGTTCCATCTGTTGCCGTATTTCCGTATTGGCTTTTTGTAAAGATATCGTCTGTTTGTCAACCTGTTTTTTAAGCGCTCGTCGAACAAGCGTTACCGTAGAAGCATAAAGACTTAAAACTACAACCGTTATAGCAAGAACTATCACTAATCGCTTAAGTCCAATATAGTTACTCTCCGCTTCATCTTCTTGATAACTCCAGTTTTTTCGCATCTCATTATACTCATCAGAGGTTCTCAGTTCTGCAATTTCACGATTTAGAGTCTGTAAAAGATGATAATCATTATCAGGAACTTTTAATGCAAAACTAATCATTCCCATAAAATTATTTGTAATAGCATAGGAATCGTTTACATCTGAGTCCTTCATATAGTAAAGGATGCTTTGTTTAATCCCAACCATTACATCAGCTTTTCCATTAACCAAATAATCAATAGATTCTTTAGGACTTGATGTTGCGATGGAAAGATTTGTTTTCAATTTGGCTGCAATTGCCGGAGTAATTGTTCCCAACTGATATGTTACGATTTCATAATCTGCTGTCGTTTTGCTTATGTCCGCAAAAGTACACACCGTCTCTTCTGACAAAGCATCACTCATCCATTTGCTGTTTGGATATTTTTGAAGAACATCTATTATAAGATCAACATCGCCATTATTTAACGCAGCAATACAAGCTGTACTGGTTTCTAACGGAACATACTCTATTGTATATCCGGCTGATTGGGCAATACATTCCAACATATCGATATGCAGTCCTTTTGCCTTTCCGTTTTCATCAACGAAATGATACGGCGCCTGATCAATATTAAAAGCAACCCTCAAGTGTGTGGTTACGGCAAAAACTCGCTGTGAAACAGCACTAATGAGGACAAGTATTAAAATCAAACAACCAAGTATTCTTTTATACATGTAGTCCTCCTTATGCTGTAAAGCAAAATCAACATTATCATATAAATTTACCAATGTGGCTCTATATTTGCTTACACTATTGAAAGTATATCATATTCCTTCACTTTAATATAATAAGCAAATTTATTTCCAACTATTGACTTATCTCGGAGAATACATAATAATATATTTATCTTGATAGGAAAGTGAGGGATATATGTGCTGAATTCTGAATTAAGATTGGAATCTTCTTTAAAGCTTGCTCCTCAGATGCAGTATTCGCTGTCTATCCTTCAAATGAACACAGAAACGCTTGCCAGCCATATTAAAGAGCAAGCGATGACAAATCCTATAATTGACATTGAATCGCTTTCCAGCTCATCTTCTCAAACAGTAAATATGAATTTTACTAATGACATACCAGCAAAAAGCAATGAACAAACTCTCTTAGAGTTTCTTCGAGAACAAATACCAACTACTCTATCGACTGAACTGATTTGGGTATTAAACCAGTTGATCGATATGCTTGACCCATCTGGATTTCTTCGAATTTCGCCTGTTGCAATTATTGAATCCCTGAAAATTTCAAGCGATCTGTTCGAGTCCGCATTATTTATACTTCATCAATTTGATCCTCCCGGTATTGGCGCATTCTCTCTGCAAGAATGTCTTTTAATTCAGCTAAAACGACAAGAAACCCCCGATTCCCTTGCTTGTTGTATAATTGAAAATTATTTGGAGGATGTAGCATCAGGCAAGCTAAGAAAAATTGCTAAAAAAGAAAAAGTTCCTCTGCAACATGTTGAACAAGCAATACAACATATACGTACTCTTTCGCCGCGTCCTGCAAATGGATACTTTTTTGATGAAAAAACCGAGTATATTACCCCAGATATATCTGTTCAATGCAAAGGGGAGACTTTCAATGTTGCAGTAACAGTGTCATTATCCTCTGCACTTAAAAGGAACCCCGTATATGAAGATCTGTTGCTTCGCCTCCAAGATAACGAAATACAAAAATATCTAAAAGAAAAATTCTCCGAATATACAAGATTAGAATTAGCTGTTGCTATGAGAACAAAGACACTTTTAGCGATAGCTAATATTATCGTATCAAAACATGAGAATTTTTTTAGATATGGCCATCTCGATTTTCCTCCCCTTTCTTTGGAAGATATCAGTCAGAAGTTGAATATACACATATCTACTGTTAGCAGAGCAATACAAAATAAATATCTTATTTGCGACTGGGGATTATTCCCTCTCAAGAAATTCCTTTCCAGGCATACAATTTCTCCAACGATTAATCCAGAATCTTGCAGTTTAGATCAAGCATGCCAAGCAATTAAAAACTTGATTTGTGATGAAGATAAATCTGTTCCATTAAGCGACAATCAGATTATAGAAAAGCTTCGAGAGAATGGAATTGTAATATCGCGCCGTACTGTTGTAAATTATAGAGATAAACTTGGAATTCCCAGCAGTTATGCCAGGAAGGAACGCAACATAAAATAAGGTATTTGTAAAACAATGACGCTAACTTAGTGACATTGGATTGAAAACCCATCTTTCTGAAATTCGAATCGCCTAGCCCAAAAACAAATTGAACTGTCTTTGTCTGAGTACTGTTTTAGCGCTGGGCTTGGTTTGTTGTACACAGATTTAGAAAAACCCGGATCTTTTCAACACTCTTTATGTATATACTAGTTTTCAAGCCACAAAAAAGCTGTCGCAGAACTTTGATAAGATCCTCCCAAAGTAGACCATGGAA
>CAZSEO010000009.1:0-56151 GCA_964605985.1 uncultured Oscillospiraceae bacterium | reverse complement strand
AGTACCCTCAAGGGTCTGAACAAGGTTGGGTTTGAGCGCGTCCTTGAGAAGGGCGGTCATGGCGCCGGCAGCCTTGAGATCGCCTGCGGTAACAGGCTGTTCATCATAAGTATAGCCAACGATGATGCGGGAGATGCGCTCCTTGAGATCGGTGATGGAGTTTGCAAGGCAGAGAACTGCCATTATCTCGGAAGCTACGGTGATGTCATAGCCGTCCTCTCTGGGGCAGCCGTTCACTCTGCCGCCGAGTCCGTCAACCACATGGCGGAGCTGGCGGTCATTCATATCAACACAGCGCTTCCAGGTTATGCGCTTGGGGTCGATATTGAGCTTGTTGCCCTGATAGATGTGGTTATCCAGCATAGCGGCGAGCAGGTTGTTTGCCGCGCCGATAGCGTGGAAATCTCCGGTAAAGTGTAGGTTGATATCCTCCATGGGAACTACCTGAGCGTAGCCGCCGCCGGCAGCGCCGCCTTTAACGCCGAATACCGGGCCGAGAGAAGGCTCGCGAAGCGCAACTACCGAATTTTTGCCGATGCGTCTGAGACCGTCCGCAAGACCTACGGTAGTGGTAGTCTTTCCCTCGCCCGCGGGGGTGGGAGTGATGGCGGTGACAAGTATCAGCTTGCCGTCCTTCTTATCCACTTCGTGGAGCAGCTTGTAGTCTACCTTGGCTTTGTAGTTACCGTAAAGCTCAAGATATTTTTCGTCTACTCCTGCCACGGCGGAAATTTCGCGGATGTTTTTCATTTGACATGCCTGTGCTATTTCGATGTCTGACAGAAAACCCATTTTAAATTCCTCCTAAAATTTGATACGCCGCAGCAAAATAAAAACGGCACTGGCGCGAAATGCCCTGTCAAGCAAAATTTCGCGCCAATTATACATATATTATAATACTTTAGATCAAGAGTTTAGACAATATATTTTTTAAACATAATGCCAAAGTAATTTGCCGCCGTTTTCTATCCTAATGATAAAAGCCGCCTATGCCAAACGGCAAAAGCGGCTTTATGCTATTTAAGTTCAGCTATGGTAACGCCGTTTTCTCCCTCGCCGTATCTTCCCAAACGGTAGGAAGCAACGCTCTTATGCTGTTTGAGCCTTCTGCCCACAGCGTCACGAAGCACGCCGGTGCCCTTACCATGGATTATACGTATTGTTTGAACCCCCGAAAGGATAGCGTTATCTATAAAGCTGTTGAGCTCCATTATGGCCTGCTCAGAATCCTGACCGCGCAGGTCAAGCTCGGTCTTAACATCGCGCGCAGCCTTGGAAGTAACTCCGCGCAGGCTGGTCTGCCCCTTTTTCTTTTGATTTTTGTCCTCTTTTTTGCGTTCGCCCAATCTCACCTCAGATATCGGCACAGAGGTCTTGATAAGCCCCGCCTGCACCATAACGCTGTTGCCTTCGGGCTTGGCGAGAACGATGCCCTCCTTGTTGAGCATACGCACAAATACGATATCTCCCTTTTCCAGCGGGCGGGGCAGCTTATAGCCGTCGTCGCTTTCGCTGCGGCTTGCAATAGGGTCGGAAAGCTGCTCAAGCTCACGCATAGAACCCTTATAACCTGCTCGCGCGTTCTGCAAAAGTCCCGAAAATGCTTCCTTGTCTTTCTCTTTTTTGATGGCGTCAAGCTCCTCAAAAAGTATCTCAGCCTGGATCCGCGTATCCTCGATAATCCGCTTTGCCTGCTCGCGGGCACGCTCAAGCTCCTTTTCTACGCTTTTTTCTATCTTCGCCTTTTCTTCGGCAGCGGTCTTTCTTATCTGCTCCGCCTCAAGGCGAAGCTTTTTAGCTTCAAGCTGTTCTCTTTCAAGCTTCTGCCGTGTCTCCTCCAGCTCGGCGACTACATCCTCAAAACGGGTGTTTTCATCCGAAACGAGCTGCTTTGCCCTTTCGATGATACCTCTGGAAAGTCCCAGCCTCTCGCTGATAAGAAAAGCGTTAGAGCGTCCCGGTATACCGGTGAGCAGCCTATAAGTTGGGCGAAGCGATACTACATCAAATTCACAGCTTGCGTTTTCAACGCCTTTGGTTTCGAGTGCGTATATCTTTATCTCCGGATAATGGGTGGTAGCGGCAAGCTTTGCGCCCTTTTTGCGCAGCGTTTCGATGATGGAAACGGCAAGGGCCGCTCCCTCAACTGGATCAGTGCCCGCGCCCAACTCATCGACAAGGACCAGCGAGCTGTCATCGGCGCTTTCAACTATCGATATGATGTTGACCATATGCGAAGAGAAGGTAGAAAGGCTCTGCTCTATAGACTGCTCATCACCTATATCCGCCAGCACCTGACCGAATACCGAAACCTTGCTGTCGGTGGATGCCGGTATCATAAGTCCGCACATAGCCATAAGGGTGAGCAGACCGAGCGTTTTTATAGCGACCGTTTTGCCGCCGGTGTTAGGTCCGGTTATTACGAGAGCATCGTAATCTTCTCCGACCGCAATATCGATAGGCACCGCCTTTTCATAAGCGATGAGAGGATGGCGCGCTTTTTTGAGCAATATCTCGCCATCATCGGTCAGGTTGGGGATATTCGCCCTCATTCTGTCACCCAGCTTGGATTTTGCGAAATAAAGGTCAAGCTCAACGGCGGCATCATAGCCATTTTGTATCTGCTCGGCATAGCCGCCGACCATAGCCGAAAGTTCAAGTATGATGCGGTCTATCTCCTGCTGCTCCTTGCTTTGCAGTACGCGGATCTCATTGTTAAGCTCCACAACGCTCATCGGCTCGATGAAGTAAGTGGCTCCGCTTGAAGAGGTATCATGAACAAGGCCCTTGACCTCGGCGCGATACTCGGCCTTGACCGGAATAACGAATCTACCGTCGCGGATGGTGACGATAGGCTCCTGCAGATACTTCTGATAGGTAGTGGAGCGTATCATCGAGTCGAGCTGGCTGCGAACACGAAGCCCTGTGCTCTTTATCTTGCGGCGCAGGTCTGAAAGCAGCGGAGAAGCGTTATCGTCAAGCTCCTCTTCCGAAATTATCGAGCTTGTAAGTCTGTTTTCTATGCTTTTTTCTACAAACAGCGCTTCAAACAGAAAATCCAATGCGGTGTGGTCGTCAGACTGCTGCTTCCAGTTGTAAAGTGAGCGCATGGTGCGCAGGATCGTTGCAATGTCAAGCAGTTCACGCAGAGAAAGGCGGCTGCCCAGCTCGGCGCGCTTGAGCGCACCGGCACAGTTGTTCATGCGGTAAACGGCAGGATAGCCGAATTTGTTTGAAAGGGTGTTGGCTGCAACAGTAAAGCTAAGAAGCCTTACAGCAGCGGCATAACTCGGCGCGGGAACGACCTTCAATGCCAGCGCCTTGCTGTCATCGCAGCCTGTGCATTCACCGAGCAGATGTAAAATCTTTGGCAGTTCAAGTGTGTCGCAATGCTTTTGTGAGATCATATTTTATCCCTCCATAGGATAGGGCTGTTCGGTCACAGCTCAGCGACCGAATAGAAAAAGTCAAGCGAGCGGTAATCCCGCTGCAAATGATATTTTAAATAGCGCTCTGAAACGGTGTTAAGCTCATAAAGCGAGGTCTCCGGCAGTGTAAATGAAAAAAGCTTTTCAAATTCACTGTAAATGATATGACGCATAGAAGCCAGCACCGCCGGGGCAACATAAACGCTTTTAGGATCCTGTTCTTCGATAGGCACCTTTTTTCGGCAGTCAGCGCAGAGAAAATCCCCTGTTTCCGCAGAAAACCACGCCCCTTCGGGGGCTTTGAACTCTCCGCATTCGGCGCAGGCGGTAAGATCAGGCATAAAACCCGCCATGGTAAGAAGCCGCAGCTCAAATAGCGGCTTTAAGAACCAAACCGTCCTCTTTTTTGCAGACAACATATATAACGTATTTAGCAAAAGCCGCAGATACTCCTTTGCCTCTTCCTCCTGCGGGGCAAGCTCGCAGCAAAGCTCGGCTATGTAGCTGGCAAGCCCCAGCGCGGCAAGGTCTTTTCTAAGGCTGAAAAAGGAAGTATCAACATCAGCCGAATCAACGGTGTTATAATCGCGGTATCTGAAAAGTGTAAAGCGCGAATAGCAAAACAGCTCAGTTGAAGAAGCGAGCCGGCTTCGGGGCTTGTTAGCCCCTTTAGCTGATGCGGAGATAACGCCGTAATCATCAGTCAGCAGCGTTAGAAGTCGGTCGTCTCCGACCGATCTGGCTCTTATCACAACTCCCTTGGTAACGCACTGCATCTAAACGCCGCTCCTTCGTTTTGCCTTTATATAGGCGAGATAATCGCTCACTGCCCCTGTCTTTAAAAAGGTTTCCCATTCTTTTTGGCTGTTCATCAAAAATCGCCTCCGAATAAATTTTTTCCGAAAGCGATCATGATTATATGCGGTAATATCAGTTATCGGTAAAGCCGAAATTTTTCAGCTGCGCATCGCTGTCACGCCATCCCTCGCGTACCTTTACCCAACACTGAAGATTCACCTTTATTCCAAGAAATTTTTCGATATCATGGCGGGCTTCGGTCAATATCTTTTTAAGCATAGCTCCGCCCTTGCCGATGATTATTCCCTTATGTGCCTCACGCTCGCATACTATGGTCGCTTCAATATCGATCATTTCAGCGTCCTCTCTCTCTCGGAACAGCTCGATCATAACGGCGGTGCCGTGAGGTATCTCATCGCGCAGGTTGCGAAGCAGTTTTTCTCTTATCAGCTCGGCGGCAACAGCACGCTCGGGCTGGTCGGTGAGGGTGTCATCAGGAAAAAAGTGGTCGCCCTCAACGCAGTAGGGTCTGAGCTCTTTTAAAAGTATATCAACTCCGTCGCCCTTGAGCGCAGAGATAGGCACTACCGACTCAAATTCGTGCAGTTCGGCAAAAGCAGCGATCTTGGAAAGCATCAGCTCCTTGTTATCCAGCGCATCCACCTTGTTTACCGCAAGGATAGCGGGAGCGCCGTTTGCCTTTATGCTTTCGACCAGCTGCTTTTCAACGGCGGTGACATTCCCCTCACATTCGGTGACCAGCACTATGGCGTCAACATCAGCGACCGAATCGCCTATCTGCTTGACCATAAATTTGCCAAGCTTTGATTTGGGCTTATGCAGACCGGGAGTATCGATAAAGACATACTGAGTTTCCCCCTCGGTGAGAACGCCGGTAATTCTGTTGCGGGTAGTCTGCGGCTTATCGGAGACTATCGCTATCTTCTCGCCCATAAGGCGGTTTAAAAGCGACGATTTTCCAACATTGGGTCTGCCTACTATCGATACAAATATATTTTCAGACATCATTTTACCTCTCTTGAAACAAAAGTCTCATCGCGCGAAAGACCAAGCTCATTGAGGATATCCTCCTCTTTTTCGCGCATTATTCTGGCCTCAAGACCGCCCTGCTCATGATCGTAGCCCAACAGATGAAGCATTGAATGGACGGTAAGAAATCCCATCTCTCGCTCGAGCGAATGGCCATACATATTCGCCTGCTCCACCGCCCGCTCCATCGAGATGACGATATCGCCCAAAATGCTTGCGCCGGTCTCCTCGTTTATATCATAAACTCCGTCCTCGCCCATCGGAAAGGAAAGCACATCGGTAGCGCTGTCCTTATTGCGGAAGGTGGCGTTTAGCTCTCTTATCCCCTCGTTGTCGGTCAGGCTGACGCTTATCTCTGCCAGCTTATCAAAATTTTCATATGCCAAAGCAGCGCTGCAGCAGCGCTTTATAAGCAATCGCGAACCTGATGGTACCTTTACCGCCTTTTGCTTGTTGATGATATAAACTTTTGCTCTAGACATGATGCTTCACTCCTGCCTTCAATATTTGTCATTTCTTTTGGGATTCTGATAATAGCGCTCGTAAGCTTTGATAATATCCTGAATAAGACGGTGGCGCACAACATCCTTGTCGGTGAGCCTTACCTCCTCGATGCCGTTGATCCCCCTCAGCACCTTGGTAGCCTCAACAAGACCGGATTTTTTATCCTGTAAGTCTATCTGAGTGACATCTCCGGTGATAACAGCCTTGGAATTCTGTCCCAGTCGCGTCAGCAGCATCTTCATCTGCTCGGGGGTCGTGTTCTGTGCCTCATCAAGGATGATAAAGGAGTCATCCAGCGTTCTGCCGCGCATATAGGCAAGCGGAGCCACCTCTATATTTCCGCGTTCAAGGTAACGCTGATAGTTTTCAGCGCCCAGCATATCAAAAAGCGCATCGTAAAGAGGCCGCAGATAAGGATCGACCTTATTCTGCAGGTCGCCCGGCAAAAAACCGAGCTTTTCACCCGCCTCTACCGCGGGGCGTGTCAGTATGATGCGGTTGATATCGTGAGAACGGAAAGCTCTTACCGCCATAGCAACAGCGAGATAGGTCTTTCCGGTTCCCGCGGGGCCAACGCCGAAGGTGATAGTGTTTTTCTTTATAGCGTCGAGATATTTTTTCTGACCAAGCGTCTTTGCCTTTAAAGGACGTCCCTTGGCTGTGATGCAGATAACATCACAGCCAAGCTGGCTGACCCGCTGCTCCTGCCCTTCCTCAACAAGATCCATGACATAGTGGATATTCTGATCGGTCAGCGCCTCGCCGCTGTTTAAAAGCGAGATCAGCGCTTCTATAGCCTTTGCGGCAGAAAGTACCTTTTCGGAATCGCCGGTAACTTTGATGTCAGTTCCGCGCAATATTATTTTAACGCCGTAGTTCTCCTCGATGAGCTTTACATTGGCATCAAAATTTCCGAAAAGCGCCAGCACATGATCCATTCTTTCAACACTGATAAGCTGTTCTATCATTAAAAATTATTTCCTCCGACTGTATACAAGGTATGCTTAGATATAATTATTGTTTAGTATATCACATTTTTGCACCTTTGTCACAAAATAAATGCTTTTTGTTTTTCTTATCACATAAAAGAAGCCCGGCCGTCACCGAACTTCTCAAAACTATCTCACCCACTCTATCTCGACCGTTTTCGCTATATCCTTTTCCAGCTGACGGTTTTCTGTCACAGAATATATCCCGTTTAAAAGCTGCGCCTTTCGGCTGCGTGTGATAAGCTTTTCTTCCCCGGATATATCCCTCACATCCAGCAGCTGCATAGCGTATTCCTTGGCTTGAGTTTCGGTCAGTTTTTGCTCGACCGGCTGCTGAGGCGTATAGGTTTTCTTAACGATATCCCAAAACAGCAGCTTGCTGCGTTGTTCCGAGACAGAATATGCGGCAGACGGCAGCTTGCCAAAAGAAACAGGCAGAAGTTTTTCGCCCCGGCTCAGATACCACTTTTCCCGTGCTTCACCGCAGGGCTGCCAAACCATCTGACAGAGCGGAACATCCGCCCTTATCTCTTCGTTGACCCTTGCAATAACTTTAGCCCGCGCATATTTCATCTGTTTTTTGCCGTATTGATCCTCCATTATGCCGCTGACTATCACATCGCCTTTGCTTACCGTTTCTCCCACCTTTACAAGCAGCTGACCGTCGTATACCTCGAGATATTTTATCTGTCCGTCACATTCCGCAACTATATTTGCCACTCTGCCGCTCGGATCTATCGGCTCGGGCGGCGGCTCGGCCTCGCTGACCTCCACAAAGGCAGTGCTGCCGACAAGATTTACCGCTATCCAGGCTATTCGCCGATCGTTGAGCATTATCTTTTTCTGAAGCGATTTTACATCGACAGTGTTTTTACGGCAGCCCGTCGTTACCCCGTTTTCAGCCAATTCATACCTTACCGCATTTGCAAGCTCCTCTGAGCAGCCGCTGACTTTTATGCTCCAAACCCTTGTCGAACAAAAAACCAGCAATATCACCGATGTCAATATCCCCGGTACTATGCCTTTTCTTTTGCGATAACGGTGCATCCAAACAAAGGCTCCCCTTTTTTCGGCTATCCTTATTTTTACTCCGCAGTGTTTTGCGCCATGCCGCAAACCTTTGTAATTCGAAGCGTATGTATCGGCTTTTATTCCCTTGTCCTCACGTTTGATATTCCAAAGCGGGATCCCCCTGTTTTGGCAAAGCGATACCAGCCTTTCGGGAAACATCCCTATAATGACAAAGGTGACCGTCCCTTTCAGCCACCTGACTATCGATAAAACCATCACTTTATCACTCCATTACCGAAAATTCCAGCGACTCTATCAAACCTGTTACCATCGCGCTGCTTCTGCTCATATTTTCGATGCGAAGCTCTTTCCCGGTAAACCTCACCGTCATTTTAGGTGTTAGCAGCCTTATTCTTTCGGGAGTATATTCCAATATACTGCGGCAGTTTTCAACTACAGCTTCTCGGTTGGAATTTATCTCGATGCGCATACCCTGTGATATGGAATATTCCGGCATCTCCAAGAGCTTGGAAATTGCAGTTTTCACCGATCCGGCAGAATGTTTATCTGTCAAATTATTTCCCCCGTTTCGCTGTTGCGGTATCATTTCAATTAATTTTATGGCTGCCGCCGCCGTGATATGACCCGATTTAAAAGCATAAACTTAGACGAGGTGGTTTTATGAACAGGCTTATCACAGCTGCTTTTTCAGTGATGATCATTCTGCTGCTCTTTATTTCCCCGGATTCTGCTGCTGCCGGCGCTATACATGGCGTTGCAGTTTGCAAAGATGTTTTGCTGCCGTCGCTGTTTCCCTTTATGATAATTTCTTCCTTCCTATCGATCTGCGGGGCTTCGGAGATCTTGGCTTTATGTTTTCTGCCGATCACCAGACTGCTCAGAATAGAGAGCATCACTGCCGGGATTTGGCTTTCAAGCTTTATCGGCGGCTTCCCGTCCGGAGCAAATTCGATATGTTCGCTCTATCAGCTGGCTCTTATTCAAAAGCATCAAGCCGAAAAGCTTTTGCCCTGCTGCATATGCTCTGGTCCTGCATTTTTGATATTGGCTGTCGGCAGCCGGATGCTCGGCTCACCCAAAATCGGCATTATTCTTTTCGCGGCACAAATCATTTCAGTCATCGCTCTTACTGCGCTGTTTTGCAGATCGGACAGAGTTCACCTAAGAAACAGCTCCCCCTCCCGATATCTGCCGCTCGACAGCGCTTTGGTATCGGCGGTCTCAGGGTCGGCGGGCTCTATTATAAACATCTTTGCCTTTGTTATTTTTTTCTCGGTAGTTATCGAGCTGTTTCAAGATAATCTACCCTTCGCCAAGCTTATACTGCCGTTTTTTGAGGTCACTTTAGGCTGCGAGCAAGCAGCTGCTTTCGGTGGGATATCGGTTTTTTTGACCGCTTTTATAACCGGTTTCGGTGGTTTTTCGGTTTGCTTTCAAATACTTTCGCTTGCAAAGGATCATGGGCTGAGCCCCGTTCACTTTTGGAAAATAAGATTTTTGAACGGAATATTCTGTGCCCTTATAACGTGGGGACTGATAAAGCTGTTTCCCACTGCCGCTCCTGTTTTTTCAACCGCTCATCCCGGCATAACTGCGGCAGGTCGGTCGACAGACCGTATTTTGGGCGGCCTCTGCTTTGGCGCAATGCTGCTGCTTTCAATGCAAAAGCTTGATTTTAATTCTGAAAGCTAATATGATATATATATAATAAAAACTATAAAGGCTATAAAGGCAGGTGCAGCAAATGTTTAAACCCAAGCTGTTTGGAAATAAAATAGACCCCTCTTGCAGTTATTGCGAACACGGCACGCTTACACAGGATAAAGCCGCTATCCTCTGCCAAAAGCGCGGCATAGTCACCCCTGATTACAGCTGCCGGAAATTTTTATACGACCCGCTCAGCCGCCAGCCTAAAATACAGCCGCCATTGATGAAATTTGATAAGAGTGATTTCGAACTGTAAAAGAGCCGCCTTAATAAGGCGGGCTTTAGCTATGTAAAGGGGCGGCTGCTATGTAGCTACCCCTGCGCGTTGAGACCGAAGCTTACCTCCAGCGCGTGGTTTATCCTGTTCATCGCATTTTCGTCAAGTCTGCCCATATGTTCCTTGAGTCTGCGCTTATCGATAGTTCTTATCTGCTCAAGCAATACTATCGAATCACGCGACAATCCGCAGCTCTGCGACGAAAGTTCGATATGGGTCGGCAGCTTGGATTTATCCTTTTGGCTTGTGATGGCTGCCGCTATCACGGTTGGACTGTATCGGTTTCCCACATCATTCTGTACTATCAGCACCGGTCTGATCCCGCCTTGCTCAGAGCCCACTACCGGGCTTAAGTCGGCGTAAAAAATATCTCCGCGCTTTACCGTCACTGGTCATCACTCTCCGTCCGATGGTTTGCAGTAATATTCTGACCGACAACGCCTGTTTTTAATCAGGCAGCGCTGTAAATATATTCAGCCAATATTCTCCTGCTAATATTCTATGCACCGGACGGTTTATCGGTCAGTATTCTTTTTCACCGAAAGAAAAATCACTGAAGGTTATCTTTCCGTTTCCCGTTTCAAGTGAGATAAAAACATCGTTTTTTTCATCGTATCTTAAAACAGCCAAGGGAGTTTTATAAACAGTCACATCTCCTTTGTCGGTTACCTCAGAGCGCCCGAGCAGCGACATTGCGCGGTATATTTCCACAGCGATAGCCTGAGGCTGCGCATCGTCAAACGGTATCGTCAGTTCAAGCTCCCCCTGAGTCGACTTATATCCGCCCTGAGATATCTCATAGCACAGCGGAACCGCAAAGTTTTCTCCCGATAATACCAGCATAAGCGACTTCGCATCCTTTCGAACTATTTCGCCCCGATAGCTTTTATCTCGCCATATCACCTCTGCCTTTGAGCTGAAAGCCCTTTTTTCAAGTTCTGCCGCATCCGAAGCCTTATTGTTTCCGCAGGCCACGGCAGCCGATAAACATAAAATAAAACAAAGCATTCTTTTCACTTTGATCACCTCTAAGCAAAATATATTTATCATTTTGGGATAAAATCCTCTCAAAACAGATAATTTAGTGTTTATTTTGCTTGAAACAGAATTTAAACTGTGATAAAATATTTTGGTAATATTTTTAAACGCGCTGACAAAGAGAGTAGATATGTTCCAAAGCTTACAGAGAGGGCGGCCCATCGGCTGAAAGACCGCCAGCGGCAGACATATTGAAGTTCGCTTTTGAGCGGCGGTGCTGAAGCCTTTTGGTAGTAGGCGCCGACGGTTTTCCCACGTTAAGGGAACATTAAAGTGCCCGGTGATATTGCCGGGAATACGGGTGGTACCGCGGAAAGAGTATAGCTCCTTTCGTCCCTTGAGTTCGGGGGATGAAAGGGTTTTTCTTTTGTCCCGAAAAAGCCCGGTTTAAAACCGTAAATCAATTTTGAGGTGATAAAACTATGAATGAAGCAATCAGCCGCATAGTCGAACAGGCGAAAAACGACCTGCTTTCGGCAAAAAGCCTGCCTGAGCTCGATGCCGCCAGAGTAAAATATCTCGGCAAGAAGGGCGAGCTCACCGCCATCCTCAAGGGAATGGGCAAGCTCACTCCCGAGGAGCGCAAGGAAGTAGGACAGGCTGCCAACGAAGCCAGAACTGTTATCGAAAATGCTCTCAACATAAAGCTTGCAGAGCTTAAGGAGGCCGAGCTCAACGCAAAGCTCGAAGAGGAAGTTCTCGACGTTACCATGCCCGGCAGCAGCAGCGATATCGGCAAGCGTCATCCACTCAACATCGTTGTTGATGAGATCAAGGAGATATTCCTCGGCATGGGCTTTGACGTTGTTGAAGGCCCCGAGGTCGAAAAGGATTATTACAACTTCGAAGCACTTAACATCCCCAAGGATCACCCTGCCCGCGACACCCAGGATACCTTCTATATCTCTGACGAGGTAGTTCTCAGAACACAGACCTCCCCCGTTCAGATCAGAACTATGGAAAACCGCAAGCCCCCCATCCGCATCATCGCTCCCGGCAAGGTTTACCGTTCCGACGCTATCGACGCTACCCATTCTCCCCTCTTCCATCAGATCGAGGGCATGGTCATCGATAAAGGCGTTACCATGTCCGACCTCAAGGGCACTCTCGACACCTTTGCAAAGCGCCTTTACGGTGAGGATACCGTCACCCGTTTCAGACCCCACCACTTCCCCTTCACCGAGCCTTCGGCCGAGATGGATATCATGTGCTTCGCCTGCCACGGCGAGGGCTGCCGTCTTTGCAAGGGTGAAGGCTGGATCGAGCTGCTCGGCTGCGGCATGATACATCCCAAGGTGCTGCAGAACGGCGGAATCGACCCCGAGGTTTACAGCGGCTTTGCACTCGGCATGGGCCTTGAGCGCGTAACCATGAGAAAATACACCATCGATGATCTGCGCCTTCTCTTTGAGAACGATCTGCGCTTCCTCGATCAGTTTTAACAGGGAGGGTTAACTGTTATGAATCTTTCTATGAGATGGCTGGGTGATTATGTCACCCTTGATGAAATGACTCCCAGAGCCTTTGCCGAGGCCATGACCATGTCAGGCTCCAAGGTAGAGGTTTATGAAAAAGAGGGCAGCGAAATAGAGAATGTTATCGTTGGTAAAATTCTCTCCATCGTTCCCCACCCCGATTCTGATCACATGGTGATCACCAAGGTCGATGTAGGCGCTGACAAGGAGCTCCAGATCGTTACCGGCGCAAACAATCTCAAGGTCGGCGATATCGTTCCCGTTGCTGTTGACGGCGCGGTTCTTCCCGGCGGCCATGTTATCAAGACCACCAAGCTGCGCGGCGAGCTTTCCGAAGGTATGCTCTGCTCCCTTGCAGAGCTTGGTCTCACCGCTCACGATTTCCCCTATGCTATCGAAAACGGCATATTCGTCCTCCAAGAAGAGAATATCACCCTCGGTCAGGATATCCGGAGCGCTATCGGTCTCGACGATACCGTTGTTGAGTTTGAGATAACCCCCAACCGCCCCGACTGCCTTGGCGTCATCGGCCTCGCTCGTGAAGCAGCTGTTACCTTTGGCAAAGAACTCAAGGTAAAGGCTCCCGAAGTTGCCGAGGGCAATATGGATATCAACGATATGCTCAAGGTAGAGGTAAAGAACCCCACCCTCTGCCCCCGCTACGTTGCAAGAGCTATCACCAACGTTAAGGTAGGTCCCTCTCCCCGCTGGATGAGAGAGCGCCTGAGAGCAAGCGGCGTTCGCCCCATCAACAACATCGTTGATATAACCAACTACGTTATGCTGGAATACTGCCAGCCGATGCACGCCTTTGACGTAAACTGCGTTGCAGGCGGCAAGCTTGTTATCAGAAACGCCGAGGAAGGCGAAGTTCTCGTCACCCTTGACAGCGGTGAGCGCAACCTCACCCCCGATATGCTGGTAATTGCCGACGCCGAAAAGCCCTCCGCAGTCGCCGGCGTAATGGGCGGCAAGGATTCCGGCATCCACGACGACACCGTTACCGTAGTGTTCGAGTCCGCAAACTTCATGGGCAGTTCGGTACGCGTTACCGCAAAGAAGCTCGGCATGAGAACTGAAGCTTCCTCCAGGTTTGAAAAGGGCCTTGATCCCGCAGTTTGCAAGACCGCAGCCGACCGTGCTGTTGAGCTTGCTGTTCTGCTCGGTGCAGGCGAGCCTGTAAACGGCGTTATCGATGTTGATAACTCCAAAAAGGCCGCTACTCCCATCAAGCTCGATCCCGACTGGATCAACAGCTTCCTCGGCATCGAGGTTTCCCGTGAGGATATGGTAAAGACTCTTACACAGCTCGGTTGCATCATCGACGGTGACAATGTTATCGCCCCCAGCTGGAGAGCCGATATCGAGCACAAGGCTGATGTTGCAGAAGAAATCGCCCGTTTCTACGGCTACAACAACATTCCCACCACCTCTATCAAGGGCGGCGTTTACGGCGTAATCACACCCGATCAGAAGATGGAGCGCCTTACTGTCAACACCCTTATTGCTCAGGGTATGTACGAAGTCTGCACCTACACCTTCGTTTCCCCCAAGATCTTTGACAAGATCAGAGTTCCCGCTGACAGCGAACTGAGAAACACTGTCAACATCCTCAATCCCCTCGGTGAGGACACCAGCGTTATGAGGACCACCGTATATCCCTCCATGATGGAAGTTCTCGCACGCAACTACAACAACCGCAACACCAAGGGACTCTTCTTTGAGATCGCCAAGGAATTCGTTCCCAAGGCTACCGCTGATGAGTTGCCCGATGAAAACAGAGTTATCGCCCTCGGCAGCTACGGCGCAGGCGATTATTACACCCTCAAGGGTATCCTCGAAAAGCTTCTCAAGGCGTTCGGCATCTCTGATTATGATGTTGAAGCCGATAAGACCAACCCCACCTTCCATCCCGGACGCTGCGCTGTGATCTCCAAGGACGGGCGTTATCTCGCCACCATCGGTGAGGCTCATCCGCTGGTTTGCGCAAACTACGATATGGATACCAAGGCTTATCTCGGCAGAGTTGATATCAACGCGCTGTTTGAGCTTTCCAACGTAAGCGATAAGACCTATCACCAGCTGCCCAGATTCCCCGCTTCTACCCGTGACATCGCGCTGCTCTGTGATGATTCCCTCCCTGTTCTCACCATCGAAAAAGCCGTCAAGAATGCTATCGGTGATATTCTTGAATCGGTCGAACTGTTTGACCACTACAAGGGCGCTCAGATACCCGCCGGCAAGAAGAGCCTTGCCTTTGCCATCGCAATGCGTGCCGCTGACCGCACCCTTACCGATGTTGAGGTAAATTCCGCTATGGAAAATGCCCTCAAAGCAGTGGTCGAGCTTGGCGCTGAGCTTCGTTCTTAAACCTTTACGCTTATGATAAAGGCAAATTCGCCGCGGATAAAACCGCGGCGAATTTGCTGATATAAATTTGCTTTTCAAATTTCGCTTGTATTCGAGCGGCATATGTTGTAAGATATAATAGAGGTGATATTATGAATGATCCAACCAGATCGTTTTCGATATACGAAGATAAGGAAGCCGAGGTCAGAAATATTCTGACTGCTGTTTATGATGCGCTCAAGCAGAAGGGTTATAATCCCATAAACCAGATCGTCGGCTACATCCTTTCCGAGGATCCCACCTATATAACCACCTATAATAATGCACGCAGTCTCATCCGTCGCATCGACCGCGATGAGCTGCTTCAGATACTTGTCCGTTCTTATCTTGACGAATAAGCGGAAGTATCTCGACAACTCACACAGAAAGGGGTAATTCCAATGGCAGCGGCAAAAAATCAGACTCTTCCCAACTACAAGGGCAAACCGCTGGTTCGTTCCGGCAATGTGCTTTATTACGGAGATCCCTCCGAGAAGTATATCGCAATGATGCAGATACTTTCTTCCAAATCCTTTGAGGATGTGACCCTCGCAGATCGAGTATCCGTTCAGATACTCTCCACCGATGAGTCGGTGCACACCAGCCAGCGCGTTGTAAAGCGCACCGAAAAGCAGGGTCTTTACACCGCCCTCAACATCGCCTCCATCTGGCTCGACCGCCAGCTTGCGGCAAAATAATGCTTTTAAAAAAGAGGTTTCGTTAAGAAACCTCTTTTTTTAGTAATGGCCACCACTTTATTGTGGTTCTGACCGTCAGTTTTAAATCAAAGGACCAAAGAGGGGGCTGCGTAAACGCGTCCGGCGAATTCCTGATCCAGCAGGTAAAGGCCCTTGGGATCCTGACCAAACAGCTTATAGCGGTTGATCATCGAATCAGCGCTGTCCTCTTCCTCCATCTGCTCGTCAACGAACCAGTCGAGGAACTTCATGGTACGGTAATCCTTTGCAGCATGGCACTCATGATAGATATCGTTGATGAGCGAGGTAACGTAGCGCTCATGCTCGGCAGCAGCCACCAGCGGATCAAGCGGAGATTCGAACACCTTGTCGGGCTTACCTATTGCCTCAAAAGTCACCTTAAGGCCATTGTTCTGCATATACTTCATAAACAGCAGAGCGTGATCGCGTTCCTCCTGAGCCTGAATGAAATAATAATTGGAAAATCCGTCGAGATCCATCTCATCGTAATAGTTAGCCATATCAAGGTAAAGATATGCGCTGTAAAACTCTTTATTTATCTGCTGATTGAGCAGAGCAGCAATTTTTTCGTTCATGCTATATCTCCTTTCATATTCGATATATAGAAATCCGCCGATCCCGGTCCGGGACCGGCGGGTAATAAAGTCGTCGGTTTATGCTGTTTTTAAAAAAGCTCACTCTTTTTCAAAAACATCTTTTCCAAGGCCGCAGGTGGGGCATTCCCAATCGGCGGGAACATCTTCCCATGCAGTTCCGGGAGCAATTCCGTTATCGGGGTCACCAACAGCGGGATCATAAACATATCCGCAGGGGCAAACATATTTATCCATAATAAAACCTCCTATTATTATGTATCGTTAATATCTTATTTGAAGTATCTTTCAAGAAGTCCCTGAAGAGCTCTGCCGTGGCGTGCCTCATCGCGGGCCATCTCATGAACGGTGTCGTGGATAGCGTCCAGTCCATTCTTCTTAGCGCAGCCTGCAAGATCGGTCTTTCCCTGGGTAGCGCCGAATTCGCAGTCAACTCTCCAAGCGAGATTAGCCTTGGTGGAAGCCTTCATGTTGGGCTCAAGCTCTTCGCCGAGAAGCTCTGCGAACTTGGCGGCGTGCTCAGCCTCTTCCCAAGCAGCCTTTTCCCAGTAGAGGCCGATCTCGGGGTAGCCCTCGCGATGTGCGATGCGCGCCATGCAGAGATACATACCGACCTCAGAGCACTCGCCGTTGAAGTTAGCCATCAGCTGCTCACGGATATATTCCTTATCCTCTGCGCTGATATCGGGATTATTCTTTACAGTCTTTGCATAGATGCCATACTCATGCTCAGCCGCCAGCTTCATCTCGCCTTCCTGCTTTACAAATTTCTCAGCAGGAACCTTGCATACGGGGCATCTTTCGGGAGCAGCGTCTCCCTCATGAACGTAACCACATACAGAACATACAAACTTTGCCATAATAAATTTCCCCCTAATTTTTTGTTTCGACAATTTTATAAAAATTGATTTACAAACTTTCTTCAGCGAGACAACTCTCGCATATGCCTTGGAATGTGAGCTGATAATGATCCACCCTCACACCGGCATTCTCTGTAAGCCTTTGAGCAAGCTCCTCAGGAACCATCAACTGGTGGATGTCTTTGACTGCTCCGCAGCAGTTGCATATGAAATGTGTATGCGGACCTGTCTCAGCATCAAATCTTTCCTGACCGTTTACTACCCCGACACTTATAAGCGTCCCTTCCTGTCTGAATTCAGCCAGATTTCGGTATACGGTGCCCAGGCTCAGATCCGGGAATTTGGGTTTCAGCTGCTGGAATACCCATTCCGCAGTAGGATGAGTATCAGTTTGCCGGATCAGCTGAAGGATCGCTTCCCTCTTTGCGCTATAACGTTTTTGTTTAGTCATAGGCACCTCCTTAACGAGAATCATTCTTGTTTGTGATATTATAATATAATAATAATTCTTATTTGTCAACCCCTATTTTTAAAAAAAACAAACTTTTTTATGCTCTGATATATTATCATATACACAAAGAGAGACCGCCTAAAGCGGTCTCCCTTTAATTAAAGCAATAATTATCAGATCTCTTTGCCCTTAGTCTTAACAGCATGGATAACAAAGGGAACAAACAGGGTGATCATAGCAGCATAGCCGAGATATGCATATCCCTTTGCAACTACTGCCTGCAGACCGAACTGGGCAATAGCGAATGCCAGCGCGGTAAAGATAAAGGTAAATACAGCGTTGCGTCCGAGATGACCCTTGGCTCTTGCGGCATCATCGGGCATGCGGCGCTCGATAGCATTAACACAGCGGGTAACGATACCGGAGATCATGTTAACTGCGGTAGAGATCGCACCGAGTATGATAAGCAGCGAGATGATAGGAGTGAGCACGCTTGCGCCAACGCCGTTCTGAACGAGGACCAGCATCGGAACAGAAGCCTTAGCCATCTCAGCAACATAAGAAACTGCGAGCAGACCAATGATAGAAAGCTCCATAGCGCCGAAGTTGCAGATGAACATCCAAACAGCAGCCTTATCGATCTGCTTGGTATCGGTAACAGACTCCATGTGCTGATACATTACCGAAACAGATGCAAGCTGGAAGAAGAAGTAGAGCACCGCAGACCACAAAGCGGGACCGAACGCGCCGCTCTTGGAAGAACGAACTACCATCTCGCCTGCGGCAAGCTTGCCGATAGACTCAGCAATGCTTCCTGACTGGGCAATGATGTTGGGAACAAGAACGATAACCAGACCTACAACTATCAGAACGCTGAGGGTAGATGCACATTTTCTAACCATATTGGTGCCGTAAAGAGCTACCAGGAAGATGAAAACGCCTACGATCAGGGTGCATGCCATATAAGGGATACCGGTGAGGGTATTGATGGTAGAACCGCCGGTAGCAAAGGCAGCAGCAGAAGCGGTGCCTATCATGATAAGGTAGCAGATCTCATAGAGGTTGGACATAACGGGAGCAGCCTTGCCATAGATGCTGTCGGAGAAGCTGCGATAGTCATAGGTCTTATGCTTGTATGCATAACGCATGCCATACCAGAAAAAGATGGAATAAAGTCCCTGGGTAAGTATTGGCAGGAACAAGCACCAGATACCGTAGTTAATAAAGTACTGGTAGATCTGCGCGCCGGAAGCAAAGCCGCCACCGAACTGGGTGGTAAACGCTACGAATGCGATACCCATAATAATAGGCATCTTGCTCTTATCGATCAACAGTGATTTCTTTTCGCTCATGGTTAATATTTCTCCCCTCTTATTTTGACCGTTATAAAACGGATGGTCAACTATCGAATTCTATCATTTTGCCGGGATTAAGTATCAGCTTGGGATCAAACGCCAGCTTGAGGTTTTTAAACAGCTGATACATATCATCACCGATAAAATCTTTAAGGAACTGCAGTCTGCCGTTGCCAATACCGTGCTCGCCCGAAAGCTGACCTCCCAGCTGCTTGCTGAGTGCGTAAAGCTCTACGAGGCAGGCATGGGTAGCAGTTTTCCACTGCTCGTCGGTCATACCCGGCATACGAAGCATCTCGGTATGGATATTGCCGTCACCGGCATGTCCACAGGGTTCGACCACTACTCCGTGGGAAAGGCATATCTTTTTGGCGGCCTTAACGAACTCGGCTATCTTTGCGCGGGGAACGACTACGTCACATTCCTCCTGAGCAATGGAGTAAGCCTTCATACCCTCGAGAATAGCGCCGCGAACCGACCATACCGAGCCGATACGCTCGGGGGTATCGGCGAGCAGGACATCCAGTGCGCCCGCCTCAAATGCCGCTTGAGCAGCTGCGTCGCAGCAGCGGTTCAGCTCATCCTCAGAGGAAGCGTCATACATAACTATCAGCACCGCTTCGCCTGTCTTTACCGGCAGCACCTTATGCAGTGTCTGCTCTACTATGTTGAGCAGCTCGCGCTCCAAAAATTCCACCGCAGTGGGAACGAACGGAAGCCTCAGCAGCACCGGTACGCAGTCGATACACTTTTCAAGATCCTCAAACGGTATCACCATGGTGCAGGTGCAGTTAGGCGCCGGTATCAGCTTCAAGGTGACCTCGGTACAGATACAAAGGATACCCTCAGAACCTACGATAAGGTCTTTAACGTCAAGTCCGGTGGTGTTTTTAACTACGTTGGAAGAAAAATTCATTATATCGCCGTTGGGCATTACCGCCTCGATGCAGCGAACATAATCTCTGGTAACGCCGTATCGAACAGCACGCATACCACCTGCATTGGTGATGATGGAGCCGCCGATAGAAGCGGTTTTCTCGCCCGGATCGGGAGGATAGAACAGCCCCGCCTGAGAGGCAGCGGCAGCGACCTCAGTAATGAGCGCGCCGGGCTGAACGGTCACCGTCATATTTTGAGTATCCACCGGGAATATCTTATTCATCTTCATCAACGAAAGCATTATTCCGCCGAACTTACAGTTTGCTCCGCCCGCAAGACCGGTTCCGGCGCCTCTCGCTACTACCGGGATGTTGTTCTCATAGGCGTATTTCATTATAGCGGAAACTTCTTCCTTGTTCAGAACTTCAACATAAAGCTCGGGAGGAAATACGCCGTATTCCGGCATCTCGTCGTGGTAATATTCACTTGCTATCGCTTCGCCCACCCACACACGGGCAGGATCGGTGACCGAGCGTATGTATTCAAAGTCGGTCTCATCCATCTTTTTATAAGGGAACGGCATTTCACTCGGCCTCCTTTGCTGCTTTGATTTTGGCGGTAAGCTCGGGAACTATCTTATACAGGTCGTCAACTATGCGGTAATGAGCGATTCGGAAAATCTGTGCATCGGGGTCAGTGTTTATAGCCACGATAGTCTGCGATGAATTCATGCAGGCGGTAAACTGTACCGCACCGGATACGCCGCAGGTGATTATCAGCTTGGGCTTTACCGTTCTGCCCGAAAGGCCTATCTGATGGGCACTGTCGCCATATCCGCCCTCTACCATGGGACGGGTAAAACAGAGCTGCCCACCCAGAACTTCTGCCAGCTCGCGCACCATTTCAACATCCTTTGCGGTTTTAACGCCGCGGCCCGCAACTACCAGAACATCCTCTTCCTCAATGGATTTGCTTCTTGTGATGACCGCGCGCTCTATGATATCGATGCCGGATCTTACCATCATGTCGGTGGCTTCGCACATCGTTATCTTTCCGAACGGCTCATCCACCTTTTTGGCCTTATCCATTACCTTGTAGCGTACAGTTGCAAACTGAGGGCGCGACTCGGTGATGACTATCTGAGCCATTATATTTCCGCCGAAAGCCGGTCGTATCTGAACAAGATCGGTGTTGTCTTTCATCTGCAGCTCGGTGCAGTCGGCGGTAAGACCGGTGTGAAAACGGGTGGAAAGTCTCGGTGCAAGTGATCGTCCGCAGGCAGTTGCGCCTATAAGGACGCAAGATGGATAGATGGCGGAGATGCAGTCGGCTACCGCATCGGAATAGCAGTCGGCCTTAAAGCCCTCAAAGCCCTCATGCTCATAGACAAAAACTTCTTTAACACCGTAAGGCAGCAGCTTTTCGGCGTTTTTGCGGCTCCCCTTGCCGCCCACTATGACGCATTTGACATCATAATTCACCTTTTCGGCCAACTTACGGGCTTCGCCTATCAGTTCGTATACCACAGGATGGATATCTCCGTTTTCCTGTTCGGCGTAAATCAAAATATCCTTCCATTTTTCCTTATCGACACTGCGTGCAACCTGCTCATATTTGATAGCGTGCTGAGGACAGGATTTAACACAGACCGAGCACATACGGCATTTTTCGTTGGCATAAATACCGTCTTTTCCGATGCGAAGAGCGTCAAAGGGACATTTTTCGATGCATCTTCTGCACAGGTTGCATAACGACATATCAAATTTCAGAAATTCCATATCCACCCTCCTTAAAAATACTTGGCGGCTGCCAACAGTTCGAACAGTTGAGCGGTTTTTTCTTCGGCAGTGCCTTCAAGGGTGACATTCCCAGCACCCGCAGGAGGCGGAAATATCCGTTCAACGGTAGTTGGGGATCCTACCTGCCCGAATCTGCTCATATCCTTAACAGGCAGATCGTTTATACCTGCTGTTTTTATCGTCTTTACGGCAGCCTGCTTTTTAAGCCTGTAAGAAGGCAGGCGCGGAACACAGATATCCTTGTCCACTGTTATCAGGCAGGGATATTTCATCTCACTGACCTGATATACGCTCGAGAGATCCTGTCTTACTCTTATACCGTCTTTATTAACGTCAGTTATCTCATTGACCCACGCCGCATGAGGAATATGCAGGTGCTCCGCCATAGCGGGGCCTATCTGAGCGGTATCACCGTCAGTAGTCTGGCGTCCGCAGATGATAAGATCTGCTCCGCCGAGCATTTTAATTCCCTGAGAAAGGGTATAGGAGGTAGCAAGAACATCCGATCCGGCAAACTTTCTGTCGGAAAGGATAACAGCATCGTCAGCGCCCATCATATAGGCATCGCGTATCATACTTTCTGCCTGCTGGGGTCCCATCGTCAGAACCGTCACCGTTCCTCCCACCTGCTCCCGAATGCTCAGAGCACATTCCAAAGCAAACAGATCAAAGGGATTGGTACGGGTAGCGGAACTCAAACGTTTGAGATTTCCGGTCTCGCTGTCTATTTCAACCTTCGAGGTAAGCGGGACCTGCTTCATACACACAACTATTTTCATTAGATCATACCTTTCAGCTAATAGAAAGCAATTCGCTTTATTGGTTTAAAGCAAATTTCAATACATGAATGTAGTATATCATGTTGCCTCCGGCAAGTCCATATATTTTTTAGATAATATCCATTTAAATATTTTATTGTTTTCGGTATGACCACAAGACCGTCAAATATCCGTATAACCCGACTTAGTTCTGTTAAAAAACTTTTCGGCAGCGATATTGCCGCCCAAAACATTAAGATGATTGAGTTGGTTTTGATAATGTGGTATTATAACAATATTCGAACGTCTGTAACGAGCATCAAATTGGAGGCCGAAAAGCTATGCATATAGAAATGATATGCGGCAATACAGGATATATCGACACCGGCTATGGCCTGGTGGCCCTGTATAAGATCAACGATAATGAAATCATCCTTTTCGATTCGGGGGATTCCCGCGCCGATGAGATGATATCGCTGTTTGATGAAAACCGCCTTAGCGTAAAGGCGATATTATTCACTCACCTGCATATAGACCATGTTTCCAACAATCAGGCGTTTTATGATCGTTATAATTGCGATATCCTTATTTTTAATAACAACATTGAAACCTTTCTCAAGCGCCGCGATCCAAAATATCCGTATAAGGTCATAGAGTATTCTCCTTACCTGAACATATATGGCGTCGAAATATGTGTAATACCCACCCCCGGGCATTCCCCCGAGCATGTTGCGCTGGTAACTCCCGATGGCGTCTGCTGTATAGGTGACGCTATAGTATCCCATCCTCTGCTCGAGACCTTAAAGCTGCCCTACATTGAGGATGTTGAACGCGCGATGCTCTCGATGGAGGATATCCGCAGGATGCCCTATCCCTATTTCGTGGTATCCCACCGAAGCGTTATTCCCAACAAGGATATTTCCGCTCTGGTCGAGGATAATATCCAAAAAGAGCTTCTGCTCTACGATGTGCTGCGTCGGCAGATAACCGCGCCTACCACCATGGATGAAGCCGTTACCAATTTCATGCTTGCTCTTAAAATATCCGCACAGAAGGCGCAGGAGCTCGTTTATATGCGTGAAATAGTAAAAACACGCATCAGGACTCTTGCCGAGGCCGGTGAATTCACTATCTCCGGCGACAAGATAATACCGCTCAGCTTTTAAAGCTATCCGCCATCTCTTATAAACAGATAAAATCAAATATTCGGCATTCCTAAATCACGTATGCTAAAGGGGCTGTCGCAAAATATGCTCCGGCAAAAATAATGCATAATAAAACACGGTTTCAAGGGCTTTGATCGGCCCCTGAAGCCGTGTTTTTGCGCTTGGAAAGGACTATTTTTTGTGCAAATCGCTATCGCATTTTCATTTTGCGACAGCCCCTTTCTTATTTTTCCGAATATCTTTTAAATTTAACTGCAAATATTATTCCGATCAGCAAAACTCCCGTAGATACCGCCGGCAGAGCTATGCCATTGCCGCTCTGCGCAGGCTGTGATCCCGCTGATCCCTGCGGAGAAGATCCGCCCTGTGGAGGCGCACCCATTGGCTGCATCATGGTTCCCTCAGAACCCGGCATCCGCATATCCTGCGTCATCTCAGGGGGCATATTATTGCTTCCCATTCCGGGCGGTGATCCGCCAAACGGCATACCGCTCTGCGGCGCGGTGTTTTCTCCCGGAATTCTGCCCGGAGCTCCGCCGCCTCCTCCGCCCATAGCGCCCATATCAGAAAGCGTTACGCCCGAAGCATCTATAAGCGACGAGGCATCCTGCTGCTGTCCCTCGGTGGTTGCAGCTATCTCTCCGCTCAGCTGACCCGCCACGCTTTGAGTACGCAGGCGGCAGAACTCCCTGAGCGTTTCTACTCCGCTTTCAAATTCCTCGTAACTGTAAAATTTTCTCGGATCTCGCTCTACATAAGGCGCTATCAGCTCAGCCGCCCGATCAATGATCTCGGTGTGATCCACCGCGGTGAGGAACTCCTCAAAATACTTGTGATAAAGCTCTGTATAATGCTCGTTTTGGAATATCCAGCTTACCATCGGTCTGTCCTCACCTATTCCGCCCGAAACCGGGGTATCGATAGGGGCATTTACCGCATCGGTGGAATTACTGCTTTGGAAAGTACCATAGGCCAGATTATAGTCCCACGGTATCATCTCCATTTTTCCATCCTGCTCATAAAGATAGTAATTGTGTATCATCGAGCCGGTGTAGCTGTCGTCGTTTACCACGAAATTATGCACCACAAAATAACGTATGACCTTATCAATGTCGACCACATCTTCTATCCTTTCGCCCTCGCTCAGAGCTTTGAGCGAAGCTATCAGCCGATTTTGGTCTGTCTCGGTCAGCTCGGTTTTTACGCTGCTGAAAATGTTGGAATAACTTTCGGGATCATCGTCTATATACTGCAATTTAACGTCGCTCGAACCCATTGAGCCGCCGGGACCACCGCCGGGACCGCCGCCGAAGCCACCCCTCGAAAGGCCTTCTCCGTCGGCTCCTGCACGTCCTTGGCCGAGATCATCATCTCTTCGCTGCGGCCGCTGACGCTGCTGCATGGATACTCCGTTTTGAGCGTTATCGGTGTTTTGCTCAGCCTGCTCCGAACGGCGTTCCTGCATAAATTCATCCATATCAAAGTTACGTCCGTGGCCCGGGCCTCCGCCGCCAAAGCTCATGCTGTCAGGCTTATAAAGGTCACCGAAATCGCCTCCGTAATTGCGCTGCAAAAAGGCATCCTCTACCCCTTCCACCGCAAGATATAAGCCCCATTCCTCTCCGTTGACGGTGATATAAGCATAGCTGCAAAGCGGCGCCGAAACTCCGAATTCCCCCATCATGCGATAGGTCAGGTAGTCCTTCATGAAGGTAGTATCCTGTATAATGTTGTTAAGGCTAAGCTTATCAAGACCGTAGTAGTTTCCTGTGTTATCGTATTGATCAAACTCTATCTTAAAGCTGTAACGGTCACTGTTAAGCGACGAAACGGTATTTAAAGAGGTGTTTCCCTTTGCGCGTATGCCCACGTTTTTATAGGCTTCGCCGTCTATCACCACCGCGCAGGCGGAATACTCCTCATCTTCGCAGCTTTCGATAAAACTCTGCCAGTCATCCATCACTATATCGATCGTGTGCACCTTTGAGGTATCGAACAGCCTGTTTTCATATCCCATGACGCGGTCAGCTTTTTGGATGCCAAACGCCTCGCCGTTTGCAAAAACCAGCGTAAGGATAAGCGCGAGCACAATGGCGGCAACGCAGAGCCTGTCAATTATTCTATGGGTCGACATGGCATGCCTCCTTTATCCCATATAATCGCCGTTATAGCTAACCAGTACCGCACTCTCCACTCCTTCAAGCTCAGAAAGCTCGTTTATAAAATCGGTATTATCATTTTTCAGTCTTATATCGAGATTAAGCTCTATCGAACCGCGGCGGGCAGTCTTGCTTTTTACAACGCAGCGCTGTACCTGCCCATCGATAAAGCTTTTCGCCTTCTTTTCGCTTTCGTGACCGCTGCACTGTATCACCAGTATATAGGGGTTAAAATGCGACTGGCGGTTGACAAAAATCAGCAGCACCGTGCCGATAGCCACACTGCCAAACACCGCAAGCGGTATCATTCCGGCAGCCAAAACTATACCCGCTGCCAGCGACCAAAACAAAAATGCGATATCCAGCGGTTCTTTGATAGCGGTGCGGAATCGAACGATAGAAAGCGCACCTACCATGCCGAGAGACAGCACCACGTTGCTGGTAACAGCCAAAATCACGAGGGTAGTTATCATAGTCAGCGCTACCAGTGTGACGCCAAAGCTCGAGGAATACATAACACCCGAAAAGGTCTTTTTGTAAACGAGGAAGATGAACATGCCTATGCCGAAGGCAAGAGCCAATGCTATCACCATATCCAAAATGCTCACGCTGTTTACGTTCTCAAGAAAGCTTGATTTAAAAATATCCTTAAATGTCATTAAAAGCACTCCCATTAAAGTTATTTGATGCCGCTGTCAACCGTATATACGACATACAGCATATTTGGAAAAGGCAGAACTTGCCCTGCCTTCAAGCTGGACCGCGTCGCGTATGACGTTTGGCAAAAATTCATCCCATTTGACTTCGAGGATCATCGGCGCATCCCCCGCAGGAACGGTAACACAGTCTGTATCAAGAAAATCGACACAGCCAAGTCCTGTGCGTATATCATAATCGAGCGTTACGCGAACGTTGCCGGGGCGGTAAATAAACGGCTCGCGGGTGTAATCCACGATAGTCTTGGGACGAAGCCCCTCTGCATTCATCTTGCTGTATAGTTCCTGCAGCAGCGGCTTTCCAGAGGTTCGCATCCAGTCTATCCGCCCGTCGATGATCGCCTGCGCCTCATGCGCGGTGATATCTGCCGACTGTTTGTTGCCCATTCCGTTGAGCTTGCTCTTTTTTTCAAGGCGTATAAACGATGTATCGCCGTTATAATATCTGATACGGAATTTTTCGCGCCTGTTCACGCCGTTTATCTTTTCGCGCAGCGCTTTATCTGATATATCATCAAAATACAGGCTGCGGATATGGTATTTTCCGTCCACCGAATTGGGGTCGGGCTGTGCCACCGTGCGCAGACGCTGCCGTATCGCCAGCATATCCGAAAAGCTTATCTCATGCTTTACTTCGTGCCGATAGGTCACCATTATAAAATCACATCCTTTCGGGCCATCATATCATCATGTTTTAATTATACATCCTAAGCGGGATAAAGGTTTAAAAAACCGTTACATCTTGTGATTTAAATGTGATAATCTTCGGAATATTATGTGCCTTCGATACCTCGCTTACAGATCCGCCGCTCTATTGACAATCTTCGCGGCAGTAAAATATAATAACATCATCGCCAAAAGGGAGGCGGAGATCATGCCGAGAAAAAATACCAGAAATACCAAAGGACGTATCATTTCCGCAGCTTGGAAGCTGTTTTATGAGCAGGGATATGAAGCTACCACTGTTGAGGATATAGTGTTCGAATCCGAGACCTCCAAAGGCTCATTTTATCACTATTTTGAGGGTAAAAACGCGCTTTTGGGCACTTTGGCAGATGTATTTGACGAAAAATATGAGGAGCTTCAGGAAACTATGGATCCTGCCCTCAACGCCATAGAAAAGCTGATCTACCTAAATCACGAGCTGTTCGCCATGATCGACAGCGGCGTATCGATGGATCTGCTGGCAAGGCTTCTCTCAACACAGCTGCTGGCAAAAGGCGAAAAGCATCTGCTGGACAGAAACCGCACCTATTTCAAATTGCTCAGACGAATCATAGTAGAGGGTCAGAAAAACGGCCAGCTGAGAAACGACCGCAGCGCAAACGATATCCTCAAAGCTTATGCCCTTTGGGAGCGAGCTTTGATGTATGACTGGTGTTTATCAGGCGGCGAATACTCGCTTGTAGCCTATACCGATAAGGTGACTCCCATGTTTTTGGAGAGTTATCGGGCAAAAACCTCCGACTAAAAATATCATTCAATTTTCTAATATGTATTCGTATCAAAATAAGTTCAGTTATAAAATCCCCTTATTAAAAGTAAAAAACCGTATTCATCTCAAATGGAGTATAGAATCTATTCTATACTCCATTCTGTATTTCATTCTTGTTAATAGTATGTTATACTACCACTATTACGAAAGCACAGTTGTGCTGGGAGGAAAATTATTATGAATGCTGAAATCGTTGTATTTATTATCTATCTGGTGTTTATGCTGGGTATAGGTGTCTTCTTCTTCCTTCGTTCCAAAGACGGCGGAGAGAAGACTTACTTTTTGGGCGGCCGTGAAATGGGACCCTGGGTATCTGCTCTTTCTGCAGGCGCTTCCGACATGAGCGCATGGGTACTGATGGGTCTGCCCGCTTCCATCTATGCGGCAGGCATAGGACAGGCATGGATAGCTATCGGTCTCGCTATCGGTTATGCCGTCAGCTGGACTGTTGAGGCCCCCCGCCTTCGCCGCTTCACTATAGTTTCCGGCGACTCTATAACCATTCCTCAGTACCTCACCAACCGCTTCCTTTCCAAGAGCAAGTCTTTACAGCTGATATGCGCTGTTATCTTCCTTGTAGCGTATACCATCTACGCAGCCTCCTCCATCAAGGCATGCGGCACCCTGTTCAATACCGTTATCGGCATGGACACAACCGCCGCTATGTATCTCGCAGCCTTTATCATCATCGGCTATACCTTCCTCGGCGGCTTCAGTGCCGTTTGCTGGACTGACTTCTTTCAGGGTCTGCTTATGCTGGCAGCTCTGTTGATAGCTCCCATCTTCGCTCTCGCTCTCGTTAAGAGCGGCAACGCCGCCGGCACTTCTTCCACTCTGCCCGAAGGATATTGGAATCTTTTTGCCAACTGGAAAGACATCGTTTCCGGTTTGGGCTGGGGCCTCGGTTACTTTGGTATGCCCCATATAATCGTTCGCTTTATGTCTGTCCGTTCCGATAAGGATCTGAGAAAGAGCGCAAAAATCGGCATCACCTGGAACGTTCTTATCGTTGTATTCTCGGTAGCCGCAGGCTGCATCGGTCATCTGTTCCTTGGCGATATCACCGACAGCTCCACCGTATTCATTCAGATGGTTCGCGCTATCTTCCCCGCAATCATCAGCGGCATATTGCTCTCCGCTATCCTTGCGGCTGCAATGAGCACTGCTGACTCTCAGCTGCTTGCAAGCGCCAGTGCATTCGCGAGCGATGTTTATAAGCCTGTCATCCGCAAGAATCAGGCCACCGATAAAGAAATGCTGTGGGCAGGTCGTTTCGTTGTATTGGCTATCTCTGTCATTGCAGTTCTGATAGCTTCCAACCCCGGCAGCGGCACCATCATGGGCCTTGTTGAAAACGCATGGGGTGTGTTCGGCGCAGCTTTCGGTCCCGCCATCATGCTCTCCCTCTTCTGGAAGCGCTTCACCTTTGAAGGTGCTGTTGCCGGCATCATCGTAGGTGCGGTAGTTGATATCGGTTGGCTGGCATGCCTTTCTTCCACCGGTATTTACGAGATCATCCCCGGATTTTTCGCAGGTTTGGCAGCTGCGGTCATCGTTTCCAAGTGCGGCAAGGCTCCCTCTGACGAGGTAGAGGCTCTGTTCGATAAGGCTGTTGCTTCCAACGATTGATCTGAAAACAGTTATATAATACATAACCTCCTTTTGCCGCTTCTGATCAACGCCGCGGTAAAAGGAGGTTTTTATTTATCTAAAAATGCATCCGTATGTCTTTTACACACCCGGATGCATTATACTTTGCCCTTAATATATAAAATAACGGCAGCCTACCTTTTTACAGGCTGGACAGTCATCCTGCCTGCTGCATTCATATTCCACAGCACTGCATTCAACCGCGCATCCATATCCGCCCTCTGCTTCCGCAAATTCAGTTATCTCTACCCATTGCCGCGTATCATTGCAAAATTCTTTACGTTGCGTAACAAGCTGCATCAGATATCCCTCCCCCACTAAATCAAAAGCCCGTTATCACGGGCTTTTGGTTTTGATATCATTTTATTACTTTTTTGATTTTTTTGACATAGTTATAATGGCGATGAGCATTACTGCAAGAAGCAGGATATTCAGCAGCTTGGAAGGTATCGAGATAGCAAGCATGGTACCAAGTATTGCTCCGACCGATCCCATTACAATAGTACACAAAACCATTTTGCCGTGATATCTGTTTGCCCGAAGTGCGCGGATCCCTCCGACGAGGGGGGCGATCGATCCAAAGAACAAAACGAGAGAAAGCGCCGTGAGCGAGGACAATCCGAGCATCAGAAACATCGCCGTCCAGGTGGGCTTCATCGGGATGCCGAACATATTGATGGCGGTGGTGATAAAGCAGAGGATAGCGGCGAGCACCAGCTTAAAGCCCTCAAGCGAGGTTGCCTCATTGCCGCTGCCGATCGATACAACATTGCGTACCACCAAAACGATAAAGGAAAAGATGAGCGCGACCTGCATAATTTTTCTGATTCGGGCGCTGTCAAACATACCGACCGATTTTGAACCCGCAATGCTGCCCGCGATAACGCTCACTGCACAAACTATCAGCAGCTTGGTATCGATGGGGTTGCTGTCGGCACGAAGCAGCGAAAAAGCGATTATAGCGCCCGGAGTAACGCATCCGGCAACCAGCGTTCCCGGCAGCAGGCGGTCGTCGCCATCTACAACATGCTTAAACAGCAGGGTGTTCAAAATATAATTTGAAAGCCCTACGCTGGCGCATATATATATAGCGACCTCTGCCGCGGCTAATACAAAAATATTTCCCCTCTCTGCAGCAAGCTTATCTCTGTTGCGATAAGATATATATATCGCAGCAGCGCCGTAAATAAGACCTATCGCGAGCAGAACGACGGCCAGTATTTGCTGAAACATATCACACACTCCATTAACAGCGGCAACAAGCAGTGCCGCTGTTCTGATTTTTCCAATATATTGTATCAAAAAACGAGACCTCTTGGTAGAGCAAAAATGCCATTTTATATCACAAAAATCGATGTATTTTCGCTTTCTTTTAGGTGTAAAGTGTATTGTTGCAAAACAACGGACCTGCTTTTATAAAACAGGTCCGTTGTTCGGCATTAACCCAAGAGCAAGCTCTCAGTTTTCTTCATAGGAGGCGGGCTTGTATGCGTGGGGTATGTTTAGTTTATTAAGTACTCTCAGCAATATGTGGGGGTATGGCGAAGCATCTTTTCAACCAATATTTCCAACTGATCCAGAATCTCTTCAACCATACGTCCGCCGATCTCAGCAGAGGCTTTTCGTGCATCGCCCTGGCTACCGTTAAACGTCATATCATTTTTCCAGTTCCATACGCCCTGACTTCCGGCAACAAAATTCTCGCAATCGTTAAATATGCTGACCTGCTTGATACCCTTTTCACGCTTTTCACGAACGAGCTCGGGCTTTAGATACATGGCATAAGACATTTCCACCTCATCCGCATGTCCGCTGAAGGGCTTCTCACGATCCGGGAAAAAGCGATCCGCACCGCCGCCCGGAATAATGGAAGGACCGCAGCTGGACCAGAACGCAGACACCTTGTGCTCATATTTCAGTATCTGAACGGCACTTGTCAGACTCGGAACATTTCCTCCATGTCCGTTTACAAACAGCACCTTTTCAAATCCGTGTTTGGCAATAGCCAATGCAATATCCACCAGGACCGAGGTAAGGGTATTGACGCTCAATGTAACAGTGCCGGGGAAAGCCATATGATGCGCAGAGTAACCATAGGTGACCGGCGGGAACACCAAAACCTTATCGCCGCACCGCTCCGCCAGCCGCTTAGACATCTCATAAGCAACAGTGTAATCTGTTACAAAAGTGCCGTTAGGCCCATGCTGCTCGCAGGAGCCGACAGGAACAATGGCCACTTTTACAGTAGAAAGAGCCTCTTCAACTTCCGGCCATATCATTTCTTCAAGTACAAGACGTTTCATTTACATACCTCCATATCAAAACGAGGATATCATCTCTGAACGCGGCCGCTGCCGTCGCCCTTCATCAGCGTTTCAACTTCGCTGACAGAAACGCGGTTAAAGTCGCCGAGAATAGAGTGCTTGAGGCAGGAAGCTGCAACCGCAAACTCCAAAGCCTGCTGCTTATCCTCATAATTGTTGAGACCGTAGATAAGACCGCCGGCAAAGCTGTCGCCGCCACCTACGCGGTCAACGATATCACGGATCTCATACTTCTTGGAAAGGTAAAATTTGCCACCGTAGTTGAGGCAGGCAGACCAGCCGTTCCAGTCGGCGCTGTGGCTCTCACGCAGAGTGATGGCTATAGCCTTCATGTTGGGGTAAGCTGCCAGTACCTTGTTGGAAAGCTCTTCATACTTTTTGGAATCAAGCTCGCCGCTTTCAACCTCAACATCCACCTTGATCCCAAGCGACTTTTGGCAGTCCTCCTCGTTAGCGATAGCTACGTCAACATATTTTGCAAGCTCGCCCATAACTTCAGGCGCGGTCTTGCCATACTGCCAAAGCTTCTTGCGGAAATTAAGGTCGCAGGAAACGGTCACACCGCGCTTCTTGGCTTCCTTAACGCTTTCAAGGCTAAGTTCCATAGCGCTTTCGGAGATAGCGGGAGTGATGCCGGTGATATGAAACCACTCAACGCCCTCAAAAGCCTTATCCCAGTCGATATCGCCCGGCTTGGCAAGCGCGATAGCCGAGTAAGCCCGGTCGTATACCACCTTGGAAGCACGCTGGTTAGCGCCCGACTCAAGGAAGTAGATGCCCATTCTTCCCTTTCCGCGCAGGATGCGGGTGGTATCCACGCCAAAGCGGCGAAGCTCGTTTACACACTCATCGCCGATAGAGTTGTTGGGAAGAACGGTAAGATAAGCGGCATCCATGCCGTAATTAGCAAGAGAAACAGCTACATTCGCCTCGCCGCCGCCGAAGGTGGCTTCAAACGCGGGGCTCTGAAAAAAGCGCTCGGTACCCGGGGATTTAAGGCGAAGCATTATCTCTCCGAAGGTCAAAACTTTCATGGTTTTCTCTCCTTATTTCTGCAGCAGATGAACAGCAAAGCCGCCTACCTCTTCCTTGAGGTAAACTGCGACCATCTGCTTGCCCTTATATTTGGCACTGTCGGCATTAAGCGCAATACCCTTGCTCTCAAGCCATGCGGCAGCACGCTTGATGTTGTTGGTGCGAACGGCTATATGACCCTTTGTTCCGATGGAATCGGACTTCATGACTTCGATGCCGGTGCTTGCAAAGGCAGAGCTGTTGCCATCCTTTACAGCAAAGCCGAACATACCGTTGAACTGCATGGCTACCGCCATAGCCTCAGCGGAATCAGCGGTGTTTACGCCGATGTGGGCTACTTCAAATCCGAGCGAGTTGGCAACAGCCTCTTTGCAGAGGGCGGTTATCTTATCGAAGTTTCCGGCAGAGATATCCGCCTTTGCGCATACCCAGCTTCCGCCAACGGTATGCACATAAGGAGCAGCGGCATATTCGCTGATGTTCTGACCGTTTACGCCGCCGGTAGGAATGAACTTAACTCCGCCGAAAGGTGCAGAAAGGTTTTTCATTGCGTTTAAGCCGCCGTAAACATTGGCAGGGAAAAACTTGACTACATCAACACCGAGCTTGAGGGCAGCCATTATCTCAGTGGGGGTAACACAGCCGGGGGTAACGGTGATATCGTTTTCCATACACCAGCCTACCAGTTCGGCGTCAAAACCGGGCGAAACGATGAAGTTTGCGCCTGCTTCAACAACGGCTTTGGCCTGCTCAAGATTCAAAACAGTGCCTGCGCCCACCAGCATCTCAGGGCACTGTGCGGCAACCGCCTTGATGGAATCGATAGCAGCATCGGTGCGCAGCGTTATCTCCATTACGTCGATACCGCCGGCAAGCAGCGCCTTTGCAGTGGGAACAGCATTAGCGGCATCCTCCAAAACCACTACCGGAACGACCGCGTTATTGCCCAATCTTTCACTGTATTTCATAGGTACTCTCCTTTTAACTGTCAGAATACTTTAAGTTCTACGCCGCTCTTTTCAGAAAGAGCCTTGAGAGATCCTTCAACTGCGGCGGGAAGCTCAACGCCCTCTTTGTCGCCCTTGAGGTGCTTTTCCCATTCGATCTCACCGGGGGTGAAGATACGGGCAGCGTTGAGCGCCTTGGGCGCCTCGCGCAGTGTGGCAGACATAGTCTCAACGCGGTCGGCAATATCAGCAGTGCCGAACAGCTTGGGATCGATAGCCATAAAAGCGTGGCAGACGTTGTTCTTCTTTTCCGGCTCGAAGCACCAGCTGACGATATCTCCGCTCATGCTGGTGCAGCCGCCCGAAAGGATGCCGCTGAGCAGCTCAACGAATACAGCAAGACCGTAGCCCTTATGCGCCGCAAAGGGCTGCATAGCGCCCTCTTCGGGATAATGGCTGGGGTCGGTGGTGGGAAGTCCATCCTTATCTACTATCCAGGTGTCGGGTATCTGCTTGCCGTCTTTTCTCGCCTGAACGACCTTGAGAGAAGCGACGTTGCTCATAGCAACATCAAGAAAAACGGTGGGCACGCTCTTTGCGGGAGCGGCATAAGCAAAGGGGTTGTTGCCTATGACCATGCCCTTTGCGCCGGGAATGGTCATGTTGGGGTCAACGTTGCTCATGGCGATGCCGATGAGTCCCTTGCGGGCAGCCATATTGGCATAGTAGCCTGCAGCGCCGAAGTGGCAGCTGTTTTTAACGGTAACGATAGCTATACCGGCCTTGGAAGCCTTTTCACAGGCAAGCTCCATAGCCATGCTGGAGGAAACCATGCCAAGACAGGAGTTGGCATCGATATTTGCGAAGGCGGGGCCCTCGCTGACTATCTCGGGGCGGGCTTTAAGGTCAACGCCGCCGACATGAGCCTTGTCAATATATCCGGCGAGGTTCTTGGTGCCGTGAGAGTTGGTGCCAAAGGCATCGGTCTCAGCAAGGACCTCAGCGGTGACTGCCGCGTCAGCGGCAGTCATACCTTCTTTGATAAGGACCTCAGTGCAAAAGCTTTTGAGGTCAGATAACATTATTTTGCTCATTGATTTAAACCTCGATTATCAGCACCACAGGAAGGGTACGTAAGTAAGAAGCATCAGATAGGTAAGCAGATAGATGTACCACGGGATAGACTCGATGATGAAATCCTTCATCTTGCACTTGGTAACGGCGATGGTAGCATACATAAGTCCGCCAACGGGAGGAGTGATGCCGCCGATGGAGATGTTATAGGTGAACATCATACCGAAGTGAACGAGATCGATACCGTAAGCAGCGGCAACGGGAGCAAGCAGCGGGACCAGAATGATGGTGGCTGCGGTGCCGGACATGAACATACCTACGATAAGCAGGAAGATGTTAACAACAAGCATGAAAATATACTTGTTGTCGATGTACTGAAGCATGACCTCTGCCATTGCCTGGGGGATCTGCTCCTTGGTAAGGATCCAGGAATAGATGGAAGCGGAAGCCATGAGCATCATGGTGCTGCCTACCGAAACAGCGCTCTCACGCATCGAGAGAACTATCTTGTTCCAGGAAAGCTCCTTCCAGAAGAAGCCGAGGATAAGAGAATAGAAAACCGCTACCGCGCCTGCCTCTGCGGGGGATACCATGCCGATACGGATAGAACCGATGATGATAACAGGCAGCACCAAAGCGGGCCAGGAGCGCTTGATAACCGGGATATAATCCTGAGCGGTGGGTCTCTTTTCGAGATAAGGCTTGTAGCCGCGCTTCTTGGCGATGACCTCGGTGAAAGCAAACATGGTAACGCACATGATGATGCCGAGAGCAAAGCCCCACATGAACAGCTTGCCGATGGAAACGCCGGCGAGGGTTCCGTAAAGGATCATGCCGATGCCGGGAGGGATAAGAGGAGTTATCATCGAAGAAATTGCGGTGATAACAGATGCGAATGCGTTGGAATGGCCGGACTTGATCATGGAGGGAACCATGATCTTAGCTTCCATAGCCGCATCGGCGGTGGAAGAGCCGCTCATGCCGCCCATAAGGGTAGAGAGCAGTATATTGGCCTGAGCCAAGCCGCCGGTCATTCTGCCGGTAGCTAATGTGCAGAAGTCAACGAGGCGTTCGGTAACGCCGGTGTAGTTGAAGAAAACGCCCGCCATCATAAAGAAGGGGCACGCCAGCAGTGATGTACTTTCAAGACCGGAGGTTGCGCGCTGGCCGGCTATCATAACATTAACATCGGGGTTAAGGATGAAGTAAACGAAGCATGCGCCAAGGGTAGAGACCCATACCGGTATTTTAAGGAACATCAATACCAGCATGACTATTGTAGTAATGCCAACTATCATCTCGCCACTCATTTATCTTCGCCCTCCTTTCCTGTTTTAAAAAAGTGCTGCAGGTCTTCAATGCCTACTATTATATGGCTTATCAGCATAAGCAGACAGCAAAATGCTACAACTCCATAGGTCACATATTTAGGGAAGTGGAGCACGATGGTGGCCTGATTCTTTGCAAGCAGCTGCATTGTGCGGTTTACCTGAACCTGTCCGAGCCATACTATGGAATAAGCAACAGTTGCCCAGATAATGGGACAAAGAACTGCTCTTAATTTTCTCGGGAAAAGATCATAAAGCACATCAACAGCGATGTGAGAGCGCTCGCGGAATGCTGCGGAAGCGCCAAAGAAGATGCACCATACGATGAGTATCATATTGAGCTCATCGCCCCATAGAATTGGCTTTCTGATAAAGTAACGCATGATCACACCATAGACGGTAACTATAGTCATTATAGAAGCGGAAACGCTGAATCCGATCTCGTCTATGTATTTAACTATTGTTTTGACTTTGTTCAGCACGGGCTTTCCCCTTTCTGATTTTTTGAATGTTGGCAATATAGCCAGGCTAAAGCCTGGCCATATCACCCGAAGAAGTTACTTATAATAAGAAGTTGATTACTTTTTAGAAGCCTTGTAGTTAGCCATTGCGGTCTCAAGTTCAGCCTTGAACTCGTCGGTCCAGTTGCAGAGCTTGTAGAACTCATCCATGCAAGCCTTGTAAGCGTCAACGTCAAGGTCATAGAACTCCATGCCGTTGGCAGTGAGCTTTTCGATACCGGACTTCTCCATGTCCTTATACTGCTTGAAGGTAAGCTCAGCAGCTGCCTTTGCAGCGTTGGTCATAACTTCCTTCTGCTCGTCGCTCATAGCTTCCCAAAGGGCGGTGCTGGTGCCGAGCAGGTCGAAGGTGGTAACGTAAGCCTGGTTGGAAACATACTTGGTTACTTCGTAAAGCTGACGGGTGTTGCCTGCGTCGTAGGGGAACTCACAGGAGTCAACGACCTTCTGTGCGAGAGAGGTGTAAAGCTCACTTACGGGTATAGCTGCGGGGGTGCCGCCGAAAGCGGTGATAGCGTTTACATAGTAGCTGGAGGTGGGAACACGCATGGTAACGCCTGCCATGTCAGCGGGGGTGGTGAGCTTCTTGTTGGACCAGAAGTAACGGGTGCCACTGATGGTGGGATGGTTGATGATATGAACGCCGGCATTCTTCTCAGCGTTCTCAAGCATACCCTTCCAAAGATCGCTCTCGGTGAGACCGTGGATCTCGTCATACTCGTTTACGAGGAAGGGGGTCATGATGCAGCCCATGTTGGGCTCGCCAACAACGTCGCCCCAGTCAGAGCCGCCGCCGAGGGTTACAAGGTAGTCGCCTGCAAGGATCATCTCAAACAGGTCGCCGATAACGCCGAGCTGGTTGTTGTTATAGTAGGTAGCCTCGAAAAGTCCGCTCTCGTTGAGCTTTTCGGTAAAGAGGGCACAAGCGAGGTCAGAGTTGGTGTTGGGAGTACAGTTGGTGCCAACGTCAAGCTTGATCTTCTTTACTTCCTTAGCGGGCTCAGAAGCCGCGGGTGCTGCAGGTGCTGCAGGTGCTGCAGGTGCTGCGGGTGCCGCGGGTGCTGCGGGTGCTGCAGAAGAAGCGGGAGCTGCTGCGGGCTTGGAGCCGCCGCATGCTGCAAGTGCCATAACCATAACTATGGCAAGTACAAGGGATAATGCCTTTTTCATTATAAATCTCCTCCATGTTCGTATATTCGAATCTCGTCCGCCCTTACGGACAGATAAATTATATTCCTAATAAATGGAGTTGTCAATAATACTGCTTTTTTTCTCTTTTCTTGACAAATTAATAATAATATATTTAATGCAATTGCTATATATTAAACCGTTTTCTGTGTCGCACTTGACAAAATTCTAACAATGCTATAATATGATATTCGTATATGCGGACTCTTTACACAGTTTTGCATTATTCTGAACATCTTGGTGATTAGCATGAACAGTACACTTTTAAAATCGATATCAATAATGCGGCTGCTTTCCTCCAACGGCGACGGCATGACCTTGACCGAGATCAGCGCCATGCTCGCTCTGCCCAAAAGCAGCGTTTTTGATATCGTTCACACCCTTACCGAAGAGGGCTTTCTTGAATGTCCCGACCCAAGGCGCAAAACCTACCGCATAGGGCCCGAGCTGTTTCGCATCGGTCACTCCTATCTTGCGGGAGCAAGTCTCGATTCTATCGCCCGCCCCATTCTTACCGAGCTGAACCGTCAGGTAAACGAGACAGTATTCCTTGCGCTGCGCAGCGGCAAGCACGATTTTGTCTATATCATGAAATTCCTGTCAGACGCTGAATTTCAGACCGCATATTCGGTGGGTTCGGTGCGCCATCTTTTGAGCACAGCTCTCGGCAAGGCTATCCTCGCTGCGCTTCCCGATGATCAGGCGCTCGCCGCTGTCACCCCCGAAATGTATTCCGATTGCAGTATCCCCGACATATATGACAGCATTTCACTACTATCTTTCTTAAATAAGTCCCGCAGCATGGGCTTTGTTGTCGATGCAACTTCTGAGAACTCGCACGCTGCCCTGCCGGTAGCCGCGCCTATCCTTGATATAGATAATCAGGTCGTTGGGGCCGCAAGCATCGTTGCCCGCGCCGACCGATCTACCGAGGAACGTATACACCGCCTCGGCAAGCTTGTTGAGTCTGCGGCTTTAAGGATCTCTAACGGGCTCGGCTATATGAAAAACGATCTCTACGCCGCGGCAATAAGAAGATAAAACAATTTCAACTATCATCATAAAAAAGCACACAAAATAAGCCCTGACGGTATCTAACCATCAGGGCTTAGAAATTTTTATCAGATATTGTAGAATGCGTCGTGGATAGCAACTACCGCTCTTTCAGCATCCTTGGTGTCGATAAGTACCGAGATCTTGATCTCACTGGTGGAAACCATATCGATATTGATGTTGTGAGATGCAAGCGCGTCAAACAGCTTGCTTGCAACGCCGGGGTTGGATTCCATGCCTGCGCCAACGATAGAAACCTTTGCACAGTTGGTGTTGCATTCAACTCCCTTGATGCCGATATACTTTTTATTCTCATTGAGCACTTCAACAGCGCGCTCGCTGTTTTCTTTCGCAACAGTAAAGGTGATATCCTTGGTGCCATCGCGTCCTACAGACTGAAGGATAATATCCACATTTATCTTTTCTTTTGCAAGCAGCGAGAAGATCTTAAAAGCTATACCGGGTTTATCCTCAAGCTCCAAAACCGAAATTCTCGCAATATTAGTATCCTTAGCTACACCGCTTATGATCATCTTTTCCACATCTGCTTCCTCCTTAATGATAGTGCCGGGGCGTCTGGTTATGCTCGAAAGCACCTCAAGATCTACATTGTAACGCTTTGCCATTTCAACCGAACGGTTGTGAAGCACCTGCGCTCCAAGCGTTGCAAGCTCAAGCATTTCGTCATAACTGATAGAATCGAGCTTCTGCGCGGTCTTTACAAGACGGGGATCGGCGGTATAAACGCCGTCAACATCGGTGTAGATCTGGCATTTTTTTGCGTGCAGGGCAGCCGCAAGCGCAACCGCGCTGGTATCGGAACCGCCGCGTCCAAGGGTGGTAACATCATCATAACGGTTAAGGCCCTGGAAGCCCGCAACAATTATAATAGTGCGCTTGGAAAGCTCGTTAGAGATACGCTCAGTCTTGATATTGCGTATTCTTGCGTTGGAGTGGTTGGAATCGGTAACAAAGCCCGCCTGCCAGCCGAGGAAAGACTTGACCGGAAATCCGCGTTTTTCTATCGCCATGGCAAGCAGCGCTATCGATATCTGCTCACCTGCCGAAAGCAGCATATCCATCTCACGCTTGGAAGCCTTGGTGTTTATCTCAGCAGCCTTATCGACAAGAACATCGGTAAACTTGCCCTGAGCCGAAACAACAGCAACAACATTATTGCCCTGTTTGTATGTATCGGTGATTATATCGGCAACACGCTCAACGCGCTCGGCATCAGCTACCGAAGTACCTCCGAATTTCTGTACTATCAGATCCAAAACTGTTTCCTCCTTTTCTCAAACGAGAAATTCTTATGTAAAAATATCCTTTTTAAACGATGATGTCAAGGTATTTTAATGCTTTCAACGCAGATAGCTCCGGTATTGTCGGCATCGAGCATCAAAAGCTTCCAGTCCTTGAAGCCTTCTTCATCAAGAATGGGGCGAAGATTGGAATAAAAGCTGTTGCCCTTATCTCCGGGTACCATCGCCATCAGGGTGGAGCCTGCGCCGCTGATATAGGAGCAGTATATCCCCTGCTCATCCATAAGCTTCATAGCGCGCTCAGCGCCCGGAATGAGCGGCAGACGGTAATCCTGATGAAGCTTGTCGCCCGCGGCAGTTTTGAGATTATGATAGCTGCCGGTCGCAAGCGAAGCACTCATCAGCGCGGCTCTCGAAAGATTGTATACAGCATCCTTATGGCTGATGCGGTGAGGAAGAACGCTTCTTGCAAGGGTCGTTTTCAGCTCGGTGGAAGGGATAAGCGCCGCAAATTTTATGCCGACATGCAGCTCCTGACGGACGTAATGCACCTGTTTTCCGTCAAAAGCGGCGGTAACAAATCCGCCCAGCAGCGCCGGGGTTGTATTGTCGGGGTGTCCCTCTATGGTAGCGGCAAGGTCTATTATCTCGCGTTTTGAAAACGGGAATCCCATCAGATGGTTTGCCGCAAGCAGACCGCCTATAATGCAGGCGGAGCTGCTGCCCAATCCGCGGGAAAGCGGTATGTTGTTTATCTGTCCGAATCTGACCCCGTAAAACGGCTTTCCGCAAAGCTCATACATCGATTTTATGGTGGTATACACCAAATTGGTATCATCACAGGGAATATCCGCGCCGTCAAGCGAGCAGATGGAAAGTCCCTCGTATTCTTCAAGGTGTATCTCGTTATAAAGCGTTACGGCAAGTCCAAGCGAATCAAATCCGGCGCCGACATTCGCAGATGTCGCCGGTATTTTAACGGTAAGCAATAATTATGCCTCCTTAATAATCAAGAACTCTGATGGCACTCAGCAGCTTGATACCCTGCCGGTCAGCCTGCTCCTTGAGATTTTCAAGCTGCTCTCCGGTAATAACGGGAGTGATAAAAGCCGCTTCATTGATATCCTTCTCACATCCGAAGAGCTTTGCTGTCTTTTGCTTGTCGGCTGCATCAACACGAACCATAACGGCACAAACATCGTTGCGGCTGTCGATAAGGGTGTTGTGGGGCGCGTCTACCCAGCCGAGCTTTCTGATATTGCCGCCTGCGGAAACAGCGTCGATGACATCGGAAAGAACTGCCGAGGCAGTGGGAGCCTTTCCTGCGCCCTTGCCGTAGAACATAACGTCACCGAGATCGGATCCTCTTACCAAAACGCCGTTATAAACATCGCTGATGTTGCCCAGCGGGCTGTTCTTTTTGACAAGTGCGGGAGAAACCATCGCAACAAGACCCTTTTCGGTCTTTTTAACTCTGCCGATGAGCTTGATGGCATATCCGATGGAGGATGCTGCCGCAACATCTTCAGACTTGATATTGGTGATGCCCTCGGTGCTTACCTCATCGGGATAAACATGCTTACCGTAAACGAGAGAGGTAAGAATAGCTATCTTTCTGCAGGCATCGTGGCCTTCAACATCGGCAGCGGGATTTCTCTCGGCATATCCGTTATCCTGCGCAAGCTTGAGAGCGTCCTCAAAGGACATATTATCCTCTATCATGCGGGTCATGATAAAGTTGGTGGTGCCGTTAAGTATACCTGCCACCTCGGTGATGTCGCCTGCGCCGAGGCACTGGTAAAGCGGATGGAGAAGCGGGATACCGCCGCCTACACTTGCTTCAAACAGATAGTTTACATTCTTTTCCTTGGCGATGGCGATAAGCTCCGCGCCGTGGGTAGCTACCAGCTCCTTGTTGGAGGTAACTACATGCTTGCCTGCCAGCAGGCTGCGCTTGGAGAAATCATATGCAGGCTTAAGACCACCCATCGTTTCAACAACAACATCAACTTCGGGATCATTTACAACATCCTCAAAGTTCTTGGTCCACTTGTCGGCATAAGGAGTCTCAGAGAGGTCTCTAAGGTCAACAACATATTTGATATCAAGAGGGCATCCCGCCTTGTTCTCGATCTTATCACGATTCTTATAGAATACTTCAGCTACGCCCGAGCCTACCGTTCCAAATCCTACAACTGCGATCTTCATAACAATTCTCCTATTCTATATAAATAATTAATGTCCCGTAAGTTTTCTTGCTTCAACTATACCATCGAGCTTTTTGAGGTCGTTGACCATCTCCATATCGTTGACTGAGGTGGCATCGAGTGAAACAGATACCGAAACAGCCGCAATACCATCTACCGGTATATTCTGATTTATGGTGAGTATATTGACCCCGTGGCTGTAAAGCTCGGCAATAAGCCCCGAAAGCACGCCCGGCTTATCTCTCAGCAGCAGATAAATGCTTATCACCTTGCCCGCCATCTCATTTACATAAGGAAAAACCGAATCACGATATTTATATATTGCGCTTCGCGAGATCCCCGCCATTTTGGCGGCCTGGGATATGCTGGTGGTATGTCCGCTTTCAAGAAGCTGCTTTGCATAGACCACCTTTGCGAAAACATCCGGCAAAGTTTCAGTTTCAACTACAAGGTATTTGGGCGGTGTCCACATCCAGACACATCCTCCTTTCGTTTGGCAGCCATGTTTTCCATCATTCGAATACGGTTGTACCTGCGATGAATACACTATATCACTCTAAAGCAGGAAATGCAAGTGTAATTTTATCTTTTTTTCAAAAAACAACGCATTTTTTGGATAAAAAATAGATGAGAAATTGAACGAAATATAGTTAATCTGACACAACGGAATATACCGCCCATCCAAAACAATAATATTTTTAAGGCGGTGATAGTATGGAAAGCAGCAAAAAACTGTCATTTTTGATCTCATCGGTATATTATGCAGGTATAGCGGCACTATTTGTCTTTGTCTTAAAGCTTATACCGTGGTTCTGGCCCTTTCTGAGCAGCCTTGCACTGGCATATCTTTTTAAATCGCTTGCAAGACGCTTTATGACGCGGAGCCGTATCTCGGCTGCCGCCGCGGGAATATTCTTTTATTTCATCGTATTTCTGCTTTTTTGGATGTTCGCGGCAGTATCGGTGAGCTACATTATAGAACTATCTCAAAAGCTGCCCGATTTCTATAACCGTTCCCTTCTGCCATATGCCCGGCAGCTTTCGGAACGGTTGCTGATAATATTGCGTAGATTTGCTCCCGTATCGGCGCTGTCGCTTGGTGAACTGTTTTCACTTTTGTCCACAGCGGCTCAGGAGCTGGTCACCGATCTTTCCTCCTATTTTTTGTCAAAGGCTACCGGCTTTCTCAAAGGCATGCCGGTGTTTTTTATCGGTTTCTTATTTATGATAATATCCTCTTTTGCAATAGCGATGGATTACGATAATGTAACGCAGTTTATCATGCGCCAGATACCTCACAAGCTGCGTCCCTTGATATATGACCTCAAAAATTTTATGCTGTCGAGCCTTTTCAGGCTGGTAAAAGCTTATCTTATCATAATGCTTATAACCTTTATCGAGCTTTGTATCGGTCTTTGGGCGCTGAGGATACCTTCATTTTGGAAATATTCCGCCGTCATCGCACTGTTGGATATACTCCCGGTACTCGGCTCGGGCGCAGTGCTGATCCCATGGGGATCGATAGAGCTGATAAACGGGCGCTCCGCATTGGGGGCAGGGCTGCTCGTGCTGTACGCAGTAACTGTAGTAGTCAGAAATATCATTGAACCCCGTATAGTCGGTGATTCGCTTGGACTTCACCCCGCGATAACGCTGACAGCCATGTTCTTCGGGCTTAAAGCATTTGGTATATTCGGAATGCTTGCAGCGCCTGTAATAATTATGCTTATTAGATTTCTGCATGAAAATGGAAAAATCAGGCTGTACCGTTGAAGCGACACAGCCTGATCATGTAAGTTTAAAAGTGAACATCATGTGATATAATAGCCGTTTTGCGGCTATTGTATCATCTTTTGCAGCATATGAGACCGTTTATCTCATCTATCAGCATTATCATTCCAAACAGATTGATAAGAAGCATCGCCCCGGTGAGGATATCACTTAGCAGCCATACCGTTTCAGAAGCGGCCAGCGCTCCAAGCGCGGAGCAGACCGCATATAAAGCGTGATAAATTTTCAAGGCACCTCCACTGTTTGGAAACAATGTTTTTACCGCCTCGACACCGTATGTGAACCATCCGCATACCGATGCCAGCCCAAACAGAGCTATAAACACAGCAGTCATACCGCCGTATTTTCTCCCCAGCGACAGTGAAAACGCCTCTATCGCCATCGAGGCCCCATCCGCCCCGCTCAGTTCGCAGCTTGAAAGCAGCAGCACCAGCCCCGTCAGCGTGCAGCAAATAACGGTATCGATAAATACCTCGGCTATGCCGAGAGCTCCCTGCCCTTGTATGTCGTTCTCTGCCGAAAGCGAATATGCGATCGCACTTGAGCCCATACCGGCTTCGTTTGAAAATATACCTCTTGAAAGCCCATACCTGACAGCCAGCCTGACGGTATAGCCCGCCGCGCCTCCCGCTGCCGCTTCAAAACTGAAAGCACTTTGCATAATATCATACAGTACCGCGGGCAGGTCGGCACGCAGCTTTATTATCACCGATATCGATAAAACGATATATCCAAGCGTGATAAACGGTATCATGATCGACGAAAGCCGCATTATCCCTTTTATCCCACCGTTGGTCGCATTCCATGCAAGCAGTCCGAAAACAGCGGCACACACAAACGGAGATACCGAAAGCCTTTGAAGCGCCCCTGCGGCAGAATTGGACTGTGTCATACATCCCGAACCTATAGAAGCCGCGGCACAGCTTATGGCAAACATCAACGCCAACGGTTTTCCGATATATTTTATCTTTTTCAGGTATCCCATCGGGCCTGCTCCGAGCTTTCTGAACCTTACAGCCAATGCCGCCTCGGAAAACTTTATCATCATGCCCGAAAGCGCCGCTGCCTGCATCCAAAATAACGCACCCGGCCCTCCGGCAGAAAGCGCGGTCGCCACACCAACTATATTTCCCGTGCCCATAGTTGCAGCCAACGCGTTGGAAAGCGACATAAACGGGGTTATCTCGCCCTTATGATTTGATGAAAGCGATTTTTTCACAGCCAAAGGTGCTTTTATAATAAACATTCCTTTGCTTTTTAACGTCATCCACCCACCGAACAGCATGATGACAGCCATTGTAAAGGGTCCCCACGCCATGTCTGATATCTTTTGCATAACATTCAAAGAACCTGCATCCCCCTTCTTCTGAAAAACTATTCCAAAAGAAGGCTAAAAATTCGGTTTTGCCTGCGGTAAACCGATATTACAAAGACAAAGACCCGCTTTAAAGCGGGTCTTTGTTGGAGATTATTTGTTTTTTGATCTGGCCGGAGAGTTGCCGGATCAAGCGTCCCGATGATCCAAGGCTTAGGAGGAGGCCTTAAGATCATATCTATTTTTTGATGGTCTATCTCTTTGCAGGAACTATTTCCAACCAGTAGCCATCCGGATCATTTATGAAGTAAATACCCATTGCGCGGTTTTCATAACAGATGCATCCCATTTTGCTGTGGTGCTCGTGCGCCGCCGCAAAATCGTCGGCTGTAAAAGCAAGGTGTATCTCGTTTTCTCCGAGATCATAGGGATGAGGATGATCTCTCAGCCAGGTAAGCTCAAGTTTATGAGGCGTTTCGCCATCCGAAAGATATACAAGAATGAAACTTCCGTCTGCTGCGACCTTTCTTGAGCTTTCTTTCAAGCCAAGTGCCTTATCATAAAAAGCAAGGCTTGCGTTAAGATCGCAAACATTGATATTATTATGTGCAAACTTGAAAGTCATATCAAAAACCTCTTTGTAACTTTGTTGGTTTCATTTTAACTCAAATTCTCAGGATATTCATCCTTTATGGGTTAAACAATAATTACAATTCGGCTTCAACCGCAAATCAGTTATTACAAATTAAACACGATGAAATAAAATCGGTTAAAATCAGCACTATATTCAATAACGAAATGTTTGCTGAGAAATCCCCACCGTTAACTGGTGTAATCCTCGATAAGCCTCAAAAGCTCGGAATATTCGCTTACCTCTATCCCCTTTTCAAGCTTCATTCGGTCTACATCGGGAAGATAATGGAGAAAGCGGTCAAACACAAGCTCAGGCTCTTTTTTTCCTATAATGTATACCGCCAGTTTGCCCTCATACTGAGAAAGCAGGTATCTTGGCTTTTGTATCTCAACTGAAGATGCGCTCACCCCAGTTACCGATTCCATAACGGCCGCAGGCGCCCGGACTTCTCCCTTAGCCATATACCCTATCACCATACCGCCCAACACCGCGGCGGCAACAGCTGCAAAAGTAATTTTTACCCTTTTTATATCCAAATGATTCACCTCTGCATCATCAGTCAAAAATATTCGCAAAAGGATTATTGTCAGATAGTATAAGGATTATTCTTTTTAAAACGACATTGTTTAATAAAAAAGGTACACTTTTCCCGCCGTTTATGCTATACTAAGCTGTACTGTTGTTTTATAAACGACTCCGCCTTTGCACGGCACATACATTATTTTTTCCGAAAGGAGTGATCATGTGTCCGGAGAATACATTGAGCGTTTGGAAAGCCAGCCGCCAAAACGCCGCAGAAAAAAGAAAAAGAGATTTAATCCATTTGCTCTCTTTTTCAAGCTTATAGCGGTCATCATAATGATCGGTATAATCACCGGCTGTATCGTTGCTTCGGTGCTGACGGTATATGTGCTGAACACCCTAGACGCTTCCGACCAGATCAAGCTTGATAACGTCAAGATGAGCTTCACCACCATCATCTACGCCCAAAACAAGGATGATGATGAATATTTTGAGCTTCAGCGCGTTCAGAACAATGAAAACCGCGTTTGGGTAGATTATTCCGACATCCCCCAAAGCGTTAAGGATGCGGCTGTTGCCGTTGAGGATAAGCGCTTTTGGGAACATTCGGGAATAGATCTCAAGCGAACTCTGCACGCCGTCCTCAACTATCTCAATCCCTTTGCCACCGATATGTTCGGCGGCTCCACCATAACTCAGCAGGTTGTCAAAAACGTCACCGATGACCGCGAATATGACGTTGGAAGAAAGGTCCGAGAGATCTTCCGAGCGATAAACCTTGAGAAAAACTACTCCAAGGAGCAGATACTCGAGACCTATCTAAACACCATCGCTCTCGGCAACGGACAAAACGGCGTTCAGTCGGCGGCAAACCTCTATTTTGGCAAGGATGTAGGCGAGCTTACCCCCGCTGAAGCGGCTTCGATAATATCGATAACCCAAAATCCCACCAAATGGAATCCTTTCTCCAATCCGGAGAACAACCGTGAACGTCAGCTGATGGTACTGGCTATGATGAATGAACAGGGTATGCTCTCCGATTCGGAATACCAAGCTGCCACCGCTCAAAAAATGGAATTCAAGCGCGACGAATATGTAGAAAAGCTCGATACCGTTCAGAACTGGTTTATCGATACCGTTTACGACGAAGTTCTAAAAGATCTTGTCGATCAGGCGGGCTATACCGAATCGGGTGCCAAGGAAGCGCTGCGTACCGGCGGTTTCAGAATTTATACCACCGTCGATCCCGAACTTCAAACATTCCTTGAGGAGAAATATCTCGATCCCGAGACCTTCCCCACCATCAGAAACGAGGAATATCCCGAATCCGCATTCGTTATCCTTGACTACAACGGTCAGATAAAGGCAATAGTCGGTTCCAACCGTGAAAAAACCGGCGCACGTCTTTTCAACAGAGCGACCAGCGCAGTCCGTCATCCCGGCTCCACCATAAAGCCGCTGGCGACCTATTCTCTCGCTGTTGAATACAACCTCGTTCACTGGTCTATGCTCTGGGAGGACAGTCCCATACAGCTTGATCCCGAGGATCCCGAATCGCTTTATCCGAGAAACTTCTATAACGCTTATAAGGGTCCGATAACGGTGGTAGAGGCGCTCCAGCGCTCCACCAACACCATCCCCGTCAAGCTGCAGCAGATGCTCACTCCGAGAACCAGCTTTGATTTTCTCAACAACAACTTCGCTTTCAAAAATCTCGTTGAAAGTGAAGCCAAGGATGGCAGAGTATTTACCGATATCGCCCTTGCTCCTATGGCGCTTGGTGGTCTGACCAACGGCGTCACCCCGCTTGAGATGGCTTCTGCATATCAGATATTCGGCAACGGCGGACTTTTCACCGCGCCTCACTCCTACACCAAGGTTCTCGATTCTGAGGGCAATGTGATATTGGAAAACAAGGCTGTTCCCAAGCGCGTTATCTCGCAGGATACCGCTTCTATAATGAACAAGCTGATGATGCAGGTAGTCAACGTCTCCCCCGGCACCGGTACCAATGCACGCTTCCGCAACTCCGATATGCCGATTGCAGGCAAGACCGGCACCTCTGATAACGACTATAACCAGTGGTTTATCGGTCTTACCCCATATTATGTTGCGGCATGCTATCTGGGTTACGACGAGCAGGATACCATCAATTATTCGGGCTATTATTACCCGCCGCCAATCATTTGGCGCAACATCATGGAACCGATCCATGCCGATCTTCCTATGGCGTCCTTTGCTTACTCCCCCAATATCGTAGAATGCGCTTACTGCACCGAGACCGGCGCTCTCGCCACCGAAAAGTGTACCAGTACAGCATTCGGATGGTACAAGAAAAGCAATCTTCCCGCGGATTGTATGGGTCACGAGCCTGACTCCGGGCTCAATTTTGTAACGGAATATGACCCGACCGCCGAAGAAAACGCAGCTCTCAACTATTGGGATTGGCTGCTGCAGCGCTATCCGATAAAAAATGACTAAAGCTATGCCCCCTGCGCCATTGGCAGGGGGCATAGCTTTATACTTACAAATAAAAAAAGGAGCCTCGCCAAACTGCGAAGCTCCCCTCTTTTTTCAGATTATCAACGGAAAGAAGCGATAAGAACGACAACCACCAATACAGTGAAAGCAATACCACAAATGGTAGTAGCGCGAACCAGCATAGCTTCCTTAGTCTGTCCCTGATTCTTGCCGAAGAAGGAACCGTTATCACCGCCGCCAAGCGCGGAAGTAACACCGTTGCTTTTAGGATCCATCATAGTAACGGCAGCAATAATGATAACGCTCAGTACTACAATAAGCAGACCGCCGATGATTTCAATAATACCCATTTAATACGACCTCCGATTCATTAAGAGCAAATGTACTCTGACCGATAAATAATATCACAAAGCAGTATAATTTGCAATACTTTACAGAATATATTTTCTTTTTTGTAACACAATAATACAGACTTTTAAAGTAAGGGAATGCGTTTGCCCCCTACTTTATCAAAAGTCATGCGGCTTTGCCGCTTTTCGGCTCTGAGAAAGTTGTCTCAGAGCCGATTTTTATAATGTAGTCTGTTCCATAACATCCTCTTCCTTCAAGGCGCTTCCGGCCGCCGGTATAGACCTTGAATAGAAGCGGTGAGGATTTGCAAGCATTCCCTCTGTATATAGCCTTACGCTTTCCATCGTATGCTTTCCCTTAACGGTAAGCACCTGAACACCGATGGTATCACGCACAGACTTGGCGGCTATCCTTGCTGTGTCGAGCAGCAGTATCCTGCCGTTGGTCGCTTTGAGCAGCAGCGTTATATCGCTTTCAGCCGAAACGACACCAGCCAATGGGATCTTGGTGCTGTAAGCCCCGGTGAGCTTTTTACGTTTTGTCTTGGTCTCATAGGAAGAAAGCTCTACCTTGGCTATTTTGCCGTTTTCAAAGCCAAAGAAAACATAGCCCTTATAATCGTTGGTCACTGTCATATAGATAGCGTTTTCGCCGTCATCAAATCCAAGCTTGGCGGCAACAAAATCTCCGAGAACGCTCGCCTTGGTGTCATCAAAGTCGGCGGCGGCAGATTTATATACCTGCCCCTTATCGGTGAAGAAGAGCAGCTGAGCCCTGTTGGTGGCCTCAACCGACTGAACTATTTCGTCGCCCTCTTTAAGCTTATGCTCATTGGACATTCTCCAGGACTGCGGCGTTATCTTTTTGAAGTAGCCCTCACGGGTGAAGAACAGCTTTACGGCATAATCCGCCGCCTGCTGCGGCTCTTCCGGCTCATCGATGGTATCATCGATGATTATTTCGCTCTTTCTCGGCTGGGCATACTTTTTGGATACCTCTTTAAGCTCGTTAACGATGACCGAAAGCAGTCTCGAACGGCTCTTGAGGGTGCTTTCCATCTCCGCAATGCTTTCTTTGAGTGAATCGATCTCTTCAGTTCGCTTTAAGATGTATTCTCGGTTGAGGTGACGCAGCTTAATTTCCGCTACATATTCGGCCTGTATCTCATCTATGCCGAAGCCGATCATCAGATTGGGAACTACTTCCCTTTCCTCCTCAGTCTCGCGAACTATCTTTATCGCCTTGTCGATATCGAGCAGTATTTTGGAAAGGCCGGTCAGCAGATGCAGTTTTTCTTTTTTCTTTTTAAGCTCAAAGAATATCCTTCGGCGCACCGCCTCTACACGAAAAGCAGTCCACTCCTCCAAAATCTCTCGAACGCCCATTACCTTTGGCGTAAGCCCGATAAGCACATTGAAGTTACAGGAGAAGGAATCCTCAAGCGGAGTGAGTTTGAAAAGGCGCTTCATCAGCTTTTCGGCATCAACACCGCGCTTGAGATCAAGCGTTATCTTCAATCCTCCGAGATCGGTCTCGTCTCGAATATCTGATATCTCTTTCAGCTTTGAACCCTTGACCAGCTCGATTATTTTATCGATTATCGCCTCAACGGTAGCGGTGGGCGGTATCTCGGTTATCTCGATACAGTTGTTGGCTTTGTCGTAGTTCCAGCGGCTGCGCACCTTTATCGAGCCTCTGCCTGTCTCGTAGACCTTCGCAAGCTCATCAGCATCATAAATTATCTGTCCGCCGCCCGGAAAATCAGGACCCTTGAGGGTATCTGAAACGACACTGTCGGGATCCTTTATCAGCGCGATGGCGGTATCACATACCTCGGCAAGATTGAAAGGACAGATGGCGCTTGCCATGCCTACCGCAATACCTACGTTCGAATTTACCAATATCGACGGAAAAGTTACGGGAAGCAGCGTCGGCTCTTTCATTCTTCCATCGTAACTGTCGACCATATCGACAGCATCTTTATCAAGGTCACCGAACAGTTCCTGGCATATGGGGGTCAGCTTGACCTCGGTATATCTGGGCGCCGCAAAGGACATATCTCTCGAATACGCCTTGCCGAAGTTGCCCTTGGAATCGACGTAAGGATGAAGCAGCGCCTCGTTGCCCCTTGAAAGGCGCACCAGTGTTTCGTAAATAGCCTGATCTCCGTGAGGGTGAAGCTTCATTACCTCACCGACGGCATTTGCCGACTTGACTCTTGCGCCGTTTATCAGCCCCATCTTATACATGGTGTACAGTATCTTGCGGTGAGAGGGCTTAAAGCCGTCTATCTCGGGGATGGCACGCGACACTATAACGCTCATCGCATAGGGCATATAGTTATCCACCAGCGTGCTGGTTATTTGCTGGTCTATCATTACGCCTGCATTTTCAATAACTGTTTCGCCGCCGCTTTTAGGGCGCTTAGGCGCTTCTTCAGCGGTCTTTTTCTTTTTCGCCATGCTTTTTTGCCTCCCCCTTTCTCATGCAAGATCAAGGTCATCAAGATAAAGATGACCGTTTTGGGCAATATAATCCTTTCTGCCGGCAAGATTATCTCCCAGCAGAAGGTCAAATATCTCCGAGGTTTTCGCAGCCTCGTCGGGAGTTATACGGATAAGTCTGCGCGTCTCGGGATTCATGGTAGTAAGCCACATCATATCCGGCTCGTTCTCACCAAGTCCCTTTGAGCGCTGGATGTTAAGCTTCTGACCCGGATTTTCTTCGACCACCTTATTCTTCTCGGCATCGGAATAAACGAACCAGGTCTTATCCTTGCCGTTTATCTCATAAAGCGGAGTTTCGGCAATGTAGACATACCCCTGCTCAATAAGCTGCGGAGTAAGGCGGTATATCATGGTGAGTATCAGCGTTCTGATCTGGAAGCCGTCAAAATCGGCGTCGGTGCAGATGATGACCTTGTTCCAACGCAGGTTGTTGATATCAAACAGTGAAAGTTCCTTGTTCGCCTTCGATTTCACCTCAACGCCGCATCCAAGAACCTTTATAACATCGGTGATTATCTCGCTCTTGAAAATACGGTCATATTCCGCTTTAAGACAGTTGAGTATCTTGCCGCGAACCGGCATTATCGCCTGAAATTCGGCGTCGCGTCCCAGCTTGCAGGAACCCAAAGCCGAATCGCCCTCTACTATGAATATCTCGCGGCGAGAAACGTCCTTGGTGCGGCAATCGACAAACTTCTGAACGCGGTTAGACATATCGATGGTCCCGGCAAGCTTGTTCTTGATGTTGATGCGGGTCTTTTCAGCGCTTTCGCGGCTGCGCTTGTTAACGATGACCTGCTGAGCTATCTTCTGAGCTTCATCGGGGTTTTCGGTGAAATAGACCTCAAGGCTGTGACGCAAAAACTCGTTCATAGCCTCATAGATAAATCGGTTTGTTACCGCCTTTTTGGTCTGATTCTCATAGGAAGCTCTTGTTGAAAAGTTAGAAGAAATAAGCGCCAAACAGGGTTCAACGTCGGCATAGGTTATCTTGCTCTCATCCTTGAGATATTTGCCGTTTGCCTTTATCCAACCGTCTATCTGGTTTACAAAAGCAAGCTTTACCGCTTTTTCGGGGCTGCCGCCATGCTCAAGCCAGCTGGAATTGTGGTAATACTCGGTCATCGAAACCTTGTTTGAGAAGCAGAAGGCTACCGAAATCTTAACCAAATAGTCCTTCATATCCTCTCGGTCACGACCTCTGCGCTCAGCGTTCCATGTCTGTATCGAGGTGATATTATCCTCGCCTACAACCTTTTCGAGATATTCGGTGATACCGTTTTCATAGAGAAATTCTTCGGTTTCAAAGGAACTTCCCACCTGATCTCTCAGCACAAAAAGCACGCCGGGATTTATCACCGCCTGACGGTGTATCATGTCGCGGTAATATTCCAGCGGAACGTTAATGTCTGTAAATACCTCGCGGTCGGGCTTCCATTTTATACGGGTACCGGTCTGCTTCTTTTTGGTCGGCTCTTTACTCAGTCCGCCAACATTTTCGCCCTTTTCAAAATGCAGCCTATAACAGAAGCCATCGCGCAGTATCTCAACATCCATATATTCCGATGAATACTGGGTGGAGCAGAGACCGAGTCCGTTGAGTCCGAGTGAAAGCCCGTAGTTTTCGCCGCCTTCGTCATATTTGCCGCCGGCGTAAAGCTCGCAGAAAACCAGCTCCCAGTTATAGCGCTGCTCGTTGGCGTTGTAATCGACCGGTATACCGCGTCCAAAGTCCTCACACTCAACAGAGCCGTCGGAATATCTTGTAACGATTATCTTGGTTCCGTGTCCGTCGCGCGCCTCGTCTATCGAGTTTGTGATTATCTCAAAAATCGAATGCTCGCAGCCCTCAAGACCGTCCGAGCCGAAAATTACCGCCGGACGCTTTCTTACTCTGTCGGCGCCCTTGAGCGCCACTATACTTTCATTTGTGTAGCCTTTGGTCTTTTTAGCCATGAAGCACACTCCTAATGTCTGAATATAAGTTTTCTCAAACAAAAAGCCGCCTTTAAAGCGGCTTTCTGCATAACTCGCTAAGCTTATTTTATCCGTTTTTACCTTTCTTTGTCAAGCAGAGGCTTAAAACCGTCAGTTGGGTCGCTCCCCGATCTCACGCTCAAATGCCTCCACCGCTTTTCGGATAAAGCTGTTTTGCGGCTGCTGCAATTCGGGGTCGGCTTTCAGAATATCCCAAGCGCATTTCTGTGCCTGCTGCAAAAGCTCGGTATCGGCTGCAAGATCGGCGTTTTGCAGCGCAGGCAGACCGTGCTGCCTTGCTCCAAGTATATCGCCCGGTCCTCGCAGGCGCAGATCCTCCTCCGCTATCTTAAAGCCATCGGTGGTATCACGCAGCGCCTTTAGCCTCTGCGCTGTTGTTTCACTCTTGTTATCGCTCACCAAAATGCAATATGAGCTGTGTTTCCCTCTGCCCACTCGCCCTCGCAGCTGATGCAGCTGTGAAAGTCCGAAGCGCTCAGCGTTTTCTACCATCATAACCGTCGCGTTGGGAACATCAACTCCTACCTCGATAACTGTGGTGGCAACGAGCAGCTGTATCTTTCCCGCCGCAAAGTCAGACATCACCGCTTCCTTTTCCGAGGGTCGAAGCTTTCCGTGCAATAAACCGACGCTGTAATCCTTAAACTCGCCCATCGCCAGCTCCCGTGCATATTCCTTGGCGGCATGCATATTGGGAGATGGCTCCTCCTCATCGGAAAGCGACACCAATGGACAAACGATATAGGCCTGCCTGCCTTCGTCAAGCCTGTCTCGAATAAACCCTAAGGCACGCTTACGTTTGGGAGAATCTATACGAAAGGTCTCGACCGGGGTACGTCCCGGAGGAAGCTCCTTTATCAGAGAAACGTCTAAATCGCCGTAAATTATAAGCGAAAGCGTTCTTGGAATGGGAGTAGCGCTCATAACAAGGGTATGCACCTGCTGCCCTTTAGACGCCAGCGACGCCCTTTGTGCAACACCGAAGCGGTGCTGCTCGTCGGTTATCACCAGACCAAGCGACTCAAACCCGGTAGAATTTGAGATAAGCGCATGAGTTCCCACCGCCACGCTGCATTCACCGCTTAAAAGCCGCTGGGCGGCCTCTCTGCGCTGCCTGGCAGTCATTGAGCCGCTCACCAGCTCAACATTTATCCCAAACGGCAAAAGCATACCGCTGAGCGTTTTATAATGCTGCTCCGCCAAAAGCTCTGTCGGCGCCATCAGCGCCGTCTGTCTGCCGTTCATATGCATGATATAGGCGGCAGCAGCGGCAACCAACGTCTTACCGGAGCCAACATCTCCTTGTATAAGGCGGTTCATCGCCCTGCCGGAACGCAAGTCATTTTTGATATCAGCAACAGCGTCTCTCTGTCCGTTTGTTGGTTCAAAGGGCAATGAGCGGTAAAAAACATCAATGTCGCAATCTGAGACCGGTCGGACTAAAGCGTTGCTTCGGGAACTGCGCAGCCTCATCATCACCGCCGAGAACACAAGCAGCTCCTCAAAAACTATCCTGCGGCGAGCCTTCTCATATTGCTGTGAATACTCGGGGGAATGAACCAGCCTTACCGCCCTGTCAAGCGGCATAAGTTCTGCGGAACACATTATATCAGCCGATATGTTATCGGCCAAAGGCTCCGAAAGTTCGGAAAGCGCTCTGGCTATATCCTGCGCCACCACCTTTGATGATATGCCGGCGCTGACGGTATAAACAGGCATGAGTCTGCCGCAATAGCGTTCGGGTATCAGCATCGGCGCACGCATCTCGCGTTTTAACAGAGTACCTTCCACCTGACCGTAAAAGAGATAGCTTTCTCCCTCTCTCAACGACTGCACCGTGAATTTAGTATTATAAAAGGTCAGATTCATAACATCGCCGTCACTTACCTCGACCTTGAAAAGCGAAAGCCCCTTTCTTATGCGCTGCTCGCCGCGTTTTCTCAGCACCTGTGCACGGATAAGGGTGCGTTCTCCTATTCGGCTCTGCGAAATTTCGGTCACACGGGTCAGATCTATATAGCTTCTCGGAAGGTGCATCACAAGCTGGCGCAGGGTATGTATACCCATCTTTCGATAAACGGCAGCCTTTTTATCGCCTATTCCTTTTAGCTTTGATATTTCGTCGTTAAGAAGCAGCGGCATGATACACACCTCCCATCAATAATGCTATTTTACAGCTTGTGAAAATAATTGGCAATAAATATTTGTCGACCGCCGCCCGGTTCTTACCCTACGGCATATGCCAAAATAAAAATCCCTCACCGTATTCGGTGAGGGATTTTTATTTTGGTGAGCCACCGGGGATTCGAACCCCGGACCCTTTGATT
>CAZSEO010000008.1:0-60331 GCA_964605985.1 uncultured Oscillospiraceae bacterium | reverse complement strand
CACCCGCGATCGGGACGTCATGGAATTCGGCGGGCTGGTCATCGATATGACCGGCAGAAATGTCACTGTTGACGGTGCTGCCGTTTCGATGACTCCAAAGGAATATGAGCTGCTCTTTTTCATGGCAAAAAACCGCGGCATCGCCCTTTCGCGCGAGCGCCTTATCACCGAGGTGTGGGGCTACGACTATTTTGGCGATGACCGCACCCTTGATACCCATATCAAGATGCTCCGTCAAAATCTCGGACCCTACCGCGGATATATAATCACACTGCGCTCTATGGGATACAAGTTTGAGCCTTGAGCCGCCGGATCTGCCTCAAGGCGGAGGTGAAAAAATGATCTTCAAAAAGGAAAGCATTGAAAAACGCATAGTTGCAACCTTTATCGGCTATACGCTGTTTATCGTGGCGCTGCTGTGGGTGCTTCAGATACTGTTTTTAAATAACTATTATTATATAATGAAGCGTGCAAGCGTTATGAGCGCCGGAAAGAGTATAGCGTTGAATCTGAACAGCGATAATTTTTCCGATACGCTGGAAAAACTCTGCTTTCATAACGGCATGTGCTGCGTGATACTTGACGAGCAATGGAATGAGGTATATTCGGTAGATATGCTCGGCAGAGGATGCGAGATACATTCTCCATCGAGATTTTCGCTCAAGGATAACCTTTCGGCGGTGATGAGCGGCGAAAGAAACGAACAGACTATCCGCATAAAAAATCCGCATTTCAGAAATGATTCGATAGTATGCGCAAGAGCGGTAACAAATGCTCAGGGCGAACGGCTTATGATAGTTATGAATGCCCACCTTTTCCCGGTGGAATCAAGCAAGGATATACTTAAAAGCCAGCTCAAGCTCATAACAACGCTGCTTATCATAATTGCGTTGTGCATTTCAAAGTTTGTGGCAAGCCGGCTTTCACGTCCGATAAGAAACATCACTCAAAAGGCCAAGCGACTGGCAAACGGCGATTATATCGCGGATTATGACGGGGGCGGCATCATGGAGATAGATGAGCTTGCCGAAACGCTCAATTTTTCCGCCGAGGGACTTTCGAAGGTAGAGGAGCTGCGCCGTGAGCTGATGGCAAACGTATCCCACGACCTTAAAACCCCGCTGACCATGATAAAAGCATACTCCGAGATGATAAGGGATATCACCGGAGATAATAAAGAACAGCGGAATGAACAGCTCGAAGTCATTATCAGCGAAGCGGACCGTCTCACCGCGCTGGTTACCGACCTTATAAGAATATCCCGCGAGGAATCGGAGATAGGGGTCATCAACAGCCGCAGCTTTGATATCAAGTCGATGATCAAGGATATTACCGAAAGGTTCTCAGCGACCAATGAGCAATACAACATCATTTTTGAGGCTGAATGTTCCGATAAGGCATATGCCGACAGCGACAGGATAGGGCAGGTGCTCTATAACCTTATCTCCAACGCCATAAACTACACCGGCGAGGATAAAACGGTAAAGGTAAAGCTGTTCAAGGCTTCTGAAAAAATGATGAGGATAGAGATAACCGACAGCGGCAAGGGCATTGCGCCCGAAGAGCTGCCGATGATCTGGGAACGCTATTACCGCAGCAAGAATACCCACCAGCGTCCGATAGTGGGCTCCGGTTTGGGACTTTCGATAGTAAAAAGCGCCCTGACTGCGCAGCAGCTGCCGTTTGGCGTGCAAAGCGAGCAGGGAAAGGGAAGCTGCTTCTGGTTTGAACTGCCCGTAAGCAATAAAATTGAAATGCGATAGAGATCTGCACAAAAAATAGTCCTTTCCAAGCGCAAAAACACGGTTTCCGGGGCCGATCAAAGCCCTTGAAACCGTGTTTTATTGTGTATTTTTTTTGCCGGAGCCTACTTTGTGGCAGCCCCAAGCTTTTTATCAGTATCCAAGCTCGTGAGAGATGGCAAGGGCAAATTCCTTTGCCTTGAGCGCCATCTCGATCATAAGATCCATATCTATTCTTGCGGCGGGTCCCGAGATATTAAGTGCCGCGATGACGTTATGCTGCGAATCAAAGATAGGCGCGGCTACCGAAACAACGCCCTCTTCGCGCTCGCTGCGGCTGGTGGAGTAGCCCAAATTTCGTATCTCGGCAAGACGTTCGTTGGTGGTATAGGGATCGGCAAGCAGCAGCTCATCGATGACAGCCTGTGGCTGATATGCAAGCAGCAGTCTGCCCGAAGCGCCTCTGGTAAGCGGCAGACGGTCACCGATGTTCAGTATACGCTTGAGGGGATGGGTGCTTTCGATACGTTCGATGCAGACACGGTGCGCCTTGTTGGGAACGTAAAGACCGACGCTTTCGTTATATATCTCTCGCAGCTGCACCATATAGGGAACAGCTATGCGGCGGAAATCCATGTGAGTGTAACAGAGGGTCCCCAGTCTTGCGATGCTCGGACCGAGAAAATAACGCTGAGTCTCATCATCCCGGTATAGATAATTGTATTTTTCCAGCGTAGCCAGGATTCGAGAGGTGGTGCTGGGCGGCAGATCTATTTCACGCGAAATCTCAACGAGAGAAAGGCTCAGTTTTTCTTTGGTAAAACAGTTGAGCATTTTAAGCGCTCTTTCTATAACTTTGACACTTGCATCTGCACTTGCCATAGAGGATCGTCCTTTCGATGTAAAAATCATTTTCATATTTGAAAAATATTGTAGCATTTTTAACGATATCGGTCAACCCATACCGCCCAAATTAGCGTTGACAAAGTAGCACATAAGGTTGTAGCATTAAGAAAGCGGCTTTTGGCCCCGGCGGCGCGGCGGCGCCCCTTTTTCAAAGGGGCTGCCCCCTTCGGGGGCATAAAAATCAGCGCCGAAGGCGCAGATTTTTCGCCGCGCCGCCTGCGTATATCGCGTTATTCGGCAGAGGCGGCATCATTGTATGGCTTATCGATCATCAGAAAAGGAAGAGAAAAATGCCTGAACTCACACTGACTACATATCTTACCGTATGTCCGCTGATATTTTTTGCCGGCTTTGTCGATTCGATAGCGGGCGGCGGCGGACTTATCAGCCTGCCTGCCTTTATGATGGCGGGGATACCTGTGCATTTCGCGCAGGGCACCAACAAAATGACCAGCACCTTCGGCATGATGATAGCGGCACGCCAATATGGAAAAAGCGGGCTGATACGCATCAAACCGGCGATGATAGCGGCAATAGGCTCGCTTATCGGCGGCGCGGCAGGCGCAAGATTGCTTCTGCTGTTGCCCGGTGATGTAGCGCAGCTGGTGCTGATGATATGCTTGCCGTTCGTGGCGGTATTTCTGCTGACAAGAAAAAGCATGAAAAACGACGAGGAAAATATAGTCGAGCCAAAAATGGAATATATCAGAGGCTTTTTCGTCGGTCTCGGCTGTGGTCTCTACGCCGGTTTTTTCGGTGCCGGCGGCGGAAGCTTTCTCATAATGTTTATGACGGCGATGTTGGGGTATTCTATGCTTACAGCTTCGGCAAACGCCAAGGTGGTCAACATAGCCTGTGATGTCGGCGCGCTGGTGACCTACGCGCTGAACGGAACAGTTATCTTCAAACTGGGAGTGCCCTGCATCATCTGTTCCTGCGTGGGCAACTATTTCGGCTCAAAGCTTGCGATAAAGCTTGGCGGAAAGTTTATCCGCCCGGTAATGGTGTTTGTGATCACCCTGCTGTTTGTAAAAATAGCGTATGATTTTACAGCAAGTATATAATTTGGAGGAATTATCACGATGAAAGCACAAAATGAGGCGGAGATGCTCCACCGCGCCAACGACTATCTTGAATATATAAAGACCGAATCCCCCGACTGCATCAACCGCAGAATGCCTTACACGATAGAGGACTACAGTTTTGATCAGAAATATATCACCTACGGCTTCGAGACCAAAGACTGGATGATGAATCCCGGCGGAGTGCTGCACGGAGGAATGATGTGCACCATGTATGATATCGCCATGGGAGTAACTTCGCGTGCCTTCAGCGGATATTATACCCCCACCGTGAATATCTCGGTGACCTATCTGTGTCCTGTGCCCAACAACGATAAGGTTTTGGTAACCTGCCGTGTCACCAGACTTGGCAGCACCTTTATTCAGCTGGTAGGCGAGTCTAAGGTTGCAAGCAGCGGTAAAAGCTGCTCCACCGCTTCGGCGACCTTTTACTGCAACAAGGAAAGGACCTACCGCAACAAGCAGACCGGAGTGGCGCTGTGACTTTTGCCTCCGGCAGCTTAGCCCCTTTTTATAAAAAAGGCTAAGGACCCCAAAAATTTTACTCTGCTTAACAGCGAACAAAAAAATCCCCCACGCTGATGCATGGGGGTAAATTTTTATTCTTCCGGCTCGATAACGGCTCTTATCTTATCTATCTTTCGGTCGTCACATTCAATGACCGAAAAGGTGATATTGGCGAAAACAGCGGTCTTTTGATCGCCGGGGTCGGATGGCACGCCGCCCAGCAGCTCGATAACAAAGCCGCCGAGGGTATCAGCCTCTGAATCATCGGGGACGTAAAAATCGAGCAGCAGCTCGGCATCGGATATACTGATGGAACCATCCAAAAGATAAACGCCCTCATCAAGCTTGGTGGCGGTGGCTTCCTCATCGTCATACTCATCCTGGATATTGCCGACGATGCTCTCGATAAGGTCTTCCATGGTAACAATGCCGTAGGTGCCGCCATATTCATCGACAACTATCGCTATCTGGGTCTTTTCACGCTGCAGCAGCGCGAAAACATCGGAACAGCTGCTCGATTCGGGAACACATATAGGGGTGCGGATATGGTCGGAGATATGGAAATCCTCGGGGTGGTGTATATACTTTAAAAGATCCTTGGCATAGATTATGCCGCAGACGGTATCGATATCGCCGTCATATACCGGCAGACGGGAATATCCGCTTTCGATGGCGACCGAAGCGACCTCATCGAGACTGGAGTTGATTTCGACCGCCGAGACCTCGGTTCGGTGGGTCATGACCTGCGAAACATCACGGTCATCAAACTCAAAGATGTTGTTTATCATCTTCATCTCGGATTCTTCGATGGTGCCGTTTTCCGATCCCTCATCCACCAGCATCCTTATCTCTTCCTCGGTCACCGAGACGGGAGGAACTCTGGGGTCTTTGCCGCAAAGTCTTACCGCGACAGAAGAAAGCGCGATAACTACCACCGATGCAGGGGCGGTGAGAGTATACAGCAGCATCAGCCAGCCCGAAAGGGGATAGGCGACATCGGGAAGATAAGAGGCTATCCTGCGCGGAGAATGGATCGCTATCGCATAAAAAAGCAGTTCAGAGCCGACAAGCGCCGCTATCCACCAGTGATTTATCAGCAGCGGGTCGGGCATGATAAGGTATACCGCGGAAAGAGAGGCAGCGGTCACTAACAGCAGAGAAACAACATTGACCGCCTGCTTGAGGCGATCGTGCTTTAAAACGATCTTTTCGATGCGCAGCGCACGCTTATCGCCATCTGCGCAGCGGTTTTTAAGCTCGGTGTCATCGACATAGATGGCAGCCGCTTTTGAAAGGTTGAACAGTATAGAAACAGCTAAAGATATCAGCAAGCACCACAAGGCAGCTGACGGATCTTGGGGAGGCATAAAAAGCTTCTACTCCTTTGTTTTTAAATTTGTTTGCTTAAATATATATCATACAATTATTATGCTTTGCTGTCAAATAGAGCTTGCGTAAGGCGCGGCGGCGCCCGTTTTTTCAAAACGGGCTGCCCCCTTGCAGGGGGCATAAAAATCACCGCCCTGCGGGCGGATGATTTTCGCCGCGCCGCTCAGCTTGTGCAAAGCGCCTGCTTTTACCGCTTGTCCTCTGCGCCGAGCGACACCACCAGCCGCAGGCAATCAAGATAGCCTTGGCGATAGAGTTCGGCATAAACGGTGGGCATGATATCCGACCACTGCTCCAGGAGGAAATCGATGCGCTTGCGTTCGGCTTGGAGCAGCAGCACATCACCGTTGGTTTCGGTAATACGCTTTATGCGGCGGTAAAGCTCGCCCTCGGTCTCAGCCGCCGCCGAATAACGCTTGCTGGTTCGCCTTAGGATACGCAATGTGTCTTCGACCTTGGTTTCGAGGTAGTCATATTCGCTGGATTTCATAAGTCGTCCTCCGTAATCAGATATTGCTACCATAATATAACCAAATTTGATTACTGTCAAGTAATATTATTTGATTACTTGTAAAATGGAGGCGGGAGATGATGATATGGAAAAAACGCTGTGCGAAAGATTAAAAGACTTGCGTGAAGACCATGATAAAACACAAGAAGATATCGGAAAATTGCTCAATACGACAAAACAGTATTATTATAAATATGAAAAAGGATTGTTTCCGTTGCCGGTAAAGCATCTCATAACGCTTGCGCGGTATTACAACACCAGCACCGACTACATCCTCGGCTTAACGAATGAGCCTAAGCCCTACCCAAAGACATCTGGACGGAGCGAATAAAATGACAAAAACATATTGGGAGAGAATAAGAGAACTTCGCGAGGATAGAGATTTAACGCAGACGCAGATAGCGGACATTCTGCAAATTAATCAGACTGTCTACAGCAGATATGAGGGAGGAAGGGCGAAGATGCCTATCCATCACCTTATAACGCTTGCGCGGTATTACAACACCAGCACCGATTATATCCTCGGCTTAACGAATGAACCGAATCCATATCCCAAAGCATGAGTCTCGAATACACTTATAAGCAGTTTTAATACCGTCTTCAAAAAAATTTAACCATGCCGAAAACGTGGAAATTTGATTCAAAAAATGAAAAGTTTTCAATTTTAAACGATTAAATTTTCAAAAGAATTTGGGGCTTTCCGCAACTTTGGTAAAATTTTGACAGACGGCTCAAAGGCTATTTACAATGCCGAAAAATCGTGTTAGGATAACCATGTACGGACTTGTGCGTACTGATTTTGTATGCATTCCAAAATAAATGAGGGGGAAAATTAATCATGGCAAGACAAATGAAAACCATGGACGGCAACAACGCTGCCGCACATGTGTCTTATGCCTTTACCGAAGTTGCAGCGATCTTCCCGATCACTCCTTCTTCCGTTATGGCAGAAGTCACTGACGCGTGGAGCGCTAACGGCCGTGTAAACGTATTCGGCGAGAAGGTAAAGGTTGCCGAGATGCAGTCTGAGGGCGGCGCAGCAGGCGCGGTTCACGGCTCTCTCGCAGCAGGTGCGCTCACCACCACCTACACTGCTTCTCAGGGTCTTCTTCTTATGATCCCGAATATGTACAAGATCGCCGGCGAGCTTCTGCCCTGCGTTATCAACGTATCCGCAAGAGCACTTGCTTCCCACGCGCTCTCCATCTTCGGTGACCACTCCGATATCTATGCATGCCGCCAGACCGGCTTTGCATTCCTCTGCTCCGGCAGCGTTCAGGAGGTTATGGACCTCGGCGCTGTTGCTCACCTTGCAGCCATCAAGGGCAGAGTTCCTTTCTGCCACTTCTTCGACGGTTTCCGTACCTCCCACGAGATCCAGAAGATCGAGACCTGGGATTACGCTGACCTCGCTGAGATGCTTGACTGGGACGCTGTAAAGGCATTCCGTCAGAGATCTCTCAACCCCGAGCATCCTACCCTCCGCGGTACCGCTCAGAACCCCGACATCTTCTTCCAGGCTCGTGAGGCTTGCAACAGCTACTACGACGCTCTGCCTGCAGTTGTCGAGGAGTATATGGACAAGGTCAATGCCAAGATCGGCACCGACTACAAGCTGTTCAACTACTACGGCGCAGCTGATGCTGAGCACGTTATCGTTGCAATGGGCTCTGTATGCGATACCATCAAGGAGACCATCGATTACCTCAACGCAGCAGGCGGCAAGTACGGTCTCGTTACCGTTCGCCTTTACAGACCTTTCGTAGCTGAAAAGCTGGTAGCTGCATTCCCCGAGACCACCAAGACCATCACCGTTCTCGACCGCACCAAGGAGCCCGGCTCCATCGGCGAGCCTCTCTATCTTGACGTTGTTCTCGGCATCCGTGAGTCCAAGTTCGGCACCCTGCCCGTATTCTCCGGCAGATACGGCCTCGGCTCCAAGGATACCACCCCTGCTCAGATCGTAGCCGTTTACAAGAACGCGGCTGCCAACGGCAAGAAGCGCTTCACCATCGGCATCGAAGACGACGTTACCAACCTCTCTCTCGCTCTTGAAGCTAACCCCGACACCGCTCCCGAGGGTACCACCTCCTGCATGTTCTGGGGTCTCGGTTCTGACGGCACCGTTGGCGCCAACAAGAACTCCATCAAGATCATCGGCGACCACACCGATATGTATGCTCAGGCATACTTCTCCTACGACTCCAAGAAGTCCGGCGGTATCACCGTTTCGCATCTGCGTTTCGGCAAGACCCCCATTCGCTCCACCTACCTCATCAACAAGGCTGACTTTGTAGCCTGCCATAACGCTGCTTACGTTGATAAGTACGATATGGTTTCCGCTCTCAAGCCCGGCGGCACCTTCCTGCTCTCCTGCGGCTGGAATATGGAAGAGCTCGAAGAGAAGCTCCCCGGCGAAGTTAAGAACTACATCGCCAACAACAACATCAAGTTCTACACCATCGATGCTGTAAAGCTTGCTAAGGAGATCGGCCTCGGCAACCGCCTCAACACCATTCTCCAGTCTGCATTCTTCAAGCTTGCCAACATCATTCCTTCCGAAGATGCTATCAAGTATATGAAGGACGCTGCTACCAAGTCCTACGGCAAGAAGGGCGACGACGTTGTTAAGATGAACCACGACGCTATCGACGCCGGCGTTAACGGTGCAGTTGAAGTTGCTGTTCCCGAAGCTTGGAAGACCGCTACCGGCGCTATCGAGTATCCCGTAGCTACCGGCTCCAATCCTGCTCTCGTTAAGTATGTAAACGAGGTCATGATCCCCGCCAACGCTCAGAAGGGTTACGATCTGCCCGTTTCCAAGATGCTCGATACCGTTGACGGCATCATGCCTCTCGGCACCTCCGCTTACGAGAAGCGCGGCGTTGCAGTTGACGTTCCCGCTTGGGAGCCCGAGAACTGCATCCAGTGCGGATTCTGCTCTTACGTTTGCCCGCACGCTGTTGTTCGTCCCATCGCTCTCAACGCTGAGCAGGCTGCTGCTGCTCCCGCTGAGCAGAAGCTCGTTGATATGACCGGTATGCCCGGCTACAAGTTCGGCATCACCATCTCCGCTCTCGACTGCCTCGGCTGCGGCTCTTGTGTAACCGTATGTCCCGGCAAGAAGGGTCAGAAGGCTCTCTCCATGCAGCCCATCGAAGGCCAGCTGCCCGCACAGAAGGGCTTTGCTTACGGCGTAGATGTTGACATCGACGAAGCAGTTCTTGCTAAGTTCAAGGTCGATTCCGTTAAGGGCTCTCAGTTCCGTCAGCCCATGCTCGAGTTCTCCGGCGCATGCGCAGGCTGCGGCGAGACTCCTTACGCTAAGCTCATCACCCAGATGTTCGGCGACAGAATGTATATCGCCAACGCTACCGGCTGCTCCTCCATCTGGGGCGGTTCTGCTCCCTCCATCCCCTACTGCACCAACAAGAAGGGCAAGGGCCCGGCTTGGGGCAACTCCCTCTTCGAGGATAACGCTGAGTTCGGCTTTGGTATCTTCCTCGGCCAGAAGGCTATCCACGACAAGCTCGTTGCTAAGGTAGAGAAGCTTGCTGAGACTGCTGACGCAGAGCTCAAGGCTGCTATCGACGAGTATCTCGCTACCAAGGATAACTCCACCGCAAACGCTGCTCCCGCTGAGAAGCTCATCGCTGCTCTCGAGGCTAAGGGCGTTGGCGCTGACATCCTCAACGAGAAGGACTACCTCGCTAAGAAGTCGGTATTCATCTTCGGCGGCGACGGTTGGGCATACGATATCGGTTACGGCGGACTTGACCATGTTCTTGCTCAGAACGAGAACGTAAACATCGTTGTATTCGATACCGAGGTTTACTCCAACACCGGCGGTCAGTCCTCCAAGGCTACCCCCACCGGCGCAGTTGCTCAGTTCGCAGCTGCCGGCAAGGAAGTTAAGAAGAAGGACCTCGCTGCTATCGCTATGAGCTACGGCTACATCTACGTTGCACAGGTAGCTATGGGCGCTGACTACGCTCAGACCGCTAAGGCAATCGCAGAGGCTGAAGCTTACGACGGCCCCTCCCTCGTTATCTGCTACGCACCCTGCATCAACCACGGCATCAAGGGCGGCATGAGCACTGCTCAGACCGAGATCAAGAAGGCTGTTGAGGCCGGTTACTGGCACACCTTCCGTTACGATCCCAGACTCGCTGCTGATGGCAAGAATCCCTTCCAGCTCGATTCTAAGGCTCCCACCGGCGATTACGCAGCATTCATCAAGAACGAAGTTCGTTACACCTCTCTCGAGCGTGCATTCCCCGACAGAGCAAAGGATCTGTTTGAGAAGGCTGCTGAGACCGCAAAGGCTAAGTACGAAGCTCTCGTTGAGAAGGCTAAGTAATTTAAGCTTTAAAGCTGATAAAAGCGCACTGTCATTTGACGGTGCGCTTTTTTCATATGAAGAGATATAGATCCGTTTAATCCCCTTCGCCCTTAAAGGGCACCTGAAGGTGAATTGCCCGCAGGGCAAGAGAAGCCACCCTGGGGCGCCTCTTGATAAACAAGGGGAGGCCTCCGAGAGATTTTCGTAAACAAAAAGGCTCCCCTTGTGCCCAAGGGGAGCTGGCAAAATCGCAGATTTTGACTGAGGGGATGACCTCCACCCATTGCTCCAAAAGCTCATCGATGCGATTGCGCTCGGTTTCAAGCAGAAGGATATCACCTTTGGTTTCGGTTATGCGTTTGATACGGCGATAAAGCTCGCCTTCGGTTTCAGCTGCCGCCGAGTAGCGCTTGTTGGTTTTTCGCAAATGGCGAAGCGCCTCTTCGACCTTGGTTTCGAGATATTCGTATTCATTGTGGGTCATAATATCGCTCCTTTCTTAATCCGAAAAGGGAGTGGCAATTTATATATTACTACTTTTATGGAGTATAGCCAATACTACCATTGAGGAGTATTGTAAAATGATATAAATTACTTAAATGGGGTAACGAAATGACAAAAACATATAAAGACAGGATACGAGATTTGAGAGAAGATAGTGACCTTACCCAAAGCGATATAGCCAAAGTGTTGAACATACGTTATAACGTATATCAGCGCTATGAGCTTGGCACCTCAAAAATGCCCATTCATCATCTTATCACCCTTGCTCAATATTACAATACAAGCACCGACTATATCCTTGGGTTGACCAATGTGGAAAAACCGTATCCTCGGGGATAACGCTGCTCTGCGCCGCCGATAGGCGGCGTTTTGTTTTGGGAAATTTATGCCGGTTCACAATGCTGCTCCTTTCCAGATAATCATTTTAAACCACAAATATGTTGTTTAAAATGATTATACCACAACATTGTGGTCTTATCAATACCTTAAATATGTGGTGTGATAATATTAAATCAAATTATTGGAGGGAATCAGAGCATGAGATTTAATGAGCGCATAAGGAACCTTAGAGAAGATAAAGATCTGACACAAAAGCAAATAGCGCAGATAATCAATTGTGCGGAATATACTTATCAACGGTATGAATATGGTACGCAGTTAATACCGATAGACAAGCTCATCACCCTTGCCGATTACTACAACACCAGCACCGACTATATCCTTGGGCGCACCAATGACCCCAAACCATATTCCAAGCCATAATGGAGCTTTCAGGTATATTTTTTGCAAAAATGGGCCGCAGCCTATTTCCACCGCCGTTAAAATGTACTATAATAAATTAGAATATACTTTTGCGTAAAGCAGCTTTTCATAACAAAGATGCAATTTCAGGAGGGCGGAATTTTATGATAAACAGAGTAAAGATCGAGATACTCGGCGCCGGCTATACCATTGCTACCCCCGAGCAGGAGGACTATGTCCGTTCTCTCGCGAATGAGATAGATTCCCAGATGAAGGCGCTCACCGATGCCGACCCCAAGCTTACCCCCAACGCGGCTTTGGTGCTCTGTGCCATGAGTTACGCCGATATGTTCCACAAGAGCGAGCAGGCTGCCGATAATATGCGCGCCCAGCTCACCGATTACCTCGATGATGCCTCCCGCGCGAGAGCCGAGCTGGATGACGCAAAGCGCGAGATTGCAAGACTTAAAGGCCAAAAAAGATAAAAGCCGGGCGGATGATTCCGGCGCGGCGTCGCCCATTTCTGCGAAATGGGCTGCCCCCTTCGGGGGCATAAAAATCAGCGCGCGCCGCGCGCGTGATTTTTCGCCGCGCCTTACCGGCCACGCAGCATATGGAGAAAAATATGACACTAAAGATAAAGAAAATGCGCGAGGGAGCAAAGCTTCCCAAAAGGGCTACCTCCGGCAGCGCCGGTTACGACCTTTCGGCCTGCATAGAGCAGCCGCTGACGATAGAGGCAGGCAAACGTGCCCTCATCCCGACCGGGATAGCTGTTGCATTGCCCGAAGATACCGTTGGTCTGGTATTCGGCAGAAGCGGACTTGGTATAAAGCATGGCCTTGTGCCCTCAAACGCGGTCGGCGTTATCGACAGTGATTATCGCGGAGAGATATCGGTGGGGCTTTCCAACCATTCGGAAAGCGGTTACACCATCGAGCCGGGAGACAGGATAGCACAGCTGGTCATAGTTCCGGTCATCACGCCGGAGATAGAAGAATCGGAGGAGCTTTCCGAAACAGAACGGTCGGTCGGCGGATTTGGCTCGACCGGAAAGGGATGACATTATAAATGAAGCTTCAGAGAACTTTGGTATTTTTATTTTTCCTGCTTTCGGGAATAATCGTCGGCGCGCTTTTGGCATCTGCCTGCGCAAACATATCTTTTTTAAGCTGGCTTGCCTACGGCAAAACGATAGGTCTTTCCACCTCCAACCCCATGCTTATAGACCTTTCTATGGTAAAGGTAGCGTTCGGCTTTGAAGTCGGAGTAAACGTTGCACAGATAATCACCATAACAGCGGCGCTGCTGTTTTATAAAAGCGTAGCGCGCAAGCTGTGATACCAATATAAGGAGCAGACTGAAATGGCGATAGTTCTCGCGTCGGCATCGCCGCGCAGAAAAGAGCTGCTGGCTCATATAACAGAAGATTTTGAAGTGATGACCTCGGCGGCGGATGAAACGCTGCCCGAAGGGATCCTGCCCAAAGATGCTGTCATGCTGCTGGCCGAAAAAAAGGCGGCGTGGGTAGCCCAAAAGCTGCCCGAAAAAACAATTATCGGCTCAGATACCGTTGTAGCGGTGGATGACACCATACTCGGCAAGCCTGTCGATGATGATGACGCCAAAAGAATGCTGAAAATGCTGTCCGACCGCGAGCATGAGGTGTATACCGGGGTCTGCGTGATAAAGGGTGAAAAGCGGGAGATATTTTTCGACATGGCAAAGGTGAGATTTGCCGCCATGACCCAAGACGAAATTGACCATTATGTTGCAAGCGGCGAATGCCGCGACAAGGCAGGCGCTTATGCCATACAGGGGCTGGGCGCGCGCTACATCGAATATATCAGCGGCGACTACTATTCGGTGGTAGGACTGCCGGTGAGAAAGCTTTATAAAACTCTCAGCGATATGCGGGAGCTGTAAATAAATTCAAACGGAAAAACATTTTAAGGGGAGGAACAAAACAATGTTTTCTTTTTCTAAGGATATAGGCATAGATCTTGGAACTGCCAACACCCTTGTATTTATGAAAAACAAGGGAATAATACTTCGTGAGCCGTCGGTAGTCGCGGTGGATACCCGCAAGGACGAGGTCCTTTATGTCGGACAGGAGGCCAAGGAGGTCATCGGCAGGACCCCCGGCTCCATCGTGGCAGTGCGCCCCCTCAAGGATGGCGTTATCGCCGACTTTGACATCACCGCCAACATGCTGCAGCGCTTCATCAAGAAGGTCTGCGGTTCTTCGCTTTTCTCCAAGCCCAACATCGTTATCTGCATCCCCTCCGGTGTTACCGACGTAGAGCGCAGAGCAGTCCGCGAGGCTGCCGTCGCTTCGGGCGGACGCAGAGTTTCCATCATCGAAGAGCCTATGGCGGCAGCTATCGGCGCAGGTCTGCCGGTTGCCGAAGCCACCGGCAGCATGGTAGTTGACATCGGCGGCGGCACCAGCGAGGTCGCAGTCATTTCGCTGGGCGGCATCGTTACCGCACGCTCTGTAAGGGTGGGCGGCGATGCATTTGACTCCGCCATCATCCAGTACATCAAGCGCAAGCACAACCTTCTTATCGGTGAGCGCACCGCAGAGCAGATCAAGATAGACATCGGCTCGGCATACCCCTATGAGGGCGAGAGCGAGATGGAGGTAAAGGGAAGAAACCTCGTTGACGGTCTGCCCAAGAATATCACCATCACCCCCGCCGAGGTAAGAGAGGCGCTGGCCGATAACTTTGCCGCAGTGCTCGATGCCATCAAGACCACCCTTGAGAGAACTCCTCCCGAGCTGGCAGCCGATATCATCGATCACGGCATCACCCTCACCGGCGGCGGCGCTCTGCTGCGCGGACTTGATACCCTCATTTCTGAGGAAATAGGCATCAACGTCCTCATTGCGGAAAATCCGCTCGACTGCGTAGCGATCGGAACGGGACGCGTTCTTGAGGATATCGAGAGACTTCGCGACGTGCTTTCCTCCGCTGAGGACAACAGACGCTGAAACCACAGGGACATACCCTGAAAAGGGGGGCTTAAACGGCCCCCCGTTTGTTACTGCATACCGATCTTACCGTGGAGGTGCCTTATGAACGAATTTTTCAAGAGCACAAAATTTAAGATACTGGCGCTGCTGCTGGCGTTGGTGTTTGCTTTTGCGCTCCGTTCGGCACAGACTCAGACCGCGGTGCCGATGCTTTCGCAGCTTGCGGGCGCTATCCTCACTCCCATTCAGCGCACCACGGCGGGCGTCAGCTATTCGGTCGAGAAGTTTTTGACCGAAAACTTTTCGGGCGCGAAGATAGCCGACCAGAACGAAAAGCTGCTGAGTGAAAACGCCGACCTGCGCAGCAAGCTGGTGGAATACGAACGCATCAAGATGGAAAACGAACAGCTTAAAAATTACCTTGAGATAAAGGAAAAGAATCCTGATTTCGGGTTTGAGCCGGCGATGGTCATCGCAAGAGACAACTCTGACCGCTTTTATTCCTTCACGATAGATAAGGGCAGAAGCGATGGCATTACGGTAGATGACCCTGTAATAACCGAATCGGGACTGGTCGGAATAGTTTCTGAGGTCGGTATCACCCACTCCAAGGTGCTCACAATACTGGATGCCACCGTAAACATAGGCGTTATCGACGCCCAAAGCCGCGAGGTCGGCGTATCGGGCGGCGACCTTACCCTTGCCGGAGAGGGTATGCTGAGGGTCGATTATCTTCCGCGAGACGGCCATGCAAAGCCGGGCGACATTATCGCCACCACCGGCGTCGGCGGACTTTATCCGAGGGATATCGTAGTGGGCATAATAAAAGAGCTTGTTCCGGACAGCAAGGGACTTTCGCTTTACGCAGTTACCGAGCCCCCGGTGGATATAAGAGATGTTGAAAATGTATTGGTAATAACCAGCTTTGCCGGACAGGCATCGGAGCAGCAGGGAGAATAACATTGGATAGTAAGACCAAACGGCTTTTTATCTTAAAAAACCTGATATACACGCTGGTTTTGATACTGGCTTATATCCTGCAGGAAACGCCGGTTCTGCTGGAGGTTATGGGGCTGCGCCCAAATCTCGTGATCGCGGCGGTAACGGCTGTCGCCATGACCGAGGGTGAGTTTTCGGGCGGGCTTTACGGCCTTTTCGGCGGGATATTGTGTGATACCGCGGCGTTTCATATATTCGGCGTGGCGTCGATACTGTTCACCGTTTTGGGCTGCGGCTGCGGGCTGGTGACGGTATATCTTATCCGCTCAAACTGGCGTTCCGCGCTGCTGATGAATTTTTTGTTTGCCTTTATCTATGGCAGCGTTTCTCACTATCTGATATACGGTATGTGGGGCTACCAGGGCGCCGGGATGCTGTATTTGACAAAAACGCTGCCCTCTGCGGTATATACCGCGGCGCTGGGCATCCCTGTATTCTTTTTGTTGCAGAATATCGATAAGCGGTTTAAGCGCAACGAAAAATAAAGCTTGAAAAATATTCTGAAGGGAGGCGGAAAGATGAAAAGATCCAAGCTCAGGCTGCTGATGCTGGGGACAGTTGTGTGGATGGTGTTCATTCTGTTTATATTCCGCCTTATTCAGGTGCAGATAGTAGACGGCGCCGACTACCTTGAAAAGCAGCAGGCAGGCAGCAGCAAAACCCAGGTGATAAAGGCCGCCCGCGGCGAGATAGTGGATAGAAACGGCAAGCCCTTTTCGAGAAACAACGTCAGCTATGACCTTGTGTTTGACCGCGCGCTGGCGCCCAGGGATTCTGAAAACAAGAATATACACACCCTGATAAAGATACTGAGATATACCGGAGAAAAATGGATAGACAACCTGCCGCTTGAGATAAAGGCGGGCAAGGCGGTATTTTCGGGCGATGAAAACGACATCGCAAAGCTGAGAAAGCATCTCGATACCAACATCTACACCTCGGCGGAGGATGTTTTCTATTGGCTCAAAGAACGCTACGACCTTCAGGAATATTCCGCTGCCGATGCGCGTGACATAGCAGCGGTCCGCTATGAAATGGAGCGGGAAGGCTATTCGATGGCAGTGAGATATGTTTTTGCCGAAGGGGTATCGCTCGATACCGCGGTGTTTATCCGCCAAATGTCGGATGAGGTGCCCGGAGTTGAAGTTTCTGAAAGCGCCAAGCGAGTTTATATCAACGGCGACCTCGCCCCTCACATCATCGGACGGGTGGGCGCTATCTTTGCCGACGAGATGGACAGCTACCTCTCGCAGGGCAGGGGCTATACCCGTGAGGATTTTGTCGGCAAGGAGGGCATCGAAAAGGCTTATGAATCGGTGCTGCGCGGCACCGACGGTGTAAGAAGGATAGACCTCGACGCGAACTATAAGGTAATGGCGATAGAGGAGGAGCAGGCGGCGGTGCCGGGAAACACCGTCGTGCTCACCATCGATAAGGATATACAGCTTGCCGCCCGCAACGCACTGGTAAAGGAGATAGAGTATCTCAACGTCACCGCCAAGGAGGGCGAGGGCAAAGAGGCGGACGCCGGAGCGGTAGTGGCGATAGATATAAAGAACTCTGAGATACTGGCGGCGGTCACCTATCCCTCATATGATCTCAACAGCTATTCCGCCGATTACGCAAAAAACGCGGCTGATCCTCTTTATCCCTTCCTCAACCGTGCGTTTTCCGGCGTTTATGCCCCCGGCTCCTGCTTTAAGCCGGTGGTAGGCACCGCAGGCCTGGCCGAGAGTATCATGACTTCGCATAATCATGTAAACTGCCAGCAGGTCTACACCCATTTTTCCACCTATCAGCCGACCTGCCTAAACTTCCACGGATTTATGACAGTCTCTGATGCGCTGAGGGCTTCCTGCAACATCTATTTCTACGATGTCGGCAGACAGCTCGGCATCTCAAAAATAAACGAATATGCCAGATCGCTGGGTCTCGGCGTTGCCACCGGTATCGAGCTTTCTGAATCGAAGGGAACGCAGTGCGACCCCAACACAAGCCAGGAGGGCGACGTTCTTCAGGCGGCGATAGGCCAGCTTGATAACGGCTATACCCCTGTTCAGCTTGCAAACTACTGCGCCACCATCGCAAGGCGCGGCGTGAGGATGGATCTTTCACTGGTCAAGTCGGTCTCCTCTTATTACGACTGGCAGCAGGCGGTGGAACAGCATCAGCCCAAGGTGGAAAGTGAGCTGGAGGTGGATCCCTCTGTTTTTGACCCCATTTTTGACGGTATGATACAGGCGGCTCACGCCTATAACGGAACCGCTTACCGCTATCTCGGAGATTATCCGCTTACCGTTGCCTGCAAGACCGGTACCCCGCAGACCGCAGAGTTTCCCAACTCTACCTTTATCTGCTTTGCCCCCGCCGAGGATCCGCAGATAGCGGTGGCGGTGGTCATCGAAAAGGGCTGGCATGGTTACACCGGCGCTCCCGTTGCAAGAGCGGTGATGGACGCTTTCTTCTTCCCCGAGAGCGAACAGATCCTGGAGGAAGAATCTGCAGATACGCCGAAGCAGCCCGAACAGACTGCACCCGCAGTCACCGTTCCCGAGCAGCCTCAGCCTGTCGTTCCGCAGGCGCCCGCGCACCCGCTTCAGCCCGAATCGGTTCCTTCGCTGGTATTGCCTCAGCAGCCGCAGCCGGTGCAGCCGGCAGAGCCGGATGAAAAGCAGCAGCCGGAGCAGTCCTCTCAGCCCGGCACAGTTCCGTCCGGAGTGGTCCGCCGCGAGGACAATATAACGATATCCGATAACGTAAAGACCTATGAGGTAATAGTTTCCCAGCCTAAGAGCTATGTGGTCGTAGAGTGACAGCCGGTTTGCGGTTATACAATTCAGTTGGCTTTTTATGTATAATTATCTTAACTTTCTCAATAATATTTGAGAAAAAAGTATAGTCATGTCAAATTTTTTGTGATAATATTCTAATAAAGGAGGATGCAGATGGCGGACATTCTTATAGTTACGTCAGGTAAGGGTGGTACCGGAAAGACCACCGTTTCACTGATGCTCGCCAAGGCGCTTTGCCGCCGCAAAAAGAATGTGCTGCTGATCGAGCTCGACAGCGGCCTGCGCGGTCTGGATCTTCTGCTGAAGGTATCGGATAAGGTGGTTTATGACCTTTCGGACGTTTTGACGGGAGGCTGTAAGCCGGTAAAAGCGATAACGGTGTGCGATGTTCCCGAAGGAAACCTGCATCTCATCGCCGCTCCGCAGGACAGGCGCTTTTTGCCGGATAAGAAAAATCTGGCGCTGCTCCTTAAAGGGCTTTCGACCTGCTACGACTACCTTATACTCGATTGCGCCGCAGGACTGGGCGAGGGCTTTGATTCCGCCCGTTCGGTGTGCACCGGGGCATTGATCGTTACAACGGTCGATCCGGTCTCGGTGAGAGATGCCGCCAAAGCGGCGCAGGAGCTGACCGGTGTTGCCCCAAGACTGGTCATAAACAAATTCAGCCGCAGAAATCTCTGCGCCGATCTGTCCGACCTGGATGCAGTCATCGACGCGGTCGGGGCAAGGCTGATATCGGTCATTCCCGATGATGCCGCGCTTGCGCAGCAGCTTTCAACGGGAGGAGAGGGCGCCCACACTACCCGGGCGGGCGGAGAGATAGACGATCTTGCACGCCGTGTTATGGGAGAGCGGGTCAAGCTCAACACCGATAGGCTCAAATGAAAAAGAAAAAAGTCTGACGATATGGAGGAAGGGACATGAATATAGCATTGATCGCGCATGACGCAAAAAAGGAACTGATGGTTCAGTTCTGCATCGCATACAGCGGCATCCTCAATCAGCATAACCTTTGTGCTACCGGAACCACCGGCAAGCTGATCGCTGAAGCGACCGGTTTGAGAATATTCCGTTTTCTGTCCGGAGAGCAGGGCGGAGCGCAGCAGATAGCTTCGAGGATAGCCTGCAACGAGATAGACCTGCTTCTTCTGCTGAGAGATCCGCTCACTGTTAAACCGGGCGAGCCGGATGAGGCTAACCTTATCCGCCTTTGCGATGTTCATTCCATCCCTGTGGCGACCAATATCGCCACTGCCGAAGCGCTGGTACATGCTCTTGAAAAGGGCGACCTCGACTGGCGCGATATCGTCAACCCCAAGCATATGTGATATAAATAGCTTTTCAAAACGAAGAAGCGGAAGCAGTAACGCATTATCGTCAGCTTTACAGAGAAGGGGAGCAGCTGAGAACCCCCGGAGCGGCGCTGCGTGAAGGACATCCGCTGAGTTTTCGCCTGCTCCCCGTTAAAGGAGCGCCTTAAAGGAAGCCGCATACGGCTTTGAACAAGGGTGGCACCGCGTGGATATTTCCCCGCCCCTTAACCACAAGGGGCGGGGTATATTTTTTGCGGAGAAAATATTTGCAGGGCGCTGCCCCGTACCCCGCGGAGACAAGGAAACAATTTCAATTTAAATAAAAGGAGAATTACACCTATGGCAGAATTTATGGGCAACCTAAAGCGGACTGAATACTGCGGAGAGCAGACCTCAGCAAATATCGGCAAGGAGATGGTAGTTGCAGGTTGGGTAGCCAAGCAGCGCGACCTCGGCAACCTCATCTTTATCGACTTGCGCGACCGTACCGGTATTTTGCAGCTCGCATTTGACGATTCCACCGACCGTGAGGTGTTCGAAAAGGCTTCGTCTGCACGTTCAGAGTATGTTCTTATGGCAAAGGGCATCCTCAGAAAGCGCGAGGCTGTAAACAAAGAGATACCCACCGGCGAGGTTGAGCTTTATGTAAACGAGCTTAAAATTCTCGCAGAGAGCGAGACCCCGCCCTTCGATATCAAGGATAACATCAAGACCAACGAAGAGCTGCGCCTGCGCTACCGCTATCTTGACCTGCGCCGCAACGAGTTGCAGTCGGCTATTCTGATGCGCCACCGCATCGTAAAGCTGGTTCGCGATTACTTTGATAAAAACCGCTTTGTCGAGATAGAGACCCCCATCCTCATCAAGTCCACCCCCGAGGGCGCAAGAGATTATCTCGTTCCTTCCCGCGTTCACCCCGGCAAGTTCTACGCTCTGCCCCAGTCCCCCCAGCTTTATAAGCAGCTTTCGATGCTGGCAGGCTTCGACCGTTACCTGCAGGTAGCAAAGTGCTTCCGCGATGAGGACCTGAGAGCCGACCGTCAGCCCGAATTCACCCAGATCGACGTTGAGATGTCTTTTGTTGATGAGCAGGACGTTCAGGATATGAACGAAGGCCTGATGAAGGTCATCTTTAAGGAGATACTCGGCCGCGACCTGCAGCTTCCGCTGCGCCGCATGACCTATGCCGAGGCTATGGATCGTTTCGGTTCCGACAAGCCCGATACCCGTTTCGGTCTGGAGTTGAAGAATCTCTCCGATATCGTTGACAACACCGGCTTTGCGGTATTCAAGGGCGCGCTTGAGGCAGGCGGCAGCGTTCGAGCCATCAATGTAAAGGGTGCCGCTTCGGTCCTCTCCCGTAAGGAGATAGACAAGCTGACCGAGACCGCAAAGCTTTACAAGGCAAAGGGTCTTGCATTCACCCGTGCCACCGCTGACGCTCATTCTTCTTCTTTTGAGAAGTTCCTCACCGAGGAGGAGATCAAGGCGATCCATGAACGTACCGAGTTTGAAAAGGGCGACGTTCTGCTGGTAGTTGCCGACGCCGACAACGAAGTTGTATTCGCGGCACTCGGCGCACTGCGTCTGCAGCTGGCGAAGCGCCTCGACCTTATCCCCGAAAACAGCTACGATCTGCTTTGGATCACCGAGTTCCCGCTGTTCGAGTATTCCCCCGAGGACGGACGCTACTACGCAAAGCATCACCCCTTCACCAGCCCCAACCTCGAGGATGTTGATAAGATGCTTACCGATCCCGGCGCATGCCGCGCAAGAGCATACGACCTCGTTCTCAACGGCACCGAGCTGGGCGGCGGTTCTATTCGAATCTCCAACCCCGAGCTGCAGAAGAAGATGTTCGCGGCCCTCGGCATGGAGGAAGCGGATTACACCGAGCGCTTTGGCTTCCTGCTCGAAGCCTTCAAGTATGGCGTTCCGCCCCACGGCGGCATGGCTTACGGCCTCGACCGACTTGTTATGCTGCTGCTCAACAAGGAATCCATTCGCGACGTTATGGCGTTCCCCAAGGTTCAGAACGCAAGCGAGCTTATGACCGCCTGCCCCTCCGAGGTAGAGCCCAAGTCGCTTGAGGAGCTTTCTATCGCCATCAAGCTGGCTGAGAAGTAATTAGAAACAAAAAATTCTCCCGAAGAATTTCTTCGGGAGAATTTTTTTCGGGGTCGGCAATGAGCCAAACGCAAGGCGGCGCGGCGGAAAATCTTCGATTTTCCGTGCCCCCTTCGGGGGCCGCCCGTTTCGAAGAAACGGGCGCCGCCGCGCCGCAGCCGGCTCGCCGCAGCGACTCTCGCATATAAAAAAGCTCCCCAAGACAAACATGTAGAGCCTTGAGGAGCTTTTGAAATTATCAGATATCACAGACGCTGAATAAGGGTGGAAACGCCTACACCGCCTCCGCAGCAGGAGGAAATAAGTCCGTAGCCACCGCCGAGTGCTTCAAGCTCGCGCATAGCAAAGGTCATGACTCTGGTGCCGGAAGCGCCGTTGGGGTGACCGTAAGCGATAGCGCCGCCGTGGGGATTCCAGTTGGCCATATCGATCTTGCCGCCCATCTCGTCCTGCATCACCTTGATGACCGAAAGGTTCTGAGCCGCAAACGCCTCGTTGCACTCGTAAACCGAGATATCCTCAAGCTTGAGACCGAACTTTTTGAGCAGCTTCATGTTGGAATAAGCGGGGGCGATGCCCATGTATCTGGGGTCGCAGCCGTGTTCGGCGGAACCAAGCCAGAGGGCGATGGGCGTATAACCCAGTTCGAGCGCCTTTTCCTCGCTCATCATAAGTACTGCCGAAGCGCCGTCGTTTCTGCCGCTGGCGTTGCCCGCGGTGGTAACACCGCCCTCATAAACAGAGGAAAGCTTTGCGAGCTGCTCATAAACGACGTTGCTCCTGGGATGTTCATCCTTGGAGATGACTATTTCGGGAGTCTTTTTGGTGGCGGGAATGGTAACGGGGATGATCTGATTATCCAGCCAGCCGCTTTCGATAGTCTGCTGAGCGAGATTCTGACTGCGGACAGCAAATTCGTCGCAGGCCTCGCGGGTGATGCCCCAGCGCTTGGCCATGAGGTCGGATATGGTTATCATATCAATGGCTTCTTCCTTGACGGGGGAAAGAACACCGGGGATGGCGGTTGGGGGAATAAGCTTATAAGGCTCTACCGACATACTGAACTTTGCAAAACGCTGGCTGTAAGATTCGCAGCCGCCTGCGATAACAACATCGGCGTTGCCGGTGGCTATCTTCCATGCGGCATGGTTTACGCAGTCGATGGCGGAGCCGCACTGAACTTCGATAAAGCTTGCGGCAATTTCGTGAGGCAGCCCCGCGCAGAGCATAGCAACTCGGGCAATGCTGTTGGTGTGACCGTCACCGAGAGCGGCGCCGATAAATACGTTGTCGATATTTCCGCGCTCAAGTATCTGAGTGCGTTCAACCAGGCCTTTGATGGCAAATCCTGCGAGCTCGGTGGGGTAAAACTTGCGCAGACCTCCGCCCATCTTTCCAAAGGGAGTTCTTACACCGTCTACAAATACTACGTTTCTCATTTTCATTAACCTCCTGATCGATCAAGCCTTGGGTGAAGGCTGCTTTTCGATATTGCCGTTTTCACCGTAATAGCCCACGGTAGCATGGGGATAGATTACCAGCTTTTTTCTGTCGGTTCCGACCTCCGCCATTATCTCCTGCCAGTTGGATACCCATTTGAGCTGTTCGCCCGCCGAATGATAGGTGACGGCGGTACCTCTGTCCTGATAGGTGGAGAAGGCGAAATAATTTTTAAGTCTGCGCGCCATGACAGGATAGCCTTTGAAGTGCGGACCGCTGATGCCGCTGTCGCCCCATATGCCCATGAGGTAGTGGGGAGCAGCGCCCTGCGGAGTGTGAGCCGAAACCACCAGTGAACCGCCCTTCTTTACGCAGAAAACGATTCCGTTATATCCGATAGCCACATTGGGCTCAGAGGGCTTGAAATAGTTGTTGGCGATAACTATATCGGCCTCCATCTCGAAGGGAGTGCGGTAAAAGTCGATGATCTCATCGAGATTGGCGGAAATTATCTTGTTTACATCGCCCGCATAAAGCTTTGCGACCTCGCCGTTCCCGTTGAGCAGAACATCGACCTTGAAATCAAGGCCAAGCAGCTCGGCTCCCTTGGTGGCATAGCCGAAACCGCCGACCGAGTTATCCCAGCGTGCTTCGCCGAGAGAATGAAGGCTGCGTATAGTTTCAAGCGAGGCGATACCGGGAACTATGGTCTTTGCGCCGCCGGCGATACCAACTGTGCCGTGAGGAACGACATTGCCGATAGCAATCTTGAAATCGGCGGATACCGCCTCGGCGTTAAGCTCGATGGCAACTCCCGAATCGGTATATCCCACCACGACATTGTTGAAAAAGGGGTTGTGGCTGTAAACACGGTATTCGCTGACTATATCCTCGCCCAGCTTGCGGACAAATTCCTCGCGTGACATGGCGCGGTGAGAACCGACCGCCGCAAGAAAACGTATCTTATCCTTGGGAATGCCCGCCTCAAGAAGCTCGGCGATGACCGCCCCGGCGATAACGCCCGAGGGGGTGGGGCGTGAGATGTCGTCGATAATAATTATGGCATCCCTTTTGCCTTTTGCTGCTTCTCTGATGGGCTGTCTGCCGATGGGGCGGGATATCGCCTTTGCGATCTCGTCATCGGTCATGGCGGGGGTGTTTACTCCTGCGTAGTCGCAGACGACGACCTCCCAATCATCGGGTATATCGATATTTACAGGTGCATTTCCATAGAGGTTATGTGCGGGAAGCGGATAGATCATCTGTATCTGACCTCCATAAAATTTTCTGATATTATTTTTGCATCAACAGAAAAATATCGGTTCGGTTGGTTGCATTATAAGCGAGAGGGTAAATAAAGTCAACAGAAAACCGCAAAAAAGTAATCAAAAAAATAATCTGAGATAAAAACAGCTCTGCAAATCCGCCTTAAAGCTGACGGAAAAAAGCAGAGCTGATTTGTTTGAAATTATTTTGGAGTTTTTCGATTCTCAAAGGTGTTTATCATGCTGGCGGAAATGCTCTTATCCGCTACAACGTTATACATAAAGGTTCCGGCAAAGCGTCCGTAATTCTCGTTTTTCATAATGACATCAAACGAAAAAGCGCGGCGGCACTGGCCGGGCGGGATACCCACATAACGCATAAAGACACGGTTGAAGTGGCTGGGTGAAACATAGCCGCACATCTGCGCCACCTGCGCCAGCGGCATATCGCTGTAGACTATCAGCTCGGCGGCCTTGCGAATACGTATCATATTAAGGCAGTCGATTATGGTGACGCCGGTATTGCGCTTAAAGGCGTTGCAGAGATAATTTTTGGTGGTGTTCACCCCTGCGGAGATGTCATCGAGCGAAAGATCCTCGGCATAACGCTCGGTAAGCAGCTCCACCACCTTTTTGGAAAGGGGAGTAAAGCCGGTAGTATCGATAACGCTGGGCTTATCGGCGCCTTCGAGACGAACTTCGGTGGTCATGTGATAAAGCAAAGCCTGAAGCATAGCGGCGGCAGCCTCCTGCTTCATCGAGCGGCCCTTTAGGTATTCGTCAGCGATGCGCTTGACCAGCTCGGCGGAAAATTCATCGTGGAATACGGGGTTTTCCATCAGCGACAGCGAATGGCTGAGCGACTGGTTGAAAACGGTGAACTTCAGCTCGTAATAAAAAGCGGCCGAATCGGATTCAACGCGGTGGCTGTGGTCGCAGCCCTTGGGGATAATGGCGGTGCAGCCGGGGGTGAGGATATACTCTTTATCGTCAAGGCAGAATATCAGCTCGCCTTCGATGATGCTGAGCATCTGGTAATAGTCATCGTGAGAATGAGTTTTGACCGAGCGACCCTGCGTCATGCAGCTGCTGTAGACCCAAAGCAGCTGAAGGTCTTTCATATTCGCCACCTCCTTTGATATATCTTTTTAATGATATCACAAAAACCGGAAATTTTCCAATATATTATGCGCTTTTGGGCGAGACAATAATAATTCCAGACAATCAGCGCATGAAATTATTCTAAAATGAAGGTTTTTGAGCTTGACAAGGGATATTTTTTGCCTATAATTATTCTCAAAACAGGCTATAATACCATTTTGACATTTTGAAAGGACGGTAATATCATGCTTAGCGGAAAGATAGCTGTCATCACCGGCTCCGGCTCGGGAATAGGTAAGGCAACTGCAAAGATCTTTGTTCGCGAAAACATAAAGGGGATAGCCATAGTTGACTATAACTACGAGGCAGCCTGCAAAACCGCCGAGGAGCTGGGCGATATGGCTTTTCCGGTAAAGTGCGATGTTTCCAAGGCTGACGAGGTAGAGAGGGCAGCCAAGGAGATATACGATCATTTTGGCAGAATAGACATTCTGGTAAACAACGCAGGCATCACCCGTGATGCAATGTTCCATAAGATGACCATGCAGCAGTGGGAGCAGGTCATCAACACCAACCTTAACGGCGTGTTCTACTGGTGCAAGGCTGTCATCAACGGCATGCGCGAGCAGGAATACGGACGCATCGTCAACATCAGCTCCATGTCGGCACGCGGCAATGTCGGACAGGCGAACTATGCTGCCACCAAGGCTGCGCTTATCGGCTTCAGCAGCACCATTGCCAAGGAGAACGCGAGAAAGAATATCTGCTCCAACTGTATCGCCCCCGGCGCGATAAACACCGAGATGTATTTGGCGGTTCCCCAAAAAATAATCGATAGCGTTACCGCTTCCAACCCCACCAAGCGCCTTGGTGAGCCGAGTGAGATAGGTGAGGTTGCGGCGTTCCTTGCAAGCGAACGTGCTTCCTATCTCAACGGCCAGTGGATACCGGTAAACGGCGGCAAATAAAAGGAGGATAACATAATGGAAATTCGCAAGGTAGCAGTTGTCGGCGGCGGAAGAATGGGCCGTCAGATAGGACTTAACGCGGCGATAAGCGGCTATGAGGTAAAGGTCACCGACAGCATCCCCGCAGTACTTACCGATATCGAAAAGTGGTCTGAGGAATATTTGGCAGGCCGTATCGCCAAGGGCAGAATGACAGAAGAAAAGGTAGCCGAGGTAAAGGCAAGATTTGCAACCGCCCCCGATATCGAAAGCGCAGTTAAGGATGCCGACCTTGTTATCGAGGCGGTTCTCGAGCGCATCGACCTCAAAAAGGAAGTTTTGGCAGAAATATGCCAATACGCCCCCAAGGAAGCTATAATCGGCACCAACTCCAGCCGTATTCCTTCCTCCACCTTCCTTGACAGCGTCACCGACGGTTCCAAGCTCTGCAACCTGCACTACAACAACCCCGCTCTCGTAATGAAGGCGGTTGAGATCCAGCAGCACGACGGCACCTCCGATGATACCGTTGAAAGCCTCAAAAAGTTCTGCACCAACTGCGGCAAGATCCCGATCCACCTCCGCAAGGAAGTTGAGGGTATGATCGTCAGCAAGATACTCGGTGAGATAAATAAAACCGCTTACTACCTCGTTGAAAACGGCTACTGCACCATCGAGGATGTTGACAATGCCTGCGTTTACGGTCTTAGCCACCCTATGGGCCCGTTTAGGCTCAACGACCTCACCGGACTTGATGTTTCCTTTGATGTAAAGCAGAAGTTCCTTGAGCAGACCGGAGAAAAAACTCCAGGTTACGATATGCTCAAGGAAAAGGTTGAAAAGGGCGAGCTTGGCAAAAAGACCGGCAAGGGCTGGTATACCTACGACTGATAAAACAGCGGGCGGCAAAATAAAGACGCCTCAAAATACCTTCAAGGAGCTGACCATATGGATATGAAACCGCTTGGCAATGTAAAAGTAATAGAGCTTTCCACCTATGTTGCAGCCCCCTCCTGCGCCAGAATGCTGGCTGACATGGGCGCAAAGGTGGTCAAAATAGAGGCTTTCCGCGGCGATCCGTGGAGAGGTACCTCGATGGCTACCACCTACACCGACGAAAACGAGATACCGATGTTCGATATCTACAACGCCGGAAAAGAGAGCATCTGCCTTGATATCAAAAAGCCCGAGGGCATGAAAATATTGATGGAGATGCTGGAGACTGCCGATGTTTTTGTCACCAACACCAGACTTAAATCGCTGCAGAAGATGGGGCTGGACTACGATTCTTTGAAAGAAAAATTCCCCCGTCTTATCTATGCGATGATAACCGGCTATGGCGAAAAAGGCCCCGAGGCGGAAAAGCCCGGCTTCGATAACGTCGCATTTTGGACCCGTTCGGGATTTTTGCGCGACATGGCGATAGACGCCCCCGGCTCTTATCCCGTTGCATCTCCCACCGGCGCGGGCGACAGCACCACCGGCGCAATGCTGTTCGGCGGCGTAGTCACAGCACTTTATCAGCGTGAATACACCGGCAAGGGCGATTATGTTTCGGTTGCGCTTTACAATGCAGGCATTTGGATGCTGGGCAGCATGATCTGTTCCTCCAACCCCAAATACGGAATACCTTACCCCAAAAAGCGTTCGGAATGTTCCCCGTTTGCAACCATCTACCGCTGCGCTGACGACGAGTGGGTAAGTGTTACCATACTTGACTACCTGCGCTACCGCGATACCGCCTTCAACCTGCTGGGCGTTGCCGAAGAGTTTAAAAAGCAGAATATAGATGTTTCCACCTTTGTAAATCTCAAGAAAAATTCCGACAGAGTTATCCCGATCCTCGAAGCTGCTTTTATGAAAAAGACCGCCGACGAATGGACCGAGCTTTTCACCAAGGCCGACCTCGTATGCAGCACTCTCAACCACATGACCGATGTTCATCACAACGAGCAGGCTCGCATCAACGGGTTCGTTCAGGATTACACCTTCCGTAACGGCGAAAAAGCAGTGTTGCCCTGCCCGCCTATCAGAATGGCATCTCAGCCGCCCGCCCGCACCGACTATGCTCCGCTGGCAGGCGAAAACACCGATAAGGTGCTGAGCGATATGGGCTATACCGCAGAACAGATAGCTGAGCTGAAAAATGCAGGAGCTGTAAAATAAGATAACGTAAATGCAAAAGCGCCACTGTCGAAAGACAGTGGCGCTTTTAGATACCGCGATGGCAAGGCAAAAAGAAACCCCCATATGATAGGGTCAAGCAATGCACAAAGGAAGAGGATGTGTGAAGGAGGAACCATGTGTGGGTTCCTCCTTCGCGTTGAGCGAAGCGGAATCCCCGCCGCGGCGGACGGTCATCGAAGATGACCTGTACGGGATTCTACCCGCTGTGCGCCGCCCTGTTCGAATCCCACGATGACAAACCAAAAAGAAAACCCCCATCCAAAGATGGGGGTTTCTTTTTGGTGACCCGTACGGGATTCGAAGACGAAAACACGCTTTCAGCCGCTTATAATGATTTTAAATAAACGTGATTGTAATGCGGTTTTGCGGCGCTTTGCCTATTTCGATTTAAAGCAGCGTTCAGTAAGTTTAAGTAAAAATAAGCGCTAAATAAACGCCAAATCGCATGCGGCAGTCCGTGTATTTAAACGCCGGCATGGCAGGCAATTCTGCAATAAAAAAGCAACATCTTCGTGAAGTCACGAAAACGTTGCTTGATTATTTAACAATTTGTTTTAATTAGGTTTTTCTTTAACGGTATTGATTTTTCATCTTTTTTAAAATATAATATATAAAGAGGCTCCCCTCTGCCCTTTTTTGGCGGGGGCGGTAAAGCCTCTATTTTTTATACCTTGAAACTTTCAAAAGCTTCTTATCTTTCAAAATCAAGGTATAGAAAAACTACCCTCAACAAAGAAGGTAGTTAAAATAACGAATGGATACTCGGTGGGTGTGCCAATCCCACATTTCTTTTGACCCGAAGGGTGCGTAGCAGCACATTCTCTACTTCAAGTATCTATATTATATTATAGCACACTTATTCTCGCGTGTAAATTACCTTTAGATTGGAAGTTGCTTTATATCTTATTGCGATATTCCCGCTGCGCTTGCTCCAAACTGACATCATTCGCACCGCCTACGAACGTAGGATCGGCGTTTTGAACGTCATCGTCTTGCCATCCGCAAACCGGACAAATTTCAAATCGGCTGGCCGGCGGTAATGAATATTCACCGCAGCATGCACATTTCTTGTTATTACTTTTCGACATATTCCACTACCTGCCTTTCCCAAATGTATTTACATACCTGACCCTATGCAGGAGAATCATTATACATCTCTTGTGGTAAAGGGTCAATATTTCAGCCCTTTACCAATATATCAGATGGGCGAACCTATGCAGTGCTTTCTCTATTCGCTCATACGCTGCCGATTTCTGTATTCCGTAAAGATCCATTATACGTTTGGCGTCGTTGTCGATGAAACAGGCTTTCAGCACAAAGCGTTCATCATCTGATATGTACATCCACACCGGCATGATAGCGTTGAAGTATGCTATTGCCCGTTCACGTGGGATTCCGTTATTTACGCCTTTGAGCGCGGCTTCGTGAGCAGTAAAGTCTCGCAGCAGATCCTTTGCAGCTGATATGGTGTCAATATAGTCTGTAAGCATTTATACACTCCCTGAACTTTTTGCTTCTTCTCGCCATGCGTTCATGGTGTTTACAAGCATCCACAGTTCCTCCGCATCTTGCCGCGCCTGCGCTCGCTGATCTTTATAACGTTGTATTTCAAGCAGCTCGGCAGCCCGCTCTGTAGAGCTGCCTCTGTTTTTAAACGCTGTGAAACCGGTTCCACGCAGGCCAAGCATCATATATTCATCATCATGGAAAGGCTTGAGTATCTCTAAGCATTCCTTAGACCGCAATCTTTCAATCGCTTTTTTCTCTATTTGCCTTGCACTCTCATATACTATACCGTCATCCTCTGCGATCTGAAACAAGCTTTTAGCTTCAAAATAATGACGCCGCACTATATCTGCCTGCCTGGGGCTAATGAGTTGCAAAGCCTTTTCCTCTGCCTCTCGCAGATCCTGACGCCATACTTTTTCTATAACATCCTCAAAGGGAGTCTCCGATTCAGGATCAGAGATAAAATCTATGCGTTCTGAGTCTTCGCTGTCAGCCTTTAACGGCTCATTAAGACTATTAAAGTTGCGGATAGGGTCATTTGCCTCCCTCTTAGTATGCAGCCCCAGAGTCAACCAGAAATGCCGCTTGCACTGCACACCCAGGTAAGTCAGAAATGTATAGCCGGTTGCCGGATTGAAGGATTTCACTGCATCCATAAGCGCAATAAAGCCAACCTGCATCAGATCCTCGTTGGTAATGCCCGACTGCTTGCAGCGCGATTGGAAACGGCCATAGAACCTAAAAGCGAGCATAGCTACGAATCTTTTGACATTGCGCCAAAGTTTCTCGGTATAGCCGCTCTCGCCGTTCTGAATAGCGACCGCTAATTCTTCATTTGACATGTCTATCCCCTCCTAATAAAATATAATCGCAGAGAGGGCGCGGAAAGCGCCTAAGTCGGGCACCGCAATGCCCGACTTTTTGTTTAGCAAGAAAGGAGGTGTAAAAATGGCAAAGCCTTACAGAATGCTAAGACACGCTATGGACGATGCCGACATAACTCGTGACGATCTTTCTCGTGCGCTCGGCAGATCAGCAACCTACATTAGCCAGAGATTTCAAGGAATGCGATCGTGGACATTAGATGATATATACATCATTTTGGATATGTTGAATGTCCCAGCATCGGAGATGGCGGTATATTTTCCGAACGAAAAGATAAAAGGAAGGAAAGATAGACCTTGAAAAAAGTATTGTATAAATTTCTTTTCTATCTTTTGTTAAGGATAATTTGGCGTATTTAAAACCCTGTCTTTCCTTTGATCCGCGCGATCTCAGCATTGAACAACGAGGGCAGCGCCTTTTCCGCTGCCCTCGTTCCGATCTCAAGCATATAGCGACCGGGTACCCAACCGACCGTTTTACCGTCTCTCACGATACGGTGCCCGTCGTTTACATATGGAGCATACCCCACACTGTTTGAATAGCCGCCCCTCCATCCTCCGGCAACTCGCTTTGTTCCATTGAGCTTCCATCCGCGCCGAAGTGTACCACCAATTTGAGTGTAAGAGCTTTTCCCAGGCTTTTTGAGTCTGCGTTTTGTTCCGGAGGTTTTGTATTCTCCGACCGGAGTGTTTCTCACCGTCTCACGCAGACCTATAGCCGCCATCTGACCTACTATACGCTTCGAACTGACATCTAGCTCTTTTTCCAAAGACCTCAGCTGATCCTGAAACTGTCTAAACGCCCTCTCAGTTGCAGCAGCGGCATTTCTCGCTCCCGAACTCATACTCCTGCCCCCATTCCTGCAGGCTGTCCCGAATAATCCTTAGCGATAAAGTTTGTGAAAAGTTCAAAACCTTTTTCCCAGTCAGCTTCCTGGCTGATCTGTGGATTGTTCATGACCATCTGCGGTACCACGTGAGAATAAGAGGCAAAATATCTCATACCTGCAAAATCCATGAGGTATTTAATACTCTCTTGTTCTACTCCAACCGATCCGGTGACCTTCAACGGCGCTGCGCTGGTGATTTCAGGAAGCTTTGCGAGAGCCGCTTCCGACCTCGCATATGCATCTTCAATGCTTGGGACATTGCCTAAGGTGCTGTTAAAGCTGTTGGCGTTTCCTCCGGCTAGACCAAACGCCGCTGCTATACCTAAAACAGCTGCGGCAAGCATTGCATACGGTCCTAACGCAGCTGTGGATAATGCTGCCGTAGTTCCCAGCGTTATATTATATTTCTGCTGCGCCGCAGTAGCTATTTTGGTTATTATCGGCGAAATTGCCATAACCGTGTTATATGCAGATACGGCGGTAACCACACCGCCAACTGTGGGGATAAGCCAGTTGATATTATCAGCCGCCCATATCGCAATCGTACCAACTGCATTAAATCCTTTTATCATCGAATCTATCGCAGGCTGAAACTTTCCGGCTTCAAAGTCTTCGTTTAACCTTGCCCACATGGCCCCGAAACGCTCCATCAGCGGAGTTGCTGCCTCGCCAAATGCCGACTGCAGATTGGTTTTAAACATATTCATTTGGGATGTCATGCTGTAGAAATTTGCTTCTACGACCGCCTGCGATGCACCAAACTTTGTCATTATAGCGTCGATCTCATCGAGAGCACCGGTAATATTTCCTGTGTTCATCTTGCTGCGAATCGACTCCATATTAAAGCCCGATATTCCAAAACGGTCTTGTATGGACTCTTTGCTGCCGGTAAGCAACTCTTTAAGCGCAAAAACTGCGCCCTCCGCGCCTTGTGTAGGATCCTTTGCGTATAGTCGCTCGGTCATCTGCAGCATGCGCTGGAGCTCTGACATATCGCGTGAGAAGGTAAGGAAGGTCGTCATACCCTTTGACAACTCCTCACGTCCAAGCATAGACTTTCTGGCGTATGCAGAAACATATGAGTATATCGCTGACCCTGCCTGAAAATCGTCCAAAAGTGCCCCGAAAGTCGTTTCCTGCATCTTCTGCATGGCTGCAGTATTTATACTGGCAAACATAGCGTCAAGACCTTTGCGCGCAGCATAGGCCGCCGTTGCCATAGCCCCTATGGAAGCGGCCATTTTTCCAATGTCCTTTGCTGTTACAGCTGCACTCGCTCCGGTCTTCCTAAACAGATCTTCTTGTGCCATAAGAAGAGTATTGGTCGACAGCATTCGTTGCCGCATTTCGCCCAGGGCTTGAAAATTCTTTTTCACCTCAACGAGGTAGTTGTTCTTCATATCGAAAACAGCTTGCAACCCTGCTCCTGTTACCAAGTTTTTACCCCCTTTCCGTCATTTCTTTTATTGTCTCTGCCTTTACAATATCACTGGCTACTATGAATGCCTTTTCCCAAAAGGGCATTTTCATAAAGTCGTTTGGCAAAATATTATGATTCTGCAGGGCGAGATGAGCAGCCTGAGCCATTCCGTCATCGCCCTGCTCTATCAGTTTTTTATTTCTTCTATCGCCTCGTTAAAGCTGGGGATCTTGGTGTAATCGAGATAGATGCTTGTCAGCTTTGCGTATTCAGGGTCGGTGAGCATGACCTTGAGCGCTTCTGTCGGTTCTAAAATCGTTCTGCCTTCGCGAGCCGAAAGCGCCTTCAAAAGCTCCGTATCCCTAAGATTGGGCTCGACAAGGGAATGAACAATGGTGGTAAGAATAACCTCCGCAAGGTTGTTGCTATCGTACATTCTAGCGAGCTCAAAGCTTTCATCGGCGCGCAGCTCCCTCATTTCCCACTCCACCGGATTGCCGTCATCTCCGACAAAAGCGTCGGAGAGTACAAAACGTATATTGTCCTTTCTCTTGGGGTTAAGAAAAGCATTAAGATTCTTCATAATTCTGTTCTCCTTTAATTTATAAGTCCGGCTTCACGGCGCCACTGGTCCATCTCAAAGAGATTCTCAAACTCATTAGGATTGTACGCATGGCCCAAAGCCTTACAAAGCTCATAATAGGGACGGGTGAGCTTGTCGATGACGAAGGCAATGCCCTTTATAAGCTCCGCACTCTCTATCATTTTCTGCATGGCAGCGCCTATGTCAGGCATGAGCTTACGTATCTCCTCTGCAGCATCCACGTTCTTTGCCTTGTCATAGGCGACGGCAACAGCGGCAAGGGATACATAATCTCCGCGGATGCACTCAGCGGTAGAAATAGCCTGAGCTCGCGTAATAGCCTTGCCGTTCAGTTCTATGAGATTGAAAAGGTTCTGAAGCTCGGTGCTGCCGCTGTTATCCCACTGGGAGACAAGGTCTTTGCTTGCCTCGGCAAATCGCAGCGCACGCTCTTTAAGCTTTTCACACAGAGCGAGAATATCCTCGCGAGCGGAGGTTTCTACTGCCTGCACTTTGGCAGTAACCAGTTCGGCTATAAGGGTGGAAGATAAAGCCTCAGCGGAGGCTTTATCTTCGATGTATTGCTGCTGTCTTTCGTACATTTCCATAAGGGTCGAGTGGATGTCCGAAAGGTACGGTGAGTATTTATTCATGTTTGCTTTATCTCCTTTTATTTAATTTCAGAGCATTAAAGTTGCTCTTTCTTGAGTAATTAGAAAAGTCTACCTTTGTCTACCTGTGAACTCAATTATCAAGTTTTGTCAAGTTGCTTATTGCCAATCGATTGGGAAAATGAACTGATTTGCTGTCCCTTCAAGTCCCTCTCATCAACCGGCATTTTGAAATGGATCGCAAGCTGTGCCACAGCCTTGTGAACATCAGCCGGTATACTGAGCATTTCACGCTGGCGGATTAACTGTGCCCTATAGGAACGCTGAAAGTTTGAAGCGACAACGGATTTAACGGTATTGCTATCCATCAACGCCCACTCATGGAGCTGAGAGGGTGATCCGACAAGCAATTGGATCATGGGAGGAAGCTTTTCAAACTCCTCGCGTGCTCCGTAAATGCCATTGCGAATAGCTTTTTCCACGTATCCCCATGCTTCGAGCTCGGTCATCTCAGTGGGATTGGTGATCTTGAGGATGGCATCTTTTATTGCCCCGATATGTGGAGGAAAGCCCTTTTTATCACTTGTTATATAGGCCTTTACTGCTGCCGCAACGATCTGAGCAGGATCATCCTTGAATATCTCCGTCCAAAGATTGACCGCAATTTCAGCGTCGCTGCGTTTCATATCGCGGTAATATGCCGGGTATGCCGCTTTCAAAATCGACATGACAGCAAGTGTTTCGCTTCTCGTCATATCAAGACCTCCTCTTGCATCATCTGCAGGAAAATGTTGTTTGTATCGCTGCTGTTATGCGACAGGCTGTTCAGTTCATCCTCCCAGCGCCGTTGATTTAGCCACGTGGAAGGATTAGGGATATACCTGCCGTTTTCCCGCTGCCACTGGTCGCTGTGCCTTTGGTTTTCAATAGCTGCGAGCATAGCGTCGAATACTTCGGCGGTAGGTCTGATTTTTTTGAAAGCTTTCTCAGCTGCGCCTTTGCCGACTTTTTTCGGATACGCCGCCCAAAACTCAGTAAAACGCTGGTCACAATAGGTCGTGGAGTGGTCTACAGGCTTCTCGTTACCTGCTCCTGCTGCCATTTCAACAGCTAGGCTCTCGCTCTGTGTGCGTTCGTCTGTCCCCTTGGGGGGATTATAGGGGGGACTATCCTTATCTCTATCTATATCTTTATCTATATCTTTATCTGTTGCGTGACATTGCGTGACTGTCCCGTGACATGTCCCGTGACATGTCCCGTGACATGTTGCAGACGGCAGCTCTTTTGACCTTTGCCGTTGTTTTCTAATACGATTTTGCTCTCGCATCTTTTCCATACTGTCAACGTTTTGGTACTTTTCCCACGACGACACATGAATGATATCGTCTACAATGTCAATCATTTGGAAATGTTGAAAAATACTTAGAGCGAGTTGTACGGTCGTCAGCGGCTTGTTAAAATGGTTTGCGAGCATTTGGTCGGTGTAAGGCATCTCTGGCGTAAAATAGATATAGCCTTTATCGTTGATATTACCCGCCAAGCACAACAGTTTAAACCACACAAGAACTACTGCGTCGCCGTCGGGCATAGCCTCGATCTGTCGTATTTTTCGGTTGTCAAATACGTCTATGGCAAGCTTGATCCATTTAACATCTGCCATATGGTCACCATCCTAAACTGAGGTTATAACAGAGAGAAAAATCCATCGACAGAAGTGCCTCCGACATTTATGTAGTCGATAAACGCATCTAAATATCCATATAGTCCTAAATTGATCAGAAATCGCTCGACTCTGTCGCTAGGTTTGATGCCGCTTTCCTCTATGTAAGCCTTGACCTCATCGGCTGTATATGTTTGACCGACCATTATCGGGTAATCCTTGCCGCATATTTTCATGGTGGGCTTTACATCCGTACCGATTTCTGATATACTTAAAATGTTATCAATGTTTGCCTCTGTTACGGTGCCAGCCGTGCAGGGGCTTTTCTTTTTGTCCTGGTTCATTCTTTTGCCTCCTTCATTGCTGCTCTATATCCCTTTACCTGTCCGAATTGAAAAGCCACTACAACAGCTTCAACAGGTGCAACCATAGCTAAGTTTGAAATAGCCTTAATTTCATCGCATCTCATTGTGTAGTTTTCAAAACAGGAAGGATTAACACCCTCTATATAGCGCTTAATTTTTTTAAGCTCGTCCATTTCCCAACTCTCCTCCTTTGCAAATTTATGTTATTTAGCATGGCCATTTCGGAGCTATTAAGGTAATATCCTCGCTATTTGGAGTGGTTATACCGGATATAAATGCGAATGCTATTCTCATTATCTGTTCATCTGCATCGAGCAGAAACGCTATAATGCGTTCAAGCATGTATTCTTTGCTCATGGATTGTCCCTCCTTTATTATTGCTTAATTACTCTTGGATATGGATTAGTTATTTCAGTTGCTTTCAGGTGCAGCGTTAAGATAATCGATAAAGCGGTCGAGATTTACTAACCATTTGCAGCCGCACTGCAAAGCACTTATCTTGCCCTCTTTGCAAAGAGTACGGATCCGAAACTTAGGTATTCCGGTTATCTGTGCCGTTTCTGATATGGTCCGCATGCGGGGTGGAGTGTTTACTGTTTGCATTCAACTTACCTCCTTCTGTCGTAAAGTAACACTAAGCTCAAAGAGTGACGATGGCATTGTATCAGCTCCTTTTCATGGGAAGTATCTTTTTAAGATACTTATGTGGCAAAAAAAATTGACTTTACCTCTTCGTCAGATAACAAATAACGCTTGCTGATAAACGCAATTTCACTTTGCTTAAATTCGGCTCTCCTGGTTTCGTTTATTTTGGCATTTAAACACGATAAACTGATTCCCATAGCATTAGCTAATGTCTTTTGATTTTTATCAAATTTTACGATTAGCGCCTTTAATAGTTGTGCATTCATTTTTTCACCTCCGCAAGTATCTTTTTAAGATACTAAAATCTTAACACCAAAAAATCGCCCTGTCAAGATTTTTTTCTTGATTTTTTGAAAAAATATAGTATAATTAAGATACTTTTGAAGGAGATGATATTTTGGATATAGGGGAACTGATAAAAATCAAACGCAAAGAACGCGGGTTAACTCAAGAAGAACTCGGTAAAATGATAGGGGTAAAAAAATCGGCTGTATATAAATATGAAAAAGGTATAATAAAAAATTTAAAGAGATCTGTTTTAGAAAATTTATCCAATATATTGGAGATTGATCCCGCCGTGCTAATATTAGGTGCTGATGATGGAATATCTGAAAGAATAAAAGTAAATCGAAATGCGGGAGATATTTATTTCATGCAAGGCCCTGTAGATGGAGAAGTTCTCGATGCTGAAATTGCAATGTACGAATTAGCAAAGTATTTAAAGGAACATCGTAATTTATTTACTAAGAATGACGTTGAGGCTATGATTTGTTTTGCTCAAACTTTGATAAATCGCAAATAAAAATTCCGCTCCGGCGCTATCAACAGGGGAGCGTGACATATACGCAGCATGGTTATTTTTGGCAAAAGAAAAATACACCCACGTAACCGCGCATTGTTACGGAGTGTATCTTCCCACAGTAAATATAAAAGAAAAGAAGAATAAAATGAACTGTAAAAGCAACCAAGTTTACAGCATGTATATTATACCACTATCGATATTATACTTCAAGTAATATTTATAAATAAAAAAATCCCGCCTCCTGTTGGCGCAGGAGACGGGAAGCACAGCTCTCGAAAGCAACCGAAAAAGCTCTGCGAGGTAATTATACCACCTCCGCAGGGCTTAGTCAAATGCACCCTGAGGAGGTTTTATTTTATGGCAACGATCAAAAGAATCGACGGTAAGAACGGCACATCATACAAGATTACAGTATCGAGCGGGTACACTCTTGAAGGCAAGCAGAAGCGCTATTACCGCACTTGGACGCCTGATGAAGGTATGACACCCCGACAGATTGAAAACGAGCTGCGGCGGCAGGTAGTACACTTTGAGGACGATGTAAAAGCCGGCAGGGTTTCGGAGAGCAATGTAAAATTTGAAGCTTTTGCAAAGCAATGGTTTGAGGAGCATGCGAAGCATCAGCTCAAAGAGCGGACCCTTGACGATTACCGACGGATGGCGCCCGGAATATATGCTGTTATAGGACATATGAGGGTAAATGAAATTACAACACGTACCATCCAAAAGCTTATCAATTCTATGATGAAGAAAAATGAAGATACCGACAGACAGATCTCCGGCAAGACGATAAAGAACCGCATCACATTTGTTTCCAGCGTTCTAAATTACGCAATATCCCAGGGCGTAATAAGCAGCAATCCTTGCCGCGGTGTATCTCTTCCAACAGTAACAACAAGTGAGCGGCCTTGCTACACTCTCGAAGAAGCGCAGCAGCTTTTGAGCCTGCTGGAGAATGAACCGATAAACTGGCGGGCATTTTTCACCCTTGCAATATACAGCGGTCTCCGCCGCGGAGAGCTGTTCGGGCTGGAATGGCGTGATATAGATTTTGATACCGGCGTTATTACAATAGCTCGGTCTTCTCTTTACACTCCCGAAAAGGGAGTATACACCGACACGCCTAAAACCAAGCGTTCGCAACGCTATATCAAGCAGCCCGCTCCGGTGATAGATCTGCTGCAGGAGTTCAAGACAGCACAGAACATCGAGCGGCTGAAGGTGGGCGACAGATGGCAGGATAGCGGCCGCCTCTTTGTAGGCGCATTTGGAAATCCTATGAACCCCAACAGTGCGCAGGACTGGTTTAATCGCTTCTGTAAGCGCACCGGCATGCGGTACATCAATATACACGGCTTTCGACATCTCAACGCCAGCCTGCTTATAAATACCGGCGCTGATGTGCGTACGGTATCGGCGATGCTGGGTCATGCGCAGACAAGCACAACGCTGAATATCTACGCTCATACCTTTGCTGCAGCTCAGGCTAAGGCATCAGATGCGGTCGCAGAGATGCTAAATTTGGGCAATAAACGCCAAATAAACGCTAAATGAGATTTCGCATAAAGAAAAAACCACAGGAAACGGCGGTTTAAAGCCATTTTCTGTGGTTTCTTCGTGGTGACCCGTACGGGATTCGAACCCGTGTTACCGCCGTGAAAGGGCGGTGTCTTAGGCCTCTTGACCAACGGGCCATACTAGAAAAGCCCCGAAGGGCTTTTCTGTTTGGTAGCGGCAGTCGGATTTGAACCAACGACACTTCGGGTATGAACCGAATGCTCTAGCCAACTGAGCTATGCCGCCATACGAAGCGAATATTAGTTTATCAGAATGTTCCGAAAAAGTCAACAGCTTTTTTCAAAAAAACCAATAAATTCTGCGTTACAGCGGCATTTTTTTAATTGTCAGAGCGGTTCAAAGCTTATTATTTCCACAGGGTCCGCGATTATTCTGCTGTTTTGGGGTACGACAATGGCTCTGCTGTTGTCAAAGCTCATATCCAAAAGGCTTTTCAGCAGCGAAAGGTCTGCAACATATTCTCTCACATCGTGATCAAAGGTCTCTCCATCGAAAGGGAGAAATCCGGTTTTTACGGCGCAGCGGCTGCCTGCCTTGGAAGAAAATCCGCAGCCGAAGCTGTTGAGCCAGCAGGGCTGGTCTTCGTTTTCGGAAAAGGCCCGGCGATAGCGTTCGGCGCTGCCGAGCAGCAGGTGGGCGCAGTCGTGCGCCCTGGGAACAACGAGCGGTATAGCCTTGCTATGTAATCCCTCGAGGCGGCGCTGGCCAAATGCGAGAACGATGCGGTCGGCGGAGGCGCTTTCTATCAGCTGCTGAAGCTGCTCTGCCGGGATCTCGGGAGAAACTGTTTCGATATCGGCGTTGTGAGGGCAGAACGAGGCGATAAAATAAAGCTCTCTCTTAATGGAGGGACATCCAAAAACCTTGATCTTCATGGTAACACTCCTTTTCTTTGCCGGTGCTTAAAGCACCCTTGTGATTATCTGTGAAAAGAGTGTATAATATATCAGAGAGACAAATCAATGGAAGGTTGCCCCTATTCGGGGGTAAAGAGGGCGATGGCAAAAGATACATCGCAGAGGTGGAAAAAAGCTGCTTTGCGGCTGCATCTTTTTCACATTTGCGGCTAACAATGTAAATGCCGCCGCAGGGAGGATAATATGCAGGATATCAGAGAAAACGAAAGGCAGCGCGCGCTGCTGATAGCGCTCGATACAGGTGAATATGATGTTGAGGTGTCGCTCGATGAGCTGGCAGAGCTTGCCGATACCGCCGGCGCCGATGCTGTCGGAAAGATGGTGCAGAAGCGCGATGCTCCCGATGCGGCAACCTGCATCGGCTCGGGCAGAATTGCGGAGGCTGCCGAATATGTAAAAAATCTCGAAGCGGATATCGTGATATTCGATTGCGAGCTGACCGGCAGTCAGCTTAAAAATATTTCCGATCAGCTTGATTGCCGCGTTGTTGACCGAACAATGCTTATATTGGATATATTTGCCCAGCGCGCACACACTGTCGAGGGCAGATTGCAGGTCGAGCTGGCGCAGCAGAAATACCGTTTGCCGCGGCTGATGGGTCAGGGAACCTCCCTTTCCCGACTGGGCGGCGGAATTGGCACCCGAGGCCCCGGTGAGACTAAGCTTGAAAGCGACCGCCGCCATATAAGGAGGCGTATCTCCGCCCTTGAGCGCGAGCTGGAGGAGGTCAGTCGTCGCAGAACGCTGCTGCGCGAGCGGCGCAAAAAGGATGAGGTCACCTCGGTAGCGATAGTGGGTTATACCAACGTGGGCAAATCTACGCTGCTCAACAAGCTCACCGATGCAGGGGTTTTGGCGGAAAACAAGCTGTTTGCCACCCTCGATCCTACCTCGCGCGGCTTAAAGCTGCCCGATGGCAGAGAGGTCATGCTTATAGATACAGTAGGATTGGTGCGCCGTTTGCCTCATATGCTGGTGGATGCCTTTCGCTCTACCCTTGAAGAAGCCGCCTTTGCCGATCTTATACTGAATGTATGCGATGCTTCCTCTCCCGACGCGGCGGAACAGGCCAAGGTAACGCGTGAACTGCTCACCGAGATAGGCGCCGACAGCGTCCCCGTTATAACCGTATTTAATAAGTGCGACCTGCTCGACGGCGAGCTGCCTCAGAATGACAATACCAGCTGCCTTATCTCGGCGCAGAGCGGCTATGGTCTTGAGGAGCTTTTGCAGCTCATCGCGACCACCCTCAAGCCCACCCATACCAGGCTTTGGCTGCTGCTGCCTTACAGCGAGGGCGGTCTTGCGGGCGAGATAAGAGCAAAAGGCAGGGTGTTCTCTGAGGAATATACCGAAAACGGTCTGAAGATAGATGCGCTGATAGAACTGAAAATGCTATACCGTTGTAAAGAATATGTTATAAGAGATTGACCTTTCGGGCGGGCGATTTTTGGTTTGATAACACCGCCAAACCCAAAATCGCCCGATAAATTTCAAAAAATGACTTGAATTTCCACGTATGCGGTGATATAATGCCATTGTCCGGGTGATTAGTGATATGAGTGTAGCAACGGCGGCATAGGCTTTTGTTGTTATACTCTTTTTTATTATACCGTGAGATATAAGCTTTTTAGTTATGATGTCATTTAAAAAAACGATACTAACTTGCTGTGAAAATCGGTTTCAACTCTTGAAGCTATCGATTTAATGTGATAAAATCATATAATAGCTTTAGGCTGAAATATGTTTTTTAAAATTTAAATTTTTATACAGGAGGTACCATCAAGAATGAGAAAGATTGGAATTACCGAAACTGTGCTGCGTGACGCGCAGCAGTCTCTGATCGCGACCAGAATGCCCTTTTCTGATTTTGAGGACATCCTTGCCGATATCAACAAGGCTGGCTATTACTCTATCGAGTGCTGGGGCGGCGCGACCTTTGACACCTGTCTGCGTTACCTGAACGAGGATCCGTGGGAGAGACTTCGCAAGATCCGCAAGGCTTGCCCCGATACCAAGCTTCAGATGCTGCTGCGCGGCCAGAACCTGCTCGGTTACAAGCCCTATCCCGATGACGTTGTAGAGAAGTTTGTAGAGAAGGCTATCAAGAACGGCATCGACATCATCCGTATATTCGACGCCCTCAACGATCCCCGCAACCTTGAGGTCGCTGTAAAGGCTACCAAGAAGTACGGCGGCATCGCTTCCGGCACCATCTGCTTCACCATCAGCCCGGTACATACTCTTGAGAAGTATGTAGAGCTGGGCAACCAGCTGCGCGACATGGGCTGCGACTCTATCTGCATCAAGGATATGTCCGGCATCATGGGCCCGCAGGAGGCTTATGACCTCGTTAAGGCACTTAAGGAAAATGTTAAGCTGCCTATCGTTATCCACACCCACTGCACCACCGGCGTTGCATCCCTCACCCTGCTCAAGGCTATCGAGGCAGGCGCTGACGTTATCGACTGCGCTATCTCCAGCATGTCCGGCGGCACCAGCCAGTTCTCTACCGAGACCATGGTATACTCGCTGCGTCAGCTCGGCTATGAGATCGACGTTAAGGATGAATACACCAAGAAGATCGCTGACCACTTCGTGCCCGTTCAGAAGAAGGCGCTTGAATCCGGTCTGCTCGATCCCTACGTAATGGGCACCAAGACCGACGCCCTGCTTTATCAGGTCCCCGGCGGCATGCTCTCCAACCTTATCGCTCAGCTCAAGCAGCAGAACGCTCTTGATAAGTTCGATCAGGCTCTCGCTGAGATCCCCGCCGTTAAGGCTGACCTCGGACATCCTCCGCTGGTTACCCCCACCAGCCAGATCTGCGGCGTTCAGGCAGTTATGAACGTTCTCGCAGGCGAGCGCTACAAGATGGTTTCCAACGAGGTAAGAGCATATCTGCGCGGCGAATACGGCAGAGCCCCCGGCGTCGTTAACCCCGATGTCATCAAGAAGGTCCTCGGCGACGTTCAGCCCTCTACCGACAGATACGCTGACCGTCTTGAACCCGCGTTTGAAGCAACCAGGAAGCAGCTCGGCTCCAAGGCTAAGTGCGATGAGGATGTTCTTTCCTACCTCGTATTCCCCCAGCTGGCTGAAAAGTACTTTGAGTACAGAGCTAATCCTGCAGCCGCTAAGGCAGCTGCTGCCGCTGAGGCTGAAAAGAAGGCTGTTGCTGTTAAGTACAGCGTTCGCCGCGCCGACTGACGGAGGTGTGAACTATGATAAGTTCTGCTCTTTTGGGCTCCATTATACTTTTTGGTGCGCTTTTCATCCTTATCCTTGTTGTAAAGGCTAAGAATGAAAAGGAATACAAGGCTGCTATGGCTGAATATGAGCGCAAGATGGCTGAATATAACGCAGCTGTTGCCGCTATTGAAGCCGGCGGATTCGCAGCCGCTCCCGTTGCTGCCGCAGCCGCTCCCGCAGCTGTTGCCGCTCCTGCTCCCGCAGTTGGCGAGGGCGAGGTCAAGCTCATCGGCGTTGACGAAGAGACTGCCGCCATGATCATCGCTATCCTCTGCGACGAGCTTGGCGTAGAGCCTTCCGCACTTGTGTTCCATAAGATAACCGCACTTTAAAAGGAGATATAAGCTATGAGATATATAGTTACCCTCAACGGAAAAGATTACGCAGTTGAAGTTTCCAACGGCTCGGCTCAGATAGTTGACGCGAAGGTTGCTCCCGCTCCCAAGGCTGCGCCCGCTCCCGCAGCGGCACCTGCCCCCAAGGCAGCTCCTGCTCCGGCAGCAGCTCCCGCAGGCGCTACCACCGTTGTAGCTCCCATGCCCGGCAACATTTTCAAGGTTCTTGTAAAGGCCGGCGATAAGGTCACCAACGGTCAGGCAATAATCGTTCTCGAGGCTATGAAGATGGAAAACGAGATCTTCGCCCCCTGCGATGGCACCGTTGCTTCTGTCAACGTTTCCGAGGGCGGCACCGTCAACACCGGCGATGTAATGCTCAGCATCGGCTGAGAATAATTTTAAAAGGCTCCTTCCGATTTGGATGGGCGTTATAAAACAGTTAAGGTGACCTGTGAATAATTTGCAGGTCACCTTTTGTATATCTGAACTGCATTATATCCCCTCAGTCTTTGAAAACGCAAAAAGCCTCCCATTATAAATTAAGGGGAGGTGGTTGAGCGTCAGCGAAACCGGAGGGGATGAAAAAACTGTTTTACGACCGCCCGCCGATTTGTAGGGAGCCTTTTGCTGCCTTAAAATTGCATAACGATGCAAATAATGCTAAAATGGCTTTAGCAAATCGGAGGGGGAACAGTCGTGGACAGAACACTGATAAAAAATGCGCTTATATATGACGGCACAGGGGAACGTCCCTTTTATTCCGACCTTCTTATCGAGGGGAGCAAGATAAAGCGGATAGCCTATAAAATAGATGAACAGCCCGGCGACGAAATAATTGATGCCGCCGGCAAAGCACTCTGCCCAGGATTTATAAACACCCACAGCCATATGGAGCTGGAAATAATAAGGGACCCCGAGCTTCGCTCGGTGATCGGGCAGGGAATAACCACCGAGGTGCTGGGGCAGGACGGTTCTTCTGTCGCGCCGCTGACCGATGAGCTGGCAGAGGAGCTTGCCGATAACATGGCGCCATTAGCAGGCAGACTTGGAAAACCCTATTACTGGCGCAGCTTTGCCGAATATGAGCAGGCTGCCGCCGATGCAAAGCCGCAGGCACGCTTTGTTGGGCTGGTGGGTCACGGAACTATAAGAATGAATGTTATGGGCAGCGAAAACCGCCGTCCTACCGCCGATGAGCTGGAGCAGATGAAGGCGCTTCTTGGCAAATGCTTTGACGAGGGCGCAAAGGGGATGTCGCTGGGGCTTATCTATCCGCCCGGAAGCTACGCAGATACCGATGAGCTTATCGAGATGGCAAAGGTAGTTGCGCAGCATGACGGACTTATCATGGTGCATATAAGAAGCGAAAGCACCCACCTGCTTGAGGCGGTTGACGAGATGGCAAGGGTGGTAAGAGAAAGCGGAGTAAGATTGCAGTTTTCTCACCACAAAGCCATGGGCAAGCCCTGCCGTGGCATGGCAAAACAGACGGTGGAAAAGATCAGGCAGCTGAGAAGTGAGGGCTTTGACGTAACTGTTGACCAATACCCATGGCTTGCAAGCTGCACCGGACTAAAGGTTTGCGCGCCGGGATGGTCCTTTGCGGGCGGTGAGCAGGGCTTTAAAGGCCGCCTTGCCGACCCCGACAGCTATCAGAAGATGCTGACTGAGACCGCCGCCGAGATAGAAGCGCGAGGCGGCGCAAATTCGATAATGATAACACAGGCGCTCACCGAAGATTACAGCTGGATATCGGGGCTGCGCTTAAATGAAATAGCCGATAGGCTTCAAATGAAACCCGAAGCCGCCGCGCTGCACCTGCTTGACCACCAAGGCTCGGGACTGGTTGCGATATACTTCTGCATGGCGGAAGAGGACGTTATACATATAATGAAGCAGCCGTTCCACTGTGTCTGCACCGACGGCATAATAAACGATCGTCCTCATCCGAGGGCGTTCGGCTCTTTCCCCAAGTTTTTGGGCGAATTTGTCCGCGAGAAAAAGGTCATGCCGCTCGAGACCGCTATCCGCCACATCACCTATGAGCCTGCCAGAAGGCTCAGGCTTTGGGACAGAGGTGTTATCCGCGAGGGAATGGATGCCGATCTGGTGCTGTTCGACCCCGAAACCATTATCAACCAAAACAGCTATCTTGAGCCTTGCCGCGGCGCCGAGGGAATATATGGCGTTTGGGTATTGGGAAAAAGAGCGTTATAACCGGTAAAAAGTCAAAAAACATCATTGCGATAATGCGTTAAAGGTGTATAATAAAAAGGTATGTATCCTTAAAACTGCATTTCTTCAAGGAGGAAATGAGATGAAAAAAGATTTGAGCGCGCTGCAGAACGGCAGCGATATCAGAGGCGTTGCGCTGGCGCTGCCCAACGGCGCGGCAGTCAACCTCACCGAGGATGACGCCTGCCGCATAGCTTCGGCATTCGTGCGTTACCTTGCTCAAAAGGTGGGCAAGCCCTGCGAACAGCTTAAAATCGGCGTTGGTCACGATTCGAGACTGACTGCCGGTATCATCTCCGGCGCTGTGCTGCGCGGAATTGAAGTCGAGGGCGCAAAGGCTTACTACTGCGGGTTGGCTTCCACCCCTTCGATGTTCTGCGCTACCGTTTATGACGAGACCGCCTTTGACGGTTCGGTAATGATAACGGCGAGCCATCTGCCCAAAGAACGCAACGGCTTAAAATTCTTTGACCGCTCAGGCGGATTTGATAAGCCTGATATCAAGGCGATACTCAAAGCTGCGGGCGAGACGGAACCTGCCGGGGCTGCGGAGAGCAAATATCAAAAGGTAAAGCTTATCGATATCTACTGCGCCGACCTCTGCGAAAAGATAAAGCGCGGAGTTGCCGCCGAAAATTACGACCTGCCACTCAAGGGTCTGCATATCGCAGTGGACGCGGGCAACGGAGCAGGCGGCTTCTTTGCCGAAAAGGTGCTGGAGAAGCTTGGCGCCGATACTTCCGGCAGCAGCTTCCTTGAGCCGGACGGCAATTTCCCGAACCACATACCCAACCCCGAGGATAAGACCGCTATGGCTGCTATCAGAGAGTCGGTATTAAGAAACAACGCCGACCTCGGCATAATCTTTGATACCGATGTTGACAGAATGTCGGCTGTTCTGCCGGACGGCAGCGAGATAAACCGTGATGCTATCATTGCGATGATGGCTGCAGTATTGGCAAAGGACAACCCCGGCAGCACCATCGTTACCGATTCGGTCACCTCCGACCGTCTTACCCGTTTCCTTGAGGGCGAGCTTGGGCTTAAGCATCATCGCTTCAAGCGCGGCTATAAAAATGTCATCAACGAAGCTATCCGCCTCAATAACGAGGGTATAAGCTCTCCGCTGGCTATTGAAACCTCCGGTCACGGAGCGATGAAGGAAAACTATTTCCTTGATGACGGTGCTTATATGGCGGTCAAGCTGCTCATCGCCGCCGCGATCGCAAAGCGTGAGGGCAAGCAGGTGGGCGAGCTTATCGCAAAGCTCGAGCCGCTGGTGGAGGATTGTGAGCGCCGCATCAAGATAGCAGGCGAAGATTTTGCCGAAAAGGGCAAAAAGGCGCTGGCCCTCTTTGAAGAGAATGCCAAGGCCGCAGGCTATCAGGTAGTTCCCAACAGTTACGAGGGTGTCAGATTGAGTTTTGGCGACGGTTGGGCGCTGCTTAGAATGAGCCTGCACGATCCGCTGCTGCCGCTCAACATCGAATCGGAGAAAAAGGGCGGCTGCGCCGAGATATTGAAGCGTGTTGCCGAACTCTTGAAGGATGCCGAGGGGCTCGACCTCTCGATACTTGCAAAGTAATATATTAGCTGATAATGCTATTCGGAAAGGAAGTTTTAGCTATGGAACAATCCCGCGTAAAAGAGCTGTCTGTTATCGCGACCAAGGCTCGTCTTGCCGGTGTTAAGATGGTCCACGATTGCGCATCCGGTCATCCCGGCGGCTCGCTTTCTGCCATGGACATTCTCACCGAGCTTTATTTCGAGCAGATGAAGGTCGATCCCGCCGATCCCAAGAACCCCGACCGTGACCGCTTTGTTCTCTCCAAGGGACACTGCACCCCCGGTCTTTACCCCGTTCTTGCGCTTCGCGGCTTCTTCCCTCAGGAGGATCTCAAGATGTTCCGCTCTATCGACGGTCATATGTCGGGACACGCCGAGATGAACCACGTCAAGGGCGTTGATATGTCCACCGGTTCGCTTGGTCAGGGCCTTTCTGCCGCTGTCGGTATGGCGCTGGCAGGCAAGATGGACAAAAAGGATTACCGCGTTTACGCGCTCATGGGAGACGGTGAGATAGCCGAGGGTCAGATCTGGGAGGCCGCAATGTCTGCTGCCAAGTATCAGCTCGACAACCTCTGCGGCGTTGTTGACGTGAATGGCTTGCAGATAGACGGCGCTACCAAGGATGTAATGCCCTCTGAGCCGCTTGATAAAAAGTGGGAAGCGTTCGGCTGGAACGTTATCAAGGCTGAGGGCCACGACTTTGCAGCGCTTGATGCGGCTTTCAACCAAGCTAAGACTGTTAAGGGCAAGCCCACCGTTATTCTTGCCAAGACTGTTAAGGGCAAGGGCGTTTCCTATATGGAAAACAACGCCGGCTGGCACGGCAAGGCTCCCGACGATAAACTTTTCGCGCAGGCAGAGGAAGAACTTCTCGCGCTGCTCAAGGAACTGGAGGGTTAAAAGATGGGCGAAGTTGTAGCAACCCGCGCCGCTTACGGCAAGGCGCTTATTAAATACGCAGAGAGCTATCCTGAGCTGACCGTTCTTGATGCCGACCTTTCCGGCTCTACCATGACCAACGGTTTCTCCAAGGCTTATCCCGACCGCTTTTTGAATATGGGCATCGCCGAAGCCAACATGGCAGGCGTTGCGGCAGGTCTTGCAGCCTGCGGCAAAAAGCCGTTTATCAATTCCTTTGCTATGTTCTCCTCCGGCAGAGCGTGGGAGCAGGTGAGAAACTCTATCTGCTACCCCGGACTCAATGTTAAGGTCATCGGCTCTCACGGCGGTCTTTCGGTCGGTGAGGACGGCGCTACCCACCAGTGCATCGAGGATTTTGCGCTGATGCGCGCTATCCCCGGCATGATGGTGCTCTGCCCCTGCGACGGCAACGAGATGGAGCTTGCTGTTAAGGCTCTGCTTGATTACCAAGGTCCCGCTTATATGAGACTGGGCAGACTGGCTGTTGATACCGTTACCGACGCTATCGAGGGCTACAAGTTTGAGCTTGGCAAGGGCGCGGTCCTCAAGGATGGAACCGACGTTACCATTATCGCTGTCGGTATGATGGTTCAGGAATCGCTCAAGGCCGCCGAGCTGCTCGCCGCCGAGGGCATCTCTGCGCGCGTAATCAATATGCACACCATAAAGCCGCTCGATAACGAACTGGTACTCAAGGCTGCCGCCGAGACCGGCGCTGTCGTTACCTCTGAGGAAGCAAACGTAATGGGTGGACTTGGTTCTGCCGTTTGCGAGCTGCTGGCTGAAAACTGCCCCGTTCCGGTCGTTCGCCACGGCGTAAACGACGAGTTTGGACGTTCCGGCAAGGCTCCGCTGGTGCTCAAGGCTTTCGGCCTTACCGCTGAGGTGATCGCTGAAAAGGCAAAGCTTGCCATCTCCAAGAAAAAGTAATGATAAAACAGCGCCGTTTCAAACGGCGCTGTTTTTGTGAGGTCAGTTATGGATATAAACGAGCTGCTTCGGCAGGTGATAGCGGAAGCGAAAGCTATAAAAATACCGGTTTCGGATAAAATATTGCCTGAGGTAGTGATAAACAGCCGTGCCAAAACGAGATTTGGCTGCTGCAAAAAGGTCGGTACAGGCTATATGATAGAGCTTTCTGAGAGGGTGGTTTCAGCTGGCGAAAAAGCCTGCAAGGAGGTTCTTGCGCATGAGGTGCTTCACAGCTGTTATGGGTGCATAGATCATGGCGCAAGATGGAAAAGCTACGCTGAAAAAATGAACGCCGCTTACCGATACAGTATCAGCCGCGCGACCGGGAGCGAGGAGATAGGTGTTGAAAAGGATTACCCGGTTCGCTACCGGTTTCGGTGTGAGAAATGTGGTTTGGTTTTCGAAAGGATGCGCCAAAGCGTTTTTGTAAAAAACTATACGCGTTACCGCTGCCGCTGCGGCGGAAGGCTGGTGAAGCTGTAAGGGGACGGGTTTGCCTCGCCTTAGCGCATTTTTTAGCGGACTATCATAAGGGGCCGTTGCAGAATGAAAGTTCTGCAACGGCCCCCTTGTCTGTGCATCTATTTGCCAAAAACCTGTTTTGCCGCCGCAACGGTAGCGGAAGCATCCTTGGCGTAGAAGTGAGCGCCTATCTTTTCGGCGTGATCGGCGGTAAGTACCGCGCCGCCTACCACGACCTTGCAGCCGGGGCAGTGCTGCGCTAACAGCGCGATGGTATCCTGCATAGCGGGCAGGGTGGTGGTCATCAAAGCGGAAAGCCCGCAAAGCGAAGCGTTGGAATTGACAACAGCATCTACCACCGCCTGCGGAGCAACATCGCGGCCGAGGTCGATGATGCGGTAGCCGTAGTTTTCAAGCACGGCGCGAACGATATTTTTGCCGATATCGTGGATATCGCCCTGAACGGTGGCTAAAACGATGGTGCCGTTTTCCACTGAGCCGCTGTTGGAAGCGGCAATGCGCTCTCTGACAACATCAAAAGCCGATTTAGCGGCACCCGCCGAGCGGATGAGCTGCGGCAGGAATATTCTGCCTGACTCATAGTTTTTGCCCACCTCATCAAGAATGGGTATGAGCTTGTTTGCTATAAGCTCATCGGGGGTGATCGATTCGAGCAGGACCTTTGCCATATCGGCTGCCTGCCGGTCAAGTCCTGCGTGGATTGCGGCGGCGATATCACCTGAGCCGCTTGCGGCGGCAGGGGCGGCGGTAGTTTGTCCGTATTTTTCAAGATACTGTTCGCCGTTTTTATCAAAGCCGTAAAGCAGCTTATAAACCGCTATCGATTCGGTCATGCCTGCGTCGGCGGGATTTATGATGGCGAGATTCAGACCGTTATGCAGCGCCATGGTAAAGAAAGTACGGTTGATAAGATCACGGCGAGGAAGCCCGAACGACACATTGGAAACGCCCAGTGCTGTCTTTATACCAAGCTCGCTGACCTTTTTCACCGCTTCGAGGGTGACTTCGGCGTTTTTTGCATCGGAGCCAACGGTAAGGGTAAGGCAGTCGATAACAACATCATCCCCGGGTATGCCAAACTGTTCGCAGCGGGCAACTATCTTTTTAGCTATCTCAACACGTCCGTCTGCCGTTTCGGGTATACCGTTTTCATCAAGGGTAAGACCGATAACTACCGCGCCGTAGCGCTTTACCACCGGAAGCAGACGGTCGAGCAGCTCATCCTTGCCGTTGACCGAGTTGACGATGGCTCGCCCGTTATAAACGCGCAGACCCGCCTCGATAGCCTCGGGATCGGAAGAATCTATCTGAAGCGGCAGCGGACATACCGACTGCACCGCCTTGATGACCTTGACCATCATGGCGGGCTCATCGATGCCGGGCAAACCAACATTTATATCCAGTATCTGAGCGCCATCGGCCTGTTGGGCGGCAGCCTGGCGGAGGATATAATTCATGTCGCTGTCGGCAAGTGCCTGCTTGAGCAGCTTTTTGCCGGTAGGATTGAGTCTTTCGCCAACTACGACGGGCGCATCGATATCTACCGTAACGGTGGAGGAGCAGACCGCCTGCGGCAGCCTTTCGGGGGGAGGCGCGGGGGTGACATCCTTTGCGGCATCGGTGAGAGCTTTGATATATGCGGGAGAAGTTCCGCAGCAGCCGCCTACCACAGATGCGCCAAGCTTTATAAGCTCACAAACGCCGACGGCAAACTGCTCAGGAGTCAGATCATAGCCGCCGTTGGCATCGGGCAGCCCTGCGTTGGGCTTTGCCGCTATCGGAAGCTTGGTCCAACGGCGCAGCTCGGATATGATGCCGCCCAGCTGCATGGGTCCTACCGAGCAGTTGACGCCTATTGCGTCAACGCCCAGCCCGTTGAGCACCAGCGCCATAGCGGGAATATCGCATCCGGTAAAGGTGCGTCCGCCCTCTTCGAAGGTCATGGTGACCATGATGGGCAGGTCGCAGCTTTCTTTTGCGGCGATAACAGCCGCCTTGACCTCGTAGATATCCATCATCGTTTCAATAGCGATGAGGTCTGCGCCTGCCTTTGCGCCTGCTCTCATCTGCTCGGCAAAAAGTTCCACGGCGCGCTCGAACGGCATCGTTCCCAACGGCTCGATAAGCTCACCGAGCGGGCCGATATCGAGAGCGACCATTCCGTTATAGCGTTCGGCGGCGCGTTTCGCACAGCCAATGGCGGCAGAAACCGCAGCTTCAACCGAAACGCCGCTGCCCTCAAGCTTTAAGGCGCAGGCAGAAAAGGTGTTGGCAAAAACAATGTTGCTGCCCGATTTGAAATAGGCCTCATGTATATCCTCTATCACCTCGGGGCGGTCAAGACAGAGGAGGGTGGGGTTTTCTCCGACCTTTAATCCGCGCTGCTGCAGCATGGTGCCCATAGCGCCGTCGGTGAATACCAGACCTTTTTTCAGTGCTTCAGAAAATCTGCTCATAAATACATCAGACCTTTCTTTTGGAGGGCGTTGGGGTAAGGTGACGGTGAGGCGGCGCGGCTGAAAAATCGAGCCGCTTGAGCGGCTCGATTTTTTGCCCCCGAAGGGGGCAGCCCTTTTTCTCAGAAAAAGGGCGCAGCCGCGCCGCCGCAAAACTTGCGACATTTCGCAAGCAGGAGATCATTTTAAAGCAAATTCGCAGCTGCCTTTCATAAAGCAGCGTTTGCAGTCGTGGCGGATAATGTTATCGGAGCGGCAGTCGCCCGACGAAAGGCCGACGAAAGCGGTCACCGATTTTATCGGCGAAAGCAGCATCGATCGGGAAACGGTCAACCCAAGCATTCTCTGCGCGTCTATCAGCTCCAACAGCTTTGGCTGAAGCTCTATGGGAAGATCGCCGTATCCCGGTGAAAAGCGAAAGGTTATCCGTGCGCCGGGACTAAACTGCTCACGGGCGGCAACGGTCATCATATCGGCCAATGTTTCAACTGCGGCGGTGGCGCAGGCGTCGGTGAGCAGGGCGCGGTAGGGGTCGCTGTAACCAAGTGTTGAGATAAGGCGGTCGGCCTCAAAGCCAAGGGTAACGCCGAGCACCGCGCAGCGGTCGCAGCCCTCGAAATGGGCGGCAACAGCTTTGCCCGGCAGTTCAAGGCTGCCGCAGAAAAGAGAGCCGTCTTTTCGGATAAGGTCATGGCAAACGGCTGCAGCCGCGGGGCGCAGCTTTGGCGAAAGCTCTTTCCAAACCGAATCTATATCATTTAAAAGTGACGGGTCGCCTTTACTTTTCAGATAACGCAAAGTCTCATCAATATCAAGGGCGATGGGGCTGTTTATCGAGAGTCTCATAGGCTGTTACTTGGCATTGGCGCTGTCGATAAGGCTCTTGATGCTGCCGTAGATATCCTCAACAAGCTTGGCGTTGTTCATTGCGTAGAGATGAATGCCATGAACACCGCTTGCAAGCAGATCAACTATCTGGTCAATAGCGTAGCTGAGACCGGCGGCACGCATAGCCTCGTCGTTGTCGCCGTAGCGGGCCATTATCTTGGCAAGTCTGGGAGGTATCTTGGAGCCGCAGGTGGAGACCATGCGCTCTATCTGACGAGCGTTGGTAACAGGCATAATGCCCGCATGAACAGGAACATTGATGCCGTGCTTGCCGCAAAGCTCCATCATGCGGTAAAAATCATCGTTATCAAAGAAAAGCTGGGTGATAAGGTGATCGGCACCAAGCTCTACCTTGCGCTTTACATGAACGATATCTTCTTCGACATTGTCGCTGTCGGGGTGCCCCTCGGGATAGCAGGCGGCGGCGATATCAAAATCGGCGCGTTCCTTTATGTAGGATATGAGATCGGAGGCGTGAGAAAAATCCTTGGAAGGGACGGCTTCGGGCACTTTGTCACCGCGCAGAGCCAGTACATTGCCGACGCCGGCGGCTTTGAGCAGCTCTATCATCGAATCGACGGCAGCCTTATCGGAATTGATGCAGGTAAGGTGGGCAAGCGCGGGGATGCCGCAATCGTTTTGAATGTGCGCGACAAGCTGGCTGGTGGCCTGCTGCTGAACGCCGGAACCGCCTGCGCCGTAGGTGACGCTGATAAAGTCAGGCTTCAGTGCCGAAAGACGGTCGATGGTGGGATAGATGCTCTCGATGGGGCGGTCACGCTTGGGCGGGAATATCTCAAGCGAGAAGGTCACGTTTTTGCTGCGGGCGATTTCAGAAATCTTCATTTAAAAGCTCCTCTCACTTTAAAAACGGAGCAACTGCTGTTTTGGCGGGATGGCAAAAGCCGACGGCGGCGCGGCTGCGCCCTTTTTCTAAGAAAAAGGGCTTGCCCCCGAAGGGGGCAATAAAAATCAGCGCCTGCCGGCGCGTGATTTTTCAGCCGCGCCGTCCTGCCTTTGCAGACAGCTTTCCGTTTAGATCATTTATTGTTTTTGGTCTTGAGCAGTGCAGCCAGCTCAGAGGACAGTTTTTTGAGCGTTTCTTTTATTTCGCTGGCGGCGAGGTCAAGCTCGGCAGCCTGTTCCTGCAACAGCGACTGAGGCCCGCCGAGGGAATTGAGCTTGCGCTTTAACTCTTTTTCAAGCAGCCGTTTGGAACGATCATCTTCGGATTTGTTGATGCGGTCGAGCAGAGTATTGCAATCACTGAGAGTGCTGCGGAGCTGATGCTCTTTTTCAAGAGAAAATTTTCTTTCCAGCTCACGGCTTTCCTGTTCGCTAACGAAATCCATCTCCATCAGAGTGGCTTCGCCCGAAAGCTCGATGATCTTCTTTTCAAGCTCAATAAACAGTTCGGTGTTTTCCTTGGTGTTTGGCAAAACGGCAAGGCCGTTTCTTATCTGCTGCGCGCCGATAGTGCGCAGCCTGCGCCAGATAAAAACTCTTACCTTTGAGGGCGAGGCAGGCGCGGAATAGCTCAGAGCCAGCCATTTGGATCTCACCATTTTCTGCGCCTTCCTTTCATAAGTTTATATTAATGCGGCGATAAGCGGATTTGAAACGATATAGCCCCTGGACGTTATAAAAATACGTTCGCCCTCTACCTTTAAAAGCCCCGCTTTTATATAAGGTCCGGCACGGTGAAGTATGCTTTCTTTAAATTCGGGATCGAAAGCTTCAAGGCCAACGCCCTCGGATAAGCGAAGCCCCAGCATCAGTCTTTCTTCATCGCTGCCGCCTTCGCCGTCATCAGCGGTGAGCTGCCACGGGTCATCGGCAGAAATAAAAGCTTCGGTATCCCCTTCGAAATAAAAGCGCCTTCCGTTCATAAAAGAATGGGCGGAGGGACCGATGCCGAGATATTCCCGGCATCGCCAATAGCCGAGATTATGCTGCCCCTGCGCGGCGGAGGTTTTGGCAAAGTTGGATATCTCATACTGGTGAAAGCCGAGCTGTTCACACTTTGCCTGCATGATGGCGTAGCAGTCGGCGGCAAAATCATCATCGGGGTCGGGGTAGCGCTCATAGAAAGCGGTCCCCTCCTCGATTTTGAGGATATAGGCGGAAAGGTGGTCGATAGGCAGCTTTTCAAGCCCTGATATCGAGCTTTCGATATCCCTGACCGACTGCCCCGGCAGTGCCAGCATAAGGTCGGCGGAAATATGTTCAAATCCGGCCTCTTTCGCCATAAGAATGGCGTTTTCTGCCTGTTCGGAGGTGTGTCTGCGCCCGAGCGTTTTCAAAAGGCTCGGTTCTAACGACTGAACGCCGAAAGAAATTCGGTCAAAGCCGCCCTGCCGCAGCTTTTTGAGCATTTTCAGATCCACCGAGCAGGGGTTTGCCTCAACAGTGGTTTCTGTTTGGTCTGCGCCAAAGCGTTTTCTTGCAGCTTCGAGAATACTGCAAAGGCGGTCAGCGCCCATTATGGTGGGTGTGCCGCCGCCGAAGTAGATGGTTTTTGCGTAAAAATCGTGAGGGTAAAGCGATATCGCTTTTATTACCGCTTCGGTGTAGCGGTCAAGCTGCGCTTGCTCTGTCGCTTCGGAATAAAAAGAGCAGTAGGGGCATTTCCCGGCGCAGAAGGGTATGTGGATATAAAGCCCGGCGTTTTTCATCACTCGTCGAGCTTGAGGACAGACATGAACGCCTCCTGCGGAACCTCGATGGTGCCGAACTGGCGCATGCGCTTTTTGCCTTCCTTCTGCTTTTCAAGCAGCTTCTTCTTTCGGGTGATATCGCCGCCGTAGCACTTGGCAAGAACGTCCTTGCGCATTGCCTTTACCGTTTCGCGGGCGATTATTTTGCCGCCCACAGCGCCCTGAATGGGCACCTCGAACAGCTGGCGCGGAATATTGTCTTTGAGCTTTTCGCACATCTTTCTTGCTCTGGGGTATGCGCCGTCGGCGTGAACGATGAAGGAGAGGGCGTCCACCATCTCGCCGTTGAGCAGTATGTCCAGCTTGACCAGCTTGGAGGGCTCATAGCCCGCAAGCTCATAGTCAAAGGAGGCATAGCCCTTGGTCCTCGATTTGAGGGCATCGAAAAAGTCGTAGATAACTTCGTTGAGCGGCAGACGGTAATGCAGCTCTGCGCGGTCGGTATCGAGATACTTGGTGTCGACATAGATGCCGCGGCGGTTTTGGCAAAGCTCCATTATGCTGCCGATGTAGCTTACAGGGGTAAAGATGTTCGCCTTGATAAACGGCTCCTCCGCCGATTCGATAAGGGAGGGGTCGGGGTAGTTGGTGGGGTTGTCTATCCTCATGCGGGTGCCGTCGGTAAGGTTGAGGTAATAAACTACCGAGGGGGCGGTGGTTATGAGGTCGAGGTTGTATTCGCGCTCAAGGCGTTCCTGAATTATCTCGAGGTGAAGCAGACCCAAAAATCCGCAGCGGAAGCCGAAGCCGAGCGCCAGCGAGGTCTCCGGCTCAAAAGAGAGGGAGGCGTCGTTTAGCTGCAGCTTTTCAAGCGCGTCGCGCAGGTCGGGATATTTTGCGCCGTCGGCGGGGTAGATGCCGCAGAATACCATCGGGTTCACTTTGCGGTAACCGGGCAGCGGCTCATCGGCGGGGCAATCGACAGAGGTGACGGTATCGCCGACGCGGGTATCGCGGACAGTTTTGATGGAGGCGGTGATATAGCCTACCTCGCCGGCCGAAAGCTCCCCGGTGGGGACAAGGTTTACAGCCCCCATAACGCCGCATTCCACCACCTGGAACTGTGCGCCGGTAGCCATCATCTTTATCTTCATGCCGGGGGTTATTTTACCTTCCTTAACGCGGACGTAAACGATAACGCCCTTGTAGCTGTCATAGTAGGAATCGAAAATGAGCGCCTGAAGGGGAGCATCGGGGTCGCCCTCGGGGGCGGGGATATCGGAAACGACAAGTTCAAGAACCTCTTCGATGCCGATGCCCTGCTTTGCCGATATGCGGGGCGCATCCAGCGCCGGCAGACCGATGATATCCTCTATCTCGTGGCAGACTCTTTCGGGGTCGGCGGCGGGCAGGTCTATCTTGTTGATGACGGGTGCCACCTCAAGATCATGCTCGATGGCGAGATAGGTGTTGGCAAGGGTCTGCGCCTCGATACCCTGCGATGCGTCAACGACGAGCAGCGCTCCCTCGCAGGCCGCGAGCGAACGGGACACCTCGTAGTTGAAATCGACATGTCCGGGGGTGTCGATGAGGTTGAAGGCGTAGGTCTTGCCGTCCTTGGCGTTATAGTTGAGGCGCACCGCGCGCGATTTTATGGTGATGCCGCGCTCGCGCTCGATATCCATGTTATCGAGCAGCTGGTCAGACATATCGCGCAGCGCAACGGTGTTGGTCTTTTCCAAAATGCGGTCGGCAAGGGTGGATTTGCCGTGGTCGATATGGGCTATTATGCAGAAGTTTCGTATAAGCTTCTGATGTTCGGTCATCGTTTATTCCTCCGAAAAAATAGTGGCTTATGTTATCAGCAAAAACGGCGTTAAAATCCGCGCAAAATACTGGATATACTATATTATTATACTATAAAAAGCAGTAAAAACGCAACGGAAACAACATATAAAACCGCAATATGTCCGCAAAATTGAGTATAATCGCAGAAAAAATTCATAAGCGCCAAAAAATGACGGATTTTCTTGCAAAAGACACTTGAAATCCGCAAAATGCTCATATATAATATGTGTGCAAAAAAAGTAAAAGTATATTATAATAGGTATACGGCATAAAGGTATAAGAGCAGAGGAGGAAATTAAATGAGAGGCGTACACACCTTTGTAAACGAACTTCGCAGAAACGTTTTCACTGAGGTAGCTCGTCTTGCCTATAACGGCGGCGATTACGCAAGAGAGCTTGCAAGACTTCCCTACAAGATCATCCCCGGTGAGGTGGCTGCTCACCGCGACAACATTTTCCTTGAGAGAGCAATAGTTTCCGAAAGACTTCGTCTTGCTATCGGCCTTCCTCTCCGTCCCGTTTCGGAGCAGGCCCCGGTAGGCGATGGCATCAACGAGAGCGCTGTCGCAGAAAAGTATTATGATCCGCCCCTTGTAAACATCATCAGCTTTGCCTGCAACGCATGTCCCACCAAGCAGGTAAGAGTTACCGACGCCTGCCAGGGCTGCATCGCACGTCCCTGCCAGGAGGTTTGCCCCAAGGATGCGATCTCCACCGACAAGAACGGCAGAAGCGTTATCGATCAGAATAAGTGCATCAAGTGCGGCAAGTGCATCGAGCAGTGCGCATACAACGCCATCATCAAGATCGAGCGTCCCTGCGCGGCAGCCTGCGGCATGGATGCTATCGAGAGCGACGAGCTGGGTCGTGCAAAGATCAACTATGATAAGTGCGTAAGCTGCGGCCAGTGCCTTGTCAACTGTCCCTTCTCCGCTATCGTTGACAAGAGCCAGATCTTCCAGCTCATCCATTCCATCAAGAAGGGCGACGAGGTCATCGCTGCCGTTGCGCCTGCTTTTGTAGGTCAGTTTGGCGATAGCGTCACTCCCGAGAAGATGATGGCTGCTATGAAGAAGCTCGGCTTCGCAGATATGGTCGACGTTTCTATCGGCGCTGACCTCTGCACCATCGAAGAGGCTCACGACTTCATCAACAGCGTTCCCGAAAAGCAGCCCTTCATGGCTACCTCCTGCTGCCCCGCATGGAGCGTTATGGCAAAGAAGCTGTTCCCCGAGTTTACCTCTTACATCTCGATGGCGCTGACCCCCATGGTCATCACCGCCAGAATGATTAAGAAAGAGAAGCCCAATGCAAAGGTCGTATTCGTAGGACCCTGTGCAGCTAAGAAGCTTGAGGCTTCCCGCAGAACTATCCGCAGCGATGTTGACTTTGTTCTCACCTTTGAGGAGCTTCAGGGTATGTTCGACGCAAAGGATGTAAACTTTGAGACCATAGAGCCTGTCGAGTGCGAGAACTTTAAGAAGTCCACCGGAGCAGGCAGAGGCTTTGCCGTTTCGGGCGGTGTTGCAGGTGCGGTTACCCTGGCGCTCAACACCATTGCTCCCGAGCGCGAGGTGCTCACCGACTATGCAGACGGACTGCGCGAGTGCCGCAAGCTGCTCACTCTCGCCAAGGTAGGCAAGAGAAACGGCTACCTGCTCGAGGGTATGGCTTGCCCCGGCGGCTGTGTAGCAGGCGCAGGCACCATCAACGCTGCGCATAAGAGCGCGGCAAAGATCACCCGTTATCAGCTTGAGGCAGAGGAGCAGAATTCTCTGAACACTCCTTACGCCCATATGCTGCATGAGGTCGAGGAATAATTTAATGATAGAAAGCGGGCGCGAGAGTATTGCGCCCGCTTTTGCGTGAGGGAAAAGGTAAAGATAATATGTAGGTTGTACAATGATATGTGACAAAGGAAAATAAAGATAGCGAATAGGGCTGGCCTGTGGTACGGTTGAGTTGTCCAGACA
>CAZSEO010000007.1:0-60932 GCA_964605985.1 uncultured Oscillospiraceae bacterium | reverse complement strand
GCCCGGTCGTATTACGGCAGCGGCGCTAAGTGGAATATGATCTATGAGGCTAACCTGCAGACGGTGCGTGATCCTGATCTCATTTATGTAGGCCAGGTTCTCAAAATTCCCGTTGGATAAAGCTTGCAAGGGGCAATTTTAAAATAAAACTTAAAACCAAAAGCAGATCAGCGTACTGTTGGCGCTGGCTCTCTCCCTTTCGCCTGTTCAGCCCGCACCGACCGCAGGCGTGGCCTATATGCCCGGTGTGACTTCCTAAATGTCCGATGTCTCCTACCGGGCAGGCCTTCGAGACGACGCCCGAGATGTCATCCTGACGCCGGTGCCTTGAACAACACTCGCGGCGATTTTCTGCCTCGTACAGAATAGGCACCATACGTCTTCTCGTAATTCAACTCCTCCAGCCGGGCGCTTATCAGTCGGACGGGCGCGTTCTCCGGCAATAAAATTTCATTGTTCAGCGCAAGTACCTGTTGATCGTGCTGCTCCTTTAAGGCACACCGGTTTTGCTGTTCAGTATTGTTTTTCACACTTTCAATTCCAACGCAAACAACGCGGTTAGGAACCCTTTGGGATCACTAACCGCGTTGTTTCTTGTATAAGTAATGACCACCCGTGACAATGAAATGCTAAGATAACGGTAGACACATGAAATCCACATATGCCTACCGTTTATTTATGTTAAGATTCAAATAGAGGTAAATTTAAATGGAGAAAGAACAGCATCGAAGGGAATGGAGTAAGGAGCAGAAGTTAGAAATAATAAGAAAACATTTGGAGGACCATGTTTCCATCCATACACTGGGTAAAGAATATAATACTGATTTTAGTATGATCGCTAAATGGGTTCGGCTTTGCGGAGAGCATGGAGAACATATTTTTGATAAGAAAAGGCATTCAGGGAATAAATTTGCTGCGTTACACACAAAAAAGAATCTTTCTTCTGAAGGAAGATTGCAATTGAAAGTAGCAAAATTGCAGATAGAAAACGAACGATTAAAAAAGGATATATCGTGAAAGGGGTTGGTCCGCACTGTACCATAAGTTACTCCCGCTTGACATACGGGCTTTTTTGCGCTAAAATAACTAACAAAGTTAGATAACTGGAGGGCATTGTATGTACTACGAGGCACTTGCAAAAGAGCTTCTCACCATCAAAGTTGATTTGCTGCGGGATCCCACCCAGCAGAAACTATCAAAAATGCTTCGAGGCGAAATGTTTGTCCTGAATTATTTGAACGAACATGAGGGAGAAGTTCATCCGAAGGAGTTGAGCGAGAAGTTGTCCGTCAGCACAGCGAGGATCGCCACACTTTTAGGCCACATGGAAGAAAAGAATTTGATCACTCGTTTTATCGATGCGGCAGACAATCGACAGGTGATCGTGCGGCTGACAGATTCCGGCAGAGAAGTCATTGATAAGGCACGGGTAGAACTATTCCGCTATGTTACCAAGATGCTGGAGGACTTGGGCCCCGATGATGCAAATGAATTCATCCGGCTTCAAAAGAAACTGCATCAAAATTATTTGCAAACAGCAAATGCAGGCTGAGATATGCTGGTTTACTGATTTAGCACAGAAAACTATGGTATGTTCCATAGTTTTCTAATTCCCCAAATAACTAATAATGTTAGGTAAATTGACAAGAAGAGCAATGAGTAACGCAGAAAAAATAAGAGAAGCAATGGCTGATGCACATCCGGTCAGAGCGAAGAAAACACATCACCATTTTACAAACATAAAAGCGGGACGCGTGATCTCTGCCATCCAAATATTATCAGGCGTTGCCTGCATGCTGATAAGCGAACAAGTCTACAGCATATTCCCTTATATTATTGGGGGTCTCATGATGATTGCAGGCCTCATTAACACAGTTGTCGGATTTCGCGCAAAAGAATTTTGCAAGCCGGAAACAAAAATGACCGCTAGCGGGATCGTGCAGTTGATTTTGGGCGCAGTCATCCTCTATCATCACGCAAATGCGGATTCTCTCATCAGTTCTATCTGGGGTGTATTGGGCTTAGTAAAAGGTTCTGAGATGTTAAATACTTCGCTTTATGCGCTTTCTCAAAAGGATCCATTTTTGAAAAAAGGCATTCATGCGGTAATCGACCTGCTTTTAGGCATTCTTTTACTGAATGATGCATCTGCAGTTAAGCATCATATTTTGATTTTGGGTGTCGAACTCGTTGTTTTGGGTTGGCAAAATTTTCAAGAGGCAAAATCAATGATGTAGTACAACCAGACGAAAGGAGTCAGCATGATCCAATTTGAACACATCCGCAAAAGCTATGGCAATGTTCCTGTTCTCAAAGATCTGAGTTTTACCATTGATGACGGTCAGTTTGTCGTTTTGATCGGTCCGTCCGGCTGCGGGAAAACGACGACGATGAAGTTGATCAACCGCCTTCTGGAGCCTGACTCCGGCAAAATTTTCATTGACGGGAATGAGATCCATACACAGGATAAGGTCGAGCTGCGCCGGCATATCGGCTATGTGATCCAACAGATCGGCCTGTTCCCCAACATGACGGTGGCACAGAATATCAGCGTAGTACCCAAGCTGCTGAAATACGAGAAAGACCAGTGTGATCAGATCGTCCGGGATATGCTGACGATGGTCGGAATGCCCTACGAGGAGTACGCGCACAAATACCCTTCCGAACTGTCAGGCGGACAACAGCAGCGCATTGGCGTTTTGCGGGCTTTGGCTGCATCTCCACCCATCGTTCTCATGGATGAGCCGTTCAGCGCACTGGACCCCATGACACGGGAGACCCTTCAGGACGAAGTGAAAAAAATACAGCAGAAGCTGAATAAAACCATCATCTTTGTGAGCCACGACATGGATGAGGCCCTAAAGCTTGCAGACGTTATCATTTTTATGGACGGTGGGCAAATCGTGCAGATGGCATCTCCGGAGGAAATGCTGGAGAATCCGGCAAACGACCTTGTACGAAACTTTCTTGGGAAACGTACCGGTGATATGCCTGCTCCCTCCACAGTAGAGCTCTTTATGCGCGGCAATATCAAAACGGTAACGAGTGATCGCGGCATCAGGGAATGCGCCGAACGAATGGCTCGAGCCGGCGTGGATACCCTGCTTGTCACAGATGCCGAGAACCGATATGCAGGGACAGTCTCCATTGGTGATATCCGTAAATGGGGCCGTGATGTAAAGACCATTGAACCATTGATCCGGCAGACCGCCCGTACTGTGCGGGTGGGGGATGACGCAAAAGAGAGCTTCGATTATCTGTTGGACTCGGGCGCCAGCTATGTGGTGGTTTTGAATGACGATGATACCATCGCAGGCATCGTGACCAAGACCAGTGTGGCACGCTCTGTTGCTGAGAATCTGTGGGGTGACGGCAAATGAGAGCTATCTTTGAACTCTATGGCGAGATGCTTCTGGAGGCTATTGGCACCCACATCGTTTATGTACTGGTCTCTGTTTCCATCGGTTTCGTAGCCGGTCTCCTGCTCGGTATTCTGCTTTCACGCAAGCCCAAGTGGTCCGGTATTATTTTGCCGGTAATGTCTGTCTTTCAGACGATTCCCGGTCTGGTGTTCATTGGAATTTTATTTTTGTGGATGGGTATGGTTCCTGCGACAGTCATTACCGCTCTCGCAGTCTACGCTATGTTCCCGGTATTAAAGAATACTTATACAGGGCTGCTGGAGGTGGACGGGCAATACATTGAGGCGGCAAAAGGCTGCGGAATGTCTCCCCTTCAAACACTTGTGAAGGTGGAAATGCCGTTGGCTGCGCCGACTATTATAGTGGGGCTACGCATGGCGGCGGTTTACACTGTATCCTGGGCGGTGCTGGCTGCCATGATCGGGTTGGGTGGCCTGGGCAATTTTGTCTATCAGGGTACAAGCTCCAATAATAACACTCTGATCCTTTTGGGCGCTGTTCCCGCAGCGGTGCTGGCGATCGTGATCGGCGCTTTGATCGACTTGCTGCAAAAAATGGTCACTCCACTCGGCCTTCGTAAGGAGGTGCGCAAATGACCCGGTCTCTGATTTTTGAGCATTTATTCATTGTGTTGGCCGCCAGCCTGCTGTCCATTGTGATCGGCCTTCCGTTGGGTATTTGGGCATATGTCGCACCAAAGGCACGGAAGATCATCCTTTGGGTGGTAGATCTGTTACAGACCATTCCCGCTCTGGCCCTGTTGGGCATCATCATGGTCTTTGCCGGAGCCGGCAAAGGGACGGTGATCCTCGGTATCACCCTATACTCCTTGCTTCCCATCGTTCGAAACACTTGTCTCGGTCTGGACGAAGTGGATCCCGGCGTTAAGGAAGCGGCCAAAGGTATGGGCATGAGCAAGCCCTACCGCATTTTTCGTGTAGAGGTTCCTCTCGCGTTTCCGACGATTTTTACCGGCATCCGCATTGCGGTAGTCAATGCCATTGGCACAGCCGTCTTTGCTGCCTTTGTCGGCGGCGGAGGCCTGGGCGGCGTCATCAATCGGGGCATTCGGATCCAGGATATGAGCCTGATCCTTTCCGGTACTGCGGCGCTGATGATCATTGCCGTGGTTCTGGATCTGCTGATGGGCCGCATGGAGACATCCATGCGGAAAAATCGAGGGTCGAACCGAAAAATGTGGTGGCCGGCAGCAGCGTTTTTGGCTGCCTTCATCCTTCTGCTTCCGTTCGGACTGGATTCCGCCGGAGACAACGAGCTGCTCCTTTATGACGGCGATTATTCCGAAACCCAAATCATGCATCGGATGGTGAAGCTGCTGGTGGAAGACCGGACTGACCTTACCGTAACGATCCGGGATCAGATGTCTCAGGTCAACAATTTCAATGCGCTTGTTGGAGATGACCACTCCTGCGATTTGATGATCTCCTATGATGGAACGCTTCTGACCACGTTTTTGCACCTGGACCCGGAGAATGTTCCGGAGGGTATGTCCATCTACGATCACGCGAATCAGGTCGCAGAAGAACGATATGATATTCGATTGTTGGAAAAACTCGGTTTTGACAACACATACGCCATTGCTGTTCCACAGCCGATTGCAGAGAAATACGGTCTTGAAACAGTCAGTGATCTGATCCCTGTGGCAAACCGGCTTGTGTTTGGAGCAGAGCATGAATTCTTTACGCTGGAAGGCAGCATGAAATACGGCCCCTTTACTGAGTTTTACGAACTGAAATTCAAGGACACCTTCCCTGTAGACGTCAGTTTGAAATACGCTGCCGCCGAAAAAGGCAGTTTTGATGTAACAGAGGTCTATGCCACCGACGGACTGAACCGAAAGGCTGGACTAAAGGTGCTGGAGGATGACCGCAGTTTCTTCCCGGACTATAATGGAGCGTTTTTGGTGCGAAATGACACCTTTGAAAAGTTCTCCGGAACCGCACCCGAGTTAGAGGAGATCCTGAATCTTTTGGCTGATCAGATCTCCAATGAGGATATGGTGGAAATGACCTATCAGGCAGATGTTCTGGGCAGAAGCGTGGATGATGTGGCAGAAGAATTTTTGTTGATGCGGGGACTCATATCGGAAACACCGTGAGAAGTTCTGCAGCGGTATAACAGGAGGATACTTATGAAATATCAAGTCGGATATTTGGATACATATGGAAATGCTGAAAAGCTTGCGTGGGCAGCGGCGGATATGCTGAGTTTGCCGGAGAAAGTTACGAATCTCTCTGCCGAGACATTAGATCAAACTGCGGATGTTTATATGATCGCATTTGAGATGAACAATACGGCCGTCCCTTTGAGTGTCATGGAGGTCATGGATACTCTGGAGTATTTTGATGACAAAGCGTTCCTTCTTCTTGTTGCCTGTACTTCCGGGCTGGCCGAGCAGCCACAGAGTATTGAACGGAAAATAATTCCTTTCCTGCCCAATCAGTGTGAATACCTCGGCACATTTGTTTGTCCCGGGCAGGTGCCCGCAGACAAGATACAAGAATTGAAGTTGTTTACGGAGTCACAGCCTGACAATACTCAGGCCGCAGCATTGTTGAAATACTACCAGGAAACGCAAGGCAGACCGGACGAAGATGACTACTCGAATCTTCGGGAATTTCTACAGGGTCGATTGTAAAGCGGTGGAGGCACAATCATGCAGGAGGTATTGAAACGTACCAGAGAATCGGTTAGCCGGGAAGTGATCGAAAGGCGGCACAAAAGAGACTCTGAAAACAGGGTCATCATAAATATGTCGATCAAGGACGATTCAGATTTTCTCTCTGTCTTTTCGGAAAGCAGTAACCCGGTCATCAGCTCTGATGTAGCTGAATTTTTAGAGCACAGCACGGAAACGGTCCCGTTGAATGAGTTGCTTACATTGCGGATCTTCAGCAATTGCATCGATGATCACGAGAAGATAACTTATAAGGCAGCAATAAAAGAATATTATACCGAGAAATACATCATAAATGATCGTGAGCTGCAAAGGAACAGGACGATCGCCGTTTGGCTGGGAATCGCAGGGATCGTGGTACTTGCTCTATCGGTCATTATGGGGTGTTTTACTGTCGGAAATGTCTGGCCGGAAGTCATCGATATTGTTGCCTGGGTTTTGTTGTGGGAAGCTGTCGATATAAGCCTCTTGGAAAGTCGGGTACTTAAGGCAAAGAGACTGAGGTATCTGTCATACCTGTCCATGAATGTAGAATATTTTCCGGCGACACATGAATGAACCTTAAAAGAAAGTCAGCCATACCCTAAATACGCAACTGCAAAACAGAAGAGTGAGCTTCATGTATAGATAGCTGTCGAGAGCAGTAACACCGGAGAGGCTCATAGCGATATTTAACGCCATAAACATGGCGGTCACACAAATCCGGTTGTTGTAAATGGAAGCAGCACGGGCATCGGTATTCTTTAATTATGGCATCCCACGCCCTGCGTCGCCTCGGAAAAGAAATGGTTGACGAAGTATGGCTCAAAGACGCAGATATTAGCAACGCCTCGTTGGAGTATTTCCAACGAGGCGTTGCTTTTGACCACATAAACAGCCACAGACAGCGCTGTGACACACGGAAAACATGAGGTCAAAGATGTTTTGAAAGGAAATGAAATCGAGAGAAAACAGTCAAAAGCCATTATCAGACAAAATGGCAATCGGGAGTGCGATCGCTCCTTTGTTGACATAATTACAACAGCAATGGCAAAAGTGATAACGTCTTTATTATACCAATGAAGCATAAGTGAAACGGTATAATATAGCCATATTTTCCGGTTCCCGGCAGAGCCGGGGAGGAAAATGGCGATAAGCATCAAAAATGTCATATTTATTTGACTTACATTGCCTTTAGTGATAACATTTTCATTATTCTATCTATTGGATATATTGGTTAGGTGAGGCTTATATGGAAAGACTGAAAGACCCCAGATCACATCTCATTTTTTCGATGGCGATTTTCGGAACCATCGGACTTTTTGTGCGCAATATCCCTGTATCTTCGGGTGAGCTTGCGCTATACCGCGCCGTGCTTGCTGCGGCATTGATATCGGTTTATCTTTTGGTGACAAAACAGAAAATACCGTTCCAAACCATAGGTAAAAAGATACCGCTGCTGCTTGCTTCCGGCGTGGCTATGGGCTTCAACTGGATACTGCTGTTTCAGGCATACAAATACACCACGATATCGGTCGCAACACTGAGCTATTATTTTGCTCCGGTAATTATAACGGCGGTATCTCCCCTTCTTTTCCGCGAAAAGCTCACCGTCAAGCAGATCATCTGCTTTATAATGTCAACTCTTGGCATAGTTATGATAACCGGCATCGGAGATTTTAACAGCGGCGGCTCGGATATGATAGGGATCATGTTCGGACTGGGCGCGGCAGTCCTTTACGCGACTGTGGTTCTTATCAACAAGTTCATCCATGATGTTGACGGTATCCATCGCACCCTGCTGCAATTTATATCCGCCATCATCGTCCTTATCCCCTATGTGGCGATGACCAGCGGTGTAACGCTCAATAACATGGATCTGACAGGCTGGATATGCCTGCTGATAGTTGGTTTGATACATACCGGCATCACCTACTGCATCTATTTTTCCACTCTCAAAAAGCTGCCCGGACAGAAAGCGGCTATTCTCAGCTATATCGATCCGCTGGTCGCTGTGCTGATATCCGTCACCGTTCTCGGTGAACCTCTGACGATATGGCAGGCTGTCGGCGGCGCGCTGATACTCGGTTTCACCCTTTGGAACGAAATATCCTAAAGATAAAACGGCTCCGCCTTTTGTCAGGCAGAGCCGTTTTTAGTTTCATCTCACCGCTGAGATGAAACCGCTTTCTTCTCAAGTGTTAAAACAAGTATCGGTATAATGATTATCTGGAGGATCATTCCGGGGATAGCGGTGGTGACGGCGCCTGCCCAAAAGGCAGCTATGCCGAATTTGGAAACATCCAGCCCGGTACAGATAAAGCGTGCAGCGCCCCAGACAAGCCTGCCGCCCACCATAGCGGTCAAAAGCGAGATGTATACAGACTTTCCGTTTTTGGGCAGCTTATGGTAAAGCCCGCCGGAGATCACACCGTAAGCCGCAAGCTCAAAGGCCATACAAACCGCCATCGGGAACATCACCGGCATACCGAACAGCATAGAGCGCAGCAGCGGAGCGATAAAACCCACAGCCAGGCCCCAGGGCCAGCCGCAGAAAAATCCGCACAGAAGCACCGGAATATGCATCGGGCAGAGCATATTACCTATCTTTTGTATCTGACCGGTAAAAAACGGCAGCACCAGCGCGATAGCGAGAAACATTGCTGACATTACAAGATAGTGAAGGTTGGTTTGCTTTTTCATAATTGATCTCCTCCCGAACAAAAAGGTGTTGCTTTCTTTTCTAAGAAAGCAACACCTTCATGGTATCGTAAAATAAATTATATAGCATTAAACGTCAAGGGTACTTCTGTCCCGATGCCATTCTTCTGAACAACATATTGATTATAATGTATTTATGCAGCGATTGCAAGCTTTCAGCCGATATCAGCGATAATTTTTTCCAGCTTGGCAAGTGCATCCTGGATCAGAACAGACATCGAAAGGGCGGAAACACCCGCAACAAGATTTTCACATTTATTAACAGGTATCAAAATACGCGTAGCATCCGCCTGCGCAACTGCAACTGCCATTGCCGGGGTGACCTCGCCCTGCATTGCATCCGCAATAACTATGCCGATAGGCCCTATAACAACATTCGCCTTGCGGCAGGCGACCACCACCGGATTTTCCCCGGTAGCTGCCTGCTTCGCCCCCGCCTTTATCATGGCCGCAGCGGCTATGGCGTTAGTCCCGACAGCCATTATGTCAATATCTTTATCCAGCCTATTCAATTCCTTGATTATCTGAGCGCCAAGCTGTCCGCCCTGACCATCTATCACCAATACGCTGACTGTATGCTTTTTCACTTATACCCCTCCACCGATTCTCCGCTTTTTCACAAATCTATTGTATCATACAGTTAACCGCCTTTCAATCGCGTATCATTGCATCTCTTTACAAAACGTTAATAAAACCACTCCGCTTCCATATTTTAATGGCAGCGAAAATGTGATACAATATTTATTTGTAGTATGCTTATTTTGCGACTGCCCATTGCAAAATACAGCTTAGTGCTTTTATTCGTCATACCGACGGCAAAGCACCCCCGAATAAAAGGAGAGAATTACAAATGAATAATCTACCCTCGCAGAATGCCAAATTTCCCAAGAGGCTGTTTTTTTATCTGACCATGTTTGTTAAATGGACAGTTCTTTCCGCATTGATCGGTTTTTTTGTAGGGACCGTAGCAACAGCATTCAATCATCTTTTGAAATATGCTGCACTTTTCAGAACAGAGAACCCTTTTACGCTGTGGCTGCTTCCGTTTGCAGGCTTATTCATCGCTTTTATCTACCAGCATACCAGATCCGGAGATGATATATCCACCGACCTTGTAATAAAAGCAGTACGCAACGAAGCACATATACCGGTAAAGATGGCGCCGCTCATCTTTATCGCCACCGCCATCACCCACGCTTTCGGCGGCTCTGCCGGACGTGAGGGCGCCGCGCTTCAGCTTGGCGGAAGCCTGGGAGAATATGCCAGCGATAAGCTCAAGCTGGGCAAAAATGAGCACCACGTCCTGGTCATGTGCGGAATGAGCGCCGCTTTCTCAGCGCTTTTCGGGACCCCGATGGCAGCTGCTGTTTTTTCGCTTGAGCTTGCAAGCATCGGCGCTATCTATTACTTTGCGCTGGTGCCCTGTGTTTTTTCTTCGGTAATAGCGGTATCGATATCCCGCATTTCGGGCATCGCTCCCGAAAGATTTCATCTTGCCGATTTTCCGCTTACCACCGAGCTTTTCTTTAAAACCGCACTGCTGGCAATGCTTTGCGGAGGCTTGAGCATTATTTTCTGCAGCACTATACACCACTTCGGCCACTATTTGAAAAAGCTTCTGCCCTGCCCCTACAAAAGGATATTCGCGGGCGGCTGCGCGATAGCAGCGCTGACCTATATCGTCGGCTCGAGAGATTATCTTGGCGCAGGTATGGATATAATTGAACACGCCGTTGAAGGTCATGCGTTTATTGCCGCCTTTATACTCAAGCTTGTTTTCACCGCGATCACCCTCGGCAGCGGATATAAAGGCGGAGAGATAGTCCCAACATTGTTTGTCGGATCCACCTTTGGCTGTGTGGCCGCTTCTTTGCTTGGGCTTCCGGCTCCGCTCGGTGCGGCGATAGGTATGATGGCGCTTTTCTGCGGCGTTACCAACTGCCCCATTGCTTCTCTCATGCTCGCTTTTGAGCTTTTCAGCTTTTCCTCCCCAGTGCTGTTTATGATAGCCGTTTCAATAAGCTATATGCTCTCCGGCTGCTATAGTCTTTACAGCAGCCAAAAAATCGTTTACGCAAAACATATGCCCGAGGTCATCGACCGCACCGCGCATTGATTTTATTTTAAAAGAGGTTTTCTGTTATGATGTTGCTCCATACTATAGCCTGGTTCACCTACTTTTGGCTTTATCTCATCGTTGTATGGCCCGCCCTTCTCTATGTCCGTCATCTGAGGAAAAAGGGCGATATGAAAAAACATGACGAGGTCGCTTTGCCAATCATCCAAAACTGGGCAAACCGCTTGCTCAAAGCGGCAGGCGCCAAAGTAACCGTACTGGGCTTGGAAAATCTTCCTGATGAAAACATCCCCGCTATTTTTGTGGCAAACCATCAGGGATACTTCGACATCCCCGTTTCTATCGCCTGTCTTGGTCCCGCCAAGGGTCTTGTATCCAAAAAGGAGATCAAAAAGATACCGCTCATCCGCTCCTGGATGGAGGAGCTTGGCTGCGTATTTCTTGACCGCGAAAATCTCAGAGCCTCCATGGCGGCGCTAAATGAAGCTTCCGACCGTGTAGCAGACGGCTACTCGATGGTTATTTTCCCCGAGGGAACTCGCAGCAAAAACGGCGAGGTAGCCGAATTCAAGGCCGGCGCTTTCAGAATAGCTCAAAAGAATAAAACGCCCGTTGTCCCCGTATTCTATGACGGAACAAGACAACTTTGGGAGAGCAACGGCTATAAAATAAAGCCCCACGACGTTGTAGTATCCATTCTTCCCCCCATCGATACTTCGGGATACGCCAAGGAGGACTGGCGTGCATTGCCCGACCTTACCCAACAGATGATAACCGAAGCGCTTGAAAAATATCGCACCAACAAGATTTAAAGGAGGAAAAGCTATATGAAAACAGCAGCAAAGTATTTTTTATGTATCTTTTTGACAGCATTGCTTCTTTGCGGCTGTTTAGAGAAAAGCTTTGAAAACAAAAATATAACCTTTAAAGGCGCATCTGACTTTGACCTCCGTGTTGATAAAACCAAAACGCTCACCGTCGAACTGCCTGATAACGGAGTTGAAACTACCCTTTCGGCGTCAGTTGACCGTGACGGCCTTTCGGTGGAAGTTTTAGACAACAACAGGATAACGCTGACCGGCTTAGCCGTTGGAGAATATAACCTCACCTTTACCCTTTCGGCAAAGGGCTACAAATCTGCCGACGCGGTTTTCACTGCAAATGTATTTCCCGGCGAGCTTCCCGTTTCAGTCTTTTTCGATGGCGAAATATTCTCGGATGAGTTTATAGACGGATACTCTTTAAATTACGGCCAAACTGTAGAACTGGAGCTTAAACATGATATCAAAAACGCAAAGATCAGCCTTTCGACTCCTGATAACTCTATAATCGATATATCAGGAAACGGAAATAAATACATTATTACCGGTAAATCTGCGGGAAGGGCGACCCTTTACATTGTATCCGACTCACCACAATACAGGGAGTTTTCTATCCCGGTAAGGGTTGAAAAAATAAAAGCTGAATTTTCGCTTTCTGAACAGAATATAAACAAAATTGTAGGCAGTAGTGCGGCTATCGAGTGCCACTATCCTCCCGGCAGTTATATTGAAGCCTCTGTCATACCTGAGGGAGCAGCGCTGGATATTGAAAATGACAAAATCACGGTAACAGCGTCAAAGCCCGGAAGCTACAATGTCACCGTTTGGTGTAAGGGCGATGATTACATACCCGATTATAAAACCATTACCGCTGTTTTCTCTCTGCCGCAGCTCAGTTTTTCCGCCCCTGCATCGGTCACTTTACAGTCAGGCGAAAGCACCTCGTTCACACTGTCAGGTTATCCCGAAGGCACTGCGTTTTCCGCCACATCTTCCGGCAAGGCAGCTGTTTCGGTATCCGGCGGTAAGGTCACCGTTACGGCAAGAGCCGCGGGAAATGATACCATAACAGTAACCGCTAAAAACGCAGACTATCAAAGCACTTCTGTCAAGATACCCGTTACTATAAACGCTGTTTCGGTCAAGGTCAGCAGCAAATATGATTCTGAAATTCAGGAGATAATCCGCCTTATCAACAAGGAGCGCACAAGCCGCGGATACTCCGCGCTCACCTATCTCCCCGAGCTTGCCCCGGGATGCACCATCCGTGCCGAAGAGGCTTCCGATCAATGGTCTCACACCCGTCCCAATGGCAGCAACTGGGAAACTGTTCTTTACGATACCGGCGTAAGCTTTATAAGCGGCGGCGAAAACCTGCTTGAAATGAACGCTTTAAATCCGACCGAAGCGGTAAGCGCCTGGATGGCCTCGTCGGGACACAAAGCCAATATTCTCCGTTCCAATTTCAACGCCACCTGCGTTGCTATCTATAAAGACGGCGAGAACTATTACTACGCACAGCACTTTATCGAAAGGTAGGCTCTCAAATGAAAAGGTATGCTGTATATATCATAACGATAATAGTTTCGATACTGTATATTTTTATCGGTGGTCGTATCGCGTCTTCCGGGCTGCCGATATTTGCCCACATCTATCAGGATGACTGTGAAGGAGCTACCGTTGCCGGAATAATCGCACGCCAATCCGCCTCGCAGGAGATCGACGGCGTTATACTTGGCGGTGGGGTAAACATAATATTTGCAGCAGAGCTTAACACCGGCAGCGAAAAAGGTAAAATGGTCACCGCTGTTCAAAACTGCGATCCCGATTCCCCCTTTGATGTAAGAGAGGTAAAAACCGGAGACAAAGTATTGCTCACCAAAAATTTCAATAATCCCGAAAGCGATTATTTGATAATGGGCGAGCATATACGCACCGATACCCTCGCAGTCATCGCCGTTGCCTTCTTTATTCTGCTGATAGTATTCGGCAAAATAAAAGGGATCAACACCCTTATCTCTCTCATTTTCACCTGTCTTTCGATATTTGCGGTATTTATACCTGCGGTGCTTTCCGGAAAGAATATTTATATGTGGTCTGTTGCCACCTGTCTTTTCATCATAGCGATGACCCTTATCATCGTAAACGGCTTCAATAAGCTTAGCCTTTGTGCCGCTATCGGTTGTTTCTCAGGAGTTCTCGTTTCCGGCGCACTGTATTTTCTCTCGGATCATTTTCTCAAGCTCACCGGAATGGTGGATGAGGACTCGCTCTATCTGAAATTTCTGCTGGATGATAAGACCATAGACCTCAAGGCGATAGTTTTTGCCGCTATTATCATCGGCGCAGTCGGCGCTATAATGGACGTATCGGTATCGATGGCTGCCTCGCTGCATGAGATAAAGGCGTCTGTTCCCGACAGCACCCCCTATTCGCTCATGCGCTCGGGAATGACCATCGGCCGCGACATGATGGGAACCATGTCCAACACCCTCATTCTCGCCTACATCGGCAGCTCCCTTTCGGTAACGCTGCTGCTTATAGCTTACAGCGGCTCGTGGCTGGCGCTTTTAAACCGCGAAATGATAGTTGTCGAGATACTTCAGGCGCTCATCGGCAGCATAGGTCTTATGCTTACTATTCCGCTTACATCATTTATTTGCGCAGTTATTTACTGCCGTGCAGACAAATATACAGCAAAAAAAGTCGGCGAATAACGCCGACTTTTTTACTTTTAATCTATTTTGATATCGGATCGCAATGTATAACGATATTTATCTTTAGCTGTTCATAAATACGCTTTTCAATATTGTCTATTACATCATGGCAATACATTGCATTCATTGAGTAGCTCATCTCAACATGCAAAGATGCAAACACTTTTCCCGGACCGTAATCATGTATCATCAGATCGTGTGCGCCCAATATTTCTTTATACTCTGCAATGATATTATATATCTGCTGTGAAACCGAATTATCTACGCGTTTTCCCAACAGACGAGAAACCGTTTCCTTCGCCGTATTTATACCCGATGCCAATATAAACACCGACACGACAGAACCAACAAATCCGTCAATATCTATTTTAAAAATAATATTTACCGCTGCGCTTACCAATACAGCCGATGTTACTATAACATCATTTCTGCTGTCTTTCGCAGCAGCATAAAGTGAACCTGAATCTATAAGCTTTGCTATCGAATTATAAAAATATGACATCCAATGTTTTACTGCTATCGTAAAAAGCAGTATCACAGCAACAACGATAGAAAACTCATTAGCTGACGGTGTTATTATCTTCTTTACCGATGATTTAAGCATTTCTGCTCCAGCCAAAACAATGAGCATTGATATCACCAATGTCGAAATATATTCATATCTTGCATGACCGTAAGGATGCTCTTCATCGGGAGGTCTTCTGGAAAGTCTGAAGCCTAAAAGCGAAACCATCGATGATGCCGCATCCGCTATGTTGTTAACCGCATCAGCCGTTATTGCAATCGAACCTACTTTAATGCCTAAAAAAAATTTTACCGCAAAAAGTACCACATTGCAAAAAATGCCCACGCCGGAAGCAGCCGCCCCCGTCCGACACCTTGTTTCTGTATCATTATGTCTGTTTTCATCTTTGATCAACAGTTTTAAAAATAGTTTTATAACGATCTCTCCCTGCAATTTTATACCAAAATAATATGCCCATGGAACAGCTGTAATTTACTGTCCCATGGGCATTTCCCACTGTCATAAATAGACCCGACCCAAAACAAATTTAGGGTCTGTTCAGATTTTTATTTGCGTGCCGAACGCATCGCCTGTCTGGTGCTCTTTACCTCGCTCAAAAGCTTGGTGAGGGTCTCCTCAGACTGACGAAGAAGGTCATCCGAAAACTCCTGCGAAGCCGCCCGAAGATCCTTAGACTTTTGCTGGGCCTGCGAGATTATCTCGTTGGCCTTCTGCTGAGCCTGACGAACTATCTCCTCCTGCGCGATAAGAGAACGTGCCCTGTCCTCTGCACGGCGGATAACTACCTCTGCCTCGCGCTTTGCCGAAGAGATTATCTCAGCACGGTCGGCAACAATTGTTTTTGCCTGCTTTATCTCACTGGGAAGGTTAAGTCTGATATCGCCCAAAAGCTCCTGTATCTTATCGATATCAACTACGCTTCGGTTGGATGCAAGCGGAAGGTTCCAGCTTTTTTCCAACAAATCATCTATCATATCAAGGATCTCATCAATGCCCATCAATCTTCCGCCTTTCTTTTTAGTCTGTCATATACTTTCTCATGCAATCTGGTGGGTACCAACCCCGAAATATCGCCGCCAAAGCGAGCTACCTGCTTGACCACACTGGAGCTTAAGTACATATTATTGAGGTCGGTGGTAAGAAATACAGTTTCCGCCTCGGGATAGAGCTTTTTATTTATCAGCGCCATCTGGAACTCATATTCAAAGTCGCTCATTGCACGAAGTCCCTTAACTACCGCGGTCGCTTTCTTTTCACGAACATAATCCATCAGCAGACCGCTGTAGCAATCGACCTCAATGTTATCCAGCCCGGAGGTGACCTCTTTTATCATCTCCATGCGCTCTTCCGGCGTGAAGCTCGGGCGCTTATCGGGGTTGACCGTAACAAGAACGATAACTTTATCAAAAAGTCCCGATGCACGCTTAAAAATATCAAGATGTCCGTAAGTCACCGGGTCAAAGCTGCCGGGACAGATCGCTATTCTCATTTCAGACTGCCTCCCCGCTGCGATAAGATGTAAGCTTTATTTTGCCATAGCGGTATTCTCTGTGCTTTTTGAAGCTATCCACCTCTTCCGGAAGCTCCTCGCGTTTTTCGGTCTCGCAGATGATGATGCCGCCCGGCGCCATCCTGGGAGCCAAAAGCGGAAGCATCTGCTGGATAAGTCCGCTGTTATATGGCGGGTCGAGAAAAGCGATATCAAAGGTATCGGAAGTTGCTTTCAAAAAAGCGCCCGATTCCATCATAGTCACCTTGGATTTAGACTTAAACCCTGTCATCTCAAGGTTTTTAAGGATCACGCTCTGAGCTTCGCGCGAGCTGTCAACAAAGCCGGCGGCCCTGGCTCCTCTCGAAAGGGCTTCTATCCCCATCTGACCCGAGCCTGCGAACAGGTCGAGAAAAACAGCACCCTCGATCTCAAACTGTATGATAGAAAACAGCGCTTCCTTCACCATATCCGAGGTCGGGCGGGTATCCAGTCCCTGCGGGGTGAGCAGCTTTCTGCCGCGCGCCGTTCCGGTGATAACTCTCATATCAAAAAAGTCCTCCAAATGCTTAGATTCAAGCATCATATACTATATGAAAACTAAATATAATTATCCCTTTTTTATATAGCTTTGTCAACTTATTTCACCTTTTTCCACAGCGGCTCTCAGCGCGGCGGCAGAACGTGCGGTCATTCCCTTAACGGCGGCAAGCTGCCGCTCATCCGCTTCCAGAATGGCCTTCTTGGTCTTAAAATGGGCAAAAAGCGCCTTGGCGCGCGCCGGACCTATCCCCTCCACCTTGGTCAGAGAAAGCTCAAAAGCAGTCTTGCGGTGGGTTTTTCGGGCGTAACTGATGGCAAAGCGATGGGTCTCATCCTGAATGTTGGTGACCAACGCAAAAACGCTCTTATTGGCGCTTATAGCTATCTCTCCTCCCAGCGAAGAGATGGCTCGGGTACGGTGGTTGCTGTCCTTGACCATACCGAACACCGGAATAGACAGTCCCAGCTCATCCATTACAGCTTTCACCGCCGATACCTGTCCCTGACCGCCGTCTATCAACAGCAGGTCGGGCATGCGGTTGAAATAATATCCTCCGTCATCAGACTGCTCGATATAACGCGTTAGCCTGCGGTGAAGCATCTGCGCCATACTGGCGTAATCGTTTGCTTCCGGCATATCCTTTATCAGAAAATGCTTATAAGCTGCCTTGTTGGGGCGTCCATCCTCAAAAACAGTCATTGCGCCCACTATCGTCCGGTTTCCGATATTTGAGATATCATAAGCTTCTATCCATTTCGGCGGTTTTTTAAGCCCAAGCAGCTTGGCAAGCTCGTCAAGGGCGGCAAGCTCTTTTCCGGTTCGTCTGCTGCTCCTCAGCGAAAGCTGTTCGGCAGCATTAAGGCGCGCCATCTCTACCAGCTTAACGCCATCGCCGCGCTGCGGCTCAACTATCTTCACCTTTTTACCCAAACGCTTGTTCAAAAGCTGTTCGATAAGCTCACGATCGGGCAGCTCTCCGTCTAACATTATCTGCGGCGGAAGTTCGTGAAGTGGGTCTGAATAGTATCTCGAAACAAACTCCGCCCTTATCTCCTCAACGGTATCTGCGGCGGAAAAGAGAAAATCGAGCTTATCCACCAATCGCTGTGAGCGGAATTTCAGCACCGCCAGCGAAACATCATCTCCCGACTGCACCATGCCCAAAACATCCTGATCGGAAACATTGGTGTATACCACCCTCTGGCGATCGGCAAATCGCTCTATCGCACGAAGCCTGTCACGATATTTTGCCGCCTTTTCAAAGTCGAGGTTATCACTCGCCTTCATCATCTGCTCATAGAGCAGCTTCTGAGCCTGCGAGGAACCGCCCTTGATATATTCTATCGCCTGCTTCATCACTTCGGCGTATTCCTGCTGGCTGATACCGCCGCGGCAAACACCCATACACTGTTTCAGATGAAAATTAAGGCAGGGCCTGCCTTTTTTTATGTCGCGCGGAAATTGCCTTGTGCAGGTAGGCAATCCAAAAGCCTTATTTGCTTCGTCGGCGGTGTTTTTTACCACCCACGATGACATATACGGCCCAATATAGGTAGCGCCGTCGTCGACCTTTTGCTTCACCTCGGTGATTTTCGGATAGGGGCTGTTATCTATCTTGAGATAGCTGTAACCCTTGTCATCCTTGAGCAAAATATTGTATTTAGGGGTGTGTTGTTTGATAAAGCTGCATTCCAAAACCAGCGCCTCAAATTCGCTTGAGGTGACTATCGTTTCAAAATAGTCCACCTGCATCACCATTGCCAACACCTTAGGCAAATGCTTATCAAGCGACCTGAAATAGCTGGAAACTCTGTTTTTAAGGTTTTTAGCCTTTCCGACATAGATTATCTCTTTTGCACTGTTATGCATAAGATAAACGCCAGGCTCGGTAGTCAGTGCTCTCGATAGCTTATGAAGCTCCTCAATTTTAGCATTATTCACGGCGTCACCTCCTTTATATTATTAGATCCAATTTTATCAATAACAGGTCGTTCAGTCAATAAAAGTAAAAACGGCAGTACCGCATTGGCGATACTGCCGCTATGTTCGTTAGATATATTACTCAGCGAAGCCGGTCTCAATGAGCTTTACGAGAGAATCAACTGCGGTCTGCTCATCAGAGCCATCAGCGATGATACGAATAGAGGTTCCGCCAACGATGCCGAGAGAAAGCACGCCAAGAAGGCTCTTAGCGTTTACGCGGCGCTCTTCCTTTTCTACCCAAATAGAGGACTTGAACTCGTTAGCCTTCTGGATAAAGAAGGTGGCAGGGCGAGCATGGAGGCCTATCTGGTTCTGAACGTTTACATCCTTCATATACATAGCAACAGTCTCCTATCATATATAAATATTTTAGAGCAAATTTGATCTTGATTATATTATAAAGTGATTAAATTCTTCCGTCAATGAAAAATGAATGCCTTCGCTCATTTTCTACGAGCGGGCGATAATTCGACCAAATACTCGCCGCTGTTTGTGCAAAACGACTAAAGGTTTTTCACATTTGTCAATTTATTAGCACGTAATCATTATGCACTAATAAAACTCCCAAGCGTATATGTGCAATATCAACAAGCACATCATATCAGCAGCTTTCCGATATATAACTTATACACAGTTCAGTGAAAAAGCGGAACTATCAAATTATACAAAACCGGACCCAGCATTGCGGGAAGCAGATTGGAGGTCTTGACCCTGGTTGCTCCTACCATGTTGGTTCCAATGAGAAATACTATGCAATAGCCTACCATGCATATCTGGTCAAGCAGCGTTCCCACCAAAATACCGGAAAGAAGTCCGGCACAAAGTGAGATGGAACCCTGGTAAATAAGTATTGGTATAGCTGAAAACAAAACGCCGTAGCCCAGCGTTGCGGCAAACACGATAGAGGTGATACCGTCGAGGATAGCCTTTACAAACAGCGTACTGCTGTCGCCGCTGAGACCGTCTGCAAGCGCGCCTACGATCGCCATCGCACCGATGCAAAACAACATCGAAGCCGAAACAAATCCCTTTGCAAAGCCCTCGGCGCCAAATCTGCGCTCAATGGCAAGTCCGCCCGCGTTGATCCTGTCGTCTATGCGAAGCAGCTCTCCGACGATTCCGCCTACCGCAAGACTGAGCACCAAAACCAGCTCACCCGAGCTGGAGATGCGTCCTGTTTCAGGGTTGACATAAAGCATGGAGGTAAGTATACCATTTAAGCCTATTATGATAACTCCGGTGCCAACGAAATTGGGGACATTTTCCTCAACGCTTTTGGGCAGTCCCTTTTTAAACGCCAAACCGATCGATCCGCCGACGATTATAGTCAGCGCGTTAACGATAGTTCCCATCATAGCTTAAACTTACCTTCTTTCAGCTTGTCAAACAATTTTTTGTCCTGCTTTGTAAGCTCCACCTTTTCATAAAGGTCGGGGCGGCGCTCACGGGTTATAAACAGCGACTTTAACCTGCGCCATTTTGCTATATTTTCATGATGTCCCGAGAGAAGCATATCGGGCACCTTTCTGCCTCTCCACTCAGGAGGGCGGGTATACTGGGGATATTCCAAAAGTCCGCTGTAATGGCTCTCATCGGTATAGCAGGAGGAATCGGACAAAACTCCCTCGCACAGTCTGCCGACTGCATCAGCCACTACCAGCGCGGCAAGCTCGCCTCCGGTGAGAACGTAATCCCCTATCGATATCTCCTCATCGACACATTCTTCGATGAAACGCTCGTCAACGCCCTCGTAATGTCCGCAGACAAACAAAAGGCGCTCTTTTTTAGAAAGCTCTATCGCCTTCTGTTGGTCAAAAACCTTTCCCCTCGGCGAAAGATAGACGATGTGCGGTTTTTCATCGGTATCGTGGCGCTCGCCATAGCTCTCGCAGCATCTGGCAAGCGGCTCCGCCTCCATAACCATGCCCATTCCGCCGCCATAGGGCGAATCATCCACACGGCGGAATTTATCGTCGGAATAGTCGCGGATGTTCACGCAGCTTATCTCGAGCTTTCCGGCGCGGCGCGCCCTGCCGATTATGCTTTCATCCACTACTCTTTCGCACATCTCGGGAAAAAGGGTGGCTATCTCAATCTTCATCATCGAAAAGTCCCTTGAGCGGTCTTATCTTCATGATCCCGCTGTCAACATCGGTGGATATTATTACCTGGCTGATGACCGGCGCAAGCTTTACCGAACCATCAGGGAAGGTTATGTGATATACCTTGTTTGCTCCGGTCTCGGTAACATCGCTCAAAGTGCCGTATTCGTGGCCGTCATCGGCATCTACGACCTTCATTCCGATGAGATCCTGAATAAAATTCTGACCTTCCTCAAGCGGCAGCGAATCGCGGTGTGCCCAAAGTATCTTTCCTCTGAGCAGCTGCGCCTTATCCATATTATCTATACCGTCAAGTCGAAGCAGCACCATCTCCTTATGAAGACGGGAGCCCTTTACCTTGACAGGGGTTTTTCCTTCATCAAAATAGAGCGTTTTTATGCCTAAAAGCTCATCCGGCTCATCGCACCAGGCCTGAACCTTTACTTCGCCCATAACACCGTGAGTGGCAACTATCTTGCCGCACTCTAAAAACTGCTTTTTCAAAGCTAAACCTCCAATAAAAAGAAGCCAAATCGTCAAAAGGAGTGCCTTAAAATGCACGAAATCCGCATTTAAAGGCACTCCTTCTTCTTCTCATAAAACGGAAGGGCTCAGTCTATCTCGACTACGGCCTTTTCTCCCGTTCTGCCGGAAGCGGAACGAACCACGGTACGGATAGCCTTGGCTATGCGTCCCTGCTTGCCGATCACGCGTCCCATGTCCTCTGCGCCTACATGCAGGTGGTAAACCACCGTGCCGTCTTCGGTGGCAGCATCGGCAGTGACGGTAACGGCGTTCTTGTCGTCGACAAGTCCTTTGGCAATAGTGCAAATTAACTGTTCCATCCTGCCCTCCACAAATTAAAGAACATCGTTGTTCTTGAAGATAGCGCGTACGGTATCGGTGGGCTGAGCACCATTAGCGATCCACTTCTTAGCCTTCTCAGCGTCAACCTTAACAACAGAGGGCTCCTTGGTGGGATCGTAGTAACCGATCTCCTCAATGAATCTGCCATCTCTGGGGTATCTGGAATCCGCAACTACGATACGGTAGAAAGGAGCCTTCTTAGCGCCCATGCGACGAAGTCTGATTTTAACAGCCATATCTGTCACCTCCTAAAAATATTTATTATTGACTATTTTATTTTTACCCTTACGGGGAAAAAACATTGTTACATGGGAGGAAGTCCCATTTTGCTGAGCATTTTATGCCCCTTCTTGCCGGAAAACTGCTTCATCATCTTCTGTATCTGCTCGAACTGGCGAAGCACTCTGTTTACATCCTCGACCCTCGGGCCGCTGCCCGCCGCTATGCGGCGCTTGCGCTTGGGATCTATTATAGAGGGCTTGTCGCGCTCTGCCGGAGTCATCGAGAAGATGATGGCTTCCATCTTCTTCATTTCCTTTTCGCCGCGCTGTGCGTCCTCATCGTTTATCTTAACACCGGGGATCATTCCGAGAACCTGTCCGAGCGGGCCCATGCCCTGGATCTGCTTCATCTGATCGAGCAGATCGGTCAGCGTGAACTGGTTCTTTTTCATGCGCTGTGCAAGCTGCTCAGCCTTGTTCTCGTCAACAGTGGTCTGAGCCTTTTCGATAAGGGTGAGCATATCGCCCATACCGAGTATTCTCGAAGCCATGCGATCGGGATAGAAAGGCTCAAGCTGGTCGAGCTTTTCGCCCATACCGATAAACTTGATCGGCTTGCCGGTGACCGCTCTTACCGAGAGCGCCGCACCGCCTCTGGTATCGCCATCACATTTGGTAAGGATAACACCGTCGATGCCGAGTCTTTCGTCGAACGACTTTGCGACGTTTACCGCATCCTGACCGGTCATCGCGTCTACAACCAGCAGTATCTCATGAGGAGAAACGGTGCTCTTGATGTTCTCAAGCTCCGCCATCAGCTCTTCATCTATATGCAAACGGCCGGCGGTATCTATGATAACGATGTCATCGCCGTGATCCTTCGCGCGCATGATAGCCTTGCGGGATATCTCAACAGGGTCTCCCTGTCCCATCTCAAAAACGGGAACGCCGACCTGCTCGCCGACGACCTGCAGCTGCTTGATAGCAGCGGGACGGTAAACGTCGCAGGCAACCAGCAGCGGACGCTTGCCGAGGCTCTTGAAATGGCGCGCCAGCTTTGCGCAGTGGGTCGTCTTGCCGGAGCCCTGAAGGCCGCACATCATAATGATGGTGGGAAGCTTGGAGGAATACTTGATCCTTACATTTTCAGATCCCATCAGAGAGGTCATCTCATCGTTTACGATCTTTATGACCTGCTGAGCGGGGGTAAGACTTTCAAGCACCTCTGCCCCTACCGCCTTAGCGGAAACGGAAGCCACGAAATCCTTGGCGACCTTGTAGTTTACGTCGGCTTCGAGCAGCGCGAGCCTTACCTCACGCATTACCTCTTTGATATCGGATTCCTTGAGCTTGCCGCGGAGTTTTAACTTTTTAAAAACTGAATTAAGCTTATCGGAAAGTCCCTCAAAAGCCATATGCAGCCGTCCTCCGTGAAAAATTTATATCTCAGCAACATGCTGAGCAAGCGCCTTTATCTTTTCCAGCCTCGAGCTTATCTCGTGGGAATTGTAAAGGCGGGAATTGATCTGTTCTATCTCAAAAGCGTTGCGCTTTATCTCTTCGAGCTGAGCCTTAATCTCACGAAATCTTCCCGCAAGACCGAGCTGCTCTTCAAATTCGGTCAGCTGGAACTCTGCGCGCTTTATCGAATCTCTTACCCCCTGACGGGTAATGCCGCTGTGAGAAGCGATCTCAGCCAGCGAAAGATCTTCGTTATAATAAAGCTCGATAACTTCCTGCTGCTTTTCGGTAAGCAAGTCGCCGTAAAAATCGTAAAGCATCGAAATCGTTAAGTCTTTGGCCATTTAACGGCGCTCCTCTCCCTTTCTTCATCAGACCATATGTGATTATAGCGAAAGAACCGTCTGCTGTCAAGTGTTTTCTCTTTACATTTTGCAGAAAATATTGTGTTTTTTTAATAGATAAGCACAATCTGTTGTGGTCGGGCCGATAAAATCAGCCGAAAATATTGTATTTTTCTAAAAATTATATTTTCAGTTCATCTTCACATTGTAACTATTGTTTAATTTTTGTGCGTATGATATACTAAATATGTATCTTTTGTAGTTTTTTGCTAATTTCTGACAATTCGGCACTGCCGCGTTACCATAAAAGGAGGTTTTGCTGTGAAGCATACTATTTCATTTTTTCTCGCTGTGATGTTACTTTTAGGCATGGCATCTATCTGTTACGCCGATGATGATGTGCTCTATCCTATCGACGAGATATGGGAGGATGGCTATCTTCTGGACGAGGATGACCGCTATGTTGACTTCAATGAGCCCGCCGATGATTCTGTCCCCTACGGCGAGACCGTTTATTTTCCTTTGGTTTCTTATGCCAACAACAGCGGCAACGAATACGCCGCAGTTTTTGAATCTGACGCCGCAAAAAAGATAAAGATCAAGACCGACTGGGACGAGGGTTCATCTTATATCGATAAGCTTTCGGTGGTAAGAAAGCGCTTTGTAAACGAAGAAGAGCTGAGCGAGATCGATTTTTCGGAATCGAAATACGCCTATTTCCTTTCGATAACCACCAAGACCCGTTCCAAAAACACCACCGCAACTCACGATGTATGCGGAACGGTCAAGCTCAAAAAATCGGGCGATTACGGCTTTGACTATGACGATATGCAGCTTGACGTAAACTTCGAAGTTGGTTATTTGCCTCCCGATGATTCCAACCTCATTCCGATAACCCCTGCCCTTTTTGAGCCGGACGAGGACTTCGACGAATACGAGGAGGAGACCTTTGATTTCGAGGCGGATGATGACAGCTACTTTGTTGTAAACACCAACAGCCAGAAAAAGCTTGTTCTCGGCATGGATACCGATTATGACGATGATATCGGTGATCGCTTTCCCGAGGCCGACCTTTACTTCTTCAACGGAAACGGCGGCAGATTCAACCGCATCGGTTATCTCTATCTTTATACCGGAGATTCCGATTACCGTTACGCTTACTCCATTGATGACGACGGCGAGCTTGAAAAGGTAAATTCCACTTATGACAGCTACGATGAATGTATCGTTATAAGGACCAGAGTTCTCGGCAGATATGTTATCTCCAATGTTAAGCTAAACGTTACCGATAATACCGACAACTACGACAATACTGAAGTCATTTATGACAACGATACCCAGATCAATTACAATCCCAGCACCGGCGGCGGACCCTGGATGCCTCCCTCCTACATCGGCTGGAGCACTCAGTCTGTTGTAGAACAGCCGGCTGCTTCTTCCGCTCCCGCTGCCGCAGCCTCTTCCAAGGCTGCTTCTGCCGAGCCGAAAAAGGAAGAAGCCGAAAAGGATGAAAGATCCGAGCAGACTGAAAAGGTCGAAGATGCCGTTACAAAAACCGCGGTAAAGGTAGAGGAAAAGGTCTCCTCTTTTGCTACCCTTATCATCGGCTCTGAGGACGGCGACGCAGCTCTCGATAACGGTATGATGCTTATGATAGCCTGCATCGTCGGAGGAGTGGCTTCTGTCATCGGTCTCATCTTCTGCATAGCGGCGCTTGCTTCCAAAAAGCGCAACAGATACTATTGATGATCAGGTCATTATCTAAAAAATACACCGGAAAGCTAAAGCTTTCCGGTGTATTTTTTACCTTTCTATCACCGCAGCGGTAACAGTGGTAATGGATCTTTGCAGCATAAAACAGTCTGTCATGATTTATAAAGCCTTCGCACTTGGCATACCTGAGATATTTTCTGTCGATAAAAATATAGCCTGCGAGCGAAATCACCGTCAAAATATATCTTGTTTCATTTTCCGGCTCAATAAATCATCTTGTTCTTTTCCAAAAGCGTTTTTATATATCTTGCCGCGATATATTCTCTGGGGATGAGCGTCGAAAGCAGTCTTACCGGTTCCTCATATTTTTTCAGACTCATCATCTTCACCAGTTCCGAGGTCATATTGCCCGATTCTTTATATTCAAGCACCATAGCCATCGCCTGACGGATATCCTCCGCCCCTTTAAGCTCGTCTTTCAGCGCCTGAGTTTCTTTAAAGCTCAGATATTTTTTAACAAGCTCGGCATTGAACTCTCTGAAACGGTATTCCCGCTCGGGAGAAAGCTTATAAGCAACTCCGGCTGCCTCCGCGACCAGCATCAGCCATTTCGAAGCCTGTGTTCTTCCGTTAACCTTTGACAGCGTATCGAGGATACCGTCGCGTTCCACTTTGGTTATCGCACGGGTCATAGGTCTGCGCAGCAACAGGGTTATATCCTCACGCAGCGGCATAAGATAGTCATGTAAAACGCGAAGATTTCTCCCCTTATCACCCTTGGGGAAGGTATAGTAGCAGCCCTCTTTTTCGCCCAAAAATTTAAGCGTTTCAAGATACCCAAGTCTGCGGTTGCGGGCAAATACGCTTTGATCAAAATCAAAGACCGTACCCAGATCCCATCTCGAAAAGATACGCTTTATCGACACTTCACTGTCAGCCTTCGGCTGTTTGACAAGGCCTACCCCGTCAACATCCACCGCGATTATATCATCCGCGCCCTTTTCCATCGCAAAATTTATCGGGATATTGTCGTAATAAGCTCCGTCAACATACCGAACCCCCTCTATCTCATAGGGAGAAAAAACCGGAAAACAAGCTGCCGATGCCATCAGATATTTATATAAACTTCCGTCGGGGATATCTTCTATCATCGGCATTATGGGACGCATTATCGGAAATTCGACAGCGACCAAGCCAAAACGGCTTTTCGAGGAGCGTATTTTCCGCTCGTCAACGGCGCGTCTTACAAGCTTCTCAAGCGGCGCGGAATCAAGGCTTCCCTCGGTCGATGCGTCATTTACCGCAAACTTTATCATATCTGGGATGCTGTTGATGCTTTTTATCTCATTTTGGCGTGCGTCACCGAATATCTTTTGATACTCTATCGAGTTCCAAACCTCGTCAGCCAGCTCAAAATCGTTTTGCGCTATCAAAGCCCCGTTCATCGCGCCGATAGAAGTCCCTACTATGATATCAAATTCTATGCCGTATTCACGCAGCGCCTGCCACACCCCCATCTGATAAGAGCCTTTAGCTCCGCCGCCGCCCAATACCAATGCTTTTTTCGCCATAGGCAACCTCCTTAGAGATCATACACCCATATAATCGGCCAAATTTGCTCCTTTATCCAAAGCCCCCTCGATGAGCGGCTTTTTGCAGGTCATAATGGTGCTGATACCGGGTCCATGACCCATTATGGTGCAATCGGAGTGCACCACTACGCCGATAGAGACCGCCCCGGTGAGGTAGCCTCTGCCATAGGTATTGTCGCAATTTTGCAGCAGCACTATATCGCCGTAGCGCAGCTTATCCAGTCCGTTTCTCACTATCTCATCCCAGTCGGCGGTCATAAGATCATAGTCGCCGGTATGTCCGGTACCCATTCCCTGTCCGGCGCCCATGAGATGAGCAGGTATGATGCCGGCTACCGGTACGACAAGCTTCCCATCCTTTTCTGTAATGTTGAGCTTATCAAGCAGTGCGGGGTCAAGGCCGGTAAACATAACTTCGGGGTGATCCTCCAGCGCCAGCCCCTGACCGAAGGATCTTATCAGTATCCTGTCCTCGGGCAGCATCTTTTCCATATCCTCATCAGAAAACCACAAAAGGGTGTGCTCTATTCCGCCGTGAAAACCCGTAACGAATCCGATAGCGCCCTTAGCCTCACCAGAAACCACTTTTGCCTGATTTCCGATGCAGGTGAGCATAACGAGAGCGTCGTTTTCCCTGTCGTTGGGGTTGGACATGCTTACGCCCGGCTCGACGTGATCGCATACCTTGTCAAAAACGCAGTCGCCAAGCTTGACGTTATAGGTTATTCCGCCTACCGAGGGTAAAACCCTCGCCAAGCCATCGTGACAGGTCTTGAGCGCACCGCTGCGCCCGATGGTGGGGTGGTGTATCCTGCCCATCACCGACTGCATCACAAGCTTTTCCCTGTTATCTTTAAGACTCATAGATTTATCCTCCTTTAGTCGTATATACCATTTATTGATTTTTGTTATACCAAAGCACCACGCTGACCATATAGCCGTATTGGGAAGGTCGAAACCACCTCGATTTTATACAGCATAGCAAACAGCTGTCACATAACCGCTTATGTCATCAAAAAGCTCAAACTCATAGCCTTTAGGACCACACACCGTACCGTTTTTGCAAAGTTCAAATTCCGCGCTGAATGCCTCGGCTGTGCCGCACCCGCTTGCCTTGAGATAACTTTCTTTCAGCGCCCAAAGCCTTATGACATCGGTTTTGGGGGCACTGCTGTCCTTGAGATATTGCTGCTCCCTCTCGGTGCAAAAGCGGGCAATAACGCTTTCTTTTATATCAACTATCTTCTGTATATCGATACCTGCCGGCTTATGCGCGGTAACACATGCCGCATACTCTCCACTGTGCGAAAGGCTGAAAAAGATATCGTTATTTTCAAGATATGGCTTTCCGTTGGATGTATACTTTATCTCACTGTCGTCAGCGCCCTCTTTTAACAGGCAATATCGCAGAAGCAATCCCGCCGCTATACTGAGACTTTGCGCCCCGGCGCCTTTAAGCCTTTGGACCTTTTCCCGCCTTGCATCGGAACAAACAGAAAGAGCACGCCTGCATATTTCACTGTCGCTTGAGATCTTACAGCAGTATATCAAAGCGTTTCCTCCTTTTTCCGTTATTATAATATTGTACCACTTATCCGAATTTTAGGAAACAGAAAAGAGCTTGTTACAGCGCTTCTTTTTCGATTATCGGTATGCTATAATTATATATTATATTTTTCATAACTCTATCAACAAATCATGTCAAATAGTTTAAATCGAAGCAATAAATCAGCCTTATTTTAACACTAAAACACTGTATATAATTTTATAAAGAGGAGGCGCCGGGTTGGAAAATATCATTACCATCAAAAAATTATCCAAGATATACCGTGTTGGCGCCGAAAAGGTCAAAGCACTTGATAACATAGAGCTTCAAATCAAAAAAGGTGAGATTTGCTGCATACTCGGCACCTCCGGTTCAGGCAAATCGACGCTTTTGAACCAGCTCGCCGGTCTGGAAAAGCCGACCTCAGGCAGCGTTTATATAGGGAAAACCAACATCTCAAGGCTTTCTGAGGATCAGCTTGCCGGATTCAGGCAAAAATACATAGGTTTCGTTTTTCAGTCCTACAACCTTATCCCGTCGATGTCCGCCGTGGAAAACGTAGCGATGCCGCTTTTATTTCGCGGTGTTTCAAAAAACGTCAGAGAGCGCGAGGCGGTATCCATATTGAAAAAAGTCGGGCTTGGCAACCGAATACGCCATAAGCCCTCGGAAATGTCGGGTGGCCAGCAGCAGCGTGTAGGGATCGCGAGAGCCTTCGTTGCAAAGCCGAAGATAGTTTTTGCAGACGAGCCGACCGGAAACCTTGATACCCGCACCACTCTTGAGGTGATGAAACTGCTGATAGAAATGTCGCACGCAAACGGCATCACCTTTATCCTTGTCACACATGACCGGGAGCTTTCACAATACGCAGACAGGATAATAACACTGCGTGACGGTCAGATAATAAGCGACGAGATAAACGAACATCCCGCTTATCTCAATGATCTTATCGAGGCTGCCGATCGGCCGCAGCTTTTAGAAAGCAACACACCATCAGAAAATACCGATGTTGAAAACTCCGTTTTTACCGCAGCAAGCGAAAATGCCGCGGAATAACCGTTGGAGGGAATTGATTTGAAAATGGTAAAAAGAACATTTCTGACTTTATTGGCAGCTGCAATTATTGCTGTTATGCTGCCCATTTCGTCAATGGCGTCTCAAAAAGAAGTCGCAAATGTGGTCGGTGACTTTGAAGTTGAGGGAACTCCTAACTCCGCATTGAAAATAGGCAGCGGGTATGAAATAAGAGTAGTAAGCCTTGAGGCCATTGGAGGAAGTGAGACCACCGCCAATACCGGCATTAAAGTTTTAAAGATATACTATCCCGGAAGCCAGGGTAAAGACCCCGCATATATTTCCGGACAGCTAAACGATGGCAAAAACTTTGTAAACTGGAACGGACTTACTATCTCAAGGCTTTCCGGCGAAAACAGCTGGATAACCAACCAATCCGTCACCTTTGATATCATTGACGATACCAGCGGTACTACCGTAACCTCCAGCAACATAAAGCTTATCAATTTCGACCGTAAAAAAATAGATGAAGGCACGCATATAAGACCGACCTTTGAAGTCATTGACTATAACGTAAGCGACGAGGACGTTGACCCCGAAGTAACGCCTTATCTTACCGGTTATTCTTCTAACGATTCCTTCTCCCTTCTTAATGATAATATCAGTGTAAAGCGCGTTGAATCCAGCACCGGGAAGATGACGTTCCAGGTGACCCTTCCGCTGCGCTATACCGGAGAGGGCAACAGGGTTTCCTTTACTATGGCTTATACCACTATCGGAGGCGCCCTCCGCGTAGTGGATTGCACCACCACCATTCCTCACACAATTGAAAAAGGTGAAGAGGATGATGACGAAGATGACGATATCCCCGATGATACCCCCATCCCTTACATCATCGTTGACAGCTATGATTACGGCGCATCCAGCGTTACCGCTGGTGAAGATTTTGAGCTGACATTGAGGCTTCGCAACACCAGCGCCGATCACTCGCTCGAAAATATCGTTATGAGCGTTTCACCGATGGGCGTTTTCTCTATGGCAAGCTCTTCAAATACCTTTTATATCAACCGCCTGATGTCAGGCAGCATCATGGAAAAGAAAATTTCCATCAATACCGGACTCACCAAAGTTACCGATGATGAGGACGCAAACTCGATAAATATCAAATTTACATACCAGTATGGCATTAGAGAAAACGACGTTTTAAAGCTCAAATCGGGCGATTCGAGCGAAAGCATAACGCTGCCCGTCAATTTCCCCGACCGTTTTGAGCTTGGTGCGCCGGAATTCAGCTCCCGTGTATTTGCAGGTGAGGAAATGTATCTCACCGTTCCGATGGTAAACAAGGGACGAAGCAGCGTTTATAACCTTTCCGCGTCGGTCAAGGGCGATATGTCCAACCCCGGTCAGACCCAGTATATCGGCAATCTCAATGCCGGAACTGAATCCAGCGCAGATTTCACCCTTATCTTTGATGAGCCCGGTACCCACAGCGGCGAGGTGGTTGTCACCTACGAAGATACCAATATGAATCCAAAGGAGATCTCCACCACCTTCAGCGTCACCGTTCAGCAGCTGGATTTCGGAAACCGCGAGCCTGAAATGCCCATCATGCCCGAAGAACCTATCGAGCCGGTCGATGCGCAGCCAAAGCCGGATAAGACTAAGCCCATAAAGATAGTGTTGGCGATTTTGGTAGGCTCTATGAGCGCCTACACCACCGTGGCAAAGGCCAAAGCTAAGAGGAGTATCTACTTAGATGAAGACATTTGACCTGATTCAAATGTGCCTGCGAAACCTTATCAGGCGAAAATACCGGACGCTTCTCACACTGGTGGGCGTTGTTGCCGGAACCTGTGCCGTTGTTCTAATGATAGCGGTGGGGCTCGGCATGAAAGCCAGCCAGGAGGCGCAGCTTGCCCAAATGGGCGACCTCACGGTAATAGAGGTTTACAGCTACGGAAACGTTGATAAAAACGGCAACGAAGTCACCCTTGATGATGAAACGCTCGAAAAGATACTCGCCTTTAACGGTGTCCTTACCGCCACACCCCTTTATTACCCGCGGTATTTGAGCGGCACACTGCACGCAGGCGGCAATGGCCGCTATACCCTCGATATGGGAAATGTTGTCGGCATATATCCCGAGGCACTGCCCCTTTTGGGTTATGAGCTTGTTGAAGGAAGCTGGGAGGAAGCTTTTTCCGCACCCTATTCCATCGTCAGCGGACAATATACCGCTTATAATCTCCGCGATAGCCGCAAAAAGCGCGGCAGCAACCGTGTTGACCCCTATCCCGATGTCAACGGCGAGATAGCCGATCCCTTTGTCGATCTCACCGACACCAAGCTGGTGATAAAGATGCATCAGGAATCGGAAAACTCCAAAAAGCTGGACTATAGACCCACCGTTACCGCAGTGATGAAAGAGGACTGGCAGCGCGGCTATGAGACCTCACGCGGAATGTTCATGTCGGTGGAGGATATCAAAAAAATCGAGGCCGACTATATAAAGGCAAATAAGATAAAGATTTCTGAGGATGCTCAAACCGGATATAACCAGGTAAAAGTAAAGGTAAAAAATATAACTATGGTGGATCAGGTGCAAACCGCTATCTCCGATATGGGCTTTGAGACCTGGTCGATGGAATCGATAAGAAAGCCGATGGAGGAACAGACCCATCAGATACAGGTATTTCTCGGAATGATAGCAGGCGTTTCGCTTTTTGTTGCCGCGCTTGGCATCATAAACACAATGCTGATGAGCGTTTATGAGCGCACCCGCGAAATAGGTATCATGAAAGTTGTAGGCTGCCATGTAAGCGACATACGCACCCTGTTTCTGATGGAGGCGGGCTGCATCGGGCTTGCCGGCGGAATTGTAGGTTCTGCGTTGAGCTGTCTGCTCGCCTATATGATAAATTATCTCGGATTCAGCATAAATTTAGGTTCAAACATTTTTGGTAACAGCGGCAGCGGTGAGATGTTTATTATAACGCCCTGGTTAATATGCCTGGCACTGCTGTTCTCTACCCTGATAGGGCTTATCTCCGGTTACTATCCCGCAAACAGAGCTGTTAAAATATCGGCGCTGACAGCGATAAAGCAGGAATGACATTTTGACAAAACAAGGGGCAGACGTTATCTACCCCTTGTTTTGTTATTGTGTCAGATATCAAGTTAAATCGCACTATAGCACCATTCTACAGCTTTAGTGGATTTTACTTTCCATTCAGGTGCATTACTCCATTCCCACTCATACTTGTCATAACCCGCGTCTTTGTTTATTAACCCAGCAAGATGATTTATACCGGTAGACAATAAATCATACTTAAATTTTTGATCCCCTATGGTAGAAGGCCAATACGGTTTGATCTCTATCTTATACATTTTATTATCTTTTAACTTTAAGGGATAATCCTTTGTATACTTCCAATAATAGGTTGTTGTCTTTGCCTTTTCCCCTTTTCCTTCAGTTACCTTTATAGTATATGCACCGTATGTATCTTTTCTCGATGGGCTTGTTCCATATATCAGTGAGCCTTTTGTCTGGGTAAAGTTAATTTTATTGCTGCCCCAGTTTTTATCGGTTTCAACCAATATAACTGTCCACTTTTTATAATTTTTAGCATTCCCATTTACCAGTATACACGCATTAGCCGCACAAACTGATATTGCCATGGACACAATTGTCAGAACAACAAAAGCCAAACTAAAAATCCGCCTCAAAATACACATAATTTCCCCTTCTTTCACATTACAAACTATTTAAAAATACAACTCAATTTTATAACGTCTATATTACAAATAAAAAATCCCTTATAGATCAATCAAGCGTATAAATCACATCGCCCCAAGAGCGATCGCCTTCTCTTATTTTATTGCCATCAATAGTATAAACTACGCTGCCCCAAGAGCTATCGCCCTCTCTTATCTTGTTGCCGTCAATGGTATAAACCACGCTGCCCCAAGAGCTATCGCCCTCTCTTATCTTGTTGCCGTCAACGGTGTAAACCACGCTGCCCCAGGAGCTGTCGCCCTCTCTTATTCTGTTTCCATCAACGGTAAAAACTACGTCGCCCCAAGAACGATCGCCTTTCCTTACCTTCATAATGCTCTCCTCCTCACTTTAGTCGATTAACTCATCATCATTATACTCAATATATTAAGTATAGTCAAGAGGTTGAGTATGCTAAAATTTTTTCGGTGAGTTTATGATAAGTTATAAGCCGTTTTACGAAACGCTTTTCAAAAAAGGAATAACAGAATACCAGCTGATATTTAAACAAGGTTTTTCAGCCAATACGCTTCACCGCATGAGGAAAGGCGAAGCTATAAGCACCAAAACTCTTGATGCGCTTTGTTATGCTCTTGATTGCGATGTTCAAGATATTTTGAAGTTTGAAAAAGAATAGCAGGCATATAAAAAAGGTCCGCAAAGCGGACCTTTTTTATCATTTTTCAAACGCGATATTCTTTACTTCTTCATATACCATCCAATCCCAAAGGCTGATAAATTTTTCAGAGTTTTTCAGCGTGGTTTCGGCATGGGTCGAAAATTCAAGCTGATTCAAGGCTGTCACCATGCCGCCCATATTTTCCGCAGCTTCCAAGCTGGTTTCTTCCTCATCCAATACGATAGCATCGTTTTTTGCCAAGGCATATGCCGTTGCTTCGGTAATCACCGCCATTTGATACGGGCTTAAACTATCTCTTGCCTGCTCTGAAAGCATCAGCCAGTTTATCTTTACGCGATGAAAGCTTTTGCATATATGAAAGCTTTCAACCTTTTCGCGCTTTGTGATGTTGTCAAGCAAAGCTATCTCACATTCCATTGCGGAGATATTTCGGTTTTTGCCGAAATTTTCAAGCATATACTCCTCATCACGTTCCCTTGCCTCTGCTCCTAAAGATTCTATTACCTCTTCAAATATCGGCTGCGCTACAAGAATATTTATCGTTTTGCCGTTATACTGGTCAAGAGTATCATACATTTCCTCACGCGAGGAAATTATATAATACGCACCGTCATAAAAACATCCTAACGGAGTAGCTTCCAAAAGATTTACGTTGCTGTTTTTGGTAATGGTATTGAATTGCTGCGAATTGAGCGTCATGGTCAAATGGTTGTAATCAGCGAAATAAAAGGGTGAGCTGTAAATCAGGAAATCCCCGTTCGCTCTTGCAAATTCGGCGTTGTTTCCAAATGCCAGGTCACACCCGCCGTCAAGCTGAGCCAAAAGATCATCGCAATATACCGGTTCCACCAAAAGTCTGCCATTCGATATTGCTTCTACCTTTTCGGCAAAACATTCGACTGCTGAGATCGCCGCCTGAGACAAACCGTTTTGCACCGCCATAGTCAATACGCGTTCCTCAGCCTGCTCAACAGATTCCGGCATCGGCGCCGCTTCGGGTTCGGCAACATTCTGAGTGCAGCAGCATAGAAATACAACCGTCAATACCGCCAAAGCCATGTATATCACCTTTTTCACCACTGCACCTCCCCTGTGTTATTATTGGCTGCTATCCTCTGTTTCGGTTTGGGCAGCCTGAGGCTGTTCCTGAACCTCCTGCTGTGGAGGAGTATAACTTCTTGCCGGCAAAGTGCTCAGTTCCTCGATGCGAACAGAGGTATGCGCCGCCAAAATATTATTTATAAACAGCAGCTCATTGATATTATATCTCTCAAGAACTTTATACAAGCTCTCCTGCAGATAGCGCTGATCGATCACCACCACCTGCTCATAATTATTGGCAAGGAACGGGACGAACGCATTTCCGTAGGATTCCTTTACGACTGCTATGCGTCTGCCGTTATTCAACCCGGTATCCATCACAAAGATGGGCAGGTCGGCATGAAGAAATACCGAATAGGAATCATGTGACTTTGCATATTCGCCGTAAAGAGTCGTATATATCGGCTCGTTCGGCTTGTTGCGCATATACATATAGCATTTAGGCATATTGGGGAATATGTAATAATCCACATGATCGGGATTGGAAAGCATTTGCGGATCCTGGGTCTGACTGTACAGTGTGCCGTAAAAATCATCAAGCGTCCGCTTTTCAAGTCCCTCTAGCGAGATGGGATCAAAGCCGGCCGTCTTTGCAAATTCGGTATAAGCGTAATATGCGCCAAGCGCAGTCCAATGGTGGTCTGTCTTGAAATAGATATATTCGTCCTTATGCTCCGCCATCGTATCATATATATCTATCCACTCGACCTTATCGGTGAGGGTATTTTTGATATTATCAAGGCCTGCGCGCTGCGAATTGGTAAGCTCCTTATAGCGCTGAGGCAGATTATACTCCACCGCCGTGGGAACAACGAGGTTGTATATCCTCATTTTGCTGCCCAGAATATCGCCGTAAGCGTTCATTACCTTGGCATACCATTCTCCGTTTCTCGGACCGCCGCCGAAAAGGGTATATCCCACTCCGTCGCAGGTTATTATCGAGCCTATCCTTACCCCCTCCGATTCAGGCCGGGTGGTGTCAGGTTCAGGTTCGGAAGAAGCTGACACCGGCTTTTTCTCCTCTTGCGGTGATGCTGTTTCCGAGCTTTCATTTTTTTCAACCTTCGGCTCGGCAAGCTCACTGTTTTCGGGCACGGGCAAAACCTCCGGGAGCTTCACCTGCTCAAGCTCATGCTGCGGCTGCTCCTGCTCGGCGGCGCCATAAAGCTTTGCTCCGCCAAGTCTGAAACCCATGGCATCCTTTATCTCAGAAGCATCTTTGATAAGCCTGTCTCTGAGCGGAAAGGTATCAGCAAAAAATACAGATAATCCTTTGGTATAGCTGCCCTCTTTGAGCGATTGAAAAGAAAATTCCGGTTTTTTTGCAAGCTCACGCTTTTCTATCACCGAAACAGTCTGCCGTGCCGGATTTATCAAAGCTACGGTACCAACAACAGCGATAAAATATACAACTACCAATACGTTTATTATTTCACCGAGCTTTTTTAAAAACTTGTTTTTGTTATTATCCATAGTTTAAGGACTGCCTTTCACTACAAACAGATCAGAATCTAAAATACAGGAACGGGTTGTAACTTTGTCCGACCAGCATAGCGGTACAGATATACAATATCACGACGTTGAAAATGGGCCTTATCCAAATAAATCTTACCCTGTCACGCTCTCGCACCGTACTCCAGATGACCCCGAAAAGCGGAGCAAACGGCATACAAAACAGTATCGACAGCCCAAGCCATAACGAATAGCCGGCAAGATCCAGCAAACAATTAAGATCATATGCAGTACCGCCGATAAAGAACATCCTCGCGATATATCTGAGTGCCACCGATATATCGGTGAAATTGAAGAATACCCATCCTATCAGCATTGCGATGATAAGGTATATATGAGAGAAAACTCGCGGCATTTTTTTGAGTATCTTACCGAACCAGAGCCTTTCAAGCAGTATAAGCGATCCGTAATAAAGACCCCAAATAACAAAATTCCAGGAAGCTCCGTGCCAAAGTCCGGTGGCAAACCATGTTATCAGAAGATTTCTCACCATGTGATGGCGGTTTCCGCCAAGCGGTATGTATAGATAATCTCTGAAAAAACCGCCCAATGTTATATGCCATCTGCGCCAAAATTCGGTTGCCGAACGCGCCATATAAGGATATTTGAAATTTTCAGGATGGGTAAATCCAAAGATGTGACCCAAGCCTATCGCCATGTCGGAATATCCCGAGAAATCATAGTATATCTGAAGCGCAAAAAGTATTATGCCAAACCACGCACCAAGCGTTGAAAGAGATGAAATATTCCCTGCCGCAAGATAAGGCTCAGCCAGTTTTCCCGCGGTATTGGCAACAACGCTCTTTTTGAAAAGTCCGATCACAAAGCGGTTGATGCCCATAGAGGCTTCCGCCCAGCTTTCGTTGCGGTGAGCTATCTTTTCTCCTATCTCGGAATATCTTACGATAGGACCCGCCACCAACTGATGGTAAAGCGAAACAAACAGCATAAATTGTATCAGGTCATGCTGCGGCTCAACATCGCCCCGGTATACATCGATGGTATAGGATATCGTCTGGAAGGTGTAAAAAGATATGCCTACCGGCAGCGCAAATCCCGGAAGATCAAATGCAGTTCCGAAAATCCCATTGACGGTAGAAACGATAAATCCGCTGTATTTAAAAGTGGAAAGGAGACCAAGGTTTATCACCAGCGAAGAAACCACCGCCAGCTTTGCTCCTATCCCTCCACGGTAACGCTCAATTATCAGTCCGTGGATATAATCGGCAAGCGCGGAGATTATCAACAGCGATATCCACACCGGCTCTCCCCACGCGTAAAAGTAAAAGGAAAAGGCAAGCAGCACGACATTTCTGTATGTCCTGTTTTTGGACAGAAAATATAAACAGATATTTACCGGAAGGAATATGTATATAAATATCAGATCGGCAAAATACATTTATCCAATACCTTCTTAAATAATACTTATGCTAAATGCGTCATTTATATATTATACTCTAATCCGTTGCGAAAATAAATGATTTATTGTCACTTTAAAAAATAATGATATATATTGAAAAGCACACATCTTTAATATAGAATGAGTCTATCTTTTGAATAAGAGGTATGGGCAATGACTGAAGTTTCAAAAAATCGCGGTATAGCAAGCCTTATATTATGTTCACTGATGTGGAGCAGCGGCGGTCTTTTTATCAAGCTTATTGACTGGCATCCCATGGTTATATGCGGTCTCAGGGGGCTTATCGCGGCTGCAATAATCTATATAGCGCTTTTGCGTCTTGGGCAGGGGCAGCCCGTTATCGACCGCCGTTCTCTTTGTTCGGCTTTTTTCTTAGGGCTTACCTGCAACCTGTTTGTTATCTCAAACAAAATGACGACCGCAGCCAACGCTATCATGCTGCAATCGACCAGCCCCATATTCGTGATACTTTTTACGGCGATATTCAAAAAAGAAAAGCCATCGCGCCGTGATTTTACCACCGCCGTTTTGGTGCTTTTGGGGATATTGCTTTTCTTCTTCGATCAGCTGACCTTCGCCGGACTTTTGGGCAACCTTATCGCCCTTGCATCCGGAATGCTTTTAGCTGCGGCGTTCATTTTCACCTGCGAAGCCAAAAACGTCTATGAGTCGATGAGCGGCGTGGTGCTCGGCCACTTTTTCTCATTTTTACTGAGTATACCGTTTCTCTTTATTTACCCCATACAGCCCACATCACAATCGGTCGGTGCGATAATCATGCTCGGCGTTATACAGCTCGGCATCCCATATGTTCTCTTCTCTGTCGGAACTGCGGTATGCTCTCCCCTTGCGGTATCGCTGCTTGGAATGCTTGAACCGATATTCAATCCCATATGGGTGGCGCTGTTTATCCACGAGATACCTGGTCCTCTCGCATTTTGCGGAAGCGTTATAGTTATAATAACGCTCAGCTGCTGGTGCATATTGAATGCCAAATCAGATATTTAAAAGATATGCTCAAAAAGGATGTCAAAACCAAAGGCTTTGACATCCTTTTTTCATACTATCTGAAAAAGATAAAACTTTAAATAATAGGTCTCGGGAACAGTCATAAGCATCGGGTGATCGGGCGCCTGGCGCCTTTCTTCGATCAGCTTGAGCGATACTCCGGCATCCCTTGCCGCCGAAAGCAGCATCTTTCTGAAAAGCTCATTATCCATAAAATGCGAACAGGAACAGGTAGCAAGATATCCGCCGCGCGGCAGCATCCTCATCGCACGGTAGTTTATCTCTTTATACCCGCGCACTGCGGCATCGATAGTCTTGCGGCTTTTGGTAAAAGCGGGCGGATCAAGGATAACAAAATCATATTTTTCCTTTTGCTCGCAAAGGCTGGGCAAAAGGTCAAAAACATCGGTGCAGATGAAGTCCATTTTGCCGTCGAGACCATTCCTTTCGGCGTTGGCTTTAGCCATATCAACAGCCGCCTGCGAAACATCTACCGCGGTAACATGCTCTGCTCCGCCCATCGCGGCGTTGAGCGCAAAGGAACCGGTATGGGTAAAGCAATCGAGCACTCTTTTGCCCTTTGCCAGTTTGGAAACGGCAAGGCGGTTATATTTCTGATCGAGGAAAAACCCGGTTTTCTGACCGTTTTCAACATCGACGAGATATTTTATCCCGTTTTCGGTCATCTCGGTAACGGCAGAATCGGGGATGCCTACGAAATCCGCCTTATACCAGCCCTTTTCAAGCGGCAGACCCTCAAGATTTCTGATAGCGGCCTCGTTTCGCTCATAGATGCCCGAGACCTTTTCTCCTCCCTCGTCAAGCACGTCACAAAGCGCGCGGTAGATGCAGTCCTTCACCTGCTCGGTACCGTAAGAAAGAACTTCGGTGACCAAAATATCGCCGTATCTGTCCACAGTAAGCCCCGGCAGACCATCCGCTTCGCCAAAGATAAGGCGGCAGCAGCCAAAATCATCGCCCATTACTGTGCGGCGAAAATCGACCGCGTATTTTACACGGCGGGCAAAAAACTTACTGTCAAAGCTCTCGTTGGCGTTCTGCGAAAGAATGCGTATCCTTATCTTGCTCTTTTCACTGATAAATCCGCTGCCGAGATAAGAGCCTTTAAGAGAGAATACATCCACGATACCGCCGTTTTCATATTCGCCTTCTATTTCCTTTATCTCGGCGTCATATACCCACGGATGCCCCGCCTTTATCGAGCGTTCCGCCTTTTGAGATACCTTTGCCGCCGGAAAACTGCGCTGCTGTTTCATAAAAAATCCCCTTCAGCTAAAAATCAGCCAATGCCGCCCATTGCGGCGCCCAGTATCAATACGAGGATGCAGGTTCCGCAGAACACATACTTGGAAACGGGATAATACCAGCTTCCGATGGGCTTTTCTCTGCCGGTGTTGACCGCTTTTTCAACAAAGCTTTTGCCAAGCACCCAAAAGAACATTATTCCCGCAAGACCCGCGCCAAGAGGGCAGATATATATGGAAACCACATCCATCCAATCAGAAACGATACCTTGTATCATCAGTGAAACGATAAGTCCTACCGCTCCGACCACTATGCAGGCGTTACGGCGGCTCATTTCCAGCTTTTCCTGAACAGTCGCGATAGGCGCTTCATAAAGATTTATCAACGAGGTCATGCCTGCGAAAAGAACCGCCACAAAAAAGAATATCGCTATAAGTCCGCCGCCCGGCATGCCCTTAAAAAGGCTGGGCAGGAAGATGAACATCAGCCCGGGGCCTCCCTGATCGAGCTGAGCGCCGGTGGTAGCCATAGCGGGTATTATAACCAAACCTGCTATAAATGCCGCAAGAGTATCAAAAAACGCTACCGTTCTTGCCGCCTTGGGGATATCCTCCTCATCGGAGAGATAAGAACCATATATGAGCGTTCCGTTGCCTGCTATCGAGAGAGAAAAGAACGCCTGACCCAAAGCGTATATCCAAACTTTAGGATCACAAAGCATATTCATATCCACTCGGAATATGTAGGAGTATCCATCCTGCGCACCGGGCTGGAAGAAAATATAGATGCCCAATCCTACAAACAGAACAAAAAAGAGCGGCATCATTATTTTGTTTGCCCTTTCAATACCCCCACCGATGCCGAAAATGAGTATGGCAAAAGCGATCATCAAAGCCGCTGCCTGCCATATATTATTACCGTAAGCAGAGGCCATGGCTCCGAAATTTGCGGCAAAGCCGTCAATGCTCTCCGCGGCAAGGGCAGCACCGCTGAAAGCACCGGCGCAGTAACGAAGTATCCAGCCCATTACAACGGTATAACCGATAGCAAGAGCCATCGAACCCAAAACCGGTATCATGCCGACAGCTTCGCCAAGGCCTTTTTTTCCCTTGGAAGAACAAGCCATTCCAAATGCGCCGACCGGTCCGCTGCGTGCGGCTCGTCCGAAGCTCATCTCACCGATAACTCCGGTCGAGCCTATCAGAACGACAAAAATAAAATAGGGTATCAGAAATGCCGCTCCGCCGTAAAGCGAAACTCTGGTAGGGTACATCCATATATTTCCCATGCCGACCGCAGAGCCGATACATGATAAAACAAATCCCGTTCTCGAGGCAAAGGAATCTCTGTTCTTTCTGCTCATTTTCCAAACTCCTTAGGATAATATTTGAAAATACTGCTTTATTATATATGAAAACCTCGGTATAGTCAAAATCAAAATATCATCTGTACCAACAGCATATAGCAAACCGTTCCGCCTGCTATCGATATCAGCATCTGGCGTTTCCACAAATGGAGAACCACCGTTGCCGCTATCGACATCGCCTCCGGAATGGCATGGCTGCCGGAAAACAGATCGATATTTTTAAGGCAATACACCACCAGCATACCGAATATGGCGGATGGCAGCGCTTTGCCAAGATATTGAACATATTTTGGAGTTTCCCGCTTTTCCGAAAATATCAAAAAAGGAAGAAACCTTGTAGTCATCGTACCTATCACACATATAGCAATGGTGATAGCCTGCTGCGCGACCGTCATACCAGCCCACCTGCCTTTTCTATAGGTTTACGGAAAGCGGTAAGCAGACAAAGTATACTCACCATAGTCGGAACGAGGAAAGAATCTGCGCCGAACCAAAGGCGGCAGGCAACAGCTGAACCCACCCCAATAACAGCGGTATAATGCTTCTTCTCCTTTAGGCACTGTTCCAAAAAGATCACTACAAACATCGCTGTCATAACAAAATCCAAGCCTTCGGTGTTGAAGGTGAGCATCGAGCCGACTATTCCGCCAATAGTCGCACCGCTCACCCAATAAAGCTGATCAAGCAGCGTTACAAAAAACATGAACCAGCCCTTGTCAACATCCTCCGGGATGCTGGCGGTATAATTTATCGAAAAGGTCTCATCGCACATTCCAAATATCAAATAAAACCTCTTCCATCCCATTCCTCTGAAACGGTCGAGCATAGAAATGCCGTAAAAAAGGTGGCGTGCCTGTATCATCAGGGTGAGTATCAGCGTCTGCATCGGAGCAAACGGGCTCAACAGCATAGTCACCGCTATAAATTCCAGCGACCCGCCGAAAATAGTAACGCTCATTATCATCGGATACCAAAATCCGAATCCCGAAACATTCATATATATTCCGTAAGCCAGCGCCAAAAACCAAAATCCCGCAAAAATCGGTATGGTATGTGGGAATGCTGCCATCAACGCCTTACGGCGGATATCTTTGTCAGACATATCTTCTTTCCTTTGATCATAGGCCATTTCAGATTTAAACTCCATGCCCGGTGCTCCCCAAAATACAATTTTTGTCGAATCAGCCAAATAGTTGTATTTTTCAGTTTATCATATACGCATTCTTATTTCAATCGCATATGAAAACGACCGCTCAAAGGCGGTCGTTTTCAGGTATCTTTATTTTATAACCGCAAAGCTGCTTTCAGATATCGGAGCAGCTTCTTTCATTCTGAGCTCTTCGTCGTTTGCGGCAAGATGCAGCATAAGTCTGAAAATATCTTCAGGCTCGCTGTCAAGCTGCTTTGCCATCTCACAGGCGGTCATATATTCACCGCGTTTGGAGGACAGCAGCTCCTTTGCGGAATTTTTAAGACTGATAAGTCCGCCGGCTGCTTTTTTTCCGAACTCAACGGCAGGCTGATCGTAGGCGTTTATGTTGATAAGACTGGCGTAAAATCCGACGGTGCGTTCAAACAGTGCTATCAGCATGCCGATATAATAGGCCGAGACCTCCGGAACAGTGATGGTCATGGTGCGTTTTCCGTGAGATTCAAGCGCCTTTTGGGTACCGAGCATAAAAGCGTTGAGATAATCACCGCTGGTGGAGCCCTCGCCCACCTCGATATCTTCTCCGTCCCTGTCCCTGAGCACCTGAACGAAGGTAACAAATATGTTGTCGGGTCCTGCTACCAGCTGCTGAACATAGGAATGCTGGTCGCTGGTTCCCTTGTTGCCCAGCACCGCAAGGCCCTGATTAACAACTCTGCCCTCATTGTCATGCTCTTTTCCAAGCGATTCCATTATAAGCTGCTGCAGATACTTTGCCAGCAGCTCAAGAGAATCCTTATAGGGCAGCACGACCATAGTTTCTCCGCCGACTCCGCCACTGCAAAGATACCATGACATCGCCATGATAGCGGCGGGATTATCCTCAAGCCTCTTATTTCGGGTCAGTATATCGCAGGCGGCAGCGCCCTTTAACAGCGAATCCATATCCAAACCCATCAGGCAAAGCGGAACAAGACCTACCGCCGACATTACCGATGTTCTGCCGCCGACCCAATCCCACATAGGGAATCTTTCGAGCCAGCCCTCGTTTTCGGCTATTTTATCGAGTTTACTGCCCTTTCCGGTGACGCAGACGGTATGTGCCGCAAAGCTGAGCCCGTTCTTTTGATAAAACGACCTCGCTTCCTCCATGCAGTTTCTGGTCTCAAGGGTACCGCCGCTCTTGGACATTATCACGGTAAGGGTGCGGTCAAGTTCATTTTCGACCTCAGAGAAAACCTTTTCCATTCCGGCGGGGTCGGTATTATCAAGGAACCAAAGCGACATTTTATCGTTTTGGGAGGAAAGAGCCTTTGCAATAAAGAGCGGGCCTAAGCTGCTGCCGCCTATTCCGGCGACCATAACATTTTTAAAAGTATCGCCCTTTTCGGTCTTTATCTTGCCGCTATGAACATCCTCTACAAACTCAGCGACCTGCCTGCGGCAGTTTATTATCTCCTCAGTCAGTTCGGGGCCGGCCGCAAGCTCGGGGGCACGCAGCCAGTAGTGACCAACCATTCTTTTTTCGCCGGGGTTGGCTATAGCGCCTGCCTCAAGCTGGTCCATGGCGGATAAAGCGGCGTTTAGCTTTCCGCTCATCTTTGCCTTAAAGCCGTCATCCATCTTCATGCCGGCGTAATCCAGCATAAGCTTCGTTTCAGGAGAATAATAAAGAGCTTCTTTAAAATTTTCCCACATATCTCTTACCTCCTTTTTGCCTTTACCGTCAGGTCATACAACCGTTTTTCAGCATTTTTCAAATCATCTTCATTTGCCTGCCAGCTCCAGTTGCCGACCGCCACTCCCGGGGTGTTCATCCTCGCCTCATCGCCAAGCCCGATAATATCCTGAAGCGGCATGATCGTGACCTTTGCGGAGCAGTTCATCAGCTTTTCGATAAGTATATCGGCATTTTTTCGAGCTGATCGCTCACCGTATTTTCCGCCGCACCATCCGATAAGCGTCTGATTGTCGTGCGTTCCGGTATAGGCTATCTTGCCATCAGGGGGATCATATCCCTCTATCGGGTCGGTATCAAAGAACTGCATCACATCCATGCCTGGGAATCCGCAGCCTGCTATAAGCGCCTTCACACCCGGAGTGATAACTCCGAGATCCTCCGCAATTATCGGAAGAGCGCCAAGCTGCTCAAAAGTCTTTTTAAACAGCTCTTTTCCGGGTCCGGGGACCCAGCGCCCCTCGGTAGCCTTTTCCCCTATCGGCACCGCCCAATAGGCTTCAAAGCCTCGGAAATGATCGAGCCTGACGTAATCAAACATATCGAATGCCTGCTTCAAGCGGTTTATCCACCATTTGAAACCGTCAGCCTTTATCGAATCCCAATTATAGGTGGGGTTACCCCAAAGCTGACCTTCTTTGGCGAAATAATCTGGCGGAACTCCCGCCGATTCAGTCTTTCTACCCTCAGCATCGAGGTTGAAAAGCGCAGGGAACGCCCATACATCGGAGGAATCCTCAGAAACGTATATCGGCATATCGCCTATTATCTTGACGCCTTTTGCTTTTGCGTAAGCGCGAAGCTCTATCCACTGCTGATAAAACTTAAACTGGCAGAATTTATGGTACTCCGCACGCTTTAAAAGCTTGTCATCGAGCAAAGAGCGGTCATATTTTTTAAACCTCTCCTCCCAGTCGCTGCGGGAGATATCATCTCCAAACCGCTCTTTCAGTGCCATGAACGCGGAATAGCTTTCGAGCCAGTATGCGTTATTTTCGCAGAAGCTTTCAAACTTTTCATCGGGTTTAAAAGCTTCAAACAGCTCAAAAAGAGTTTTATCGCCGCTATCGATAAGCTCTGTATTCCACGCAAAGGCAGAAAGTCCGGCGTAAGGAGAACCATATCGATCGGTGGGATTCAGCGGCAGTATCTGCCAGTATTTCTGCCCTGACCCGCTGAGAAAATCAATAAACCTTTTCGCGGATGCCCCGATATTGCCCGGCTTTTTACCGTTGGGCAGCGAGGTTATATGACAGATAACCCCCGAGCCGCGCTCAAGCGGACAGCCCGTTCCCCCATCTGCGTCAAAATAGAAAACAGCCGAACCTAAAGGCGCTAACTTGTGTATGAGCTTGCCATTCTTTATTTCGACGGTCTTTCCGTCAAGCAGCTCGCGGCAGCTGCCCTCAAGAGCGTCTATCGAAATATCGTGTGCTCTGTCGGCGCTGCGGTTTATGACCACTATCGCTGATTTTCCGCCCTTATTTCGAATAAATCCGAAAACATCGCCGTTTACCGCAAAGGGGTTGAAATCTCCGTCAACAAAAACGTCAAGCTGCTTTCTCAGTGCTATCGCGTTGCGGTAGATGGACTGTATATCACCGTCCTCTTTTCCCCACGGATATGCCGCGCGGTTATAGGGGTCGGAATAACCTTCCATTCCCGCTTCATCGCCGTAATAGATGCAGGGAACTCCCGGCATGGTCATCTGAACGAGAACCGCCAGCCAAAGTCTGCGCTTTGCAAGCTGACGCTTGCCCTCATCAAGCTTGTGATCACGGCGCTGTTCCAAAGTCATGCTGTCCTGATCGGGCGCATCACCCAGCATGGTGAGTATTCTCGCCCTGTCGTGGCTGCCGATAAGGTTGAGCGCCGAATAAAATGCCTCATGCGGATAGTTTTCATAAAGCTGCATCAGCTGTTCGTCTGCGTCATACGCCGAAATTTTGTTGGTCAGCAAGCCTATCAGCGCATCTCTCAGCGGATAGTTCATAACGGTATCCAGCTCGTCGCCGAGGAAATAGCGGCGCAGCTCACCGTAGCTTATCTTGTTGGAGGCATCCTCCCAGACCTCGCCCATCAAAAGCCCTTCATCGCCCAGCGTTTCCACCACGGCAGATTTTATGCCGACGATAAAATCATCGGGCAGCTCGTCGGCAACATCGAGACGCCAGCCCTTGGCGCCCGCCTTGAGCCATTTGCGAACAACACCGTTTTCCCCGAGGATAAACTCGCGGTAATCGGGATCGTTTTCCTGCAGGTCAGGCAGGTCGTCGACTCCCCACCAGCATTCATAGCTGTTATCGTCCTTTATTTTGAACCAGCTGCGGTAAACAGAATCTTTTTTGTGGAACGCCCCGCCCTCGCCGTAGTTTTTATAGCGGTCAAAATATATGCTGTCGCATCCTGTGTGGTTAAAAACACCATCGAGGATAATAGAAATGCCATAGCTTTCAGCTTTCTTGGCAAACTCTTCAAAGCGACCTTCCTCACCGAGCATGGTATCGAGCTTGAGGTAATCGGCGGTATCATACCGGTGGTTGCTCGCCGCCTCAAAAATCGGATTGAGATAAATGGCAGTTATCCCAAGTTCCTTTAAATATGGCAGCTTTTCTTCTATGCCCGAAAGAGTTCCGCCGTAAAAATCCCAGCAGGTTATTCGGCCTTTATCATCCTTGCTGTAATGCGGGGTCTGATACCAGTCCTCTATAAGCTTTTTGCCGGGGCCATTCTTTTTAACACTCACTGCGGCTTTCACGCGTTCTCGCCAATCGGCTCCGCGGTTGAAGCGGTCGGGGAAAATCTGATAAACGATGCCGTTTTTATACCAATCGGGTACCTTTCTCTCATTATAAACTGTTATCTGAAAGGAAGGCGGCTCACTGTAATATACAGCGCCGATGCCGGTCGTTCTGCCGCGCTTGGCGCCATAATAGCTCACCGTTCCATCGTGTTCGATAATAAAGCTATACCACAGCAGCTGCGGTATATCGGGGGTAACGGTACAGCTGAAACGAAGATATCCCTCCATCTGTTGTCTTTGCATAGGGATTATCCTTTCACCTGTTCCGTCACTCCAAAGCCGGCATTTTACCGACAGTTCGGCAGTGTCAAAAACATCCAAAGCCAAAGAAACGGCGCCGCCGGAAATGACGGCGCCGAAAGGTTCTCTGTATGCTTTATCTCTGCTGTTGTGAAATGCTCTCATATAATACAAAGTTCCTTTTATTTGGTTTCAGCGCTTCTTCCAAGGGGTGATCTCGGGATGAAGCGAATAATAAAGGTCGGTATAGACCTCGGCAGAACGGTCCCAGCTGAAATCGACAGCCATAGCGTTTCTCATAAGCTTCTGCCATACCTTTTTGTCGGTTCGGTAAAGCTCAGCCGCGCCGAGAATGGTATCCTTCATCTCGTGGGCATTGTAGTTTGCAAATGAGAATCCGGTACCCTCTCCGGTAAATTCGTTGTAGGGTGCAACGCTGTCCTTAAGGCCGCCCGTCTCACGAACTATCGGCAAAGTACCGTAGCTCATGGCTATCATCTGAGCAAGACCGCAGGGCTCGAACAGCGAAGGCATGATGAACATATCCGCACCGGAATACATTCTCTGAGAAAGCGCAACGTCAAAGGTAACACGCGCGGCAAATTTCCCGGGATATTTGCCGGCTCTGTCCACCAGCATCTCTTCGTAAACCTTGTCGCCGGTTCCGAGAACAGCTATCTGAATAGGAGCCTGCAGCATCTCATCGAGGACATGGGCAACGAGATCCATACCCTTTTGCTCGGTCAGCCTTCCTATCATTACCGCAAGCGGAAGCTCGGCGTTATATTCCAGTCCAAGCTCCTCACAGAGCGCCTTTTTGCATTCTTCCTTGCCTGAAAGGTCTGCGGCGGTGAAGTTGGCCACCATCGTTTTATCGGTTTCAGGATCATACTTTTCGGTATCGATGCCGTTGAGTATACCGTGGAGCACATCAGCTCTCCGGCGGAATATCCAGTCAACACCCTCACCGAAGAATTCGGTTTTTACCTCCTCAGCGTAGGTGGGGCTGACGGTGGTAAGCATATCGCTGTAAAGCAGAGCACCCTTCATATAGCTTGCAGCACCATCATCACACTTGAGCTGCTCAACAGCAGCGGGTATCTCGTGCAGCCCGAGAATATCGCCTATCACAGAATCGGAATATTTGCCCTGAAATTTGAGATTATGTACGGTGAATACCGTCTTTACGTTGTCATAAAGCTCATCTCCGCGGTAAAGCTCCCTGAGAAATACGGCTGCGGGCGCAGTGTGCCAGTCGTTGAGATGCAGCACATCGCACTTGAAATCGGGCAGATATTTAAGACTTTCAACGATAACCTTGGAGAAAAACGCCATTCTCTCGCCGTCATCAAAATAGCCGTATGCCTTATCTCTATTGAAATAATATTCGTTATCCACAAAGTAATAAGTTACGCCCTCATAAACCAGCTTTTCGATTCTGCAATACTGATTTCTCCAACCGAGCGAAACGGTAAAATCAGTGAGATGGGTCATCTTCTCGGTGTACTTTTCCGCGATGCTGCTGTATTTGGGAAGTATCACTCTTACTTCGCAGCCTGCTTTTTTAAGCGCCTTGGGCAGCGAGCCTCCAACATCGCCAAGACCGCCGGTCTTGATAAAAGGCTCCGCCTCAGAGGCGGCAAATAAAACTCTTATCTTTCTTCTCATAGTTCCCCCGTTTTAATAGCTCACCTTGGGTATTACCATAATATCTTCTTCGGTGCCCTTTATAACGATTTCGGCGCCGACACGGTTGTTGCGGTCTATGATGGTGTTTTCAACGCAGGCACCATCTTCAATGACGCAGGACTGCTGGATTATGCTGTTTTTAACAACAGCTCCCTTTTTGACCTCAACGCCTCTGAAAAGAATACTGTTTTCAACAGTGCCCTCGATGATACAGCCTGCCGAAATAAAGGAATTGCTGATATTTGCGCCCTCAAGATACTTGGATGGTACCGAATCCATCACCTTGGTCATTATCATCTGATCGTAGTTGAACAGTTCCTGACGAACCTGAGCCTTGAGCAGATCCATACTGATCTTAAAGTAGCTGTCGGTGGAGAATACGCAGCCGATATAGCCGTCGAAGCGGTATGCTCTTACATCCATCTTGTCGTAATCATATTCGAGCAGCTCAAAGATATCAAGATGATCGAGAGCCGCATACCACTCGGTAAGCTTTAGCAGAAATTCTCTTCCGATGATAAAGCTGTCGATAAAGGCAGCGTCGCCTGCTCTTACTCCGCGCTTAACGCCCTTGACAGCATCGCCGTCAAGCTTGAGCTTATCAAGGAAATCGTTATCCTCCTTGGCTTCGGTATAAACCATGGTGATATCTGCGCCGCTCTTTACATGCGATTCGATAAGTCCTGTGTAATCGATGTTGCATACCACGTTGCTGGAAGTAACGACAACATATTTGGCGGGGCTGCGGTTGAGGTATACCTTGTTGTTGATGATATCTCTCATAGTAAATCTTGCGCCGGGGCTGCTGATACCCGATACCGCGCCGGGCAGGATAAAGAGTCCGCCGTTTTTACGGTCAAGCGCCCATGGCTTGCCGGAGCCGATGTGGTCGATAAGCGAACGGTATTTATGAGGGGTTATGATACCTACGGTATCTATGCCGGAATTGACAAGGTTGGAAAGAGGAAAGTCGATAAGGCGGTATCTTCCGCCAAAGGGCAGCGATGCTACGCCGCGCTCCTGAGTGAGAGTTCCCAGTTCAGCGGTAGAATAGTTGGTTGTAATTATACCTGTAACTCTATCCATTGTTTTAACCCCTTTCTACGATCTCATTGTCGCCCAGAAGGATGATAGCCTTGTCATCCTCTTCAGAGCCGAGCACCACGCCCTGCTTTACGCAGGCATTTTCGCTCATAATGGTGCGGTAGATCTTAGCGCCCGCCTCTACCCGCGCACCGGGAAGAAGAATGGAATCCTTAACTACTGCGCCCTCTCCAACATAGCTGTCAACGCTAAGAATGGAGTGGGTCACATCACCGAGGATGACACTGCCGTTGCCCACGAGGCACTGCTCCAGCTTGCCGCCTTCGCCAACAAAGTGAGGCGGACGGAAGTCGGCGTTGCTCATAATAGGCGCACCTGACTCATAAAGGTTGAATTCAGGCTCCTTATCGAGCAGCTCCATGCTGGTGTCGTAATAGCTTGCCACGGTGCCGACGTCTCTCCAGTAGCCGTCAAAACGGTGGGTAAATAGACGCTTGCCATCCTTGAGCAGCTTGGGGATTATATCCTTGCCAAAATCCTTGGAGGAGTTGGGATCCGCCGCGTCTTCTCTGAGTGCCTTTTCAAGAACATCTTTGCTGAAGATATAGATACCCATAGAAGCGAGGGTGGAATCGGGATTCTTGGGCTTCTCGGTGAACTTGACTATTCTGTTATCCTCATCGACGGTCATTATACCGAAGCGGGAAGCCTCCTCGATCGGGACCTCCATTACCGAAACGGTGAGGTCTGCGTTGTTGTCGAGATGGGTCTTGAGCATATCGCGGTAGTTCATTCTGTAAAGCTGATCGCCCGAAAGAATGAGCACATATTCGGGGTTATGCAGGTTTATGTAGTCAAGGTTCTGATAAACCGCGTCGGCAGTGCCCTTATACCACTCGCCGCCGATCTCGGTAGCGTAAGGCGGCAGAATGGATACGCCGCCGTCCGGAACGTCAAGATCCCAGGAAGCGCCAGTGCCGATATAGGAGTTGAGCACCAGCGGTCTATACTGAGTAAGAACGCCGACGGTATCGATATTAGAGTTAGTGCAGTTAGAAAGCGCAAAGTCGATGATCCTGTATTTACCTCCGAAGGATACCGCCGGCTTGGCGATATGCTTGGTCAAAGCCTCCAGTCGGCTGCCCTGACCACCAGCCAGCAGCATCGCTAGACATTGTTTCTTTCTCATCCGTCTTCCTCCTTATTTTATTAAAGCCAAATTTGTGTTTCCTTTATTTTACACGCCAGATATCCTTAGCGTATTCCATTATGGTCCTGTCGCTTGAGAAATAGCCCGACTTAGCGATGTTGTGCAGCGCGATACGGTTCCAATCGCTGCTGTTGTGCAGCGCCGCAAGCTCCTCCCAGGCATCAACATAAGATTTGAAATCCTTGAGAACAAAGAATTCATCGTTGCTGCGCATAAGATTGTCGTGGATGCCTTCAAATCCGCCCGAAAGCTTTTTATAGCTGCCATCGGTCAGGCTGTCAACGACCTTCTTCAGGCGCGCATCGTTGTTATACTCATCCCACGCAAAATAGCTACCGCTTCTGCCAAGCTCTTCAATATCCTCAACTCTCAGGCCGAATATCTGAACATTATCCATACCGGCCTGCTCGCTTATCTCGACATTCGCGCCATCAAAGGTCCCGAGGGTGATAGCGCCGTTCATCATGAACTTCATATTGCCGGTGCCGGAAGCTTCTTTGCCCGCGGTGGATATCTGTTCGCTGATGTCGGCAGCGGGATAGATGAGCTGAGCGTTGGAAACCGAGAAGTTGGGTACGAACACGATGTTTATTCTGCCCTTGGCTCTGGGGTCATAATTGATGACGTTTGCCGCGGAGTTGATAAGCCTGATAACATCCTTTGCAAAGACATAGCCCTGAGCCGCCTTGCCCGCAAAAATGAAGGTGGTGGGGGGCATATCAAAGGTGGGATCAGTCTTCAGACGCTCATACAGGTCGATAACTTTAAATATATTCAGCAGCTGGCGCTTGTATGCGTGGAAGCGCTTGACCTGAACATCGAATATCGAATCGGGATCGACTATTACGCCGGTGGTATCAAGAAGATATTTTGCAAAGCGCTCTTTGTTAACACGCTTTGCCTGCCCCACCTTCTCAAGGAAGGCCGCGTCACCCTCAAAGGCGGTAAGCTGTTCAAGTCGAGAGGCATCGCTTTTCCAGCCGTCGCCTATCGCTTCGGTTATGACCGAGGAGAGCGCAGGGTTTGCCTGTATCAAAAATCTTCTGTGAGAGATACCGTTGGTTTTGTTGTTGAACTTTTCGGGGGTGAGCCGGTAGAAGGAGTTGAGAACATCGCGCTTGAGTATTTCGCTGTGGATAGCCGCAACACCATTCACCGAATGTCCTCCGATGATGGAGAGATTAGCCATTCTTACCTGACCGTCCCAAAGGATGGCAGTCTGCCTCAAGAGTTCCGGCCAGTTTGCCTTGTCACGCGGGAAGCCGTCACGGTAACGGCGGTCTATCTCCTCGATTATCATATACACTCTCGGCAGCAGCCTTCTGAGCATATCGATAGGCCACTTTTCCAGCGCCTCGGGCAAAACGGTGTGGTTGGTGTAGGAGATGGAACGGCAGGTGATATCCCACGCCTCGTTCCATTCAAGTCCGCAGTCGTCTATAAGCAGGCGCATCAGCTCGGGAACGCAAAGCGCCGGATGGGTGTCGTTGGTATGAATAGATACCTTTTCAGGGAAGTTCTTCCAGTCGGGGCCATATTCCTTGAGATAGGTGGTAAGGATATTGGAAAGACCTGCCGCAACAAAGAGATATTCCTGCTTTATTCTCAGTATCTTTCCGGAATCGGAGCTGTCATTGGGATAAAGGATATCGGTTATCGCTTCAACATCTGCTCTGAACTTGGACGCGGAAGCATAATCGCCGCGGTTGAAGGCATCCATGTCGAAGTTCTCTTCATAGGGCTGAGCGCTCCAGAGTCTCAGGTTGTTGACAGTCTCACCGCCAAAACCTACCACCGGGACATCATAGGGAACAGCAAGCACCTTTTCGCCGCCCTCCCAGCCATACCAGAACTTATCACCGTCATGGTGTCTTTTAACTTCTCCGCCGAACTGTACCACAACGGCGTTCTCAAGCTTTTTTCTCTCCCAGGGGTATCCGTCCTTGAGCCAGTTGTCGGGAAGTTCGCGCTGAACTCCGTCCTTTATCTCCTGTTTGAAAAGACCGTAGCGATAACGGATACCGTTGCCGTGTCCGGCGATGCCAAGGCTTGCGAGCGAATCTATAAAGCAGGCGGCAAGGCGTCCCAAGCCGCCGTTGCCAAGTCCGGGATCTCTCTCCTGTTCAAGGATATCCTCAAGCTTTACACCGATATCGGCGAGCCCCTGCTCAACGATATCGCGCACTCCGAAATTTATAAGATAATTATCAAGGAGCTTTCCGATAAGAAACTCCATCGAAAAGTAATAAACCTTTTTTTCGTTGTTGGCAACACATCTTTTGGCAGAAAGATTTTTCACCTTTCTCGCCTTGCCCGAGATAAGCTTGCAGAGGACCCAATATTTATCCTGCATGCTGCCTTCCTCAAAATCTCTGGCGACTTCACTCGAAAAAAGATTTAAATACTCGTTGATAAATTGCTGTTTGTCTGAAAACATCTACTACTCCTTAATCACTCAGCGGACTTTGCCGCTCTTTTTTGGGGTCTGCGCTTTAGAATGACGCCGCCTATGGGCGGAACGGTTATCTCCACAGAATATGGCTGACCGTGGCAAGCGGTCTTTTCCGCCGTTATAAGTCCGTCATTCATTTTACCGCTGCCGCCGAATTCGGGGTCATCGGTGTTGAATATCTCCTCATATAAGCCCTTTCGCGGAACGCCGATGCGGTATTTGGCATAGACATCGGGCTGGAAATTCAAAAGCACTATGAGGTCATCGGCGGGGCGTTTACCCTTGCGGATAAAGCTTATCACCGATTGTTCGGCGTTGTCGGCGTCGATCCACCTGAAGCCTTCCCAGCTGTAATTATTCTGCCACAGCGCCTTTTCGTTTTTATAAAGATAATTTAACTGCTTTACGCAGTGCCAAAGCTTGTTATGCAGTTCATATCCGGTGAGGAACCACTCGATGCCTTCGTAGTAGCGCCACTCTATGAACTGACCTATCTCGCTGCCCATAAAGGAAAGCTTTGCGCCCGGATGGCATATCTGATAGAGAGCCAGCAGCCTCATACCGGCAAACTGACGCCAGTAATCGCCCGGCATACGCCCAATAAGCGAAAGCTTGCCGTGGACCACCTCATCATGCGACAGCGAAAGCACAAAATTCTCGTTGAATGCATACATCATCGAGAAGGTGAGCAGGTTGTGATTATACTTTCTATACGGGAAATCGGTTTTAAAATACTTGAGAGTATCGTTCATCCAGCCCATATCCCATTTGAAATGGAATCCCAATCCGCCGTCGTGCGGAGGCTTGGTCACCATAGGCCAGGAGGTGCTCTCCTCCGCCATGGTGATAACATCCGGATGGTGTATTCCGATAGCCTTGTTGATGTTTTTTATAAACTCAACAGCCTCAAGATCCTCTTCGCCGCCGTTGCGGTTTTTGAGCTTTTGGCTTTCCTCAAGCACGCCGAAATTCAAATAAAGCATGCTGGTGACGCCATCCATTCTCATTCCGTCGATATGGAATTCCTCTATCCAGTAGAACACATTGGAGATAAGAAAGCTTCTTACCTCTCCCCTGCCCAAATCGAAGCGGTAGGTCCCCCACTGCTGATGATCTGCCATTTCATAAAGCTTCTGACCGTTAAAGCGGCCCAAGCCGTGAGCATCGCGGCAAAAATGCCCCGGCACCCAGTCGATTATTACGGCGATCCCGTTTCTATGACATTCATCAACAAAACACTTGAAATCCTCAGGCTTTCCGTAACGTGAGGTGGGAGCATAATATCCGGTCAGCTGATAGCCCCAGGAGCCGTCAAAGGGATGCTCCATGATCGGCAGCAGCTCGATATGGGTATACCCCATCTCAACGACATAAGGCACCAGCGTTTGGGCAAGCTCACGGTAGCTGTAAACGGAGCCGTCCTCATGGCGCTTCCACGAGCCAAGGTGAACCTCATAGATGTTCATCGGCTTTTCAAACGCGGAGGTTTTTTTGCGCTTTTTGAGCCAGCCGGAATCGTTCCACAGATAACTCTCACCGCCAACCAGCACCGAAGCCGTTTCGGGAGGAAGCTGAGCCGCAAAGGCATAGGGATCGGCTTTTAAAAACCGTTCTCCTTCCATAGTTTCTATCGAATATTTATATGTCGCGCCTGCTTTCAGACCGGCGATAAATAAATTCCACACTCCGTCTGTACCGTCAGAGCACATGGCATACTCGTTTTCATTCCAGTTATTGAAAGAGCCAACAACATTGACGCTTTTAACATAAGGCGCCCAAACCGCAAAGCTGTATCCCTCAACTCCGTTTTGGATACAAGGATGCGCTCCGAGTTTTTTATAGCTGTGAAAATATGTTCCTTCTCCGAAAAGGAAACGTTCTTCTTTTGTCAGGATATTAAGTTCAGACATGGTTTTCCTCCTTGCAGTCGATCACCGCTGTCGCACAAATAATATGCCTTCGGCCGATTATGAACATAATAAGCCACATATATTATACTACACAATCCGCGGTATTGTCCACCCGTTTTATCTTCATTACGTTTTCAGCGGTAAATGTTACTATATTATAGTTTTACAGTTCCAGAACAGGATGGATAGCAATATTTCACGGTTATTATCCCATAAATAAAGGTCTGCTTCAGTCGAAAACAGAAGCAGACCTTTATTTGTCTTTTCAGTTTTTCTTTTCAAATTCCCGCAGCAGCTCAAGCAGCCTGGATGCCTGAATCGCCTGCTGCTCGGCAAAATCTCCAAATATAGAGGATACCTCTTCACAGTCGGTTATCTGCTTTGCGTAGTTTTCAAAATCTCTGACCAGCTCAGTGGTGTTGAGCCAGGCGTGCAGAACTCTGTCACGGGTCGAAAAGATAAAGCCGTTTTTTCCGTGTTCCAAAATATCGCCTCCGTTTTATCAGTAGTATCTGCTGCTTTTTCGGTATTATTCAAAAACAGGCAGGCTGTTAACAGGCGGAAGGCAGCTGTTGTTTTTACAGATATAATAAGTGGTTTTCCCATTTATGGGCGGATATCCCTCGTCCGATCCCGTCAATATCTCAACGGCGGCTTCCAGCGGTATTTTGAAGGTAAGCTCTTTTATATCGTCAGCGTTTTTCAGCGAAACGGTTATCTTTGCAGGCTCAAACAGGTATTGAGAAAGAGCAGTGAGATACATTGCATGCCCCATCGGGAACCTGTCCGCCTGAGGGCGTATAAACCCCAGCTGGCGCTCTAATGCCGCTCTCACCTTTTTGTCGTGTCCATAAAGATACAGCCTCGTCATAGCATACGCCATCATCGAATTGCCGCTTGGAATAGCACCGTCGTAACATTCCTTTGGACGTGTGATGAGCTGTTCCCCTGTGCTGCCGTAAAGAAAGAAGCCGCCTTTTTCATCTTCAAAAAGTGTTCGGGCGATCCCCCAATATTTCTCCGCTCTTTTCAGATATTCTTTTTCAAAGGTCGCGTCGTAAAGCGCTGTCAGAGCAACGATATAATTTGCGTAGTCATCAAGAAAACCTTTCGGCCCCGGTTTTCCTTCTCGGTAAACGGCGTAAAGCCCATCATCGGCGCACATTTTCTTACTGATAAATCCTTCGGCAGCCTTTGCCGCATCAAGATACTTTTTATCACGACTCACACGGTAAAGCCAACACATGGCAGCTATCATAAGCGAGTTCCATGAAGCCAGTATCTTATCATCGGTATGCAGCCGGCAGCGCTGCTTTCGATAACGGTATACCGCCGAAAGCATATCCTCACTGATATCTTCTATCGCTCCGCCGCCGAGCAGATTTGGGATATTTTTTCCCTCGAAATTCCCTTTTTCGGTTATATCCAGCGTTTTATTAAAAAACCCGCCGTTATTTTTGCCCAAAAGCGTTATTATCTCATCGGGAACAAAAAGATAATATTTACCCTCTTCCCCGTCGCTGTCCGCATCCTGGGCGCTGAAAAATCCGCCTTCGCCGGAGGTCATTTCGTTTAGTATAAATCCGGCTGTCTTTTCGGCAACATCGAGATAAAGCTTATTTCGTGTAATATCATAGGCTTTGCAATACGCCATTATCAAAATGGCATTGTCATAAAGCATCTTTTCAAAATGCGGAACAAGAAACCGACTGTCGGTAGAATATCTGCAAAATCCGCCCGCAATGTGGTCAAACATCCCTCCGCTGTACATCTTCTCAAGAGTATTTTCCGCCATTCTAAGCAGCGAAGGCTCTTTTTTAAGCTTATACTGCTCCAGCAAAAATATGATATTATGCCCTATCGGGAACTTGGGCGCCGGCCCAAATCCGCCGAACTTTTCATCATATGATGTTTTGAACTGCTTCACCGCCCTGTCGATAACGGCAGTATTTATCTCTCCCATAGGCGTTTGTATTTCTCTCAGCGCTTTGGTGATATCCTCTGCGGAATCGGTAAGGTCTCTGCGGCTGTTTTTCCATCTGCTGCCGATCAGCTCAAGAACATCCTTGAAAGTCGCCATATTGCCTCTTGCCGTCTTGGGAAAATAGGTCCCGGCAAAAAACGGCTTTTGATCCGGAGTCATAAAAATGCTGGTAGGCCAGCCTCCGCTGCCGGTAAACGCTTGACAGACCGTCATATATACGCTGTCAATGTCCGGGCGCTCCTCCTTATCCACCTTTATCGAAACGAAGTTTTGGTTTAGGATAGCAGCCGTTTCCTCATCCTCAAAGCTTTCGTGTGCCATAACGTGACACCAGTGACAGGTGCTGTAACCTATGCTCAAAAATATAGGCTTATCTTCCCTTTTCGCCTTTTGAAACGCCTCTTCTCCCCAAGGGAACCAGTCCACGGCGTTATCCTTATGCTGCAACAGATAAGGGCTGGTCTCATTTTTCAATCGGTTGCTGATAATATCACCCCTTTTTACAGTATCCCTATATCTGCCGCGGTTATTCTACAAAAGCAAAGCACACAGACAACGCCGCTGCCCGTGTGCTTTTAAAATTTTTACATCAGTGATCGGATTTAAGTCCCGCGCCGCACATAGTGATAAGGCAGTCAGGAGTGTCGCCGTATATCTCGCAATAGCGCAGATAAGCGGCATAGTTGGCTGCGGTGGTATGCTCGCAGTAAACGCCTTTTTTTGCCAATACCGCTCTCGCCTCAAGTATTTTATCCTCGGGCGCATGAACAAAGCGAATATTATATTTGCGGGCATATTCCAGTATCTCTTCGCCGCGCATCGGCTGACCGATAGCTATGCCTTCCGCCATGGTGGGAGCAGGCGACACCTTGACAGGGACGCTGCTTCCCTGCTCGGCAGCCTGAAGCAGCGGATCGCATTTTTCGCTTTGAAGCGCGATCAACTGCGGCATCTTGGGAATAGCTCCACTTTCAACAAGATGCTCCAGCGCTTTTATCGCACCTATGTAAAGCGTTCCGTTGCCGACCGGTATGATTATATTTTCAGGGATACGGCCAAGCTGTTCAAAAGCCTCATAGATATAAGTCTTGGTACCCTCATAGAAGAACGGATTATATACATGGTTGGCGTAATACATGCCGTCGGTATCTACCTTGGAACGGCATACGTCGGCGCAATGGTCTCTGCTGCCAGGAACGACGGTGCACTCTGCGCCATGTGCACGGATCATATCTATCTTTTTGGGCGAAGTCCCTTCGGGAACAAATATCTCGCAGCCGATCCCTGCCTTTGCGCAATAGGCAGCAACACTGTTTCCGGCGTTGCCGCTGCTGTCCTGAACTACGTTTTCAACTCCGATAGCCTTGCAATGGGTGATCAAAACGGCGGCGCCTCTGTCCTTGAAGGAAAGGGTGGGCATAAAATAATCCATTTTGAGCATCACATTGTCATCAAGCTTAACGATAGGTGTCATGCCTTCTCCGAGCGACACCTCACGCCAAAGCCGGTCATCCACCGCCATAAACTTGCGATAACGGAACATACTCCATTCGCTTTTATCGACTTCATCAAGCGAGAACTTGGGCGGAGCGTAATCAAGCTTCCACAGTCCTCCGCACTCGCACTTTGCGGCTCTTGTATCTGCCGAAACAGTTTTGCCGCATTTGGCGCATATAAAATTCATTTTCAGTCCTCCAGTTCGACAACCGCTTCTATCTCCACCAATGCTCCGTGATGGAGCCCTCGGCTCGGCACTACCGCCCTGGCAGGCTTGTGGTCACCGAAAAATTTTGCGTAAACAGCGTTGACCTCATCCCAGTAAGCCACATCGGGAATATACACACGGCATTGCACAACGTTGTCCATGGAAAGTCCCGCAGTCTCAACGACGGTTTTAAGATTAGATATAGCCATCTCCGCATGGGCAACAATGCCGCCGTCAACTATTTTGCCGGTGCTGTGATCAACAGGAAGCTGCCCCGAAACATAAAGCATACCATTGCTTATCACACCGGGAGCATAATGTCCTTTATTTTTGGGCCATCCCTCAGGCCAAACTGCTTTCATATATATCCTCCTTTTAGCTTTGTCTATATTAATTATACATATTATTCCACAAATGGCAATCGGCCTTGCGTTAACGATTCGGTTCTAATTCTATCAGTTTTTACATCAGTTCAACAAACAAAAATAAGTTGTATTTTATATAATAAGGTATTGAAAATCAGTAAATATAGTGCTAAATTATACATAAAGATTTCGTTAAGAAATCTTACCGCATCATAAATTTACTGTTAAGGAGAGATTTATAATGAATGCAGGTACCCTTGTTCTTGGAGGACTTTTAGTTCTTCTGGTCTGCGGAGCGGTTTCCTCCGGTATGAAGGCCAAAAAAGAAAAGGAAAACAAGAAGGACTGATCTCTGCCCAAACCAGTCCTAACGCAAAAAGTCGCCTCTAAGGCGACTTTTTTGCGTTGACCGATCATTTCACTCAGAACGAGTGCATTAATTCAATTTAAAATCACTTTACTTATTTCACTGCAAAGCTCTTCCCAAAATCCTTCTGCCTGTGGAATCATGACCTTGCCCGGATGAATTATAACTTGGACATATACCGGGTTTGCGAAAAATCATTAACTTTAAGAATAGACATATCACTTCTGTTTTGCGCATCGAGCACCTATCCTGACTCGGTTTTATCTTTACATTATGAAAAATACCCAGTCCGAAGACTGGGTATTTTGATGGCAGCGGACTCTGCTGCGACGTGGTGGGAACAA
>CAZSEO010000006.1:0-65287 GCA_964605985.1 uncultured Oscillospiraceae bacterium | reverse complement strand
GTGGCTCTGCAGCTTTTCGCTTCTCACAAAGGAATCCTTGAGCGCTGCGATGAGATCTCGCTCATCGGCGGTGAGCTCATAGGGCGAATCGGGGTCGATGGTCGGGAAATCCTTGTCGCGAAGTTCGTATACCTTGCCTTCGATGGTAACGGTACCGTTTTTATAATCTATCTTGTTGAGCATCAAGCGCTCGTCCATATCATATTCGGGGTGACGCGCTATTATCTGACCCTCAAGCTTCAGCTGCATTATTGCGGCGGCTTTTCTAAGCTTTGCCACCAGTTCAACGTCATTTAATCCTATCTTATCCTTTTCAAGCACCTTGGGCTTGAACGCCATAGAATCGCCATAGGTCTTTTCGGCAAAGGTGGTCAGCGCACGCAGGCTGATACCGTATCCGTTTTCGAGGGTATCGACATTGGCGTAAGAAAGCGAAACGTTGAGAACATTTGCGATACAGGCCTCATTGCCCGCTGCGGCAGCCATCCAAAGTATATCGTGGTTGCCCCAAACAAAATCAACGGCATGGTGGTTCATAAGGCGCGCCATTATATCCTCGGCGCCGGGGCCTCTGTCATAAATATCACCGAGAACATGAAGCTGATCCACCGCAAGACGCTTGATAAGGGTGGAAAGTGCTTCTATAAACGCATCTGCCCTGCCGACATCAACTATGCTGGAGAATATCCTTCCGTAATACTGTTCCTTATTCTTAACATGATCCGCGTGAAGAAGCTCATCGATTATGTATGCGAAATCCTTGGGCAGCGCTTTTCTTACCTTGGAACGGGTATATTTCGAAGAAACAACGCGGCAGATATCGATAAGCTTAACAAGGGTATCGTGATACCATTCGGTGAGGTCAGAAGCGTGCTCCTCTTTGAGCAGCACCAGCTTCTGCTGCGGATAGTATATGAGGGTGGCAAGCTTTGCGCGTTCCTCCTCAGACATGGTATCGCGGTAAAGATCCTCTATCTTTTCTCTGATAACGCCCGAAGCGTTGTTGAGGATGTGTGAGACCGCCTCGTATTCGCCGTGAAGGTCGCTGATAAAATGCTCGGTGCCCTTGGGCAGATCAAGTATCGCCTCAAGGTTGATTATCTCGGTGCATACCGACTGCACAGTGGGGAACTGCTTTGAAAGCAGCTGCAAAAATTCCTTGTTTTCTTCGATGAGCTCATAATTATCCTGACGCATCATTATTCCTCCCGGCAAATTAGTGGCAAATAAGGCTTTTATCTCAGCAGAGCATAGTTATACAAATATATTATAGCATATTATTCTACATTTAGCGCAATAAAAAACAAATCTTTTGTTGTCGAAGCAGCAAAAGATTTGTTCTTTGTTCAGCTATATTTATTCTTTTGGCGTTGCGGAAAGCGCTTTATCAGACGGCAGCAGACCCATCGGCAGATATGCAACTTCCGCCGAAAGCGCTTCACTGTTCTCCACCCTGAGTGCCGCGATGCCGTTTTGACAGCTGATATCGACAGAATATGCCGTAAATTTGTCATATGGCGGCATTTTAAGCCCTGTTTCGATATCGCAAAACCATTCCCCCTCACTGTTGAGAACAGTCAATGTGACAGGCAGCTCATAAAGTTCGTTTCCGTTTTGATCTATCCAGCTGTTGCTGCCAAATGTGTTTTGCCTGTGGGCGATAAGTATAACGTCGTTTTCCCGGTCAACTGCAATGCCAACACTTACCTTTTCAGGTCCGTTCGCCCCTGTTCCGTTATATGGATTTAACGCCTCGCCGTAGTCAAACTGCGGCTGGTTCTTACAAAGGCTGCCGTCAGCATCATTATACATTTCAAGCGAGCCGAAAGAATTTATCAAAATTATATCGTTATCGACAAAAGCAACATTGTAAACATCGTTGCCCGGGCAAAGGCGGTATATTCCGCTCTCATTTTTAACAACGTAATCACAGCCCGATGCCGATTCAAAATATTCTCTCACATCCGCCGCCCAGACCTCGCTTTTTCCGTCAGGCGAAACGGCTATCAAATCATCGAGCATATCCTCGGTGTAGCGATAGCTTTCGCTGCTCACGCACTTGGCAAAATCCAATTTGAGGGTAGTTTTGGCGTTTTGCACCGTCACCTGAGAATTCGATGTATCCATCTCTATCGTTACATCGTAAAGCGGATCTTTTTCGCTGCTGTAAACTATCCTGTAAAGCCCGCTGTTTATCGAAGGGTCGATATAATCCATCAGGACCCGGCTTTCGCCATACTCATTTCCGACAAGGCGTAAAACCGTTCTGTCCCGCTGCTCCTCTTCATTATATTCGCTGCCTATCTGAAAGCTCACGCCATCCTTATCCTCGATAACGTAATAGCTTTTCATACGGTACCAGTCATCTTTGTTGTAAGGCTTTATTATTTCTCTTGATCCATCGTCGGTCGCAAGATAGAAGCAGTAATCCATCTCATACGGCTGCTCCAGATTATCAAGGGTATGGCGGCTTTCAAAATAGATAACACCGTTTTCACAGCTCAGGCGACTGACGGGTGTGGGTATGCTGTAAAGGTTATGGCGGTCAAAATCCACAGTTTTCAAAAGCTTTCCGTCGGCATCAAAAAGCTGGGCGTAAAGCCCCCAGAAAGTTCCGTCATTGGAAAAACGGCGGTTGAATTCATCATCCATCTGCTCTTCGTAAACGATGACATAGCCGCCATCGGTCGGCAGCTCGGCGATAATGTTATATTTTCTCGCCGGCTCTTCAAATTGAAGCTCCACCTCGGGCATCTCCGGCTGCTCCTTTTCAGGGATAATATCGGATGAAGACTGCGCCGCACTTGACAGCGCTTCTTCACTTTGAGCAGCACTGCCCGCCGGAACAGCGCATAAAGGCTCGGCGGCTGAACAACCGCAAATCATCAAAAGCAACAATACAGCTGCAAAAAACCGTTTCATAGCAATACCTCCCCTTTTGTTTCTGTTTAAAAAGTGAGCTTTTTCCTTATTTTTACTGCGTTTGTTTACTGCGTTTGGCTGAAAATTTTTAAGCGGCAGCCAGAAAGATCCGACCACCGCTTTTTAAACCTTTCAGAACAGCTTTGCCATTCTCAGTATCATATCGTGGGCATTGGCAGCAGAAAGATTCCTTATCGTTTCACGGTCGTCAGCTCTGCCTCTCGCAAGGTTAAGCTCTCTGACCTCCTCTCCCTTTTCGCTGACGGCGGCAACATAAACTCTGCCTACCGGAGTCTTTTCGGTTCCGCCGGTAGGTCCTGCAACTCCCGTTGCGGAAACGGCAATATCAGAACCGGTCAGACGTCTTGCCCCGCGTGCCATTTCAAGCGCGCATCGACGGGATACTGCCCCTTCAGTCTCAAGTGTTTCGGCGCTGACACCCAGCACATTATGCTTTACCTCGTTTGTATAAGAGATAATGCCGCCCTTAAGCACCGCCGAAGCTCCCGATATCTCGACCAAACGCTGGGCGATAAGTCCGCCGGTAAGGCTCTCGGCGGTAGAAAGGGTAAGCCCTTTTTTGCCCAAAACGTCCACCACCGCTTCGTTTATGGTGTGATAATCGTAGCCGTAGATATTGTCGGGATATATTTCAGCTATCTTTTTAACGACCGGCTCTATCAGCTCCATGGCGCTTTGTTCGTCGGCAGCCCTGGCGGTAACTCTAAGCTGACACTCGCTCGGCTTGGAATAGGGCGCAACGGTAGGATTGATCATATCCACTATCATGTCGTGCAGGCGGTATTCAAGCGCCGACTCACCAACGCCGAAAAAGTTTATCGTCCTGGAAAAAAGTATGCCGTCGCCGCCGAATTTGTTCTGAAGAAAATCGCTCACTTCCCCCTCGAACATGGGGCGCATCTCGCGGGGCGGCCCCGGCATCATGACGGCTATCTTTCCATCGCTTTCAATGATGCAGCCGGGCGCTGTTCCGTTTGGATTGTAAAGTATATGGCCACCCTCCGGCATCATTGCCTGCTTGCGGTTATTTTCGGTCATAACGCGGTTGGAACGCCTGTAATAGCTTTCTATCTGCTCAAGGCTCTTTTGATCCAGCACCAGCTTTTTGCCGAAATGCTTCGCCACCGTTTCCTTGGTCAGGTCGTCATAGGTAGGGCCAAGACCGCCGGTGGTAATAACGATATCACTGCGCGAAAGAGCTTCGGTCAGTGTCTGCTCAAGGCGTTCGGGGTTATCCCCAACTACCGCCTGATGATATACGTTTATCCCTATCGCGGCAAGCCCCTTTGCTATAACGGCAGCGTTGGTATTTATAACATCACCCAGCAGAAGTTCCGTTCCTACGCAGACTATTTCGGCTTTCATGTCGTTTACCTCCGGACGAAAGATTTTGTTTTTTCTATTTTAATACCAAACCGATCAAAAATAAATAGCTTATTATCATTTAAGCATTTGGTGGGTATTGCCATATTTCCCAAACAGCATTATACTTATAATGTTATCTTATACAATAGCTGCATAGGGAGGATTTTATAATGAAAAGATTAGGTCTTGGCTGTATGCGCCTGCCCCTTCTCAACAAAGAGGACCCCACTTCGGTAGATATGGAATATTTCTGCAAAATGGTAGACGAATTTCTCGCAAACGGATTCGTTTATTTTGATACCGCCTATATGTATCACGCCAACGCCAGCGAAACCATCGTTCGCGAAGGACTGGTAAAGCGTCATCCCCGCGGCTCCTTTATCCTTGCCGATAAGCTTCCGCTTCTCAGCGTAAGACAGGATGGCGACAAGGAGCGCATCTTTGATGAGCAGCTCGAAAAGTGCGGCGTCGATCATTTTGATTATTACCTGCTGCACAACGTAAACACCAACACCCTCACCAAGGCTAACCGCTTCGATTGCTTCAACTTCATCAAGCAGAAGAAGGAAGAGGGCATCGTCAAGCATATCGGCTTCTCCTATCACGATAACGCCGAACTGCTCGACCAGATCCTCACCGACCACCCCGAGATCGAGTTCGTTCAGATCCAGTTCAACTATCTCGACTATGAAAACACCAACGTTCAGTCCAGAAAGTGCTACGAGACCATCGTAAAGCACGGCAAGCGCGTTTGGATAATGGAGCCTGTAAAGGGCGGCATGCTTGCTGATCCTATCGATGAGGTCAAGGAGCTGCTCAAGGCCAACGATCCCAATGCTTCCCCCTCCTCTTGGGCGATCCGTTTTGCCGCAAGCCAGCCCGCGGTGGATATGGTGCTCAGCGGTATGTCCGATTTGGATCAGCTGCATGAGAATATGGCGCTGATGAACAACTTTGTTCCCCTCACCGACGCAGAGAAGGAAGTTCTCAAAAAGGCAAGCGATATCATCAACTCCAAGACCGCTGTTCCCTGCACCGGCTGTGCTTACTGCGTTCCCGAGTGCCCCAAGAATATCGCTATCCCCGAGTATTTCTCGCTTTATAACGCCGCAAAGGCTTACCGCAAGATGCCCAACCAGCAGGCATATTACGGCAACTACATCCGTTCCCGCGGCAGAGCATCCGACTGCATCGAATGTCACAGCTGCGAAAAGGCATGTCCCCAGCATATCAAGATCTCTGAGATGCTAAAGGGCGTAGCCGAAATGTTCGAACCCAAGAAAAAGGCATGATATTAAAGATCCCGAGCGTCACTTCAGAAACGTTCGGGATTTTTAAGTATTTTTCACATTTGGGTCATTTTATTGGCGGAATTTTTGTGGTACTATTTTGGTAACGGATATAATATCCAACGCATCGCCCCTTATGGGGCGACCGTCTTTTGATGAACGATTATCTTGTGAAAGAGTGATGAATATGGCAAGAGGCTCAGGCGGCAGCCGCGGCGGCGGCGGTTTTGGCGGCGGACGCTCCGGCGGAGGTTTTTCGCGCTCGGGCGGCGGCGGACGCTCATCAGGAGGTTTCTCCCCCGGAATGGGCAGCAGCAGACCTCCCTCGCATCACCACAGCTATTCAAGGATACCGAGGACTACATTTATCAACATTGGCAGAGGCTATTCCCCGGGTCCCAATTGGGGTGGAGCGCCCAACAATAACAGTCCGAGAAATAACAATGACCCCAAGACTTCCGTTATCACTGTTATAATAGTTGTAGCATTCATAGCGATAGTGCTTTTGATGCTGAGCGGCGGCGGGTCAACAAGCTATTCTACTACCGAGATAACCAAAAATACCACCGAACGCACCGCGCTGGCCGGTGTAGTTAACAAGACCGACTGGTACCGCGACGATATCGGATGGATAAGCGATAAGTCGGATCTCATCTCCGGGCTTGAGCATTTCTATAACAAAACCGGCGTTCAGCCGTATCTGCTGCTGATACCCTATTCCGACCAATTGTGGAGCGGCAGTGATCTTAACTCAACGGCGGCGGAGCAGTATCTTGATGCTTTTTACGAGCAAAACTTTACCGATGAGGGACATTTCATCCTTGCCTACTTCCAGTGTGAGCGGGACAGCAAATCGGAAGTCAACGGTGAATTCCGCTATTGGTATGGATACGCGGTCAACAGCATAATGGATACCGAGGCGCAGGATATCATGGAGGGCTACCACTTCCAAAATTACGACGACCTTTCCCTCTCCTTTGAGGAAATGATATCCGAGACCTTCTCCGAGACCGCTGACAGCATAATGTCCAAACCCACCAACGGCTGGGATTTTGCAAAGTTCGCCGTCATCCCCCTCGTTATCGCGATAGTCGCGGTGTGCGGTTTCTACGGCTATAAGCTCTTTGTAAAGCGCAGACGCGAAAAGGAAGAATATGTAAAGGATATCCTCGACCAACCGCTTGAGACCTTCGGCACCGACACCTCGGAGCTGGAGGAAAAATATAAATAACTTTAATTTTTTAGAAAGAGGTAGATATCAATGGGAATACTCACCAGATTCAGAGACATCATGGCGGCTAACATCAACGCGCTTCTCGATAAGTGCGAGGATCCCGAAAAGATGATCGACCAGTATATGATCGACCTCACCGAAAGCCTTGCCGATGTCAAAAAAGAGACTGCCGAGATCATGGCGGAAGAAAAGCGCGCAAAGCGCCTCGTTGATGAAAACGCCGCAGAGGTGGCAAAATACGCCGAATTTGCCAAAAAAGCGCTTATCGCAGGCAACGAGGATGACGCAAAGGTATTCCTTGCCAAGAAGCAGTCGCTCGAATCTGTCGGTGCGGAGCTTGAAAAGGCTTATGCTGCCGCCCGCGAAAACGCAGTTCATATGCGCGAGATGCACGACAAGCTGGTAAATGATATCAACTCGCTCGAAAACAGACGCCGCGCCATCAAGGCCAAGGCAGCCGTTGCCGAGACCCAGCAGAAAATGAACAAGATATCAAGCTCTATGAGCAATGCTTCCGGCAGTATCAGCGCGTTCGAGCGTATGGAGGCCAAGGTAGACCGTATGCTCGACCAGGCTAACGCCCAGGCAGAGCTTAATGCAGGTTCTGACAACAGTGCCGAGGCACTTGCAAAGAAATATTCCGGCTCCAATTCCGCAGCGGTAAACGACGAGCTTGCAGCCCTCAAGGCTGAGCTTGGTCTCTAAAATTTATTTGCATCATTAAAAGGCACCCCGTTTCAAACCGGGGTGCCTTTTGCCGTTTTATATATAACAGATATCAAATTTTGCCTTCGCTGATAAGCTGCTCAAGCATTGTTGCCGCATCCTCTACGCAGCCGACACAGCTTCTGAGCTTCCGGCTCTTTATCTCGCGGCAGCGGTCCTCGCCTATTTTTTCTTTAAAAAGCTGCTGCATAAGGGCAGTTTTTTCAGCAGTTTTAATATCATCGCGGGCAGGGTCGCTTCTGTCCTTTACGCCGTTCATATAATTTATAACCGCTCTTGCTCCCATTGCCGCACCGCAGATATCCCTTTTACCTCCGCGATAGATCACAGCATCGGCTTTGAGCTGTTCGGCATCGGTCCCGAGCCTATCCTCAAATGCGCAAACCACTGCCTGAGAACAGCAGCACCCACTCTTAAAAAATTCTATCGCCTTTTCAGAATAAATTCCCATGTTTCTTACCTCGCTGTTTATTCAATAATATTATATTATCAGCGCTGATATTTGTAAAGCGGATAGCTGTTTTACTGCTTTTAATGCGTCAAACAGTGAATTTTACATATCCTTTACAAACTTTTATTATTGTGTCATAAAATGGCATTTTTTGCTTTAAATTATTATCAATCATTCCATATACACATTTTTTTAGCCTATGATATAATCATAATGGATATATTCGGTGTTTTCACCACGGCATCCTTGCTGCGATATGTATATAAGTACGAAAAGGAAGAAATAAATCAACAGAAAAGATTGAGGGGAATTATTATGAGTATTCTTAACTTCATCTCACTCGGTGGAGGCGTTGCACTATTCCTTTACGGCATGAACATAATGGGCAACGGACTTGAAAAAGTCTCCGGCGGTAAAATGGAAAAAATGCTCGGCACACTCGCAGGCAACATAATCTCCGGCGTATTGCTTGGCGCTGTAACTACCGCAGTTATCCAAAGTTCTTCCGCTACTACCGTTATTGTTGTCGGTCTTGTTAATGCAGGCATACTAAAGCTCAAACAGGCAGTTGGCGTTATAATGGGCGCAAATATCGGTACCACCATTACCGCGCAGCTCATCCGACTCTCCGATATCGAAGGCGACAGTTTGCTGCTGCTGTTCTTCAAGCCTGCGAACCTTGCTCCCCTTGCAGCGCTCATCGGCATCCTTCTCTTTATGATATCCCATAAGTCCCCCCGCAAGGAGCTTGGTCAGATACTCATCGGCTTCGGCATCCTCTTCTCGGGTATGTTCTCGATGGAAGCAGCGGTATCTCCCCTCAAGGATTCTCCTCTCTTCGCAGAATTCGTTACCGCGCTTTCCAATCCCATACTCGGCGTTGTTGCAGGCGCTGTATTTACTGCGGTCATCCAGAGCTCGTCGGCATCGGTCGGTATCCTTCAGGCGCTTGCTTCTACCGGCGCTGTAAGATTCTCCTCCGCATTTCCGATAATCATGGGCCAAAATATCGGTACCTGTATCACTCCTATCCTCGCGTCTATCGGAGCCAGCAAAAATGCAAAGCGCTCCGCTATGATACACCTTTATTTCAACATCACCGGTACTATCCTCTTCCTTGTCGTGGTATACGGCGGAAAGGCTATACTGGGCGATCCCTCATTCTGGAATGAGGCCGTTTCAAGAAGCTCTATCGCAAACTTCCACACCATTTTCAACATCGTCGTGACCCTTGTGCTCATACCCTTTGCAGGTCTGCTTGAAAAACTGGCAATTGCCACCATCAAGAGCGATGAGGAGGAGGACCGCGAAAAGATACTCGATATCCTCGAGGAGCGCCTGCTCATCTCCCCCGGACTCGCACTTGCGCAGAGCAACACAATGCTCTCCCATATGTCCGAATATGCTCATCAGAACTTCTATGATACCATCTCGCTGGTTGCCCGTTATGATGCCAAGCTGATCGAAAAGGTAAATCAGACCGAAAACCTCATCGACAAGATGGAGGACAGGCTCACCAATTACTTGGTCGAGCTCTCAAAACATTCGCCCTCCGAAAATGAAAGCAAGCTCATCTCCAACCACCTCAGGCTCGCCAGCGACTACGAAAGGATCGGTGACTACTGCACCAACATCATGGAGTCGGCTGTTGATATCTCTACCAACAACGTTTCCTTCTCCGAAAAGGCCACCAACGACCTCGATATCCTGCTCAATGCTGTAAACGAGATAATCGAGATATCCAGTGAGGCTCAGAAAAACAACGACCTCGATAAGGCATATCAGATCGAGCCTCTCGAAGAGACTATCGACAAGATAGTTGCCACCCTCAAGGATCAGCATATCGAACGCCTCAAACAGGGGCTCTGCAACGTTCACAGCGGCATCGTATTTTTGGAGATGCTCACCAATCTTGAGCGTATCGCAGACCACTGTTCCAATATCGGCTGTGAGATCATCGGACGCAACTCCGATATTACCTATGAGGTCCACGAATATCTCCGCAAAATGCGTGAAGATCCCAACGAGAAATTCTCGCAGGATTTCGACCGCTATATGCAGAAATATTATCAGCCCATCGCCGCAAACTGAGCATTATAAAAAGCCTGCCGAATAGCAGGCTTTTTTGTTTGCGATTTTCAGCTTTCGCTCTCTTTTACCAGCAGCTCGCTGTAACGCTTTCCCGACTCGGTTGCGGCTATGCCGCCTTTGGCGGTCTCTCTGAGCGCGGTGGGCAGCTGTCTGCCGACCTTGAGCATCGATTCCACCATTTCGTCAGGGGTGATGATGCTTTCCATTCCACCGAGCGCAAGATCCGCCGAAAGCAGCGCGTTTACCGTCTGAGAGGCATTGCGCTGAGCGCAGGGGACCTGAACCAGCCCCGCAACCGGATCACAGACAAGACCCATGCAGTTCATCAACACGAAGCAAACGGCATTGAGAGCCTGTCTCGGCGTTCCCCCCGACATCTCAACGGCGGCAGCGGCGGCCATAGCGGCGGCAACTCCGCACTCCGCCTGACAGCCGCCCTCAGCGCCTGCCACGGTGGCATTTTTCATGATGACTGCTCCAACTCCCGAGGCGGTAAGCAGTCCCCGGAGCAGCTCTCTTCTGCTGAGTGAGAGCTCTTCACCCAGCGTTATTACCACAGCCGGCAAAATGCCGCAGGCTCCTGCAGTGGGAGCCGCGCAGATCTTGCCCATTGAAGCGTTGACCTCGCTGCAGGAAAGGGCATAAGCCATCGCCTTGTTTATCATTTTTCCACAGATGCCGCCCTTTTGCTCGGCATAGCGGTTCTGTGTCATAGTAACTCCGCTTATGAGGTTGAGTGCCGTTTCCATAGGAGCGTTTAGCGCCTTATGCGCTGAATTGAACATTACCTGATAATGCTGCTCCATCAGCGAGAATACTTCCTCCTCGCCAATTTCGCTGTGCTTCATCTCATTTTTCAATATAATTTCCCAAAGGTGACAGTTATCCTGCTCCGCCAGCTTGAGAAGTGCAGAAAAATCGTTATACATCAGCCGTCCTCCCTTTCGCCTATATTTATAGCCCGGACGCTTATTATATCTTCTATCATCTTGATGTTATTGACCACCTCGTCGGAAAGATGGCTGTCGGTTTCGATTATGCAGAACGCAACTTCTCCCTTGGCGTTTCGGCTTACCTTCATGGTTCCGATGTTGATGCCGCTTTCTGCAAGTATGCCCGAAACCTTGCTTACAACTCCGCGGCGGTCGTGCTGACTTATGACCAAAGTGCTCATATGCGCCGAAATATCGGTTCTGAAACCGTTGATCGAGTTTATCATTATCTGTCCGCCGCCTATGGAAGAGCCCACTATCTCCTGCTTTTCGCCGTTTTTCATAGAAAAGGTTACGATAACGGTATTTTCATGTGCACCGTCAAGCTCAGCGTGGTAAAAATCCCAACTCATGCCGGCTTCTTTTGCCAGCTTAAAGGAATCCGCCAGCCGTTCATCGTCCTCATAGAAGCCCATAGCGCCTGCCACCAGCGCCCTGTCGGTACCGTGTCCCTTATAGGTATGTGCAAATGAGCCGCAAAGCCCGAACGAAACATGGTCAAATTCTCCGTCCGCTATCAAACGAGCCATCCTCGCTATCTTTGCGGCGCCCGCGGTGTGAGAGCTTGAAGGTCCTATCATTATAGGGCCCAGCGCCTTGAATACACTTATATCCATGACAAACTCCTTTCGGTTATCCGATAAATTTTTCGATACAAAGCGGCGTTATATATGTCTCGATAATCGCCGCAATGATAAGCAGCGGCAAAACGGTGAGCACCGCCGCTCTTGCCATCTCTGCAATATACTGAAAGATATCATAGGGCTCGGTTTTGGCCATCGCCACTCCATTTACGGTCGAACACAGCTTCAACCCAAACGCGACAGAAAGCACCAGCGCCGACAGCTCAAATATCCCGTGAGGCATGATCGATACCAGCATATACGATATGCCGCCCGCCTCGGTGGAATGAAGTATCGCAAACAGAATACCTATCACAGCGCCGTTGGTGGCGCAGTTGAAAAGCGGAGCAAAAACAAACGGCAGCATCCCTGCCCCTATCGCCATCATGGAAGCTCTGAAGTTATTGAAAAACAGCGCTGCTACGTCAATATTTCCTTGTTCATCCGTTATACCGGAGGAGCCTATTATATTATTGAATATGCCCAAATGCTCCTTAATAAGCTCTGCATTGTTGGAATATATCGCTGCCGCGACAAAATAAGCTGCAACTGCCGCCATAATAAAAAATACTGCGGAAAACAGAACAAACTTTTTCAGTTGTTTTAAAAAATTCCGGACCTCGCCGTATTCCCTTTTTAATATCTCCATCACACACTTGGTTATCCTTTTATCAGTTTTCATTTGTGTAATTATAACATACGCACTATGTCATTTCAAATAGGGTTTAATAATATATATATAAGGGCCCGGACGTTTTGCCCGAGCCCTTATATTATGCCATTTGTTCAGTTGCTGTAATAGAATACCGATCACTCGCTGAGATGATCCTTAACATACTGGCAAAGGAATGCGACACCGCGCCATATCCCGCTTTCATCAAATCTGACCGCGGCGGCATGCTGTCCAAGCATCGTCTTAGGATCATTCTCGTTTCTTGTGCCAAGGCGCACCGTAGCGCCCGGAATATACTCAAGATAGTTTGCAAAATCCTCAGAGCCCGGATTTGGCGATGGTATCTGATATACGGCATCATCTCCGAACAGTTTTCTTACAGCTGCTTCTGCTTTATCAATTATATCCGCATCATTCTTCAGGCAAGCAACACCGGGCTGGAGAAATTCTACCGTACACTCTGTTTTAAAAGCGGCACAAATACTTTCCGCTATTCTTACGATGGATTTTTTGATCGTTTCGCGGCTTTCAGGATAAAGGGTACGCAAAGTGCCTTTGATCACGACCTCGGTGGGGATAACATTACCGGCCGTTCCTCCATGAATACTTCCAAAGGTAAGAACCGCGGGCTTCATGCAGTCGTTATCTCTCGAAACGCTCGCCTGAAGCTGAGTCAACAGACTTCCTGCCGCATACAGAGTATCGCCGCAGCGGTAAGGATATGCGCCGTGCCCTCCCTGGCTTTTTACCGTTATGCGTATGCTGTCTGAAGCCGCATTGGATGGGCCTTTGATAAACCCGAATCTTCCGCTTTCAAGAGCGGTATAGGTATGCATCATAAGGATGCTTTCGGGCTTGGGATCAAGCTCAAGGCAGCCTGCCTCTATCATCTTTTTGGCGCCCCAAAGATTTTCTTCTGCCGGCTGAAAAAATATCCAAACGTTGCCGTAAAGCTCTTCACGGTGTTCACTTAGGTAACGCGCGGCAGACAGCGCCATCGTTGCGTGTATGTCATGTCCGCAGGCGTGACACACTCCGGGATATTCAGATGCAAAATCAAGTCCTGATTCCTCTTGTATCGGAAGCGCATCTATATCAGCTCTAAGTGCAATGGTCTTTCCGGGATGACCGCCTCGAATAAGAACACAAAGGCCCGTCTCCATTCCCAAATCGTTTATCTCAACAGGATAGTCTTTCAATGCATTTTTTATATATTGCGTAGTCTCAAATTCCTTTAAACTAAGCTCAGGTATACGGTGCAGGTCATGCCTTACATCTATTATTTCCTTTTCAAGCTGCTTAATATCTTTTAAAATGTCCATTTAATCCCCTCGCATATTGCTCAAATCTGCCGATAAAATCTCAATCCGCTATTTTCACGCAGTAAATCGATAAAAGGCTTTTATTAGTATAAACCATCAGTCTCATCTTTTCAATATATGCCGGTCAGGTTTGCATATCTATCTGTTCAGCATAAAAATCAGGCGTATCAAATGCATCACAGCAAATGATACGCCCGAGCTTATTTTTACTTATTTAAGCGCTTCGCTTACAGCAACAGCGCAGGCAACGGTAGCGCCTACCATGGGGTTGTTGCCCATTCCGATAAGGCCCATCATGTCTACATGGGCAGGAACAGAGGAAGAACCCGCGAACTGAGCGTCGCCGTGCATTCTGCCCATCGAATCGGTCAGGCCGTAGGAAGCAGGGCCTGCCGCAACGTTATCGGGATGCAGTGTTCTGCCGGTGCCGCCGCCCGAAGCTACCGAGAAGTAACGAACGCCGTTGGCAATAGCCCACTTCTTATAGGTTCCCGCAACGAGGTGCTGGAATCTGGTGGGGTTGGTGGAGTTGCCGGTGATGGAAACATCAACATGCTCCAGCTTCATGATGGCAACACCCTCAAGAACATCGTTTGCGCCATAGCAGTTGACCGCTGCGCGCTCACCATCGGAGAAAGCCTTGGTCTTTACAACGCTGACTTCGTTCTTAACAAAGTCGTATTCGGTCTCAACGTAGGTAAAGCCGTTGATCCTTGCGATGATGTAAGCGGCATCCTTGCCGAGGCCGTTGAGTATTACCTTGAGCGGGGTCTTTCTGGCTTTGTTTGCGGTTCTCGCGATGCCGATAGCGCCCTCGGCAGCGGCAAAGGACTCATGTCCTGCCAGGAAGCAGAAGCACTTGGTCTCATCGCGAAGCAGCATAGCGCCAAGGTCACCGTGGCCCTGACCTACGCCGCGCTCCTCCGCTACCGAGCCGGGAACGGTAAACGCCTGCAAACCGTTGCCGATGAGGGTTGCTGCCTCTACCGCATCCTTAGCGCCCTTTTTGATGGCGATCGCGGAGCCGAGGGTGTATGCCCAAACGGCGTTTTCAAAAGCGATGGGCTGAACGCCCTTAACGATACTGTCAACATCTATTCCTTTGGAGAGGCAAAGCTCACGTGCTTCTTCAAGGTCAGCTATGCCGTTAGCCTTGAGACACTCTTCGATCTTGCCCATTCTGCGCTCCATGCCTTCAAACTTAATCATACTGCAGCGCCTCCCTTACTTTTCACGCGGGTCGATATAGGAAGCTGCTCCCTCATAGCGACCGTAGGTTCCGATATTCTTTTCATAGGCGGTCTTGGGGTCTACGCCGTGGCGTATATCCTCAAGCATCTTGCCGACCTTGACAAACTTGTAACCGATAACTTCCTTATCTTCATCGAGCGCCATTTCAAGGATATAGCCCTCTACCATCTCAAGGTAGCGAACGCCCTTTGCGTCGGTGGAGAAAATGGTAGCGGTCTGGCTTCTCAGGCCCTTGCCGAGATCCTCCATAGAAGCGCCTATGGGCAGTCCGCCCTCAGAGAAAGCGGTCTGGGTACGTCCGTATACCAGCTGCTTGAAGATCTCTCTCATGGCAACATTGATAGCGTCGCATACAAGGTCGGTATTGAGCGCCTCAAGAATGGTCTTACCGGGCAGGATCTCACCTGCCATAGCGGCAGAGTGGGTCATACCGGAACAGCCGATAGTCTCTACCAGCGCCTCTCTGATGATACCATCCTTTACGTTGAGGGTAAGCTTGCAGGTTCCCTGCTGGGGAGCGCAGCAGCCCACGCCGTGGGAAAGTCCCGAAATATCCTTGATTTCCTTGGCCTTTACCCATTTGCCCTCTTCGGGGATGGGAGCGGGACCGTGGCAGTGCAGGCAGTTTATCTGCTGCATATGCTCAACTTCGTGAGAGTATTGCATTTATATGACCTCCTTAATTGATCGCCTTTGGCGTTTGATTTTATGATGATTTTATTTTGGCAACGAATTTAAATGCTGAAACAGCCTATCCGGAAAGTTTACCGTCATGCCGTCTACTTTCAGCTCGCACATCTTCTTCATGATCGGCACTTCTTTTACTCCCCATGCCCTTACGCCCAGTCCCAAGCTTCTCCATTTCTGTATCAGCTCGGCAGAGATGTTGGTTGCTCTGGGGGCTATCTCCTCTCCGCCTATGGCGATAAGCGCGTTTAACGCATCGTCATCGGGAGCATCGATAAGATACCCTACCCTTGCGGCAGGTTCCAGCTCTTTAAGCTTTTTGATATAGTCAAACTTAAAGCTGGTAAAAGTGGTTTTCTCCATTATGCCGAATTCCCTTGCCATCTCCAGCGTTTCACGCTCCACATTGGGACCTTTCAGCTCTATGGCAAATGTTATATCGTACTGCGCGAATTTCTCTAAAAATTCCCGCAGCGTTACGATCCTGTCGTAAAATCCGGTGGTGTTGTTTCCATATATTTTAAGAGCTTTAAGCTCATCTAAAGCATAGTCACAAAGCCTTCCGCTGCCGTTCGAAACTCTATCCAGCGTATCGTCATGGAAAAGCACCAAAATTCCGTCCCCGGTTTTCTGAACATCGGTCTCTATCCCGTTTGCCCCCTGAAGCAATCCGAGATAAAACGCCGACAGCGTATTTTCCGGCGCGTATTCGCTTGCCCCTCTGTGCGCGTAGTTTATCATATTATAAATCCAGCTTTCTGATATACTGATATAACTATATCACAATACGCCTTTAATTACAACAAATACAGCGCAAAGTAACCCTCAGCTCCCCGCGTGAGTATAATGATACAGAGCAACGCTGTCATATTTTCACGAAAACGGCTCGTCCTGCCTAATATCTGTTGAGGGTGATGTCATTGAAAAAGGATGAATTAGCAGTCATATGGCTCAGCGCCGATAAGCGCGCAGCTGCCGATATGGCTTTTTTATATATCCGCACCTGCCTTTTAAACCGCTGGTGGAAAAGCTGTGAGCTGATACTGTGGGGGCCTACGGTAGAATCTGCCGTCAACGACGACGACATACAAACCGAGCTTCTGATGCTGAAAAACCTCGGTGCCGATATAAAAGTATGTGAAGCCTGCGCGCTGCGCTACGGCGTTTCGGCAAAGCTGCGGCAGCTTGGATTTTCGGTGCAGGGTATGAGCGAGCACCTCACCGAACTGCTCCGCAATGATATACCATTAATGATAATTTAGTAGAATTATACCGTTTGTTGTCAAAACAGGCGGTTACATATCGAGGCAATTGGTTCTCTTTTTGGCAAGGTCGGCGATGGTGACCTTATCGGTCACCGACATAATGGCCTTATCGATACTGCGCCAAAGACAGATAAGTTCACAGCCATCATACATTTTGCAGCAATTTTCAGGATCTTCGATGCAATGATGCGGAAGATAAGGACGTTCCATAGTTTTAAGTATTTCGCTGACTGTTATCTCTTCGGCAGCTCTTGAGAGAACATATCCGCCCTTCGCCCCTTTCAGGCTTTGAACAAAGCCCTCTGCGGAAAGCTTAGCTGCTATGCGCTCCATAAGCTTTTCAGAAATGCCCTCAAGCTCAGAGACAAATGCGGTGGTGGTGCGTTCTCCTTCACGCTGAGCAACACGCACCAAAAAACGAAGCGCATATCGGCTGTTGGTAGATATTTTCATTTAATCCCCTCCACTTTGATATGCTTTAATTATATATTTTTGCAAACTTTACGTCAACGGTGTTTTATGCTGGTTTTATCTCCCTGTATTTGCTATAATGGTCAAAAAGAAACCTTATCCGCAAAAGGAGTTTTAACATGACCCCCAAACAGGAATTTTTAGAGCTTTATAACAAATACATCACCCGCGAGGGTTGCAAAGAGCTTTTGTCATGGCTTGAAAATAAGAGCGACTTTTTTACAGCGCCCGCATCTGCTAAATTTCACCTTGCCTGCGAGGGTGGCCTCGTCGCCCACAGCGTGAGCGTTGCAAAGCTTATGCTTCGTTATGAGGACGAGTCCAAAGAAAGCCTTGCCATCTGCGGATTGCTGCATGATATCTGCAAGACCAATTTTTACAAAGTTTCGATGCGCAACGTCAAAAACGAAGTCACCGGTCAGTGGGAAAAACAACCCTTCTATCAGGTCGAGGACAGCTTCCCCTACGGTCACGGCGAAAAGTCAGTCTATATGATAGAGCGCTTTTTCCGTCTCAAAGGCCCCGAAGCGATGGCTATCCGCTGGCATATGGGCGGCTTTGATGAAGCTGTAAAGGGCGGCAGCTTTTCCATTTCACGCGCCTACGAGCGCTATCCGCTCGCGGTAAAGCTTCATCTCTGCGATATGGAATCGACCTATCTGCTTGAGCCGAGAGAATAAGAATGATCCAAATAAAAAATGTCAAAGGCAATGCCTTTGACATTTTTTATTACATATCTTTTATCTGATTGTTGTAAACTCTTCGGAACAGTATAAGCGCGACCGTTACCGACATTATCTCAGCTATCGGGAAAGCAAGCCAAACCGCATTGAGCGAAACGTATTTCCCCATGAACCACGCAACCGGCAGCAGCACCACCAGCTGACGCATAAACGACATTATCAGGCTGTACATGCCCTTGCCCAGCGCCTGGAACGAGCTGGAAAGTACTATTGCGGTAGCGGCTATGATAAAGTGAGTGCTTATTATCCTCAGCGCCGTCGCCCCTATTTCAACCATGGTTTCGGAGGCGTTGAAGAAAGTGATAAGCATAAATTCGGGCAGCGTCCAAAAGATGACCGTTCCTATCGCCATAATGCAAGTAGCCATAATGAGCGCCATCTTCATGGTGCCGAGTATTCTTTTTTTGTTGCGCGCTCCAAAGTTATATCCAACTATCGGCACCATGCCGTTGGTAACGCCGAGCAGCGGCATAAAGATAAAGCTATGCAGCTTGAAGTAAAGTCCAAATACGGTGACCGCTGTTTCAGAAAAGAGAATGAGTATTTTGTTCATACCAAAGGTCATTACCGAGCCTATGGCCTGCATGCAGATAGAAGGCAGCCCGATGCGGTATATCTCGATGATTATACGCTTTGACGGCTTGAAGCCCTTGAACGAGATGGTTATCTCCTTGTTGTATCTAAAGTTGAAATAGAGATTCAGTCCCATTCCGACAAACTGACCGATAACAGTCGCAAGCGCCGCGCCTGCAACTCCCATCCGGGGGAAGCCAAGCAGACCGAATATCATGATTGGGTCAAGAATGATATTGGTTATAGCGCCCGCCATCTGCGCCAGCATACTGTATACCGTTATACCGGTAGCCTGAAGCAATCTTTCACCTATTATGCTGATAAAAACGCCAAACGAACAGGTGCATACGATAGAGGTATAAGCGATACCCATATCCATGACCTCTCCGGGAGCGACAAACGCCGAGAAGAACATCTTTACGCCGAACACTCCGAACAGCGCAAAAACAAGCGAGCTTATCACCGAAAGAAAAAATCCGTTAACAGCCACCATATTGGCGTCATCAAAATTCTTTTCGCCCAGCTTTCGCGAAAGCAATGCGTTTACGCCGACTGCGGTTCCCACCGAAACGGCTATCATAAGCGACTGCACCGGAAACGCCAGCGATACCGCGGTAAGAGCGTTTTCACTTACACGGGCAACGAAGATACTGTCCACGACATTATAAAACGCCTGCACCAGCATCGATACCATTATCGGCAGCGACATTGATACAAGCAGCTTAGGGATAGGCCAGGTGCCCATCTTATTTTCCTGTCTTTGTTCCACTTCTTTTATCACCTAAACTCTTTCATTACAATTGATCTTCATCTGAAAACCGTATTTTCGATTTCAACATTTGACATTTTAACATACAAAGGTTATTCTGTAAATATAGATGTCTCTATATTTACTTCGGCATCCGCTTTGCGGCGCTTACCGTTGACCGGTTCTCTTCTCGGTCATCTTTAAGAGAACTGATATCATCAAATGAGATGACAGAAAGGAGCGTTTTATGTCAAATCACCCCATCATCACCATCAGCCGTCAATACGGCAGCGGCGGACGCGAAGTCGGCCATATGCTTTCGGAACTGCTTTCCATTCCGTATTATGATAATGAGCTTATAACCATCGCAGCCGAAGAAAGCGGTTTCTCCCCCGAGCTTTTCAAGAACGCAGACAAAAACGCCTCCAACAGCCTTTTGTTTTCGCTTTCGATGTATGGCTCCGCTTCTTCGACCAATTTCCATATGCCGTTGGGCGATCAGGTATTCGTCATCCAGTCTGACATAATCAAAAAGGTCGCCGACCAGGGCCCCTGCATCATAGTAGGACGCTGCGCCGATTACACCCTCAAGGACAGGCCCAACTGCCTATCGGTATTTCTGCGCGCTCCGCTTGAAACAAGGATCAAACACGCCATCGAAAGCTATGGCGTAGACCCCGACAAAGCGCGCGATATCATCACCAAGACCGATAAAAAGCGTTCTGTATATTACAGCCACTTTACCGGCAGCAAATGGGGTTCCTCGGAAAATTATCATATGATAATCGATACCTCCCGCGTGGGAATCGAAGAAACTGCCAAAGCCATAGCTGCCATCGTCCAAAATATGAAACAGTGATTTCAGAAGCCTCCCTCAGATGAAGGAGGCTTCTTGTGTCATTTAGGATAAACCAGCTTTTCAACATTCCAGCCCTCGGCCGCCTTGCAGAATTCGGCAGCGTCACGCTTTGCGGAGATAAGGTCGTGCATGATATAGTTTCCACACTCTATCTTTTCAGCGCCGGGGATATCCCCTTCAAAATCGCGAACGAAACTCATACCGTCGAGCACCAGTTCGACCGCGTCGGCCGGATCAACGCCCTTGAGAATAAGGTAGAAGCCGGTCAGGCATCCCATCGGTCCAAAGTAGACCACCTTGGAGCCAAGCCTGCTCGAGCGCACCCATGTTGCAAAAAGATGCTCCACCGTATGCGCCGAGGATGGGGAAAGATATCTTCCGGCGTTGGGGAAGCAAAAGCGGATATCGTAGGTAACGATGTCGTCAAAATCGATGCGTGAGGTATAAATTCCCGGTGTGAGTGTGTCATGATCTATGCAAAAGCTGGCTATCTTTTCCATATAAAAACTCCTTTTCTCTGTTTGCCGGCGGGTCATATTTTGCCGCAGGACGGTCTATAATTATAACAAAAGTGTGGTGAGGCGCGTGAAAACTGAAAAAAACGGTGATAGCTCTTTGCAAAAGCAGAAAAATATCATCGCCGCGCCTCAGGATGTAGTGCTGGCGGCAGCCACCCTTGCCCTTACTTTGACAAAGGACCGAAGCCAATATGAAATAGAAACGCTGATAAATCTCTTTTCGCTGACCACCGATAATCTTCAGGCGATACTTGCACAGATACTGATAAACCGCAAAACGCCGGATCAAACCGAAACCATCGTCTGAAGCTATGCCTTTTCATTGTAACATGTAATAAAATCGGTTTCAACCGCCGAAAAGTAATCTGATGAGCAGTGACGCGCATATAGTTTATAAAAAAGCTGTATCCGAAAGGAGTATTATTATGCGCGACACATTTCCGATAGACCCCGACAGCATCATCGACCTTGAACAGCAATCAAAGCCGCCATCGCCGCACTGCAGCGGGCAGTATATCGAAAAGCTTTGCTGCGAAAAGGGACCCGCTCCCTGCGCCGAATGTCCGCACGCCAAAGCTGAACACCGCAACGAAAAATACGCCGTATTTATGCGCAGCTGTTTTGCGGGCAAGCGCTCTGAGCTGACATTAATGATGTGTTATCTTTACCAGTCTGTGAGATTTGCCTGCTGCTCCGATGAGCTTTGCGCCGTTCTTTACCGGCTTGCACGATCAAAGATGCGTCATCTCAAAATGCTCGGTGACCTGCTCTGTTCTTTGGGCAGCGACCCCAAATATTTCTGCGGCATCTCGCCCAACGCCATAGCCGGCAGCTGGTGGAACTCTTCCCCCGCCGTTATAAAATATCCCAACGATCTGGGAGAGGCGCTGCATCATGCGCTTATTATGGAAAAGGAATCTGCCGACGAATATAAAAGCATAAAGGCATATGTGGATGACGATGGCATAAAATCGGCTTTAAAAGAAATACTTAGCGAAAAAGAGCAGGATATTAACGATTTGACCTTGCTTTATACCCGCTTTTGCAGTTAACATAATAATATAAACAGAAGCCTAAAGCTTTGATGGGAATGATAAAATGAAAATTCATTATCTTATTTCAGCGTTGTCGCTGTTTCTTCTGCTGGTATTTTTGGTGGTGTGGTTCGGTATGCTGATGCTTGAAAAGCCTATCGAAAACGAGATCATAAAACCGCCTTCTATCGAGCCGCCTTCCGCCATTTCGGTCCCTCTGCCCGGTGAACCGCAGCTGCCCCAAAGCGATGCGCTTCCCATTGCTTTGGATTTTGAGTCATCTTCCGTTGCTGAGCCGCAGCCGGAGCCCGAGCCGGAGATAAATTTCGCTGTTTCTGCAACAGAAACTTACCCCGGTGAATATATCGTTATTTATGCTTACGGGGATATTGTTGCCTCGCAGATAAAGGTCGATTCGCCTTTCAGTCGAGATCCGGTGTTTTTTGAGCAGGGAGATCATCTCGCCGCTCTCTATCCGATAAAATACAACTATGAGCCGGGTGAATATCTGCTCACCCTTTCGGCGGAGGATGTCACCGAGCAGTTCACCATAACGCTGCTTTCAAAGCAATGGCAGACTCAGGCGCTCACCGTTGACGGTGAAGTTGTAAACAACACCATAGAAAGCAATTCCGCCAACGAGGAATATAACGCCAAGGTAGCCCCCAAAAAATCGCTGTTTGAAGCTCAGCCGCTTTGGCAGGGCAGATTTATACAGCCGGTGGCAGGCAGGATAACCACCGAATTCGGCATGCTGCGCACCGTCAACGGCGTTCCCTCTGACCGCCACGGCGGAGTTGATATCGCCGCCGCAAGAGGCACCGAAATAGCCGCCGCAAACAGCGGCAAGGTGCTTTTTGCCGATTATATCGCGCTCACCGGGAATACCGTCTGCATCGAGCACGGCATGGGCCTTAAAACCTGGTATTATCATATGGATTCGCTCGCCGTTTCGGAAGGGAAATCGGTAGTCAAGGGGCAGAAGATAGGAGAGGTCGGTTCCACCGGCTTTTCCACCGGACCGCATCTTCACTGGGCGGCATCGGTGTTCAACGTATACGTCAATCCGTGGACGCTCGTTGAATCCGAGCCGGAGCTTTAAAATTTAAAAGGCATACAAAAAAGGGTGTTTCTTAAAAAAGAAACACCCTTTTCACTCGCAAAATTATCTTCTCTTGGAGAAGCAGTCGCTGCAGTAAACAGGACGGTCTTCTCTGGGCTGGAAGGGAACCTTGCAGGTAGCTCCGCACTCGGCGCAAACAGCCTCGAACATCTCGCGGGGAGCTCTGCCCTCGTTGCCGCCTCTTGCAGCCTTACGAGCGTCACGGCAGCTCTTGCAGCGCTGGGGCTCGTTGGTGAAGCCTTTTTCTGCGTAAAAAGCCTGTTCATTGGCGGTGAAAACGAATTCTACACCGCAGTCCTTACAAGTAAGAGTTTTGTCGTTGTACATTTGAATACCCCTAATCTTAAATCTGTCTCCGCCCTATTGCGGAGTACTAACGATAACTATATCTCAACCGATTTGCTTTGTCAATAGAGTCAGAGAATTTTACCAAAATATATAAAATGTTTATAAAAGCCGCTGATTTCGACCTTCAAGGATAATATATCTGCGGTATTTTCATCTTTCTGACAGTTTTGACCCTTAGCCCTCAATGCCGCGCATAGTCAACGATATGCGCTTGCGCTTAACATCGACCTCCAAAACCTTGACCTTGACCACGTCGCCTACCCTTACCGCCTCGCTCGGGTGCTTGAGGAACCTGTCGCATATTCTTGAGATATGAACAAGTCCGTCCTGATGCACCCCGATATCGACAAAGGCGCCGAAATCCACTACATTTCGAACCGTTCCCTCCAGCACCATGTCGGGCTTTAGGTCGGAGATATCGAGCAGCTCGCTTCGCAGCATGGGCGGCGGCAGCTCATCGCGGGGGTCGCGGCCCGGCTTGAGCAGCTCGGTAACGATGTCGTCAAGGGTAGGGATACCGATGCCGAGCTTTGATGCTATCTCGCCCTTACCGCGCTGCTCCACCTGCTCTTTGAGGGCGGCGAGCTTTTCGGGAGTCTTGAGATCGTTTTTGGAGAATCCGCAGAGCTTCATCAGCTCTTCGGCAGCGGAATAGCTTTCGGGATGAACAGCGGTATTATCAAGCGGGTCGGCGCTCTCGGCAACGCGCAAAAAGCCTGCCGACTGTTCAAACGCCTTTTTGCCGAGCTTGGGCACCTTCATCAGCGCCTTTCTCGATGTAAAGTGACCGTTCTCCTCACGGTAGGCAACTATGCCCTTGGCAAGCGAGGGGCCAATGCCCGCAACATAGGAAAGCAGCGAGAAGGATGCGGTGTTCACATCAACGCCGACCGAGTTTACGCAATCCTCAACAACGCCGCCCAGCGCCGAATCGAGGCGGTTTTTGGGCATATCGTGCTGATACTGACCTACACCTATCGCCTTGGGGTCTATCTTTACCAGTTCTGCAAGCGGATCCTGAAGTCTTCTCGCTATCGAAACTGCGGAGCGCAGCGAAACGTCAAACTGCGGAAATTCCTCGGCGGCAAGCTTGGATGCCGAATAGACGCTTGCGCCCGCCTCGCTGACCACCATGTAGGAAACGGGAACGTCAAGCTGCCTGATAAGGTCGGCAACAAATATCTCCGACTCCTTGGAGGCGGTACCATTGCCGATGGAAATGGTGGAAACGCCGTGCTTCTTTATCAGCGCGGTCAGCTTTTTGGCGGCCTCATCAGTCTTGTTTTGGGGCGGAGTAGGATAGACCACGGTGGTATCGAGCACCTTTCCGGTGGCATCAACAACAGCTATCTTGCAGCCGGTGCGATATGCAGGATCAAGGCCGAGAGTTACTCTGCCCTTGACGGGCGGCTGCATCAGCAGCGGCTTTAGGTTGAGAGCAAACACCTTTATCGCCTGCTCTGCGGCATTTTCGGTGAGGGTAGAACGCATCTCGCGTTCAAGCGACGGGAAAATGAGGCGGTCAAAGGAATCCTCAGCAGCTTCTCTGACGATATCTATAGAGGGAGAAAAACCCTTTTTGACGGTGAGCTTAAAAAGCTCGGCAAGAGCACTCTCGCGCTCACACTCGACAGATACCTTCAAAACGCCTTCACGCTCTCCGCGGTCGAGAGCCAACACTCGATAAGAGGCTATCTTTGCCGCAGGCTCGGAAAAATCGTAATACATCGAATAAACGCCCGGCTCGGTCTCGTCGCTGACAGAACGGATAATGGCATTGCGTTTTAAAAACTCGCGCAGCGCACCTCTTACGGCGGCATCATCCGATATCATTTCAGCGATTATATCTTTGGCGCCGTTGATGGCGTCCTCTGCTGTTTCAACGCCCTTTTCGGCATCGATAAACGGCTCTGCCAAAACCTCGGGCAGTGCGGCGCCGGTCTGCTCCATGAATTTGAGTGCCAGCGGTTCGAGTCCTTTTTCCTTTGCCATCATGGCCCTGGTGCGGCGCTTTTTCTTATATGGCATATATAGGTCTTCGAGAGCGGCAAGCGTTTTGGCGGCATCGATGGCGGCGCTAAGCTCTTCGGTAAGCGCGCCCTGGCTCTCGATACTGTTTTTTATCTCATCGCGGCGCTTATCAAGGTTACGCAGATAGTTGAGCCTGTCCTCAAGGTCGCGCAGCTGGCTGTCATCAAGCGAGCCGGTCACCTCTTTGCGGTATCTCGCGATAAAGGGCACTGTGTTGCCCTCATCGAGCAGCTTTACAGCGCTTTCAACCTGACTTTCTCTGAGCGACAGTTCTTCGCTCAGCTGTTTGATTATATCCAAGGTCATTACCTCCAATAGCTGTTATTTGTGATATTTCATCCCTGCCGATATCGAGCAGGCACGGTATAGCTGTTCGGTGAGCATAAGACGCATCAACTGGTGTGGAAAGGTCATTCTCGAAAAGGAAAGCCTAACCGCAGCCGCCGCTTTGACTTTTGGCGAAAGTCCGAACGAGCTGCCTATTACAAAAGAAACGCTGCCTGAACCCTTCACCTCAAGGTCATCAAGCTTCGCCGCAAGCTGTTCCGAAGAAAGCAGCTCCCCCTCGACGCAGAGCGCTATCATGGCAGTTCCCTTTGCCTTTTCCAGTATCCTTTCGCCCTCGTTTGAAAGGGCGGCTTCTATCTGACCCTGCGAGGGCTTTTCGGGCAGTCTTGATTCGTCAAGCTCTATCACCACGATCTTGCCGAACGCCGAAAGTCGCTTTAAATATTCGGCGCAGCCATCGACAAGATACTTTTCTTTCAGTTTTCCGACCACTATTATCTTTATGTTTCGCATTTTCTCCGCCCTCGACTGTCAAAAACGCACCAACTTTGAGGGCAGGTCATAATCTGCCACCTCAAGCTCAAAATCCACTCCGCGGATCATGCCATGCTGCCGCAGGAGCTGTTCGGTCGTTTGCAGTGCCAACGCAGGATCGTTATTTTCTCTCGAAAGATGTCCCAAAAACAGTCTTACCGTTCCGTTTTCAACCAGCTCAGCCGCAAATTTTGCCGAATCGGTGTTTTCGAGATGCCCATGCTCAGAACGTATCCTCTGCTTTAAAAACCACGGATAGCTGCCCATATCCAACAGTCGGCTATCGTAATTGGATTCCAGCAAAACGGTACGACAGCCCAAAACGCCGTTTCTGACCTCTTCGGTCACATGACCCAAGTCGGTCGCAATACCTACCGTTTCTCCGTCCGGCAGCGTTATGCGGTATCCCACGCTCGCGGCACTGTCGTGCGGAGTTTTAAACGCTTTTATCTCAATATCAGCTACCTCAAAGGGCTTGTCATCTATCTCGTTCAGGCTGGCGCCTGCGGGAACGCAACGGTTTTTAATTATGTAATCCAGCACCGCCTGCGGTGCGAACACCCTGGCGTTGGTCTTTTTTATGAAATTGAGCAGACCGCCGATATGGTCAGTATGCTCGTGCGTTATCAAAACAGCCGAAAGCTTTTGAGCCTCGCCGCCCAGCTGCGATATGCAGCTGCATATCCTGCGGCAGGAGATGCCCGCATCTATTAATACAGAGCTTTCGCCGCAGCTGAGCCACGAGCTGTTGCCTTTGCTTGAGCTTGCAAGCACGCAGAACTTCGCCATTTATCCACCTCATTAAAACAAAGCGGCCATCCCATCGGGAACAGCCGCTTTTATCTTTGCCGTTATCTCACGCCTGACGGGCAGCTTCCCCGTCGGGAACTATGATCTTCTGAATATCAGCGCCGACCGCCTGCAGCTTGGCGACCATATTTTCATATCCGCGCTCGATATACTGGATATCCTCTATCTCGGTGGTGCCCTCAGCCGAAAGCGCCGCGATAACAAGCGCCGCGCCCGCTCTCAGATCGGTTGCTCTTACCGGAGCGCCGGTGAGCTTGGCAACGCCCTCTACCACCGCCATCTTGCCTTCGACCGAAACATTTGCGCCCATGCGCTTGAGCTCATCGATATATTTAAAGCGTCCGCCTTCCCAAACGCCCTCGGTTATGATGCTGGTGCCATCAGCCCTGCAAAGCATAGCGGTTATCTGGGGCTGCATATCGGTAGGAAATCCGGGATGGGGCATGGTCTTTACATTTATGCGGTTGATGCTGCTGTTTCCGGTGACCAGTATAGAGTCGTCAAACTCCTCGACCTCGGCGCCCGCCGCGGTGAGCTTATCGGTTATCGACTCAAGATGCTTGGGGATAACATTCTTTATCAATATCTTTGAACCGGTGGAAGCCGCCATCACCATATAGGTCCCTGCCTCTATCTGGTCGGGGATTATCGAATAGGTGCTGGGATGCAGGATATCAACACCGTGGATCTTGATAACATCGGTACCTGCGCCCCTTATATCGGCGCCCATAGAGTTGAGGAAGTTGGCAAGATCGACTATATGCGGCTCTTTTGCGGCGTTTTCAAGTATGGTTATACCCTTTGCCCTTACAGCCGCCATCATGACATTGACCGTTGCACCGACGCTCACCATATCAAAATGTATATGAGAACCGAGCATTCTGTCGGCCTTGGCCCTTATCATGCCGCCTGCTTCAACAGACACCTCAGCACCGAGAGCATTAAATCCCTTAATATGCTGGTCTATCGGTCGAACGCCGAAATTGCAGCCGCCCGGCATCGAAACATTCGCCTCACGGCAGCGTCCGAGCAGCGCGCCGAGAAAATAATAGGATGCACGCATTGCACGAGCCAGCTCATAGGGTACTTCGTTGCAGCTAAGCTCGGTGGTGTCGATCGCAAGGGTATCATGCGCCGGCCGTTCGATCTTCGCTCCCATATATTCAAGTATCTCGATGAGTATCTCAACATCGCTTATATCCGGAACATTTTCAATAACGCAGCGTCCTTTCACCAAAACGGTGGCAGGTATTATAGCTACCGCCGCGTTTTTTGCTCCGCCGATATTTATTTCACCGCTGAGGGGATTTCCGCCTTTAATCAAAAACTTCTCCAAGGCGCTCGCCTTCTTTCTTCTTCTCTCTTTTGACAGATGTACAAATGTGTCTTCACTCAATATATTATCCCGCAGCTGATGCCGGTTACACACCTTATGCGGACAAAATTTCGCAAATAACAGCCCTGACGATATTATTTATTACCGCCAAAGCCCGTAATCTATTTAATTTTACCGTTTTTGCTTTCTACTGTCAATGTCCGCCGGCATAGTTAAAACAAATTTCATATATGCACAATTTTTGCCGCGGCAAACAGTGTCATTATTGCGTATTTACCTGCATATAAATTCAATAAAAACACTGATGCTGTCGGGAGGGCTCAACTTGAAAGGTCTGCCGGAGGAACGGGCTGTAATGCTCGCCGAATACATAATCGAAAACAATGCCACGGTGCGCTGCGCGGCAAAAGCTTTCGGAATAAGCAAATCAACGGTGCATAAGGACGTGACACAACGGCTAAAGCAGATATCCTCATCCCTTTATGAAGATTGCCGCGCGGTATTGCAGACCAACAAATCCCAGCGTCATATCCGCGGCGGGCTTGCAACACGCGAAAAATACGCCCTGATAAAAGCGCGGGAATCAATGGCAAAAAACAAACGGCAAAGTCGCGCGGCAAGGTAGTATTTCAGCACCTGCCGTTATGCCGTTATGAACTTAAAATTTATCAATAAAATATTGATTATACATCCGCTATTTGATATCATCTTTTTATCGCCAGAACAGACTGATTGACCACACTGATGGCGGCTTTACGCCGCTTTGATCATCTGAAACGATCGTTTGAGCGCCGCGACTTTAATAGTAAAGCCGCGGCGCTCATTTTCTGCCATACATCAAACAGCGCCGTAGCTTGCGCAGCGGCGCTGTCTTTTTTATATTTCTCTATGTCAGGATATGTTTTTACTATATGTCAGTCGCAATCGAAATCGGCAAGCTTAGGTGGGAAAAACTCATCGGTCGGGAATTCGACCTTGGAGAAAAGCTCACAGGGGTCGCTGTTGAGAGCGTCGGATGCGGCACACTCGCTGCTGGGGATGCAGAAATCGTAGATGGGCACCATCACCTGCACCTGCCGCATAAGCTGGACTATCGAGAAAAGTCCCAAAGTTACATACAGGGTACGGTTCGGTCTAACATCACAAAAATGACCTGAAAACTGTGCGGCGACCTCGGGCGGCGGCATAGAAACACTGCGCGGCTTAGGCGGCTGAGGCCCTCTTTCCTCGCATACATGGCTGGCAAGTATCATGGGATCGAGCACCTGAACATTTACAGTCGGCGCGTTGCAGCCCGGCTTTGCAAGACTTTCTGCGGTAGAGAAGGTCCTCACGCCGGCCTCGCTTCCGAACAGTATCACCTTTTTGCAGAATACTCCCAGCCCTTCAACGATAGAGGGTGCGCAGCCCGGCGCGGAGCATACGGTGCAGACGATCTTGAAGAAAAAGGTCATATCGATGGAGAAAAACCCCTTATTGAAAGCCAGCGGAGTCACTTCAAAATATACTGCCGCCACCTCTGCACAGCGTGTTTTGATGATGTTGGCGCAATCGATAAGCTGCTGTCCCTCATCGGTAAAGATGACCTGCATATCTCTTATACATTCCTTTGCCGAACAAGCGTCATAAATTCTTCTGGTATCTATACATATAGCCTCACGAAAGGCATTTGCCGGGCGTCCGGCAGTATCTCCGGCGTTATTTTGTGCCATATAAATCCTCCTATCCAATTATCGTTTGTACTCACTACATATTATGAGAGTCTCCTCTTTTTGTTACGCCCGCAATGTGATTTTTTAGAGTTTTTTACAAATAATCCCCTTTTTCCTGTGATTTGACCATAAAAAGCCATATGCCGACTGTGTTAATATAACAGCCAGGGGATGATATTATTTCATGTTATGATATCGGCGAAGATAACATCGCGGCAGAACTCTATGAACTTGAATCGGAGGTAAGAATGATGCGGCGAAAGCTTGGCCAAAAAAACTGCAGCGAACATTCCGCCGTATATAAAAGCTTTTTGAAGCTGCAAAAGCAAACAGCGCAAATAAAGGATCTGCTCATGCTGACGGGGCATATACCATGACGGCGGCATTGTTTTAAAAAAATTAACGGAGCGACCGCCATTACGTCAAGGAGGGTGCTGTCGAATGAAAAAGAAAAACACCGCTGCCGACTGCGCTAGGCCGGTCACAAAGTATGATGCCGCTGATCTTAAAGCGCTTCAGGATGCAAAAAAGAACTATCTCTCACGCTATCAAAATAATGAGCTTGAGATAGAACGCCTTGAAGTATCGATAGAAGAATGGGAATCACGCGCCGAAAGGGTGACCGTTTGCTATAACAGCGTGAAAACCACCGGCGGCGACGACCGTATGCAGGGCGCCATAGATATGATATGCGAGCTGAGAAACGCACTGTATGAACGCCTGCTTGATTCCACATCGCTGAGGTTTGAGATAGAAAGCCGCATATCCTCGGTCAAGGATGACCGATTAAGGCTGATACTGGAATACCGGTATATCGACGGCCTCAACTGGGAAGCGATAGCCGAAAAGCTGCACACAGAATACCGCTGGGTATTGCGGCTGCATCTGCGCGCGCTCGATGTAATAGAACTGCCGGTAAGCTGTTTATCATCAGAGCAGACCTTATAATCCCAAACATAGCAAAAGCCTCCGCAGACTTGCGGAGGCTTTTTCACTTTAAGCTTACTTGCTCTGAATGTACTTGTCGATGGAAGCTGCGGCAGTTTTGCCTGCGCCCATTGCAAGGATAACGGTAGCAGCGCCGGTAACGGCATCGCCGCCTGCGTAAACGCCCTCACGGGTGGTAGCCATATCCTCGGTGCATACGAGGCAGCCCTTGCGGTTAACTTCGATGCCGGGGGTAGTGTTCTTGATGAGGGGGTTGGGGCTGGTGCCGATAGCCATGATGACGGCGTCAACATCGATAACGAAGTTGGAGTCTGCCTTTTCGATGGGACGGCGGCGACCGGAAGCATCCGGCTCACCAAGCTCCATCTCAACGCACTCGATACCGCATACGTGACCCTTTTCGTTGCCCACGATCTGAACGGGGTTATTGAGAAGCTTGAACTGGATACCCTCTTCCATAGCGTGGTGAACTTCCTCAGCTCTTGCGGGAAGCTCCTCCATGCTGCGGCGGTATACGATATAAACATTCTCAGCGCCGAGACGCTTAGCGCAGCGTGCAGCGTCCATGGCAACGTTGCCGCCGCCGACTACTGCAACAGATCTGCCGCGGTAGATGGGAGTCATATAGCTCTCATCGTAAGCGTGCATCAGGTTGGTTCTGGTGAGATACTCGTTGGCGGAGTAAACGCCGAGCAGGCTCTCGCCGGGGATGTTCATAAAGCTGGGCAGACCTGCGCCGGAGCCGATGAATACAGCCTCAAAGCCTTCCTCAAACAACTCGTCAACAGAGATGGTACGTCCAACTATGTAGTCGGTCTTGATGGTAACTCCGAGCTTCTCAAGGTTGGCAACTTCCTTCTTAACGATCTCCTTGGGGAGACGGAACTCGGGGATTCCGTATGAGAGAACGCCGCCTGCAACATGCAGAGCCTCGAAGATGGTGACATCATAGCCCTTGGCAACGAGATCGCCTGCGCAGGAAAGTCCTGCGGGGCCGGATCCGACGATAGCAACCTTATGACCGTTGCTCTCGGGCTTTTCGCCTGCCGAGAAGCCGTGCTCACGTGCATAGTCGGCAACAAAGCGCTCTACTCTGCCGATGCCGACAGGCTCACCCTTGATGCCGCGAACACACTTGGATTCGCACTGGGTCTCCTGAGGGCAAACACGTCCGCTTACTGCGGGCAGACAGTTGGTGGAAAGAATGACCTTATAAGCGCCCTCGAAATCTCTCTCAACGACCTTTGCGAGGAACTCGGGGATACGGATATTAACAGGGCAGCCGGAAACGCAGGGCTTATGCTTGCAGTTGAGGCAGCGCTCAGCCTCAGAAACCGCCATCTCCTCGGTGTAGCCGGTAGCTACTTCGAGGAAGTTCTTATTTCTAACGTCAGCAGCCTGCTCGGGCATCGGAGTTTTGGTAGCAATCATGTTAGCCATTATTTGTTTCCTCCGTTTCTGCCGATGCGGCAAATGTGATCGTCTTTTTCCTTCTCAAATTCCTTGTAGAAGCTGTTGCGGTTCATAAGCTCGTCAAAGTCTACCTTATGACCGTCAAAGTCGGGACCGTCAACGCAGGCAAACTTGGTCTCGCCGCCTACCTTTACACGGCAGCCGCCGCACATGCCGGTTCCGTCGATCATGATGGGGTTGAGCGAAACGATGGTCTTGATGCCATACTTCTCGGTGACCTTGCAGACAAACTTCATCATGGGGGTAGGTCCGATGGCGATAACGAGGTCATAGCCCGCGCCATCCTGGATCAGCTGCTCAAGCTGGTTGGTAACAAAGCCCTTGATGCCGTAGCTGCCGTCATCGGTGGTAACGTAAAGGTTATCGGTAACTGCCTTGAACTCATCCTCAAGCATTACCATATCAGCGGTCTTGAAGCCGATGATCGCGTCAACGGGGATCTTAGCCTCGTGAAGCGCCTTTGCCTGGGGGTAAGCGATAGCGTTGCCCACGCCGCCGCCTACAACGCAAACCTTGGTTGCGCCCTCGTGCTCGGTGGGAACGCCGAGAGGTCCGACAAAGTCAGCGAGGTAATCGCCTGCGTTGAGCTGAGAAAGCATACGGGTGGTAGCTCCCGCGATCTGGAACATGATGGTAACTTCGCCGGTCTCGGGATTGCCCTCAGCCACGGTAAGAGGGATCCTTTCTCCCTTGTCGTCAACTCTGAGGATAATGAACTGTCCTGCCTTGACGCGCTTTGCTACGTCGGGGGCCAGAACCTTCATCAGCGTAACAACGCTGCTGAGTTCTCTTCTTTCGGTAATCAGATTCACGATCTCACTCCATTCAATTTATAACTATTTTTAGCCTAACTTTTATTATATCGCAATTGATTTCCACATGCAACATCCATTGCGGACCAATACTGCCGCTATCACTGCAAAAAGCTAAAAACAGCAGAAAAAACCCACAATAAATCAGAAAGCAGACCACTGCGACGATATAGATGATTCTATCACTTATATCCTCACTTTTCAATAAAATCTTTTTTTATAATAGTATAAACGGGCGTCCACATATTATTGTGAAAACGCCCGTTTTATGCTTTATTCTATCGTGACTGTGCACTGCGCCGAAAGTCGGCTGCTCCCCTCGACAGAAGCTGTTATTTTTATCTCTCCTGCCTTTTTCGCCTTGATATGAAGGGTATTTCCGTTAGCTCCAAGCTCGGCGGCGTCGCCCGCCCCTTCAGCGCTCCATACCACCTTTACTTCGCCGTCACCCGACCATTCAGCGACAAGATCGGTCTCCTCACCTGCCGCAAGGCTTATGCTGCCTGCATCAAGCGAAAGCTCGCCCGAGGTCGAAGCGCTGATGTTGAACGCTCCGTTATCGGTAAGATCGGTATCGGCATTGCTGTTTTGGCCTGCGTCAGCCGTCGATGAGCCGCTCGTTTCGGTGCCGGTAAGCCCCGCCGAGCTGCTCATATATGTGATATACTGTCCGATGCCGTTTGCAATTGCGGTAGCAATATTGGACTGATAGCTGTCGTTGACCAGCTTGTGATACTCGGTCTGGTTGGACATAAATCCGGTCTCGAGCAGTATTGCAGGATACTGCATACTTCTGGTAACGGCGTAGTAGCCGTGCTTCTGTCCGCGGTTGGTGGTGCCAAGCGCGTTGGAAACGTTGGCAGACACGAACTGTGCCAGACCCGACGACCAGTAGTTGAAGTAATATGCCTCTGTGCCCTTTGCGGTGGCGTTATATGCCGCCGAGTTGCAATGAACGCTTATAAAGAGGTGCGGATCCTCTTCGGAAGCCATTTGGACACGCTGCGCAAGACTGTAATTGGTGTACTGGGTATTATACATCACAACTTCTGCTCCGCGGCTTCTGAGAACAGAAGCAAGCTTGGAAGCGATGGAATAGTTGATGACCCTTTCGGGGTAAGCGGAAAGGTAACCCAACGCACCCGAATCGTTGCCGCCGTGGCCGGGATCGATAACTATCTTGACACCCGAAAGGTCTCTGCCGCCCGCATCCGGAGGATTGTTGAAGCGCAGCACAAGGTTGCCGTTGTTATCGTAATATGGGTGCATACCCATAAGCTTGCCCGACTCACGCAGGACCAGCGTCATAGTGCCGTCTGCAAATTCCACAGCCGAGAAGAGCGGGTTTTTGGTCAGCTTCATGCTGTCGGGCAGCGAGTTGGTGTAGTGGAACTTAAAGGTAAGCTTGTCCGAAGCATACTGACCGGAATAAGCCACCTGCTGCCTCGATTTGAGTATCACCTTGGTGTAGCGATCGTCACTGGTGACGGTGCAGCCGGTGATGGCGTTATCCACCGCGGCGGCATTGACTGAAACAGGTGCGATATCCTCGGTGAAAACTCTCAGACCCGACTGAAGTAGATAGAAGTTATAGGTCTGCAGCTGGTTCTTATTGGTGAAAGAATACTTGAACTCATCGCCCACCGCGTAATCGAGCGCGCCCTTGGGCAACGGGAAGTAGGTGGGCTCAGAATACTGCGAAACGGTATCACCCCTGAAGGTCTCGGCCGTGGTCGAGGTGACCACTATCGGTGTTCCGTCGGAGGGCAGCCTGCGCTTGTTGATAACGATAGAAGCGCCCTGCTTGCTCTTTTTGATGTCGTTCCATTCGCCGTAAACGGTCAGCGCTCCGAGATTTTTATCCTCAGCCTCAGCATCGGGAACGGTGTAAACTCCTGTGAAACGCTTGTAATGGGTATCGCGGTATTCGTCGTCTCCCTGTTCTTCCTTCTCCTTCAGCTGAACGGTGGTGCCGCCTATGACGGCGTATACCTTGGCTTCTCCGTAAGCAACGGCATCGATGGTCAGCTTGGTCGCGCCATCCACCTTGAGGGTCCCGCTGCCGGGAGAAACCTCCTTGATGACCTCGGTGATACGGGTGATGTTATATGTAACGGTTTTACCCTTGTGGTTTATCTTAAATACGTTTTCACCCTCGACAAGGTCCATTTCCAACTGGAAGTAGCCGTTCTCGTCGGTATTTATCTTGACGCCGTTGATAGTGGAATCGGTGTTGGGATCGGTGTTGCCGGTAAAGAGCACCGTCGGGTCAAAGGAGGTAAAGGTGGTCTTAGTCGGCTTGGTCAGCTCAAGATCCTGCATTATATGTTCCGCCTTGACCACGCCGTCATAATATCCGATCAGCTTGGTCGCGCAGTCCTCGGGATTTTCGATAAGCCGCTCAAGGCTGTTGAAGATGCTGCCTCTGTAACCGGGCATCTCCCTCGCCTCGATGACCTGACGTGCAAGCTGGTCATATTCGCTCCAGCCGGGGTTGTCGCTGACCGCCTTGTGCGCGGCATGTACTATATAAAGCGGTATGCCCGCACCGCTTACGTTGTCGCTCCACCATGCCGCTACCGTCTGGTATGGGATAGAGCTGTCATCGATAGAGCCGTAAGCCTTGACCGCTACAAAGTCGGCAAGTCCCTGATCAATAAAGTCAAGGGTATCGGCGTAACCGTCGGCATAGGTGCAAAACAGCGCCTTTGTCTGCGAGCCGTTGTCCTCTTCATAGCTGTTTGCCCAAACCGCCTCACTCATCAAACCGACAGCGACAGAGGGATCGGTGCGCTCAAATTCCTCTCTGACTATCCTAACCAGCGTTTCGGTGACCGAACACATATAATCCTCAAATCCGGCTCCTCCGCCGAGGGCGGTATAATTGGCATAGCTTTTTTGTGTCAGCTTGTTGTAATAACCGTCGAGCATGACTGCATCGGGCTTATAAAGCGCCGCAAACGACCCAACATCGGATCTTACGCCGTCGATAAGCGCCGAGGTCGCCCTGCCCAGCGGAGCTATCTCATCTTCAAAAGCGGTGGAGGTTATATTATAGGTAGCCATGGTGTAAAAACCTCTCGCTTTTGCCGCATCCAGCGCATAAGCAAGGGGGTCAAATTCGCCGTGGGCGGTGCTTTCAAGAAAAACGGACTTATAAAATACCGCCGCTTCATCGGTAAGGGTATCGATGACCACCGCGTTCATTTTAAGCTCTTCTGCAGCATCTAACGCCTCATCTATCGATTTCTGCTGCTTTTCCTGCGATGCTGAAGTCAAAAAATCTCTGCCCGGCTTTATGGTAACTGCTCTGAGCTCATCGGGCGGCGTGACTTTTTCAACTGCTGCCGGTGTCTCCTCCTGCTCAGACGATCCCGAGGACAAAGCCTGTTCGCTGATCGATCCAAACTGCGGCGGCTCAAATTCGATGCCCGAAAGCATAGCGATACCAAAGGTCAACGCCGTGGTCATTATCAGCGATGCCGCAAAAATAATGACCAGTCCCTTTTTATTCACTTTTTTGCCAGATTTTTTTCTCCGTGCCAAAGTGATACCTCATTTAACGTCTTTTTAAAGTATATCCTCAAGATTTGCCATCTCTTTGTTAATATGGCTTCTGACAGAGCTGTCGGGATTAAACACCGAATCGTAACGATAGAGCACAAATCCGCTGTAACCGGAACGGTCGCGCGCCTCTTCTACCATTCGGCTGATCATATCGGTGCTGTTGAGCCATTCACGCTTTCCGCCGCCCGCGTAATTATCTACAACGCCGCACTTATACACCGCCAGGCCCACATACAGGTCGGTACCGTATTTTTTGGCGAGCTTATGCCAATAATCGAGAGTATCCTCATAGGGCGCCGTATCGTTATCAAAGCCGTAGTATATCTGCGGGCATATGTAATCGACCCAACCGTTTTTAAGCCAGCTTTCGGTGTTGGCGAACTGAGCCTGGTAGTTTATATCATCTCTCGCCTGAGGGCTTATTCCGAAGGTAACCGAGCTATCACACTCTTTAACGGCGTTATAAACCTTTTTTATCAGTTTATCGACATTTTCTCGGCGCCAATCCGCCTGTGAGAGATTTCCGCCTGAAGAAAGATAGCTGTTATAATAGCTCTTATCGAAAGAGGCTTCGGTGGTGGGATAAAAGTAATCGTCGAAATGTATTCCGTCAACGTCATAGTTCTCGATTATCTCTACAACACCGTCGGTTATCAGCTGACGCGCCTCAGCGCTTGCGGGATTATAGAATATGCCGCCGTTATACTGTATAGCCATTCCGTTTCCGGCTCTCAGCGCCTTGACGGCCGGGTTGCTCGATACCGTTGCCTTGCTTGAGCCTGCCGCCCTGACTCGATAGGGATTTATCCATGCCTCTATCCGCAGTCCGAGGTCGTGCGCTTCATCCACCATTATCTCAAGAGGGTCGTAGCCCAGCCATCCGCCTTCCTCACCGGTAATAACATAGCTGTAAGGGAAGATATCGGAATCATAAAGGGCATCTCCAAAGGGACGCACCTGAACTATAACGGTGTTGAGGCCCATATCGGCTATATCCTCAAAGGCATTCGATATGTTGCGTTTAAAGCCGGATTCACTCTGATTTTCCAGCAAAGCTTTGAAATCAAGATAGGATATCCAAACCGCCCTCACTTCGTCGGGGAGCGCCGGCTGCTGCCTGCTCTGCGCACGCTTTGCGGCTTGCTCTGCTGCCGCCTGAGCTTCCGCCGCTGCCTTGGCTTCCGCTTCCGCTTTGGCTTTAGCTTCCGCTTCCGCCGCTGCCTTGGCTTCCGCTTCCGCTTTTGCTTTAGCTTCCGCTTCCGCCTTTGCCTTAGCTTCCGCTTCCGCCTTTGCTTTAGCTTCCGCTTCGGCTTTTGCTTTGGCTTCTGCTTCGGCTTTTACTTTGGCTTCTGCTTCCGCCGCTGCCCCGGCTTCTTCATCTATCACCGGCAACGGTTGGTCAGCAGGTGGAAATTCTCCTTTTGGGGACACAGAACTGCTTTCCGCCTCCTCAACGCTTTGCGAAACAGCGGCAGCTTGTATCTTTTTAGTCTCTTTTACCACACCAAAACAGCCCGCGCAGCATATCACAGCCAGCACAAGCAAAAGGATATTCCATCTTTTTATTATTCTGAGCATAAAGTTTCCTCACACATTACCGCGGCAGTCAGTTCCTGTCCCGTCCCGACAGGATCCGACCTCAACTCGACATAATGTAACAATTTATTTTACCTCGTATCTCCAAAAGGGTCAAGTATTGCTGCGCGCAAAAGGCAAATTACGACATCCTTTCCTGATAACAGTGTTTTTTCCATGGCAGATTATTGCCCTCAGATCTTGCTTTTTCTTGACCAAATCATTCCAACGGATTAATATATAGGTAAATCCAAAACGCTCTTACGGAGGATAGCCTATGTTCTTTATCGGACTGTTCGGAACAAACTATAAAGTTGACGCCGCCGGATATGCCAAAGCCGGCAGCTGTCCCTGCTGCGGCAGCGATAAACCGCTTCATGTAGCGAGAAAATACAATTATTTCCACGCATTTTTTATACCGCTTTTCAAGTTCGGTTCCTCTTATTTTGCCACCTGCCCCAACTGTGCCAGTGTTTTTGAAGCCGCCGATCAATTGGGCGAGCGCGCTATGAAAGAGGGCACCGCCACTGCCTATCCCGGTGAGCTGAAGCTGATGCAGAATAATTACCGCCGCACCTGCCCCAACTGCGGCAGACCGCTCGATCCAAACGACCGCTTTTGCAGAAATTGCGGCAAGGCGGTATAAGATACGTTTCAAAAGCAGATTTAGCCAAACGCTAGATCTGCTTTTTTGACGCGCTCAAACCGTTTTCCGCAGCGGATATCACCGAGCTTATCAGCGGCACCGCAGCGCTGGCAGCGATAACCTTGAGCAGCTGATTTTTTGTAAGCGCCACCGTCATAAAAACGCCTTCAAGTATACCGCTGTATACCGCAGCCATAACTGCGGCAAAGGATACCGCGGCGGCAGCGATGAGAAACGGATTGCCAAAGAGAGAGGCTCCCCCAAACCCTCCGCCTTCGCTTCTGCATTCAAAAACATGAAAAAGCTGCGTCATGGTAAGGGTAAGCAGCGCGGCGGTTCTTGCCTCGGAAAGGGGGCTGCCGCTTTTGTAAAACATTGAAAATATCCCCAAAGTGGTCAGTCCTATCAGCAGCCCTCTGAATACTATCCTGCCGAGCAGCCCGCCCGCAAACACCGATTCATCCGGCTTTCTCGGCGGTCTTTTCATAACCGCTTCATCGGCCGGTTCAAGCCCCAGCGCTATCGCCGGCAGACCATCGGTGACAAGGTTGACCAGCAGCAGCTGAATTGGAGTGAGTATCACCGGCATACCCATCAGCATACCGCCAAACATGGTAAACACCTCGCCCGCGTTGCAGGAAAGCAGATATCGCAAAAAGCGGCGGATATTCTGATATATCACCCTCCCCTCCTCAACAGCGGCTACAAGGGTGGCAAAATTGTCGTCGAGCAAAATAACGTCGGAGGCCTCACGCGTTACGTCGGTCCCGTTTTCACCCATAGCAACGCCTATATTGGCTTCTTTTACAGCGGGTGCGTCGTTGACACCGTCGCCGGTCATTGCGGTTATCTCGCCGTTCTGCTTCATGGCCCGCACTATCCGCAGCTTGTGGGCAGGAGTCACCCTTGCAAACACGCTTGCCGTTTTGCAAAGCTTACAAAGCTGCCTGTCGTCTATCCGGTCAAGCTGTTCGCCTGTCACCGCTTCGCTGCTTTTTCCGGCTATCCCCAGCTGTTTTGCTATCGCCAGCGCTGTCACCGCATGGTCGCCGGTTATCATAACGGTACGTATCCCTGCCCTGCGACACTTTTTGACCGCCTCGGCAGCCTCCGGGCGCGGCGGATCGAGCAGCCCTGTTAACCCCAAGAATATAAGCTCTTTTTCGGGGTCGCCGCCCTTTTGCTTATAGGCAAATCCCAATACCCGCAGCGCGCTTTGGGCAAATTCGGCATTTTTTTGATTTATCTTTTCTGTATGCCGCTCTGTCAGCGGCTCGATGCCGCTTTGAGTCATGATGCTTTGGCAGCATTTGAGCACCACCTCGGGCGCGCCTTTCATAAATACCCGTTCAGCCCCGTCGGAGCAAACGCCCCAAACGGTCATGCGCTTTCGCTCCGAATCAAACGGCAGCTCACCCCGTCGGTAAAAATCATTTGATCTTATTCCCAAGCCGTTCGCTGTCTGCAAAAGCGCCGTTTCGGTCGGGTCGCCGTTATATTTTTTCTGCTCTGTCTTGCCAAAAGTCAGTATCTTACCGGATGGCTTCTGTTCTTTCGCGTCATTGCAGAACGCCGCGGCGGTATAAAGCATCGCGGCGCAGCGATCGCGGCTGATGCTTCGGTCATCTGATGCGTATTCACGGTCATAGGTCGCTGTTTTTGCGACTGTCATGCGGTTTTGAGTGAGCGTTCCCGTCTTATCAGAGCATATAACGGTAGCGCAGCCCAGCGTTTCAACGGCGTGCAGCCGCTTTATCAGCGCGTTTCGCCGCAATATCCTTCTTACCGCGAGGGCGAGCGAAACGGTAACTATCGCCGGCAGCCCCTCCGGCACCGCAGCCACCGCGAGGCTTATCCCGGTTATCAGCATATCGAGCGGCTGTTCGCCGCGCCATATGCCCACCGCAGCCACCGCGCCGCAGATCATAAGGCAGCCTGCGCCAATGACCTTGCCTATTTGGTCAAGACGCTGCTGCAAAGGCGTCTGCTGCTCTTGGATCCCGCCTAACATACCCGCTATCTCACCCATTTTGGTATTCATTCCTGTGGCGGTCACACGTGCCTCACAACGCCCCGATACGGCATGAGTTCCCATAAACAGCTTTTGTGTATCGGCGGCTTCCGTTTCATCCTGACAGCTTTGCTTTTCCACCGCTTCCGATTCGCCGGTCAGCATAGCTTCGTCGCATTTGAGCGCGCTTTGCTTTAATATGACAGCATCGGCGGCAACGCAATCCCCTGCCGAAACGATAAGTATATCTCCCATCACCACCTGAGAGGCGGCTATCTCTGTCTCTTTGCCGTCGCGGCGCACTTTGGCGGTCGGCGCGCTCATCTCAGCCAGTGCTTCGAGCGTTTTTTCACACCGCCACTGCTGAAAAAAGCCCAAAAGCGCATTGAGCAACACTATCACAACAATTGCAATCGCCTCATATATCTCGCCCAGCAGCGCCGATACCGCAGTTGCGGCAAGCAGTATCATCACCATGGTATCTCTGAACTGCCCGGCAAAAATTGCCGCCGCCGAGCTTTTTTGGTTGTTCGAAAGCAGGTTTTCGCCATCCTCAAGCAATCTTCGGCGCGCCTCAGCCGAGCTTAGTCCCGTTTCCGGCGTTTTTATCATCGTTTATCTTCCCTTCTGTCGATTTTAACGCAGGAGTTTTTCTATCCCTTGTCCAATAGTATTCAGATAATATTTGGAATATGATGCTTCATATTTCTTTGACATTGGGCGATATATGGCGTAAAATATTTAGTTGTAGATAAAGATTTACGCTCCCGATATTCGGGATACACTATTTTGCGGACGATAAACGCCCAAAAGCTTATGGGAGGGTCAATATGAAAGACGGTTTTATTCGTGTGGCAGCCGCATCGCCCCGTGTGAGAGTTGCAGACTGCGCTTTTAACGCAAAAAAAATTATCGAGGCTATGGGATCTGCCAATGGGCTTGAAGTCAAGCTTTTGGTAACGCCCGAGCTTTCTGTCACCGGTGCTACCTGCGGAGATCTTTTCGGTCAGCTTTCGCTTTTAAAAGGCGCCGAAAGCGCTCTCGGAGAGATAATCAATGCCTCGATAGGCTCTGATATGATAGCTGCTGTCGGTATGCCGGTCCGCAGCGGAGCAAAGCTGTATAACTGCGCCGTCATACTGCAAAACGGCAGGCTTCTCGGTGTCGTTCCCAAAACCAACCTGCCCGATCACGGTGAAAGCTGCGATCAAAGATACTTCGCCGCCGCTCCCGAAGCAGTCCGCGAGGTCACTCTCTGCGGTCAGACTGTTCCTTTCGGCTCAAATCTGCTTTTTGCCTGCGAGGATATGCCTGAATTTGTATTCTCGGCTGAGCTTTCCGAGGATCTTTTTGTTCCCCGTCCGCCCTGCACCACCCATGCGCTTGCAGGCGCTGCCGTTATAGTTAACCTTTCCGCCACCGGAGACATAGTCGGCAGAGCCGCGCAGCGCCGCGATACCGTTGCTTCTGTTTCCTCCCGCCTTATCTGCGGATATGTTATGGCAAACGCAGGCAGGGGCGAATCCACCACCGATCTCGTTTTCTCTGGTCAGCGCCTCATAGCCGAAAACGGAACGCTGCTCAAGGAAGCTGTTCCCTTCTCCAATGAGGAGATAGCTTACACCGAGCTTGACCTTTGCAGAATAGCCTCCGAACGCCGCCGCGTGACCACCTTCAAAGAAACCGCAGAAGGCCATACCACAGTTTCCTTCTCGATGGAGATGTCGGAAACTCCCCTTTCGAGAGTTTATTCCGATTCACCCTTTATCCCCTCCGACCCCGCTCAGCGTGCCGCACGCTGCGAGGAGATACTCTCGCTTCAGGCAGAGGGCCTTGCAAAGCGCTTTGAGCATGCCCACTCAAAATCGATGGTGTTGGGCCTTTCGGGAGGACTGGATTCCACCCTTGCGATACTGGTCTGCGCAAGAGCGCTCAAGCTGCTCGGCAAGGGACCGGAAAACATCGTTGCTATCACCATGCCCTGCTTCGGCACTACCGCACGCACCAAAGGCAACGCAGAGATACTTGCCGAAAGAGTTGGCGCAAAGCTGCGTACCATCGATATCGCCAATGCGGTAAAGGTCCATTTTGAGGATATAGGTCACGACCCCAACAACTTTAACGTCGTATTCGAAAATGCCCAGGCAAGAGAGCGCACCCAGATATTGATGGACGCTGCCAATCAGGAGGGCGGCCTTGTCATCGGAACCGGCGACCTCTCTGAGCTGGCACTCGGCTGGGCGACCTATAACGGCGACCATATGTCGATGTACGGCGTAAACGGCTCGGTCCCCAAAACACTTATCCGCCACCTCGTCCGCTACGAGGCCGGGCTGACCGCCGACGAAAAGCTGCGCGAGGTATTGCTCGACGTTCTTGATACCCCCGTATCGCCCGAGCTGCTGCCCGCCAAGGACGGCGAAATTGCTCAAAAGACCGAGGATCTTGTAGGCCCCTATGAGCTGCACGATTTCTTCATCTATTACGCCGTGCGCTGCGGCTTCCCTCCAGCAAAGATACTGCGCATTGCAGAACTTGCCTTTGACGGCGGCTATGACCGCGAAGCACTGATAAAATGGCTCAAGAACTTCTACCGCCGCTTCTTCAACCAGCAGTTCAAGCGTTCCTGCCTGCCTGACGGACCCAAGGTAGGCTCGCTCACCCTCTCTCCGAGAGGCGACTGGCATATGCCCTCCGACGGCTGCTCCGACCTTTGGATGGCGGAAGTCGAGGCGCTTTGATGACCACATACGCAAAAAGCCAAGGCGTTTTCACGCCCTGGCTTTTTATTTGCTTTCAAAAGCTGTGTTCAATCAAGCTCTGCAAACATCTCGCCTGCCTCTATCGTTTCTTTTATCAAGCCCTGCTCATAGAGCCAGTCGATATTGTTCTGCCAAACCTCTGCATTCTGCGAGAGGAACGGCTCCTCCGCCGAATCCATCAGCGGCAGCAGCACCGATATGCTTTGGCGCTCCACCGTTTCGGAAAGCGGGAAATTCTCCGCATTCTGATTATCGAGCAGTATTTTCAACGAGCCCTCGGGGTCGGCCTTCATATCGGCAAAGCCCTTTGCGCTGGCACGCAGAAACGCCTTGAGCGTTTCCGGCTCTTTTTCTATCATTTGATCGTTGGCAAGAAGTATCCCATCGTAATATACCGGAACGCCGTAGTCGTAAAGCTCCATATAATCCACCTCAAAGCCCTCCTCTTCAAGCTGGGGGACTTCGTGGTTTTTAAAGCAGCCTATGGTGGCATCCACCTTTCGGGTGGTCATCGAGCTCATAAGGTCAAATCCGACATCTACTACCTTGATATCGTCGCTGCTTACCCCTGCGTAGTCCATCATGCAGCGAAGTATCGCTTCGCTCAGCTCAGTTCCGGCGTAGCCTATCGTCTTACCCTTTAAGTCGGCCGGGGAATGGATATTTTTCTCGCTGAGACTAAGCACGATATTAAGCGGAGCGTGCGTTACAGCTCCTATCGATCTTATCGGAACGTCCTGATTGACTTTGGCAATAATGCTGTCCTGCTGGTAATAAAGCCCGACCTGTGCCCTGCCCGCCGCAACGAGAGAAAGGGCGTCGTTGCTGTTCGAGGGGAAACGGACGTTGACCTTCAGTCCCTCGTCGGCGTAATAGCCCTTTTCTATCGCGTTGTAGATAAAGGCGTGTATGCCGTTGGGATACCAGTCGAGAACTATGTCTATCTCTTTGAGTTTTTTTCCTTCCGGCGGCGCTGCCGAAGAGCAGCCGGCAAGCACCATAAGAATACAGATCACTAAAGCAACATACCTTTTCATTTTGCTTCCTCCTTTTAAACTTTTCCGCGCCAGCCTATCGTTATCTTCTCAGCAAGGCTGACCAATGCCGTTATGACAGTTGCCGCAACAGACAACAGCACTATCGGAGCAAATACCCCCGCTCCGTCAAGCTGGCTCATCATTCTGCGTGAAAAATAGCCCAATCCACTCTGAGCGCCCAGCCATTCGCCTATCGCCGCTCCGATTATCGACATAGGTATCGCCATTTTTACCGCAGCAAAGAAATAGGGCAGCGCATTGGGAACTTTCAACTTTAAGAATACCTGAAATCTGGAAGCACCCATGGTGTAAAGCAGCTCAGCCATGTCGGTGCGGCAGCTTTTAAAGCCGTCGTAAACGGTTATCGCTATCGGGAAAAATGTGATGAGCACCGTCACCAGCACCTTGCTCCAAATGCCGTATCCGAACCACAGCACGAACAACGGAGCTATCGCGGTGGTAGGTATCGTCTGAGAGGCTATTATCAGCGGATAAAAGGTCTTTTGGCAAAGCTCGCTCGCATCCATAGATACGGCGAGCGCAAGCCCCAGCGCAAGGGATATCAAAAGGCCGATAAAGGTCACCGCCATAGTAGCGGGAAGATGCACCATGATAAGCGGCTCGCGCAGCTCCCAAAGGCGAACCAATATCTGTGTGGGAGAAGGGATTATATACGCAGCATCCACCTTCATGGCTGCCGCCTGCCAGAATATCAGCAGCGCAAAGATAAAGCAAGCCGCAGGCAGATCGTTTCTTTTCAGCTTCATTTTGCCACCTGCTCTCTCAGCGATCTGATAAGGGTCTCTCTTATCTTTGCTATCTGCGGATCGGAAAGCATATCGCGGCTCCTCGGATAAGGCAGCGGTATCTCGACCCGGGCAAGATGCGTTATCGGGGTATTTTCAACCACCAGTATGCGTCCGGATAAAAACAGTGCCTCATCAACGTCGTGGGTAATAAACAGAATCGTTTTCTGCTGATGCTGCCACTGTTCCACCAGCCACTCCTGCATCGAGATGCGGGTCAGATAATCCAGCGCCGAAAAAGGTTCGTCGAGCAGCATGAGCTCGCCGCCGCAAAGCGCGGTCCTTCCAAACGCCGCGCGCTGACGCATACCGCCCGAAAGCTCATGCGGGAATTTGTTTTCACTGCCCTTTAAGCCCACCTCTTCCAGCATGGCGCAGGCCCTTTGCATACGCTGAGCCTTATCGCCCTCATTGGCTATCTCAAGCGGCAGCATAAGGTTTGCCGCTACCGTTCGCCACGGAAAAAGCAGGTCGTTTTGGGGCATATAGCCGCAATATCTGCGCTGGTCGCTTATATCCTTTCCGTTTACCGCTATTTTGCCCTGCTGCGGCGATAAAAGGCGGTTGATAAGTCGAAATATCGTGCTTTTTCCACAGCCGCTGACGCCGATAAGCGAAACAAACTCGCCCTTTTTGACCTCGAACGACAGATTTTTGACCGTCTCAATATCGTCGCCGGGGTATTTGTAAGTTACGCCGTCAAGTGAAAGCATTTTTTACCTCCGTTATTTTGCCATACGTCAAAAAGGGGCGTTCCATACGGAACGCCCCATCTGAATCCGAAAGGCTTTGCGCCTCAAACTCTGTATTAACTGCGTCCCTACGTTGGCATTATCCAAATCAGGTAAGGTCGAGGGGTATAGCCCCTCCTCTCAGCCTTCCAAAAGAAAGCTCCCTTGCAACTGTAATCCTATCACTAAAAAAAGCGGCTGTCAATAAAAAATCGGTTTTACTGTGTCTGCGATCTTGGCATTACCACTACCGATGTTTTATTCGGCATACAAACTGCTATATCCATATCGCGGCTGAGCCAGCCGTTGTTGATGCATATCTTATCGGGGCAGCTTGAAGTTTTAAATCTTACACGGTCTCCTTCCGTTTCCAAAACGACATCGACACCGAACTGTTTCAAGTCTATCTCTCGTTGATCATATTTGGCGTCAAGCGCTATCACAGCTACCTTTTTATCCTCTATCGACACAACAGCACAAAGGCTCTCGCCTTTTGCCAACGACTGGAAAAGCACAAACGCCAGCGATGCAGCTATTATGACCGCCAAAACAATAACGGCGATTTTTTGGCTTTTGGCATTGCTATTCATAAAATCTCCCCAAACAAAGCTGTTTGATATTATAATACCACTTTTCTTTGCTTTTAACGAGTATCGAGTGCAATTTATTTTAAAATCAAAAGCGTACACCGCATATACGGCATACGCTTTCTGAAATCAGTTTTTATTTTTATCAAACACCGCCAGCAGCACCACCGACGACAATATAGCAACCGTTCCGATGGCGCTTTTAATGCCGAACGGCTCGTTGAATACCAGCACTCCGACAAGCATTCCGGTTATCGGTTCGAAAGTGCTGAGTATCGCCGCCCTTTTGGAGCCTATGAACCCAACACCTATCTGGAAAAACATTACCGCTACCAGCATGACCATGATGGCAAAGAACGCCGATATCGCCCAGCCCTTTGCACTTTGCGGAAGCTTGAGCGAGCCGGTGGAGGCAGTTATCACCGCCATAAGTATGCTGCAGCCCAGCGATCCGTAAAGGCAGTATTTGAGCGGCTGTATCTCGCCGGCGCCGCTTTTTTCAAGTCCTATCATATATGCCGCATAGGTAACACCCGAAACTACCGCCAATCCTGCGCCCGTAAAGTTAAAGCTGCCGTCAAATGAGCAGAACATCATCGCGCCGACGCAGCAAAGCAATGCACACAAGCACTGCACCTTTCCGGCAGGCTCTTTAAACAGCAGCGCGCAGCCCACCACCACCAGCGCAGGATATACAAAATGCAGCGTGGTAGCGGTTCCGGTGGAGATATAGTTATAAGAAGAAAACAGCAAGACCGGTGTAACGGCTGAGCCCATAACAAAAACGCCTGCCGTTTTTAAGAGATCGCGGGTTTTTATTCTAAGGTCTACCTTCTTTGCCACTGCCAAAACAAAGAACGCAGGCACGGCAAGCAGGCTTCGCAGCAGAACAAGGCTGATGGAATTTACGCCGTCAGCGTAGATATTCACCGCCATCAGCGGCATGCAGCCATACACCACCGCCGAAAGCGCAACATAGATATATCCCTTGATTTTATTCAAGCGGTCCACCTTCTTAAACTCTGTGATAGCGGTCATTATATCACAACAAAAAATTTTTTCAACGTCTTTAAAACCTTCTTTTTGGACTTTAAATAAACCATTTCCGACAGTTCAAAAATGATATATGCAATTGCTTTGACGATAGGCTGTGTGCTATAATTATTCGGTCAAAACTCCAGCTCAACAGGAGGAAAAGTCATGCCATCATGCAAAGTTACCCTCATCGCCAACTGCGGCGTTATGATAGACTGCAACGGCGCAAAGGTTTTCAGTGACGCCTTTCACCGCAAAAAAACGGTAAATTTCAGCACCGTCAACGAGGAACGCCAGCGCCATATGGTAAGCTCTCCCGAATTTCGCAATGCGGATGCCATGATCTTCACCCACAAGCACGCCGACCACTATTCCCGTTTTCTTATATCGCAGACGCTCAAGCTCACCCCCGGGATAAAGCTCGTTTCTCCCGTAAGCGAGTTTGAATCGCAGCTCGTGCTGGACAAAGAGCAGCAGCACGTTGATTTCGGCAAATTCTCCGCCGATTTTATAAAGCTTCAGCACGACGGCGCACAGTATGCCGATGTTCCCAACTATGGTTATCTTCTCGATCTCGGCGGCTTCACCGTTTTCAACACGGGCGACTCGATGCTCTGTGAGCAGCATATCACTGAGTTTTTGCAGGGCAGAAAGGTCGATCTCGCCCTCATGAATTTCCCCTGGCTGACGCTCAGAAAAGGCCGCGAATTTATAAAAGAATATATCAAGCCGCGCCATCTTATGTTTTTCCACATCCCCTTTGCAGAGGACAACCTCATCGGCTACCGCGAGGCATGCTTTAAAAGCCTGCCTCTGATGGATGGCGTTGACGACGTAAGACTGCTGACCGAACCATTTCAGGTGGAAGAAATTTTTTGACCTAATTGGAGCAAAACGCCATGACAGAAGCCATTATTAAAAAAATCTTACAGCTTGCCGAAAACAGAAATCGTATTCTCGTCGCCATCGACGGCAGATGTGCTTCCGGCAAGACCACCCTTGCCGCAAAGCTTAGCGAAAGGCTTGGCTGTGCGGTAGTGCATATGGATGACTTCTTTCTGCAGCCCTTTCAGAGAACAGAAGAACGGCTTTCGCAGCCCGGTGAAAATATCGACCACGAGCGTATACTCTCTGAAGTTTTGCTGCCGCTTGCAGAGGGCAATCAAGCTGTCTACGATCCTTTCAGCTGTCAGAGCGGCGGCTTTTGCGAGCCTGTAAGCGTTTCGCCCCAGGGTGTGATACTGTTTGAAGGTTCTTACAGCTGCCATCCGTCGCTTGTCGGTCATTACGACCTGAAAATTTTTCTCACCGTTTCAAAGAAAGAACAGCTCAAAAGGCTGGAATCAAGAAATCCCGATCGGTTGGAAGCTTTTAAAAACCGCTGGATACCGCTTGAGGAAAGCTATTTTTCCCATTACGATATCGCGTCATCCTGTGACCTTGTTTTTAGAACCGACACATAAAAATTTCCGCCAGCTAAGGTTGGCGGAAATTTTTTATTCTGTTCTTTTAAAGGCAAAGCCTACAGCGCTGAAAAGGATAAACACCATAAGATCGGTCAGCACTATGCTCGCCCCCGCAGGGGTATTGAACCAAAAGGAAACGCTCATTCCCACGCAGAAGCTGCATACCGATATCACCGCCGAGCAGATTATCACCGAGCGAAAGCTTGTGAACACCCTCATTGCCGAAAGCGCGGGAAAGATGACCAAGCTGGAAATGAGAAGCGCGCCCATCATTCTCATTCCTACCACAACGGTCACTGCTGTGAGCATGGCAAGAAGCGTATTATAGCGGCTCACCTTTATACCTACCGCGCGCCCAAATGTTTCGTCAAAGGTAACGGCGAAGATGCGGTGATAACAAACGGCGTAAAGCAGCAAAACCACCGCCGATATCGCGACCGAAAGTATAACATCGCTTTTGCTCATGGCAAGAATACTGCCGAAAAGATAGCTGTGGACATCAGAGTTTATCCCCGAGGAAAGGGCAGCTACCGTAACTCCGACAGCCAGCGCCGATGAGGATATCATAGCTATCGCGGCATCGCCGCCGATAGAGCTTTCAGAGCTTATCCTCAACAGCAGAAAAGCCGCAGCCATCACCACCGGTATCGCCACAGCAAGCGGAGCGACGTTGAGCGCCATCGCCACCGCTACTGCTCCGAAGCCAACGTGTGAAAGTCCGTCGCCTATCATCGAATATCGCTTGAGCACAAGGCTTACGCCGAGCAGCGCAAGACAAAGCGACACCAAAACGCCAACCACAAACGCCCTCGCCATAAATCCATAGGAAAACATGGTCGTTATCTCAGTGATCATGGTGGTGGCCCCCTCCCAGCAGATGATGCGAAACATCGCTGTGATAATATTGCTCCGGCGTTCCGAAAAAGGCGCAGCCGTTTGCCATATGCAGTATCTTATCGGCATTTCTGGCAGCGTCAAGATCGTGCGAAACCATTATCACCGTCATGCCGCGGCGCTTGTTGAGATCATCTATCACCTCATAAAGCTCCGCCGTCGCAATGGGGTCGAGCGCGGCGGCAGGCTCATCGAGCAGCAGCAGCTTGTCGGCGGCACAAAGTGCCCTTGCCAGCAGCACCCTTTGGCGCTGGCCGCCCGAAAGCGCCTTGAAGGAACGGTTTATCAGCTCCGGTATGCCAAGGCTCGCAAGGGCATCGGCGGCACGCGACTTATCCGCCGCGCAATAGAAGGGACTCCATCCGCCGCGGGCAAGGCAGCCCGAAAGCACGACCTCTCTTACCGATGCCGGGAAATCGCGCTGGGTCATCGTCTGCTGCGGCAGATAGCCTATGCCCCGGCCGGTTATGCCGTTGAGCTTTATACTGCCCGCTTTGGGCTGCTGAAGCCCAAGAAGCCCCTTTATCAGGGTGGATTTACCTGAGCCGTTTTCCCCTACCACGCAAAGATATTCACCCTCCATAACGCAAAAGGACAAGCCCTTTAGCGCGATATGGCTTCCGTAGCCCATCGTTATATTTTCACATTCTATTATCGGAGTATTGACCATCTTCTTCTCCCATTCATTCTTCTGACGGCTGTTGGCATTTGCTGCAGCAGCCCATCAACACCGTTTGAACAGCATCGAGCTTAAAGCCGTGATGCTCAAATATATGTTCAGGAAGTCGGTCGAGCATTTCGCACTCGAGGTGTGTAAGCTCGCCGCAGACCGAACATTTCAAATGATAATGCAACACCGGCAGGTTTTGGTATTCATAGCAGGCGCTCTTTCCCTCGCCGAAAAGATATTTTTTCACCTCGCCGCGTTCTATCATCTTTTCAAGGCAGCGATAAACAGTAGCCTTGCCGACCGAGTTTCCATTTTTTTCAAGCAGCGATACTATCCCGTCGGCAGTGAGATGCTCGCCATTATGTGCCTTCAGCAGCTCTTCTATCATATGGCGCTGACGCGTCTTATAGGTGTTGGCCATATCTGCCGCCCCCTTTTTGAATTTGATTTTCAATTTCATATTTTAGCGATGCTTTAAGGGTATGTCAATACCTTTAAAGCATTGGCATTTTCAGCCAACAAAATACCGGCGAAGGTCTTTAAAGACCTTCGCCGGTATTTTGTAAAGCTATATTTTGCTATCTTTAAAAATCGATATTGTTCCGGTGCTGTTGAGATATCGCAGCAGCGAAAGGCATATCGGGAATCCGAACAAGCCTACCGCCCCGAGCAGCTGAACGCCCGCGAACATACTTGCCAGCGTGACCACCGGATGAAGTCCGAGCTGACTGCCCACTATTTTGGGCTCAATGATATTTCGTATAACGGTGATGGCAAGATATATTACCAGCAGCTTGACGGCAAAGCTGTATCTGCCCGAAAGCACCGCTATAACAGCCCACGGTATCATTATGCCGCCTGTTCCCAGCACCGGAAGGATATCAAAGACCGATATGATAAAAGCTATCATGACCGCATGCTTTAAACCTATGATTTTCAACCCTGCCAACAGTTCAACAAAGGTTATCGACATTATCATCAAATAAGAGCGCACACAATCAAAAAGTGTTCCGATGAGGTATTCCTTTATCTGCAGAAATACCATTCTGCTTTTGTCGCTCAGCTGCGCCGCAACAAAGCCGGTCAGCCTGTTATAATCCATCGCGATAAAGAAGCTGGAAATTATGGCAAGAACAAATTTGATAAAAAATCCCGGCAGAAAAGAGGCTATACCTGATATGGCGCTCATCAGACCGACAGAAATATTTGACACCATGTTTCCGAGAGAGCTGACTATCTGACTCTCCCACACTCTGACGATCTCAAACACCGACTTATCCATCAAAAAAGCATAACCTTCTATACCGGCAAATATATCCGTTATCACCGGCTTGAAATGGTTTTCATAAAGCTGAGGCATTAAATTAACAAAGCCTTGCGCCCATGATGCTATGCCCAGACCCACCAGCATCAAAAAGAGAGCCAGCAAAACATAAAAAGCAATTACCACCATTAACGCTATCGTTTTTTCTCCCACTCTGGTTATCCTGCGGAAAAAGCGTATCGGGCGCTGAAGAATATAGGCAAAAATAAATCCGATAACAAAGGGCGAAAGCAACGGCATCGCGTATTTTACCACCACGAAAGCTATAGCCGCAATCAACGAAATGTAAATGAAATTTATTATGAAAGATCGCCGCTTTTCGACAGTCATAGGCCACCTCTGAACATTTGAATTTAGGTATATGATCACATGATATTCCGCCGCAGCCCAAAAGGTCAATACCGCCGCAAAATATCACATCTTTATAAACGATTATATAAAATTCTTCCTTCGAGGTCAATAAACGTCAAATTTTCTTAATATTTTCTGTATATAAAAAGAGCCCTCCCGACGGGAAGGCCCTTTGCATCAAAAACTCAAATCACTTCTTGATAACTTCGCCGTAAACGGTGCCTGCGCAGCCTGCTGCGTTGGACTCGTCAACGTCGATGTGCATAGCGAGAGCAAACTTGGGGCTTACTCTGCAAACAACATCGTCAAAAATGAGGGTGCGGTCATCAGAGGTCACCTTTACCATAACAACTTCCTTATCCTCAACGCCAAAAGCCTCAGCGCTCTCGGGATCGAAGTGGATGTGGCGCTTTGCAACGATAACGCCCTCAGAAAGCTCTACCTCGCCGGCAGGTCCTACCAGCTTGCAGGCGCCGGAAGCAGCGATATCACCGGACTCGCGAACGGGAGAAGCAACGCCGATAGCGCGTGCGTCGGTAGCGGAGATCTCAACCTGGGTAGCAGGTCTCTCAGGTCCGAGGATGGAAACGCCCTTGAGGGTGTTCTTAGGACCTACAACATCGATCTTCTCAAAGCAAGCGAACTGACCGGGCTGAGAAAGGTCCTTCTTATGGGTGAGCTTTGCATCCTTTCCGAAAAGAACAGCAAGATGCTCAGCAGTAACGTGTACATGACGGGCACTGGTTTCTACAAGAACTTTGTTTTCCATATCTTTTATTCCTCCGTTGAAATTATAGTCTTTTGTTATTATATCCTCATAAAACCGCCATTGTCAACAATTGCTTACTTTGCAGATGACAAACTCTCGACTTAATGTTATACTCTTATCATGGAATTATACTTTTGCCGTCGCTTTTATGCCAGGAGAGGATGTTATATATGGCTCGATCCATGCAGGAACTTGAACATTCGCTGAGCAACTGTCAAAAATGCCGTCTTTGCGAACAGCGCAAAAACGTCGTTTTCGGCGTTGGACCCTATAATGCGCGAGTAATGTTTATAGGCGAAGGACCCGGGCAGAACGAGGATGAGCAGGGTAAACCCTTTGTCGGAAGAGGAGGCATGCTGCTCGACAAAATGCTCGATGCGGTAGACCTTTCGCGCGAGAAAAATGTTTTTATAGCAAACATGGTCAAATGCCGCCCGCCGCAGAACCGCGACCCCATGCCCGACGAAATGGAAGCCTGCCTGCCCTATCTACGTGAACAGGTTCGCCTGATACGCCCCAAAATAATAGTCTGCCTCGGCAGGATAGCGGCGCAGCGGCTGATAAGCCCCGATTTCAAGGTAACTAAACAGCATGGCGAATTTTATGATAAAAACGGCGTTCTTATGATGGCAACGCTGCACCCCGCGGCCATACTGCGCAACCCCGGTCAGAAGCCCGCGGCTTTCGAGGATTTTCTCAAGCTGCGCGAAGTTATAAAACGTGAGTGTCCAGAGGTTTATGAACGATAAAGCAGGGAGGATATAAAGATGCATAAGTTGTGTTTACAGTTGGCCGATGGTATCGATGCCCTCGATTTTCTGCCCATCGCCAAGAAGGTTGGTTTTGAAGGGTATTTTACCCATCCCTATATCGCCGATGATATTGAAGCTATGCGCAAAGTAAAGGCACTGGGCGATTCTTTGCAGCTTGAGTGTGAGACCTCCCACAGCGTTATGGCAGGCTGTACCACCATCTGGGAGGAAGGTCCCGAAGGCGATGAATATATCGAGCTGATGAAGCGCAATATCGATAACTGCGTAGAATTGGATATCCCCGTATTGGTGGTGCATATCAAGCCCGACCGAACTCTTTCCCCCGATTTTGACCGCGGCATAAAACGCCTGACCCGACTTGTTGATTATGCAGGTGAAAAAAACATCAAAATCGCGTTTGAAAATATCAACAACGTAGAATATCTCGTCAAGACCCTTGAGTATTTCAAGCAGTCCCATATCGGCTATTGCTGCGATATAGGTCACGAGACCTGCAATACCCCCGGCGCGCATTTTCTGCCACTGGTTGGCGACAGACTTTTCTGCACCCACATCCACGATAACGACTGCAGCCATGACCAGCATATGATCCCATTTGACGGCGGCATCGATTTTGAACGCGTTTGCAAACAGCTTGCCGACTGCGGCTATAAAGGTAACATCACCATCGAGGTAAAGTACAGTGAGGAATATAAGGCTAAAATGACCAGGGAGCAGTTTGTTCAGCATGCTTATAACGCGGCTGTAAAGCTCAGAAATATGATAGAAGAATAAATCCTACATACGCCAAACCGCCGCGAAGCATCATCTTCGCGGCGGCTTTTTTACAGTTTCAAAGTATATTCGCAGCCAAGGGCGTTGGCCTCATTTTCATCGTGAGTTATCAATATCACCGTTTTGCCATAAAAATGCGCTCTTATAAAAGCTATCACCGCCTGCTTTGTTGTGTCGTCAAGGCCCTTGAACGGCTCATCCAGCATAAGAACATCTCCGCCATATAAAACCGCTCTCAAAACGGCGGCACGCCTGCGCATTCCGCCCGAAAGCTCGCATACCGGCTGGGCTTCGCAGCCGATAAGCCCCACCTTTTTCATAGCTTCGGCTATCTCGCTTTCCTCCAGCTGCGGTGAGACAAGCTTTATGTTATCACGAACGGTAAGCATCTCACAGAGCCTGTCCTCTTGAAATACCACGCTCACCTTTGCGTTTTCAAGCCCCGATATGCTGCCGCTATCCGGCTTTTCAAGCCCCAGCATCAGCCTGAGTAAAGTTGTTTTGCCGATGCCGGAGGCCGCCGAGATACAACCGGTCTTTCCTGCCGGGAATACCGCCGAAACAGCTTTTAAAACCCGCTTTTCGCCAAAGCTCTTGCAGATATCATTCAATACTATATCTTTCATGCTCAAACCCTCGCCAACTGCCGCTCGGCCATATTCAACAGCGCCATAAACAGCCGTTCGAACAAAAGGCTGACCATAACTATCACCAACGTCCAGGCAAAAAGGTCGGGGGTATCGAGATATACCTTAGCCTGCTGAAGCCGCTCACCTATCGAACCCACCGGCATTCCGATGACCTCGGCGGCTATGCCCGCCTTCCAGCAAAGCCCCAGCGCCGAGCCGCAGCTCGATTTAAAAAACGGCATCACCTGCGGCAGATAGATATATCTTATCCTTCGCGGGGCAGACATTTTGAATACCCTTGCCATTTCGTCGAGCTGTTTATCACAGGTGGATATTCCGGTCAGCACGCTTGAATAAACTATCGGCAGCACCATCAAAAATGCTATCAGAACCGACAGGCTGCGTGAAGAAAACCAAACCAGCGCCAAAATGATAAAAGAAGCCACCGGAACCGATTTTATCGCCAGCATGACAGGCGCCAAAAGCTCTCTTATTGTTTTACAGCGGTGAGAAAGTGCCGCAAATATCGCAGCCGAAGCGGCGGCGATGAAAAATCCGAGCGATATCCTGCCAAAAGAAAACAGGACAGAGCGCCAAAAATCGGCAGTTGGCAGCAACTGCCCCAGCCGGAGCATAACTCCGACCGGAGACACCAAAAGTATGTCGCTGTCAAGCGCCGAAGCGCCCATCTGCCAAACGGCGAGCCAAAACAGCACCGCCCACGCTCTTATCCTGTTATTTTTCATTTTAAATTATCTCGCAAAATAGAAATCATCGTTGGGAAGAGCGCCGCCGACAGCCTTTGCGTTCTGCTCAAAGAGCACCTCAAGGTATCCGGAAAGTGCGATCTTGAGCTCAGCGCCCTCGATAAAGGTGATATTGCAGAAGGGCAGCGCCTTCTTTGCAACCGGTGCGGGAACTATATCATACTTGCCGACAAGCTCGCCGGCCTGATCGTTGTTGCCGTTTACAAACTCTACCGAAGCAGAGTAATTGTCAAGGAAATCCGCAACAGCCTCAGGGTTCTCCTCAATGAATGCCTTTCTGCCGACTACAACGCCGGTGATCATCATAGAGCCCTCGCCGTCCTTCTGAAGCTTGTTCCATTCCTCGGTGAGGTCAAGAGCGGTGCGGATCTTGTCGCTCTTGATCTGAGCGGTGGTAACAAAAGGCTGGGGAAGCATTGCGATGGCATTGTCAGAAGCCATAAGAGCGGTAAGGCATTCGGCATGCTCGCTCTTCCACTCGATATTAACATCGTTTACAGGATCGATCCCATTCTCGCTGAGAATATAGTTGAGCGAATACTCGGGGGTAGCGCCCTTGCCGCTGGCATAAATTGTCTTGCCTCTAAGGTCTTCAACGCTCTTTACAGTGTCGCCGCTCTCAACGATATAGATAACGCCGAGGGTGTTGACAGCAAGAACCTGCACCTGACCCTTGGTGTTATTGTAAAGCACCGATGCAACATTTGCGGGAACAGCCGCTATATCGGTCTCGCCCTTCACCAGCTTGGGAGTGACCTCATCGATAGCCGCGGCAATAGTGAAGTTATAGTTGTTGCTCTTAACATTTCCCGCGTCAACTTCATCCATGAACTTGACCATGCCCATAGCGGTGGGGCCTTTGAGAGCCATAACTCTTACGTCAACGGGGTCGGTGGCCTTTTCGGGTCCAGATGCCGCGGGAGCTGACTCAGAGGAGGCGGGAGCCGCCTCGGAAGAAGCCGACGGTGCGGCAGGCGCGGAAGAAGCGGCGGGAGCCGAACCGCACGCCGCGAAAGATATCATCATTGCAAATACACAAATAAGCGCAGTAAATCTCTTCATTATCATATTTCCCTTTCTTGCGCCGTCAACTAAGCCTCAGGCTTTTTTGGCGCTTTATAATTCTAACTCTCAAAGCTGACAAGGTCAAGGTCTTGGTTATTATTTTGATATGCTCCCAACTTGCGCTTTATTTTATCTACCTTTTTTGTAGACATTGTAAAGCGTGGTAAAATATATTATAATGTTATCAACACGGAGGTTTCGCCATGAACATATTTTTTCCGCACGAAAGATTTCACAGAATAACCGAAATATCGCCCAAATCGCTTATCAGCCGCGGCTTTAAGGGAATAATACTCGATGTTGACAATACGCTGACTACCCACGATAATCCCGTTCCCGGTGAGGGCGTTGAAAAGTGGCTTGCAGATGCCGCTGAAGCGGGGCTTAAAATGATAATACTTTCCAACAATTCGGCGCAAAGGGTAACTCCGTTTGCCGAGATGCTCAAGCTCGATTTTGAATCGGACGGCAAAAAGCCGCTGAGATCGGGCTATCTCAGGGCAATGAAAAAGCTCGGCACGTCCAAAAAGCAAACGCTCGCCATAGGCGACCAAATATTCACAGATGTTCTCGGGGCAAGATTTGCAGGTATCTACTGCATATTCACCGACCCGATAGAGCCGGAGCACACAAAATTTTTCAAATTCAAGCGTTGGGCAGAGCGCCCGATATTATCATCCTTTGAAAGGAGCAGAAAAAAATGAGCATTTTAAAAGCACGCTTCGGTCCTGCCGGCGCAGGCGACAGCTTTGCCGCCATGGGCTATAAAAAGACCGAACAGATAACCGAATATCTCGAAAAAATGGGGCTCAACGCCTTTGAATACCAGTGCGGTCGAGGGGTGAGAGTAAACGAAAAAACGCTGATGACGATAGCTCAAAAGGCCGCCGAAAAGGATATCGCCATGTCGCTGCACGCGCCTTATTACATCTCGCTTTCATCGGTCGAGGAGGAGAAACGAAGAAATTCCTCCGAATACATTCTGCAGTCGGCAAGGGCGGTAAAGCTTTTGGGCGGCGACAGGATAGTTGTACATTCCGGTTCCTGCTCCAAGATGAGCCGTGAGCAGGCGCTGATATTGGCAAAGGAAGCGATGGGCTGGGCGCTTGAAGCGCTTGATGCCGAGGGTCTTTCCTCGATAAGAGTATGTCCCGAAACTATGGGCAAAATAAATCAGCTCGGAACTCTCGATGAAGTGCTGGAGCTTTGCACCCTTGATGAACGTATGATACCCTGCATCGATTTCGGTCATCTCAACGCCCGCACCTTTGGCGAGATAAAGGGCTATGATGATTACAAAGCTATTTTTGAGGCTGTTGAAAACAAGCTTGGCGAATCCCGTTTAAAGGAATTCCACTCTCATTTTTCCAAGATAGAATACACCCTGAACGGCGGCGAAAAGCGCCACCTCACCTTTGAGGATGAGGTTTTCGGCCCCGACTTTGAGCCGCTCGCAGAGCTTATCGTCCAAAAGGGCTGTCACCCCACCATCATCTGTGAATCGGCGGGAACGCAGGCCGAGGATGCAGCCGCCATGCGCCGCTGCTATCAAAGCATCGCCGGAGAGGGTGGAGCAGAATGAACCAAGATCTCATAAAACTTCAAAGCCGACTTCCCGAGGGCTGTGACGCGGCGCTGATAGAATCGGATGTCAACCGCAGATATTACACCGGCATGGCTTCCAGCGCCGGAACACTGCTGGTCGCCCGTGAATATGCCGCCCTCATCATCGATTTCCGCTACTATGAAAAGGCAAAGGCTACCGTTTCGGGCTGCGATGTTATATTGCAGGGCAAGCTTTTTGAGCAGATAAATAAGCTCTGCAAGCAGCATGGTATAAAAAATATCGCTGTTGAAAGCGAGCGCATGACGGTATCACGTTTGGCAAATCTTCAAAAGAATCTGCCCGAATGTGATTTTGTCACCGAGGGTCTGGATGATATCATCAACCGCCACCGCATGGTCAAATCCGACGCTGAGCTGGATATCATGCGTTCCGCACAGGCCGTCACCGACAAGGCGTTTGCCGAGCTTCTCAACTTCATCAAAAAGGGGCGCACCGAGCGCGAGGTAAGAAACGAACTGGAACGTCTGCTGTTGCATTTCGGCGGAGACGGACTTGCTTTTGAAACTATCGCGGTATCGGGACAAAACAGCTCGCTGCCGCATGGCAAACCGACCGACAAGCCCCTTGGCGACGGAGATTTTCTCACCCTTGATTTCGGTGCGACCAAAAACGGCTACTGCTCCGATATGACCAGAACGGTGGCGATAGGCTTTGTGACCGATGAGCAGCAAAAGATTTACGATACTGTTTTAGAGGCTCAGCGCCGCGCTCTCGCGGTCATCACGGCAGGGGTAAAATGCAGCGATGTCGATTTTGCCGCCCGCGATTTTATCGAGCGTGAAAGCGGCTATAAGGGCTGTTTCGGGCATGGTCTGGGGCACTCGCTCGGACTTGAGATACACGAGGAGCCGCGCTTTTCCCCTCTCTGCGACCACATTACTCAGCCGGGCAATCTTTTCAGCGTTGAGCCGGGGATATACCTTGAGGGGAAATTCGGCGTTCGCATCGAAGATGTGGTAATAATAGGCGAAAATGGCTATGAAAATATCACCCGCAGTCCCAAAGAGTTGATAATACTCTAAAATGCAAAAATATGTCCCGCGACACTTGAAAAATGGTTGGATATACTGTATTATTATTCCTATATATGAGTGTTTTAGTTCAAGGAGGAACATGATATGATTTCAGCAGGCGAATTTAGAAACGGCGCTACTTTCGATATGGATGGAAACGTATTCCAGATCATCGAATTCCAGCATGTAAAGCCCGGCAAGGGCGCAGCATTCGTACGCACCAAGATCCGCAACGTTATCTCCGGCGCGGTAGTTGAGCGTACCTTCTCCCCCACCGAAAAATTCCCCACCGCTTTCATCGAGCGCAAGGATATGGAGTATCTCTACAACGACGGCGATCTCTACTACTTTATGGATTCCGAGACCTACGAGAATATTCCGATCAACGCAGACAAGCTTTCCGACAACTTCAAGTTCGTTAAGGAAAACATCGTGTGCAAGGTCCTTTCCTATAAGGGCGTTGTATTCGGCGTAGAGCCCCCCGTATTCCTCGAGCTTCAGGTAGTTAAGACCGATCCCGGCTTCAAGGGCGATACCGCTACCAACACCCTCAAGCCCGCTACCCTCGAGACCGGCGCTGAGATCCGTGTTCCCCTCTTTATCGATGAGGGCGAAATGATCCGTGTTGACACCAGAACCGGCGAATATCTTGAGCGCGCATAACTAAGTATAAAATCCATAAGGAGGATCACCGATATGACCATTACCGAGAAAGTTTCTTACCTCAAGGGCCTTGCAGAGGGTCTTGAACTTGATCCCGCCGACAAGGTCGTTAAGCTGCTCAACGCCATCATCGATACCCTCGATGATATCGCATTCGAAGTAAGCGATACTCAGGAAGTCATCAGCGAGCTTGGCGAGCAGATCGACATGATCGACGAGGACCTTGATGCTCTCGAAGAGATCGTTTATGAGGACTATGACGAGGACGACGATGATGACTGCGATTGCTGCGATTGCGATTGCTGCGATTGTGATGACGACTGCGATTGCTGCGAAGGCGATCTTTATGAAGTCGTTTGCCCCAGCTGCGGCGACAGCATCTACCTCGACGAAGAAATGGTAGAAGAGGGCGAGATCGATTGCCCCGGCTGCGGTGAGCATCTCGAATTTGACCTTGCCGATGACGAAGAGGCAGAGGAAGAGGAAAAGTAATTTTCCGATATAATGTTAAAGGCTTAAGGCGGACGGTTTAAATCTGTCCGCCTTTTGATTTTCAAATAAAGAGGTACATTGCTGTGATACTTAGAAGATACCGCTCCTCCGACTGCAAAACGCTTTCAGAGATTTTTTACGAAACGATACACGCCATCAATATCCGCGACTACTCCCGTCAGCAGGTGGATGCCTGGGCGACCGGCACCGTTGACCTCCAACGCTGGGATAGAACTATGTCCGAGCGCTGCACCTTTGTCGCGGTTGAGGGCGACACCATCATAGGTTTTGGCGATATGGATGATACCGGCTACCTCGACCGCCTTTTTGTCCACAAGGACTATCAGGGAAGAGGTGTTGCCACCGCCATCTGCGATGCGCTGGAAAGCAATGTAAAAACCAACCGTTATCACACTCAGGCATCGATAACCGCCAAGCCTTTCTTTGAGGGCAGGGGCTATAAGGTGGTCAAGGCGCAGCAGATAGAGCGCCGCGGCGTTACCCTCAACAATTTTGTAATGGAAAAGGTAGTATGACGCCCCCTACCTTTGGGAGATGGTATGTTGAAAAAGCTGCTTCGTTATCTTACCGACCTGATATTCCCACCGAGATGCGCCGTCTGCGGCGATGTAACGCCGATCGGAACCGAGATCTGTTCCGATTGCTTTGATCCCCTGAGCGTTGAACTCGATAATTATCAGCTTTGCAGCCGCTGCGGTAAGCCTCTTCAAAGCTGTGTATGTCGTAATTTAGCAAGCTTTGTAAAATGCATTTCGGTGTTTGAATACTGCGACAAAACGCGCAGGTTGTTTGAAAAGCTCAAAACAGACCGCGACAGTTCTGCCGCCGCTCAGCTTGCCGAAATGATGGCAAAGCGATTTTATAAAAGTGACCTCAACGGCATCACCTTTGATTTCATAACGTCCGTTCCTCAAAGCGCCGATAAAACAGCTGCCAAGCACTTCGACCACGCCCGCCGCCTTGCGGAACAACTGAGCATCAGACTGGATATCCCTTATGTCAAAGCCCCGATAGAGCAAAATTCCGGCTACACCGCTCAGCACAGCCTCAGCAGCGGCGAGCGTATCAGAAATGCCTATGCCGGCTACACGCTCTCCTGCGGAAAGGGCATCAGCGGCAGGGTACTGCTGGTGGATGACATCATAACCACCGGCGCTACGCTCGACCGCTGCGCCGAACTGCTGCTTTTAAGCGGTGCCGAACAGGTTTTCTGTATTACAGCCGCCACTACCTTACTGCATAAAAGCAGTAATAAAGATATGCAGTAAACTTTTTGTTGTTTCCGCCAAATTCAATATTGAATTTGTGAAAAAAGTAATATATAATATTTTATTGTGGATCTTTGCGACCAAACAGTTTTTCATCTATATATCAAGTGATCCAGCAAATTCCTAAAGAGGAAATGATGTCGATTATGAGAAATCCCTATAAAACGCGTCAGGGCGGCGCAACGGTAACAATATTTGTTCCCTACGATTGCAAGAACAACTGCCCGTTCTGCATCAACAAAGCTGAATATGCCAATATGGAAGGCTTTTCTGTCGAAAAGATAATCAAAAGCATCGAGCGCATGGACGCCATCACTCCTTACTGTGATTTTGTTTTCACCGGAGGCGAGCCGTTTGCAGATATGGCTTCGCTGCAGCGTATGCTCGATAAGATACCCACCACTCACAAGGTTTATATCAACACCACTCTTCCGGTGTTTGAAAACCAGTCTGAGGAGGATATCATCGAATTTACCCGCAAAAACCGCCATAAAATAACCTGCATCAACATCTCTCGCCATATGCAGCATTATGTTCAGGAATCCAATGATTCTATGCTTTCCAAGCTGTTTGTTCCTTTCAGAATAAACTGCGTGCTGTATAAGGATTATCCCGCCGACAGGATAGTTCCCTATCTTGAGAGATTCCGCAAGGTGCCGGGCTCGTCTATTCAGTTTCGCTTCGATTATACCGCCACCACTCCCGAAAATCTCTACGACCAGCTTGGCGACAAGATACTTTCCGATCTCAAGTCTATCGCGCCCTACACCGGCCTTGACGGCTGCCGTATGAGATGCGGCTTCCATTTTGACTACCACGGTATGGAGCTGACCTATCACAAAACTCTTCCCTATTCCACCATAGTTGAAAAGGATCCCGTTACCGGAGTGACCTACGACATCCTCTACGACATCCTTATAAAGCAAAACGGCGATATCCATTCCGACTGGGATGGAAAGCTGCTCGATGTCGAAGGCTACGAAAAGGTAGTTTTCGAGCCTTACGACCTCATTTGGAGAGAACGCGCAGCAGGCTGATATTTTTACATCCCGAGCCAAACGGTTCGGGATGTTTTTTGCCGCTTTTAAAGTTTTCATCCGATTTTTAACTTAAAACCAAAAAATGATGCTATAATTAGAACATAACATCACGGAGGTATCCTTTATGAGCTTTCGAGTCACCACTCTGATAGAAAACCACACCACCGACCAACAACTTCAGGCGCAGTATGGACTGAGCCTCTATTTGACCGACGGCAGCTTTTCGCTTCTGCTCGATACCGGAGCCGGAAGCGAATTCATTGATAACGCCCAAAAGCTCGGGGTAGATCTTGATAATATCGATGCGCTGGTTCTCAGCCATGGACATTTTGACCACACCGGCGGAGTAAAAGCGCTCATCAACTCAGGTCATACTCCCCGCGAAGTATATATGGGGCAAAATTTCTACGCACCCCGATATAAGCGCGAGATAGGGCGCATCAGACCGATAGGCGCAAGGTTCTCCGAAGATTTTTTGGTCGATTCCGGCGTAAAAAGCTATCTGCTCGAGCCGGGTGTGCATCAGCTGCACGAGCGTGTATTTCTTGTCAACGGCATCCCCCATAAAAACAGCTTTGAAAAACCCAACGAGCGGCTTCTTTGCCAGTGCGGCAGAGATTATGTGACCGACCCCTTCTCTGAAGAAACGGTAGTGGTGGTCATGGGCGACAAGGGAATGGCTGTTCTTTCGGGCTGCTCCCACGCCGGAGTTCTCAACACCTGTGAATGGGCGATGCAGCTTTTCAACCGGCCGGTGAAAACCTTTATCGGCGGCACCCACCTCATCGAATCGGATGAGCAACGTATCCGTGAAACGATGCACCGCATGAAAATGATGGGCATAGAACGCCTTGGCGCCTGCCACTGCAACGGAGATCTTGCGAACACTATCTTTGCCAAGGAATACGAAGCCTATTTTGAAAACGGCAGCGGAACGGTGGTCGAGCTTTAACTGCAAAATATATCCTGCGGCAATTCTCTGCCATCGAGCAAAAGCAATACCGCGGCGGCCATCAATGCCCGGTCATCCTTTTCAAAGGTGATCAGTGGAAAATCACCTGCATCTATCTCCTCACCTGAGAAGGCTATCAGCCGGCGCTGCACCGACAGCACCGGCTTTCCCTTTTCAAGGCTGGAAAGAGTGACGGTATCCTTGTTATGCATTCCGCAGCTTATTATCTGCCGATCCTGCCCCGAACAGCGGACCGCCGCCCTATCACAGAAACAGAGCACCGTGCATCCCTTCGGCAGAAGCTGCAGCGCCTCGGAATCCTCAAATATCACCGCCGAGCAGTTTGGATCGGCCCTCAGAGTTCCGCTTTTTAGCGGCAGCAGCAGAAAATCGGCATCTTTGACTATTTTGGTAAAGCTGTCAAAAACAGCCGACACCTTTGCAGTACGGCTTAAAAGTGAAAAAAGCGGCATAACATCTTTGTCCACCCTTTCAGATGAGATAAAAACGGCAGTCATTTTATCCCCCTTTGCAGAGCTTATAGCATTATCTTCTCCCAAAGAGTGTTTTTTATTATTTTTTTGCTCAAAAGCTCTTGACTTTTTCTTTATTTGCGTTATAATAATATTTGCTGTTATGAGCATTGCCGAATTGTGTAAAGGTAGCACGACAGACTCTGACTCTGTTTGTCTGGGTTCG
>CAZSEO010000005.1:0-66993 GCA_964605985.1 uncultured Oscillospiraceae bacterium | reverse complement strand
TTATTTTCCCGGTCTACCTTGACAGGGGCGGATCACTTTTACATTCTGCGACAGCCCCATTTTATTTGTCATAGTTTTCAAGAAAGCTGTGCCGCACACCGTTTTGAGTGTATCCGATGACTGCATCAAGCTTGATGTTATGCATGCTTTTATAGATATTGGCGGGCACCTGAGGATTCCCCTCTTCCAGCCGGGCAATGATGGATTTTATCTCACGGCGTTTTGAAAGCTCCTCGTGATTTGCGCTCGCTTCGGTAAACCGGCAGGCGCATTGCAGAAATCTCAGCCCGTTATAGTCCTTCCAGTCGATGATATCGCGCTCACGGACGAGATAAAGGGGCCTTATCAGCTCCATTCCCTCGAAGTTATCGCTGCGAAGCTTGGGCATCATGCTTCTCACCTGCGAGCCGTAGATAACGCTTATCAGCACCGTTTCGATGGCATCGTCAAAGTGGTGTCCCAGCGCTATCTTGTTACAGCCCAGTTCCTTTGCAAAGGCATAGAGGTTGCCGCGCCTCATTCGCGAGCAGAGATAGCAGGGGTTGTTCTGTTGGTTATAAACCACGTTGAAAATATTGGTCTCAAAGATCTTTGCCGGAATATTGAGCGCAGCCATGTTTGATTCGATCAGTTCACGGTTCTGAGGCAGATATCCCGGGTCCATAACGATAAATTTAAGCTCAAACGGAAAATCGCTCACCCTGTGCAGATGCTGCATACATTTTGCCAGCAGCACCGAATCCTTGCCGCCCGAAATGCATACCGCGATGCAGTCGCCGGGAGAGATCATCTGATATTCCTTTATCGCCTTTATAAACTTGCTCCAGATCGGCTTGGAATATTTTTTATGTATACTGTTTTCAACCTTTTGGCAGAGCGTCATCTGCTCACGTTTCATATGTTATCTTCCTTTTCGTATATAAGGCTGTCATGCCACAGTCTGCACTATATAACACCAGAACGGAATGGTTATGATAGACATCAGCGTTGCTATTATAGTTATGCTTGCCGCCTCAAACTGCACCTCGGGGTCGGGATCATATTGCAGAATAAAGGTAGGCAAAAGCGAGGCTATCGGGAAAGCAGTGTAAACTATGATCATATGGATCAACATCTGATCTACGCCCAGGAGATAAAGCGGTCTGGTAAGCAATACAAACAGTGCCGGCATTGCTATCGTTCTTACGATGGGCATAAACAGAAAACGGCGGCAGAACAGCTTCTTGATGTCATATTTTGCAATTACCGTTCCGCAGAGGATAAGCCCGAGCGGCGAACAGAGCTTAGCCATATTTGCCACACAGTTGGCCACCGGCGCCGGCAGATGTATGCCAAGCATTCCGAACGCCATCGCAAACGGCATCACCACTATGCTGGGAGTAAGAAACGCTTTCAGTATAGTCTTTTTTGAAATCTTGCCGTCGCTTCCCGAACCGGGAGGAGAAAGCATTATCTTGCTGAAGCCGTAATAGAGCAGTCGAAGCGGTATCATGAATATGGCGTAATACATATTTCCGACAGCGCCAAAAAGCGCGTCTATTACCGGAACGCCCATAAAAGTCGCATGAAGTATCACCACGCTGTAACGTGCCAGACGTGCGCTGCCGGTCTTTCCCATAGCGATATAAAACACCTGTCCAATCGCCAGCAATATAAGATTGACTGCCGTTGCAAGCAGCAGCACGATACCGCATCTTTGTATGATCTCCATCGAAAGATCAATAGAGGTCATCGAATGAAAAACAAGGCAGGGCAGGCAGGCATTCATCAGCAGCGCCGAAACCTGCCCGGTAAACTGCTCCTGAACGATATTCAGCCTTTTGATCACAAACCCAATACCGGTCATTATCAAAAGCTCTATGGCGAGCGATATGGCTATCATACTAACACCCCTATTGCGCAGAGATTTGCAGAATATAATCAGATTTTATGCTATCTGAGATATATTGTCAATCGGTATAGCAAAAAGGCCCTGCAAAGCAGAGCCTTTTTATTTAAGTCAGCCTATTAAAGCTCAACGCCGGTCACAGGGTTGGTAACAACAGAATCCACAGTGCCGCTGTTGCTGCTGTCGGAGCTGCTGTCACTGCCGCCGCCAACGATGGGGGTATCAAGCAGGGGAAGCTTTACGTCGGAGATAACATACTTGCCAAGGGTCCTGGTCTTGATGATGAAGTTCTCATCGTACTCGTCATACTCAGCATTAACTTCCACCAGTCTGCCGTCATCTCTGAGCTGATAGAGGTAAGAACCGCTCTCAGCGTGGAGGTAGAGGGTACCGATCCTGTTGAAGGTGCCGCCGTTGCCATAGAAGAACTCAAGGTTTGCGTTGGGGTAGATGGTAGCTACGTCGGTATCAAAGTCAGCGGTAGCGGAAAGCAGAAGCTTGCCCTGGCCGTTGGTGTTTACCTCAAAGTAGCTCTCGTCGTCACATTCGAAGGTGAACTCGTAAGCGTCATCGGGCTCAAAGCCGTAGCCTTCCTTGAACAGCTTGAGATCCTCGGTGATCTCGCTGTCGTTGGAGGTAGCGTATGCAAGCTCGATGTCTACGTCAAGCTCCATGTCGTCATAGTCGAATTCGCCGGACTTACGGAGCTGGATGGTGCCGGAGATGTCGGTCGCGGTGGTGCTGCCGCCATCCTTGAGGTCGACCTCGATGAAGTAGATGTACTTCTGAGAAAGGGTCTCGCCCATTACCTTCTTCTTAGCAAGCTGAACGCTGTCAATAAGCTTGCCGTTCATGTCCCACTTAGCCTTGATCTTTACGCCGTCAACCGCGTCGCTCTCATATACATACTTGTTCTGAGCGGCCATGAGGTTATCGAGGTCGGTCTGAGCCTCCTTCATCTCGGTCTCAGCAGAGGTCTTGGCAGCCTCAGCGGAGGTCACAAGAGCGTCAGCTTCGTTCTTGTTGGTCTCTGCGTTGTTGAAAGCGGTGGCAGCATCGTTTACCATGGTGGCAGACTCGGCAACTGCGGTCACAGCGTCAGCCGCGGGGGTTGCTTCTGCGTCAAACTCAGTCAGAACTGCGTTAAAAGCTTCCTGAGTGCCGGTGCCTTCATTCCATGCGTTTGCAGCGTCGAGCACCGCCTGTGCCTTCTCAAGTACAATCTCAGCAGTCTCAAGTGCCTCTGCCTTTGCTGCGGCATCGGTGGAAGCATTGGTCAGTGTCTGAGCAGCGGTGTTGAAAGCGGCAGTTTTTTCTGCAACAAGTGCTTTTGCGGCTTCAATAGCCTCGGCGCTGTCCTCGCTGACCTTGCTGAGCAGCGGGAAGTAAATGGTCTCGCCGTAATCAACAGAGGTAACTGCCTGAGAAAGGTCTACTGCGTAGTTGTCGCTGTCGTAAAGATAAGCGTTGGTGCTTATCGAACCGATGGGATTGAGCGCATCGTTGTTCTTTGCGAATGCGCTTGCTCCCATGCTCATGATCATTGCAGATGCAAGACCAAAGGAAAGGATCTTTTTCATTTATTTTTTCCTCCTAAAATTTAGCCCCCTTTTGTTTTTATGTTGCAGCCGCGCCTGCCGCAGCTTATCTTTGATGTTATTGGGGCAGCGGTGTCACAAGCGGACTCTCTCCTTTCCGCCCGGGGCTTACCGCCTTATCACGCACATCTTGCGCGTTCGGTTACTAAGTGTCACATGCCCCCGCCTTTTATGCAAAGAGAATTATGGCAGCTCTGCAATATGGTGCCAGCGAAATTAAAAACCGCTTTGCAATGCGATTTTTCGGCGGTATATCCCGCATTTTGATGGATATATAAGGTGTGATTTCAAAATTTTCGCATCAAAACAGACGCAAAACCGCCCGGCTCATCGCTGAACCGGGCGGTTTTTATAATATATGTATCGTCAGACTTCCCATTTATCACAGAGCGATTCGATCTGCGAAGCAAACTTCGCCAAATCTTTGTTGGGCATACCCTTGCACTTTTCGATAACGGTGAGCAATCGCTTTCCGCAGGCGAGCAGCCGGTTGAATACCTGATCTGCGCGCTTGGCGGCGTAATCCTTTTTGACTATCGCAACGGGGTCTGCCTCTATCAGGCATTTATCCTCGATGAGGTCATAGCAGCTGCCCGAATAGGGCGCCGATGCCTCATATCCTCTTGCGTTGAGCGCATCGGTGAAAGCTACACAGCTTTCATGGTCGCCATGCACAACAAAAACTCGCTGAGGCTTGGGGCTGAAGCTGTCTACCCACTTGTTGAGCCCGTTAACATCGGCGTGACCGCTCTTGCCGGCAAGCTGAGATATCTCCGCCTTGACCTCGATAGGCTCACCGAACAGCTTAACGCTCTGAGCGCCGTCAACGATAGCTCTTCCCAGCGAGCCGACCGACTGATAGCCGACAAACAGAACGGTGCTCTCCGGACGCCAAAGGTTATGCTTGAGATGATGGCGGATCCTGCCCGCGTCGCACATTCCGCTGGCGGATATTATCACCTTGGGCGCGGTATCGAAGTTTATCATCTTGGATTCTTCGGCGGTGGTGGAGGTGCGAAGTCCCGCGAAGTTGATGGGATTTACCCCCTGCCTTATGACTTCGAGCGTTTCATCGTCGTAGCACTCGGCCCAGTTCTCGCGAAATACGGTGGTGGCCTCGATCGCAAGCGGACTATCGACATAAACCGGGAAGTTGTCGTGCCCCTTCACCAAACCCTTCTGCTTTATCTCGCGGATGAAATAGAGCATCTCCTGGGTGCGGCCCACCGCAAAGGCAGGGATAACGACATTTCCGCCGCGATCAAAGGTGCGCTGGATTATATCGGTGAGCGACGCTACATAGTCAGGGGTCTTTTCACCGTGGCTTCTGTCACCGTAGGTCGATTCCATAACGACGTAATCCGCTTCGGTTATATACTGCGGGTCACGGATGAGCGGCTGTTTGAGGTTGCCGATATCGCCTGAGAATACTATCTTTTTGGTAACACCGTCCTCAGTGAGCCACAGCTCAATGGAAGCCGAGCCGAGAAGATGTCCAACATCGATAAATCTTGCCTCGATGCCTTTACAGATAGTCGCCTTTTGATCATACGGGTGACCGACAAAGCTCTCTATCGCCGCCTCCGCGTCCACCATGGTGTATACCGGTATAAACTCCTCGTCGCCGGAGCGCTTTGCCTTGCGGTTGCGCCACTCCGCCTCAAACTCCTGAATATGGGCAGAATCACGGAGCATGATATTGCAGAGGTCGGCGGTCGCCTCGGTGGAGTGTATCGCGCCCTTAAAGCCCTCTTTACACAGCTTGGGCAGCATTCCGGAATGGTCGATGTGGGCATGGGTCAAAAAGGCAAAATCCAGTTCGCCTGCCGCGATCGGCAGTTCTTTATTGACGAACATATCCTTGCCCTGCTCCATTCCGCAGTCAACTACAAACTTTTTTCCGCATGCTTCAACATAGAAACAGCTTCCCGTTACCTCATGGGTAGCGCCGATAAAAGTTATCTTCATATTGCGATCCTCCCCTTAAATTTTATCTCTCCGATATGTATTGGCAGTATCGAAGCTGTCATCCTGTGATCATTATAACTCTTTTAGCTTTCAAATGTCACCCATTGCCACCCATATGCATAAATTTTACAAATTAGCTATATTTTTGACCGCCATATGTTAAAATAGTTTTGGAAAGGAGACGGCGCAACTTATGAGAACAATACTTCACTGCGACTGCAACGGTTTTTTCGCTTCGGTGGAATCTGTCCTCGATCCGTCGCTTTCCACTGTTCCTATGGCGGTCTGCGGCGACCCCAAAAGCCGTCACGGAATAATCCTTGCAAAAAATGAGCTGGCGAAAAAATACGGTATCGTCACCGCCGAAACGGTTTGGAAAGCACAGAGAAAATGTCCCGATCTGGTGCTGGTCAAGCCGCATCACGATGAATACCGCCGCTATTCAAAGCGGATAAACGCCATCTATTGCCGCTATACCGATCAGGTGGAGCCATTTGGGATCGATGAGTCCTGGCTGGATGTGACCGGTTCGCGGCAGCTTTTCGGCAGCGGCGCCGAAATTGCTGACGAGCTGCGCCATGCGGTGCGAAACGAGACCGGTATCACCATCTCGGTCGGTGTTTCTTTCAACAAGATTTTTGCAAAGCTCGGCTCCGATTACAAAAAACCGGATGCCACCACCGTCATTGACGAGAACAACTGGCGCGATATCGTCTGGAAGCTGCCCGTTTCGAGCCTTTTATATGTCGGCGCATCGGCAGAACGTGAGCTGAGATCGCTTTATATCAACACCATAGGTGATCTTGCCGCCGCCGACAGCCACAAGCTTGCGCTGCGTCTCGGAAGGCTCGGCGCCACCCTTTATGAATACGCCAACGGAATCGACCATAGCGAAGTTCGCCGCTATGACGAGCCGCGAGAGGTGAAGTCGGTCGGCAACGGCATGACGTTTTGCCGCGATCTCACCAGCTACGATGACGCCAAAATCGGCATCTGCTCTCTCTGCGACGAGGTAGCTACCCGCCTGCGCAAATACGGACTTTGCGCCAAAACGATACAGCTTCACATCAAGGACAGCGAGTTTAAAACCATTTCGCGCCAAAAACCGCTTGAAAATGCGACCGCGCTTTCAAACGAGCTTGCTGATGGAGCAATTTCGCTGCTTTACGCAGCATATAACGGCAAATCGCCCATCCGCACCATAACCGTCACCGCAGCAGGACTGATACCTGAGGGGGAAGCCGCGGAACAGCTGTCCTTCTTTGGATCTGCCCCCCAGTCGCGTGAAAAGCGCAAAAAACTCGAATCCGCGATCGACTCGGTACGCGGCAAATTCGGGCGCGGAGCGATCTCTACCGGCGCTATCCTCGGCAGCGATATAGGCCTGACCGAAAGCAAAGAGGATGAATGACTTATAATGTGGCTTTGCCCCAAACCCTACAATCTTTTTTGAAAAAAGATTGACCAAAAAACTTTAAATTATGATTATACTTCAAAATGATAGTTACACTGCACTATATTAAGACGGCAAAAATTTGCAGCTTGACGCCATTTTTGCCGTCGAAGCCCAAGTTGTACTTAAAAGTTTTCTCAGCTTCGGTATCAATAGGATTTTAGGGGGCGGATAAGCCCCCTAAAAATGAGGAAAGGTTTCTTAAGGAAAACCTAAGGTTTTCCTTAAGTGTCCCTTTGGTTACTTTCGGGGCATACCGAAAGTAACTGTCTGCGCGGCACGAGCGCGAAGTTAAAGCCTATGTATCACGTTGCCTGAGCGTAAGCTCACCATTAACTTAACATATCACTTCTTATCAATCAAATTTATATACGCAAAAATCCCCGTGCAAAATGCACGGGGATTTTATGTTTTGTTAGCTTAAGATCAGACCAACTCGATGATAGCCATCTCAGCCGCGTCGCCGCGACGAGGACCGGTACGGATGATACGGCAATAACCGCCGTTCTTATCCTGATACTTGGGAGCGATATCGTCGATTACCTTCTTAGCAACAGTCTCCTTGGTGATAAAGGAGAATACCTGGCGCTTAGAATGAAGATCATTGCGCTTAGCGGTGGTGATGATCTTCTCCGCTGCGGATCTTACTTCCTTGGCGCGGGTAACGGTAGTCTCGATGCGGCCATTCTCCATGAGATAGGTCACCATAGCGCGCAGCATAGCCATGCGGTGATCGCTGGCTCTGCCGAGCTTTCTTGAACCTGCCATAGTTTATTCACTCCTTGCAATAAGGTTGTAGTTACATCCGGGATAAGGATTATTCCTCTTCCCTGCTCAGGTCAAAGCCGAGCGACTGAAGCTTGGCAATGACTTCTTCGAGCGACTTCTTACCGAGGTTTCTGACCTTCATCATTTCCTCGGGGGACTTGTTGACCAAGTCGCCAACGGTGTTTACTCCTGCACGCTTGAGGCAGTTAAATGCTCTAACCGACAGGTCAAGCTCTTCAATTGTCATCTCAAGTGCCTTTTCCTTGCCGCTGTCTTCCTTCTTTTCAAGGATTTCGGTGGAGAAGGTCTCATCAGAGAGATCCACAAAGTGGTTGAGCTGTCTATTGAGGATCTTAGCCGCCAAACTTACCGCTTCCTTAGCGGAAATGGTACCGTCGGTCCAAACTTCAACAGTCAGTTTGTCATAGTCGGTTATCTGCTCTACACGGGTGTTTTCAACAGTGTAGTTTACCTTGAGTACGGGAGTATAGATGCTGTCGACAGCGATGGTGCCAAGGGGAGCCTTTTCAAGCTCGGTAGCCTTGTTGCGCTCGGCGGGAACATAGCCCTGACCCTTCTGGAGAGTGATCTCCATGCTGAGTCTGCCGCCTTCGCTGACGGTAGCAATGTGCATGTCGGGATCGAGGATCTCGACTTCGGAATCACAGATGATGCTGCCGGCGGTTACAACGCAATCGCCCTGGGCATCGATGCGAACCGTTTTGGGACCTTCGCAGTAAAGCTTAGCGTTGAGTCCCTTAATGTTAAGGATGATCTCGGTAACGTCTTCCTTAACGCCTTCGATGGTGGAAAACTCGTGCTGAATACCGTCGATCTTAACGGATATTACAGCTACACCGGGAAGCGAGGAGAGAAGTACACGCCTCAAGCTATTGCCCAGCGTGATGCCAAAACCGCGGTCGAGCGGCTCTGCCACAAACTTTCCGTAGCGTCCGTTTTCCGAGAGCTGTGCGGTTTCAACCTTGGGCTCGATAATTTTAACCATAATAACCCTCCCTTTCGAGCGGCTTTTAAGCCGCTTCGCGTCGTTCCCCTGCTGATTGACAATAAGGGATTACTTGGAGTAAAGCTCGACGATGAGATGCTCTGCTACGTCGAGGTCGATCTCCTCACGCTTGGGAAGCACTACGATCTTGCCTACGAGATTGTTCTTGTCGAGGTCCAGCCACTGAGGAACAGGACGGGATGCGAACTGCTCGATAACAGCCTTGATCTTGTCGTTGGAACGGCTCTTCTCTGCAACAGCAACAGTGTCTCCAGCCTTGAGAAGGATAGAGGGGATGTTAGCCTTGGATCCGTTAACTACGAAATGACCGTGACGAACGAGCTGACGAGCTTCCTTTCTGGAAGAAGCCCAACCAAGACGGTAAACAACGTTGTCAAGTCTGGACTCGAGGATCTGGAGCAGGTTTTCGCCGGTGATGCCGCTCTTTGCAGCAGCCTTCTCAAAATAAGATGCGAACTGGCTCTCGAGAACGCCGTAGTAACGCTTAGCAGTCTGCTTAGCACGCAGCTGGGTAGCATACTCAGAGGTCTTCTTTCTGCCCTTACCGTGCTGGCCGGGAACAGACTCTCTTCTGGTAACAGCGCACTTATCGCTATAGCATCTCTCGCCCTTGAGGAAAAGCTTCTTGCCCTCGCGGCGGCAGAGTCTGCAGTTCGCTTCAGTATATCTAGCCATTTTAAATTACACCTCCTGATTTATCGGATTAGACGCGTCTTCTCTTGGGAGGACGGCATCCGTTGTGAGGAATCGGGGTAACATCCTTGATCATGGTTACCTCGAGACCAGCGCCCTGGAGCGCTCTGATAGCAGCTTCACGACCGGAACCGGGGCCCTTTACGTAAACCTCTACGGTCTTGAGGCCGTGCTCCATAGCAGCCTTAGCTGCGGTCTCAGCAGCGGTCTGTGCAGCAAAGGGGGTGGATTTTCTGGAGCCTCTAAAGCCCAGACCGCCCGCAGATGCCCACGAAAGAGCGTTGCCCTGAGTGTCGGTGATGGTGACTATGGTGTTGTTAAAGGTGGACTGGATGTGTGCAGCACCACGCTCGATGTTCTTGCGCTCGCGGCGACGGGTACGTACCACGGCATTTTTCTGCTTAGCCATCTTAAATCTGTCCCTCCCTTACTTCTTCTTGTTAGCGATGGTCTTCTTGGGACCCTTACGGGTACGGGCATTGGTCTTGGAACGCTGACCGCGAACGGGCAGACCCTTTCTGTGACGAATGCCACGGTAACAACCAATTTCAACAAGACGCTTGATGTCAAGCTGAACGCGGGAGCGAAGGTCGCCCTCTACGATAACGTTCTTGTCGATATAGTCTCTGAGAGCCGCTTCATCGGCCTCGGTGAGGTCCTTAACGCGGGTGTCGGGATTGATTCCGGTAGCCTTGAGGATGTCGTTGGCAGTCTTGCGGCCGATACCGTAGATATAGGTCAGACCGATCTCAACGCGCTTCTCGCGAGGCATGTCAATACCAGCTATACGAGCCATTCTTTGTTACACCTCCATGTTTTCGGTTGGCGTTAGCCCTGACGCTGCTTGTGCTTGGGGTTCTCGCAGATGACCATGATACGGCCTTTGCGCTTGATAACCTTGCACTTCTCACACATGGGCTTAACGGAAGGTCTTACTTTCATGATAAATACCTCCATTCATGCAAGCGGACGAATTATTGTTATTTCCGGGGCAATTATCCGCTGTAACCGCGCCGGTTTTCTTATTACTTTTACTTGGATCTCCAGGTAATCCTACCCTTGGTCAGGTCGTAGGGAGAAATCTCCATAGTGACCTTGTCGCCGGGGAGTATACGGATGAAATTCATACGAAGCTTGCCGGATATATGAGCAAGCAGCTTGTGACCGCCCTGTATCTCAACGACGAACTGTGCGTTGGGAAGAGCTTCTTTAACGATGCCCTCCACTTCGATTACATCATCCTTTGCCAAGGTCATTTCCCTCCTTTGTAACTGTCCGCACTAAACTGTTTCAATGCGGTTCTCAGCTTTCGGTCGGTTGTTAGGCTCTTATTACAAAGCTTATATGAGGTCATCTCAATATGCTTTGTCTTTTTCCGTTTCGGACGGATAAGCGGCCTGCTTTTTCCGTTCGCGATCAACACAAAGCCCGGCATTTCGCCCACCACGGCGAAATATTCGCCGCGGTCGCGTCCCGCGATACTCTTAACTACACTGTAAAGCTCCATCTCAGGATACCTTACTGTAATTTGGTGAGTATCAGCGGTCCGTTGGCGGTTATTGCAACGGTGTGCTCAAAATGTGCCGACAGGGAATTGTCTCTGGTGACGACGGTCCAGTCATTGTCCAAGACCTTTACCGGCCAGTTGCCGGCATTGATCATCGGCTCGATCGCCAACACCATTCCGGCTGCGAGGCGGATGCCTCTGCCGGCGGTCCCGTAGTTGGGGACCTCGGGTGCTTCATGCAGTCCGCGGCCCACGCCGTGTCCTACATATTCACGCACCACCGAATATCCGAGCGGCTCCACGGTGCTCTGCACTGCGTAGGAGATATCTCCTATGCGGTTTCCAACCACCGCCTGAGCGATTGCGTTTTCCAGTGCCTTTTTGGTGCCGTCAAGCAGCGCCTGCGCTTCGGCGCTTATCTTTCCGCAGGGAAAAGTGTAAGCCGAATCGCCATGGTAGCCATCTACCTTTGCGCCTACATCTATGCTGACGATATCCCCCTCTTCGATAACGCGCCCATCGGGAATTCCGTGGATGACCTCGTTATTCACCGATATACACGCCGAAGCAGGAAAACCGCCGTATCCCAAAAAGGAAGGAACTCCGCCGCGACTCACGATATAATCGTGTATCACTTTGTCGATCTGCTTTGTGGTCACGCCCGGTCTGATAGCAGCGCCGCCCGCATGGAGCGCCGCTGCCGTAAGAGCGCCGGCCTTCTGCATCAATTGCAGTTCATTTTTGGTTTTAAGGATTACCATCTTTAATCAACCTCAGTGCAGAAAGTATCTCTGCGTAAACGGTGCGAACTTCCCTTCCGGAATGGATAGTGATCAACTTTCCGCGTTCGCGGTAGAAATCGACCAGCGGTTCGGTCTGTTCGTGATATATCTCGAGCCGGTGAAGCACCGTTGCGGGATCGTCGTCGGCGCGAACTGCAAGCTCGCCGCCGCACTTATCACAAACGCCGTGATCCTCAGTGGGATTGTGTTCGATATGGAAAGTAGCACCGCATACCTTGCAGACTCTTCTGCCTTCCAAGCGTTCAATGATCTCTTGATCGGTTATTTCAAGGTAGAGCGCCACATCGATCTCAATGCCCATTCCTTCAAGCATCTCCGCCTGTTTGATAGAGCGGGGAAAGCCGTCGAGAATAAAGCTGTCTTTAAGATCGGACTGCGAAAGCCGGTGTGCCACCAACTCTGCAACATCCTCGTCGGAAATGAATCCGCCGTTTTCGGTGAGTGCCTTGAACTTCATTCCAATTTCCGAGCCGCTTTTTATAGTTTCGCGGATCATATCTCCGGTCCCTATCAGCGGAATGGAATATTCTTTTGAAATGAGATTCCCATGGGTGCCTTTTCCGGCGCCCGGGGCTCCGAGCATTATCATTTTCACTGCAAATCGCCCCCAGCTTATTCGAGGAAGCCCTTGTAGTGACGCATCATCATCTGGCTTTCGAGCTGACGAACGGTGTCAAGCGCAACGCCTACAAGAATGATGACCGAGGTTCCGCCCAGCGAGATATTCATCTTGGTCAGCGCGCCAACGCCGATAGGCAGGGTAGCGATGATGCTCAAGAAGATACCGCCCAGGAAGGTGGTCTTTGCTACGATCTTAGCGATGTAGTCAGAGGTGGGCTTGCCGGGACGGATGCCGGGGATGGTGCCGCTGTTCTTTCTGAGATTGTTGGAAATCTCAATGGGGTTATACTGGATGGCAACATAGAAATAGTTGAAAGCCATGATCAGTACAAAGTAGAGCAGCGCATACCAAACAGTGTTGTAGTTGAAGATAGCCATTACCTTGTAGAGGAAGGAATCAGGGGAAGCTCCAACAAAACCGCTGATGGTGGTGGGGATAGACAGGATGGTGGAAGCAAAGATTACAGGCAGAACGCCGGACATATTGACCTTGATGGGAAGGAAGGTGGACTGGCCGCCGTACTGCTTTCTTCCTACTACTCTCTTCGCATACTGAACGGGAATGCGGCGCTCGGCCTGAGTCATAATGATGATGAACACGATGACTGCAAGGAAGAGAACGCATACCAGCGGTACGGTGAAGTAGAAGAGGGTGTATCCTGCCATAGCATACTTGATATACTCTACCAGCGAGCTGATAACAGCGCCGCCGCGGGATACGATACCGATAAAGAGTATCATCGAGATGCCGTTTCCGATACCCTTCTCGTCGATTCTTTCGCCGAGGAACTGGATCAGCATTGCGCCTGCTGCGAAGCAGAGAACGATAACCAGTCTTGCGAAGTAGTACTGCCAACCCTGGAATCTCATGATAGCGCCCTGGTTAGCAAGAAGCATCATGTAGCCGTAGGACTGGAGCAGTGCAAGAGCGAGAGTGGTGTAACGGGTGATCTTTTTGATCTTGCGCTGACCTTCCTCACCCTCTTTAGCCAGGTTCTCAAGATAGGGGATAGCTATGGTGAGAAGCTGGATAACGATCGAAGAAGTGATCGCGGGGGAGATGGACAGTGCGAAAAGGGTGCTGCGCGAGAACGCGCCGCCGGTGAGCACATCGAGATATCCGAAGATACCGCCGGTTGCGCTTACCATTGCTCCGAGCGCTGCGGGATCAAGAAACGGTACCGGGATCTGAGAACCGATTCTGGTCAGCGCAAGGATCACCATGGTGTAGATGATCTTTTTTCTAAGATCCTCGATTTTCCAAGCATTTCTGAGGGTTTCGAGCATCTTACTTCACCTCGGCCTTTCCTCCGGCCGCTTCAATCTTTTCCTTAGCAGATGCAGAGAAAGCTACTGCAACAACGGTGAGCTTACGATTGAGCTCGCCTCTGCCGAGGATCTTGATACCGTCGCGGGTATTCTTTACAATGCCGGCCTTGGAAATGGCCTCGGCATCAACTACCGCGCCGTCTTCAAAACGGTTGAGAACATCCACATTGATGGATACGTATTCCTTAGCGAAAATGTTGTTGAAGCCTCTCTTAGGAATTCTTCTGTGGAGAGGCATCTGGCCGCCTTCAAAGCCGGGGCGTACACCGCCACCGGAGCGTGCCTTCTGACCCTTGTGGCCCTTGCCGGCAGTCTTGCCGTTACCGGAGCCAGCGCCTCTGCCCTTGCGGTAAGCATCCTTGACAGAGCCGGGTGCGGGAGATAACTCATGCAGTTTCATGATAGCTTGCACCTCCTTAGTTACGCCTCGGTCCAAGCGACGAGGTGAGAGATCTTCTTGATCTTGCCTCTGGTTGCCGCATTGTCAGGCTGAATGGTTTCATTACCGATCTTGTGAAGACCGAGCGCTTCGGCGGTTGCAATCTGGTCCTTAAGGCAGCCGTTGAGGCTCTTGACCAGCTTAATCTTGATGTTAGCCATTTTAACTAACCTCCTTAGCCCAAGATCTCGTCAACGGACTTGCCGCGGAGAGCAGCAACCTCGTCAACATTACGCAGTGCGCGCAGACCGTTTACGGTAGCGGTTACTACGTTGCAGGGGTTGTTGGAACGCTGGCACTTGGTTCTGATATCCTTGATACCAGCAACCTCGAGCACCGCACGAACGGGGCCACCTGCGATAACGCCGGTACCCTGGGGAGCGGGCATCATCAGGACTGCGCCTGCGCCGAACTTTCCTATTACCTCGTGGGGAATGGTGGTTCCCTTGAGGGATACCTTAAACAGATTCTTCTTTGCGTCCTCGATGCCCTTGCGGATAGCATCGGGAACTTCGTTGGCCTTGCCCATGCCAAAGCCGATGGTGCCGTTGCCGTCACCGACGACGACGAGCGCCGAGAACTTCATAACACGACCGCCCTTAACGGTTTTGGATACGCGGTTGATGGCAACTACTCTCTCGGTAAGCTCTAATGCGTTAGCGTCTATACGAGCCAATTCTTTTCCCTCCTTAGAAGTTGAGTCCACCCTCGCGGGCACCCTCAGCAAGTTCTTTTACGCGGCCGTGGTAAACATAACCGCTGCGGTCAAACACTACGGTAGTGATGCCCTTCTCAACAGCTCTTTCAGCTACGAGCTTGCCGATAGCGTGAGCGGCAGCCTTGTCGCTGCCCTTCTCGGTGAAGGACTTCTCAAGCGAAGAAGCAGACACCAGAGTGACGCCGGCTACATCGTCGATGATCTGTGCGTAGATGTTCTTGGAGGAACGGAAAACGCTCAGGCGGGGACGCTCAGCAGTACCGCTGATTTTATTTCTGACGCGATAATGTCTCTTAAGACGCGCCTTATTGCTGTCAGGCTTTTTAACCATCTGCATACACTCCTTTCTTTACTTCTTGCCCTTACCGGCCTTGCCTTCCTTGCGGATGATAACTTCATCAATATACTTGATGCCCTTGCCCTTATAAGGCTCGGGGGGACGCTTCTCGCGAACTTCTGCCGCGAACTGTCCAACCATCTGCTTGTCGGCGCCGTTGATGATGATCTTGTTGGGCTGGGGAACATCAATGGTGATGCCCTCGATCTCAGGCATGATTACCTGATGAGAATAACCAAGGTTCATAACAAGGTTCTTGCCCTGCTTGGCTACACGGTAGCCAACGCCGTTTACCTCAAGTTCCTTCTTGAAACCTTCGTGGCAGCCGGTGACCATGTTAGCGATAAGGGTTCTAGTCAGACCGTGAAGGCTGCGGTGTTCGGGGTTATCGCTGGGGCGGGTAACAACTATCTCTGCACCCTCCATAACGATGTTGATATCGGGGTTGAAGGTGCGGGAAAGGGTGCCCTTGGGGCCCTTAACGGTAACTTCGCTGCCGTTGATCTTAACTTCAACACCGGCGGGAACTGCGATATGCTTTCTACCAATTCTAGACATATTTCTGCTCCCCCTTACCAGATGAAGGCGAGAACTTCGCCGCCAACATTCTGCTTTCTGGCTTCCTTGTCGGTCATAACGCCCTTGGGAGTGGAAAGGATGGCAATGCCGAGACCCTTCATAACCTTGGGCATCTCTTCGCAGCTGGTGTAGATACGAAGACCGGGCTTGGAAACTCTTCTCAAACCGGTGATAACGGGAGTCTTGCCGGCAGTGTACTTGAGTACAATGCGAATGACGCCCTGCTTTCCGTCCTCAATAACGGAGAAGCTCTTTATATAACCCTCATCCAACAGGATCTGAACGATAGCCTTCTTCATGTTGGAAGCGGGAACATCGACCGTATCGTGCTTTGCAGTGCTCGCATTTCTGATACGAGTAAGCAAGTCAGCGATGGTATCGGTGATATGCATGCCGTTAACCTCCTTTGTTTCCTATCTGTTAATTACCAGCTTGCCTTGCGCACGCCGGGGATCTGTCCCTTGTAAGCGAGCTCTCTGAAGCAGATACGGCAGATTCCGTACTTTCTCAGATAAGCGTGGGGACGACCGCAGATCTTGCATCTGTTGTATTCTCTGGTGGAGAACTTAGCAGGCGCCTGCTGCTTGAGCTTCATACTCTTCTTAGCCATTTTAAATTCTCCTCCTTACTTAGCGAAGGGGCAGCCGAGTTCCTTGAGGAGCTCGCGGCCTTCTTCGTCAGTCTTAGCAGTGGTGACAAAGGAAATGTCCATGCCGCGCACCTTGTCGATCTTATCGTATTCGATTTCGGGGAACATCAGCTGCTCCTTAAGACCGAAGCTGAAGTTGCCTCTGCCGTCGAATCCGTTCGCGGGAATGCCGCGGAAGTCACGTACACGGGGCATAGCTACGTTAAAGAGTCTGTCAACAAACTCATACATTCTGGCGCCGCGAAGGGTCACCTTGCATCCGATGGGCATACCCTCACGGAGCTTGAAGTTTGCTACCGACTTTCTTGCTCTGCAGACAACAGCCTTCTGACCGGTGATCTTGCCGAGGTCGCCTACGATAGCATCGATAACCTTGGGGTTATCTCTTGCTTCGCCGCAGGCCACGTTGATAACGACCTTCTCAAGCTTCGGAATCTGCATGACGCTCTTGTAACCGAACTTGTTCATCAGGGCGCCGGTTACTTCGTTATTATAACGATCCTGTAATCTTGCCATGTTTCAATCCTCCTCACTTAGAAAGTCGCGTTGCACTTTTTGCAAGCGCGCATTTTGGTTCCATCCGCCAGCACCTTGTGGGCTACTCTGGTAGCCTTGCCGCAAGAGGGGCAAACCAGCATTGCCTTGCAGGCGTAGAAAGCGCCTTCAACCTTAACAATGCCGCCGGTTTCGCCCTGACGACGGGGCTTAACATGCTTAGTTACCATGTTAACGCCTTCGACGATGAGCTTCTGCTCCTTGGGAGAGGTCTCAAGAACCTTGCCCTTCTTGCCCTTGTCTTTGCCGGAGAGGATGACTACCATGTCATCTTTTCTTACATGAAGTTTGTTCACGTTCCTGCACCTCCGTTACAGAACCTCGGGAGCGAGGCTCAAGATTTTAAGGTAGTCCTTATCGCGGAGCTCTCTTGCGACCGGTCCAAAGATACGGGTGCCCTTGGGGGTCTTGTCGTCCTTGATAATGACTGCTGCGTTCTCATCAAAGCGGATGTAGGTTCCGTCCTCGCGGCGAAGACCCTGAGCGGATCTTACGATAACGGCCTTAACTACATCGCCCTTTTTAACTGCGCCGCCGGGCGCTGCTTTCTTAACAGAAGCGACAACTACGTCGCCGATGTTAGCATATCTTCTTCTGGTGCCGCCAAGCACTCTGATGCACATAAGCTCCTTGGCGCCGGTGTTGTCGGCAACCTTCATGTAGGACTGCATCTGAATCATGAGCGGTATCCTCCTTTCGGTATCCGCCGGTTTGCCGGGGCTTTCTCAGCCGCTGCTTGCCGCCCATTCGCGACAGCGCTCAAACCGGTTTCTTATTATTTATATTCTTACTTAGCCTTCTCGATGATGTTAACTACGCGCCAGTTCTTATCCTTAGAAAGGGGACGGCACTCCATGATCTCTACCTTGTCGCCGATGCCACAAGCGTTGAGCTCATCATGAGCCTTGAACTTAACGGTGCGCTTAACGATCTTCTTGTAAAGGGGGTGACGAACTCTGTCAGCAACCGCAACAACAACGGTCTTATCCATCTTGTCGCTTACAACAACGCCAACAGTAGTCTTACGCAAGTTTCTCTCGCTCACAGTAATTTCCTCCTTCCGCTGTTACGCCTTACGCTCAGCTTCGCCGATCAGCGTCTTAACGCGTGCAATGTCCTTGCGGACAGCAACAAGACGAAGGGGATTGTCGAGCTGATTGATGGTGTGCTGGAATCTGAGGTTAAAAAGCTCTGCCTTCAGGTCAGCGAGCTTGGTGTTGAGCTCTTCAACAGAGAGCTTTCTGAGTTCGTTTGCCTTCATTAGCCTTCAACCTCCTCTTCCTTCTTTACGAACTTGCACTTGATGGGAAGCTTGTGCATAGCAAGACGCATAGCTTCACGTGCAAGCTCTTCGCTAACGCCGCCGATCTCAAACATCACGCGGCCGGGCTTAACAACTGCTACCCAGTACTCGGGGCTGCCCTTACCGGAACCCATTCGGGTCTCAGCAGGCTTCTCGGTTACGGGCTTATCGGGGAATATCTTGATCCAAACCTGACCGCCACGCTTGATGTAACGGGTCATGGCAATACGGGCTGCCTCGATCTGGTTGGAAGTGATCCAAGCGGGTTCAAGAGCCTGAAGACCAAACTCGCCGTTGGAAACGAAGTTTCCGCGCTGAGCCTTGCCGGTCAGTCTGCCTCTGTGAACTCTGCGGTATTTTACTCTCTTAGGCAGAAGCATTATCTCTTGCCTCCTTCCTTACGGGGCTGCTTTTTAACTTCCTGCAGAACCTCGCCGGTGTAGATCCAAACCTTGATGCCGATACGACCGTAGGTGGTAGCTGCCTCAGCAAAACCGTAGTCGATGTCAGCGCGGATGGTCTGCAGCGGGATGGTTCCTTCGTGGTAAGTCTCGGTGCGGGCGATCTCAGCGCCGGCAAGACGGCCGGAGCACTGAACCTTGATACCCTTAGCGCCGAACTTCATAGCTCTGCCGATAGCCTGCTTCATAGCGCGGCGGAAGGATACACGACCCTCGAGCTGAGAAGCGATGTTCTCTGCAACGAGCTGCGCGTTCTTATCAGCAGACTTGATCTCAACAACGTTAACGAGAACGTTAACCTTGTTTTCCTTATTCTTGTTTACCATCTTCTCGCACTCGAGACGAACCTTTTCGATCTCGGAGCCCTGGCGGCCGATAACAACGCCGGGACGTGCGCAGTTGATGTGGATCTTTACCTTAGCAGCGTCGCGCTCGATCTCGATCTTGGCAACACCTGCATCGTAAAGGCGCTTCTTGAGATATTTTCTCAGCTGGTAATCTTCAACAAGGAGATCGCCGAAAGCGTTGTCCTTGGCAAACCAGCGGGAATCCCAATCCTTGATAACGCCTACTCTAAGACCATGCGGATTGACTTTCTGGCCCATTAAGTTTACCCTCCTCTTTCGGTTATTCCTTCTCCTTCACCACGATGGTAACGTGGGAAGTTCTCTTGTTGATGCGGAACGCTCTGCCCTGTGCTCTGGGCATGATGCGCTTCATGGTCATGCCGGGAGTTACAAAGCACTCAGCGACATAAAGATGATTCTTATCCATGCTGTGGTTGTTCTCAGCATTGGCGATTGCGCTCTTTAAGAGCTTTGCGACCGGTTCGCTGGCAGCCTTGGGGGTATGTCTCAGGATTGCGAGCGCAACGTCGGTGGGCTTGTTGCGGATGAGATCGAGAACGATCTGCACCTTGCGGGGCGAAATTCTCACGCCGCGCAGATATGCTTTTGCTTCCATGATTTATCCTCCTTTCGGCTACTTAGGACTTCTTTGCGCCGGCGTGACCGCGGTAGGTTCTGGTGGGAGCAAACTCGCCGAGCTTGTGTCCGACCATATCCTCGGTAACATAAACCGGAACATGCTTACGTCCGTCGTGAACAGCGAAAGTGTGACCGACAAAATCCGGGAAGATCGTGGAAGATCTGCTCCAGGTTTTGAGTACCTTCTTTTCACCGGAGGCGTTCATCGCCTGTACACGTGCGAGAAGCTTCTCGTGCACGTAAGGGCCTTTTTTAATACTTCTACCCATTGTCGATTATACCTCCTTACTTAGCGTTGCGGCGCTTGACAATATACTTGTCAGTGCGATGATGCTTATCTCTGGTCTTGTAACCGAGTGCGGGCTTGCCCCAGGGGGTTACAGGGCCGGGACGGCCGATCGGGCTTCTGCCCTCACCACCACCGTGAGGATGGTCGCAGGGGTTCATTACAGAGCCGCGAACGGTAGGACGGATACCCATGTGACGGGTGCGGCCTGCCTTACCGATGGATACGTTCTCGTGGTCGATGTTGCCGACCTGGCCGATGGTAGCCATGCAGTTTACAGGAACCTTACGAAGCTCGCCGGAGGGCAGTCTGAGAAGAGCAAAGTTGCCTTCCTTAGCCATCAGCTGAGCCATAACACCAGCTGCACGAGCGAGCTGAGCGCCCTTGCCGGGGTAAAGCTCTACGTTGTGTACGAAGGTACCAACGGGGATGCTTACCAGCTCAAGTGCGTTGCCGGGCTTGATGTCGGAGCCGGCGCCGCTGGATACGGTGTCGCCTACCTTGAGGCCGTGGGGTGCGATGATGTAGCGCTTCTCGCCGGTCTCGTACTGAACGAGGGCGATGTGAGCGGAACGGTTGGGATCGTACTCGAGGGTGAGGACCTGAGCGGGAACGCCCTGAAGGTCTCTCTTGAAGTCGATGATACGATACTTTCTGCGGTTAGCACCGCCGCGATGACGGACGGTGATTCTGCCGGTATTGTTACGGCCGGCGTTCGCCTTGATGACAGTCAGCAGGCTCTTTTCAGGTGCAACCTTGGAAAGGCCGGAATAATCGGTGACGGTCATCTGACGGCGAGCGGGGGTCGTGGGCTTAAAAGTTCTAATTGCCATCTGATGTTTCACTCCTCATAACTTGTTAGCGGGATCTATGAGACTCCCATACCCAAGTCGTCGTATTTCTCATTTGCTGTGTCGAACAGCTATCAGATCATGCTCTCGAAGAACTCGATCTTCTTGGAGTCGGCCTTGATGGTGACGACTGCCTTTTTCCAGGAACGGGTGGTTCCTACGTTTTTGCCCATGCGCTTCTGCTTGCCGCTGACATTCATGGTGTTAACGGAAGCAACCTTGGTGCCGGGGAACAGGGTCTCGATCGCGGAAGCGATCTCGATCTTGTTAGCGGACTTGAGTACCTCGAAAGTGTACTTACCTTCAGAGATGAGGGACATGCTGCGCTCGGTGATGATGGGCTTTACTACGATATCCTGTGCGAGCTTCATTTAAGCGTACACCTCCTCGATCTTGGCGATCGCGTCCTTAGCGATGACCAGCTTGCCGGCGTTTACCATGTCGTAAACGTTGATGGTGTTGGTAAGAGCGGTCTTAACGCCGGGGATGTTGGAAGCGGACTTGATGAGCTTCTCGTTCTTCTCAGCGGCGATGATGAGCGCCTTGCCTTCTACCTTAAGAGCGTTGAGCATTGCAACAACGGTCTTGGTCTTGAACTCGTCAACAACGATGTTGTCAACAACTACGAGGTTGTTCTCGAGAACCTTAGAGGAGAATACCGACTTGAGAGCCAGTCTCTTAACCTTCTTGTTCAGAGAGTAACGGTAATCGCGGGGCTTGGGGCCAAGTGCTACGCCGCCGTGATACCACTGGGGAGCTCTGATGGAGCCCTGTCTTGCGTGGCCGGTGCCCTTCTGTCTCCAGGGCTTTCTGCCGCCGCCTCTAACCTCAGTTCTGGTGAGGGTGGACTGGGTGCCCTGACGCTGGTTAGCGAGGAAGTTCTTAACAACTTCGTGAACAGCGTACTGATTGGGCTCGATTCCGAAAATGGACTCGGAAAGCTCGATCTCGCCAACAGAGGCGCCTGCCATGTTATATACTGTAACCTTCGGCATGATGTTTCCTCCTCCCTTTAAGCCTTCTGGCCCTTAACGGCGTCGGTGATGTAAACATAACCGCCCTTGGGGCCGGGGATCGCACCGCGAAGAGCGATCAGATTGTTTTCTGCGTCGACCTTGACAACTTCAAGGTTCTGTATGGTAACTCTCTCTGCACCCATGTGGCCTGCCATCTTCTTGCCCTTGAAGATTCTGGAGGGAGAAGAGTTAGCGCCCATAGAGCCTGCCTGTCTTGCAACAGGGCCGGTGCCGTGGGTAGCCTTGAGAGAGCGGCATCCATAGCGCTTGATCACGCCTGCGAAGCCCTTACCTTTGCTGGTTCCGCAAACGTCTACCTTTTCGCCTGCTGCGAAAACGTCTGCCTTAACGATGTCGCCAACGTTAACTGCTGCCATGTCTGCGAGCTTGAACTCACGAAGAACACGCTTAGCTGCTACGTCGGACTTGGCGAAGTGACCCTTCATGGGCTTGTTAACGTGCTTGTCCGAGATCTCGCCGAAGCCGAGCTGCACGGATTCATATCCGTCGTTTTCGGCTGTCTTCTTCTGTACGACGACACAAGGACCAGCCTCGATGACAGTGACCGGGATAAAGCTGCCGTTTTCATCAAACAGCTGGGTCATGCCAAGCTTTTTGCCGATGATTGCTTTCTGCATTTCTAAATTTCCTCCTTGGTTATTGGTTGACAGTCACCTGCCAACATTACCTTCGCCCACACTATTTATATTTGTGTGTGCGTACTGTCAAGCTTCGCTATTAAAGCTTGATCTCGATCTCGACGCCCGCGGGGAGCTCGAGGCCGGTGAGAGCTTCTACGGTCTTGTTGCTGGGACGGAGAATGTCGATGAGTCTCTTGTGGGTCCTCATCTCAAACTGCTCGCGGGAATCCTTGTACTTGTGTACTGCGCGCAGGATGGTAACGATCTCCTTGTCGGTGGGCAGCGGGATGGGGCCGGAAACCTTGGAGCCGGTACGCTTTGCGGTCTCAACGATCTTCTCTGCTGCTGCATCGACCAGCTGATGGTCGTAGCCTCTTACTCGGATACGGATTTTTTCTTTGACTGCCATTTAATCGCCTCCTAAAAATTTTTTCGCTTAGAGACGCCCTTTTCTTCAATCCACTGTGCCGTGTGTTTTCTCGTTTTCCCTGCAAAAAACCGGCTAAACCGTTATTCGGTTTAACCGGGGCAAGGCATAACGCCTCCACACACAGCAACGCGCGGGCTCAGCCCGCTCAATGTACTGTAATATAGGTCGCCCGGTTTAAAATCGGACATACTCCGCGGAAATTCCCCGCCTCAAGGACGGCCACCTCCCGCATCAACGCATATCTCAGCAGTCACGCAAGAGTTATAGTAACACATGAAAACCGCATTTGCAAGCCTTTTTTTGCGATTTTTTCAAAAAAACGCGTTTTTTTTGATTTTCATTGAAAATCTCTGATTGCAACAAACTTGCATCGTTATTTTTGTATATTATGCCGAACAGTCAAAAGGGAGCTCGCCTGATTTGTCTCAAAAAAGGTCTCACTTTTGCTATTTTAAGCATCTTTTGCAATATTATTCCGCTGTCTCTCATCTTTTCGGTGCTGTTTTTGTAGAAAACTTCTCCGCTTTTATGTGCGATTTGCCGATTTTTCAGCCCTGTATATCGCTTGCGAAATCGGCAGGGGCGAAGTGACAACCCCTCAGTCAGCTGCGCTGACAGTCCCCTTACACAGGGGGGCCTTTAAGCCCTCCTTGTGTAAAGGAGGGTGGCGTCCGCAGGACGACGGGAGGATTGTTCGAAGCGATCGGCTAAAGCTATAAACAGCGTGGCAAAAAGTTTGGGTCAACCCCTCAGTCAGCTGCGCTGACAGCCGAAGGTGAATTGCCCGCAGGGGAAGAGAAGCCACCCTGGGGTGCCCCTTACACAGGGGGCCTTTTTGTTTTTTGCAAAAGCAAAACCCCCTCCAGGAGAGAGGAGGGGGTTTTAAGAAATTCAGTTTATTTAAACGGAATTTCCAATGAAAGCATTAATTAAGCGCCGGTGGAGGGGTTGGAGGGAGCTGCCTCAACAACAGGAGCATCAACTACGGGAGCTGCAGCAACGGGGTTAACAAGCTCTGCGGTAGCAAATACGTAGTTCTCAAGAACTCTGGTGTTGAAGTAGAAGGTCTCGTCGGACTCATCGTACTCGCAGCCGGGGATCTCTACGAGAGCGCCGTTAACTACCTTGTAAGCAGCAACGCCATCCTCGAGCTCGTATGCGAACTCGCCTACACGGTTGAACTTAACGCCGTTGAAGTTAAGAGCAAAGATCTTAACGCCGGGGTTAGCTTCAGCGATAGCGTCAGCAAGCTTAGTGTCGTAACGGAGGTAAAGTTTGCCCTGACCGGAAACGTCAACAGTGAAGGTACCCTCGTTGTCGCCGCCCTTGCCGGAGCCAGGTCCGAATGCGAGCTCTACTTCGTCGTCATAGTCGAACTTGAGAGCGTAGTCGGTATCCCACTTGATAGCAGCCTTATCCTTAGCGATTACATAACCAGTACCGGTGTTGTAGTTGAGCCAAGAATTGTTGATAACTACATTGATCTCGAAATCGAATTCTTCTTCATCAATCTCGAGGTATGCCTTATTGGGGTTGGAATCGGTCTTAGCCTTACGCTTGAGCTCGAAGGTACCGATAACGTCAGCATCACCGGTGGAGGTGGACTTAGCAAGCTTAACACCGATGAAGTAGTAGTAATCAGAAGCGGGGAACAGTGCCTTGGTAGCATTATCCCAATCATCTGCAGTAAGATCAACATACTTCTTAACGATAGAAACATTCTCTACGAGTTCTTCGCCCATCTCATAGGAAACCTTGAGCTTGAGCTTCTCTACCTTGTTGTAGTTGGTGATAGGGCCCATCTCGTCAGAGAGAAGGAAGTAAGCAGTATCGCCATACTGGAGCTGCTTATCGGTGGGTCTCATCCTGTCGGTGTCTGCATCGTAGTCAAGAGCTACAGAAACGCTAGCGGTAGCAGCAAAAGAAACAGCTGCCATGCTCATGATCATTGCAACAGCAAGAACAAGTGCAAAAAACTTTTTCATGGGTATATTCCTCCTAAAATAATTTTTATTTTCGGCGGTCGCTCTCCTACGCTCACCAAAAACCAAATAAGAATGGATTATATTCCCCTGTGGGGAATATAAAAGAGGCGCCTCTTTTTCGCGCACTTTATTGTGACCATATGTTACCATATATGTTCCCAAATTGCAATACTTTTGTTACTATTTCGTTGAATTTTTATAATTCTGTAAAAATTTACAGTCTTTTCTGCGGTGGCTTATACATTATATATAATATATTGAACTAATTTGCATGTTCATGTTTAAGCGGGCGTCCAAGCAGCTCCTCCACAGCCTGTGCAGCAGTTATTTCGCCCTCTATCAGCTTGTAAATCTGCTGGGTTATCGGCATTTCTACCCCCTGCTTTTCAGCAAGGCGGTAGGCGCAGAGCGCGGCGGTGATGCCCTCTACCGTCATTCCGACCTTCTGCACCGCCTCTTTTACCGTCAGCCCCTCGCCGACATAAAATCCGCAGCGGCGGTTTCTCGAATGGACCGAGCAGCAGGTAACGATGAGGTCGCCAACGCCCGATATTCCGCCAAAGGTCTCAGCCGAAGCCCCCATGCTTATGCCAAGGCGAGATATCTCAGTGAGTCCTCTTGTCATAAGGGCAGCCTTGGTGTTGTCGCCGCCGCCCATGCCGTCCACTATTCCGGCGGCAAAGGCGATAACGTTTTTGAGCGCGCCGCCCATCTCCGCCCCAACAACGTCGTGGCTGGTATATATCCTGATGTGGCTGTTTTCGGCAAGCTGCTGAACCTTTACCGCGGTGTCATGATCAGCGCTCGCCGCCAGCAAAACGGTGGGTATCCCGCGCGACATCTCCTCGGCGTGAGAAGGTCCTGTCAGCGCAACGAATGGGTTGTCGGGCAATTCCTGCTCAGAAACTTCATCAAGGGTAAGCAGACTGCTCACCTCAAAGCCCTTGGAGGTGCAAACTATCGGGGTGCCGGCTTTCACAATGCCCTTGATGCGCCCGAGCACTTCACGAAAAGCAACGCTGGGGGTAGCTATTATAATGTGGTCGGCATCGGCTGCTTTTTCAAGGGTATCGGTTATCTCGACCGCCCCGGGAATTTTTATTCCCTTGAGCAGACGCTCGTTTTCTCTTTTTTCGCGCAGCAGACGGTTGCTTTCAGGGTTATGTCCCCAAAGGCAGACCTCATGCCCCATGTTGCAGAATGCTACCGCAAGTGCGGTCCCCATTCCGCCCGCGCCGAGTATCATTAATCGAGCCATCGTGTTTTCCTCCAAACTGATTCGAAGGAACTTTTTGAAAAAGTTCCTTCGAGCTACTTCAAATACTTTTAATTTCCCGTCAGAGAGTAAAGCTTTTTGGAGATGCAAGAAGCCTTTTTCTCGAAAAAGGTTCTTGCCCGCCGGAGGCAAAGCATCAATCCGTGCTGCCGCCGCGTTCTCTTACGATTATTCTTATAGGGGTGCCGCTCAGCTCAAAGGATTCTCTTATCTGATTTTCGAGATAGCGCTGGTAGGAGAAGTGGAACAGCTCCTTGCGGTTGACAAAGCAAACGAAGGTGGGCGGATTGGTGGAAGGCTGGGTGATATAGTATATCTTGAGCCTCTTGCCCTTGTCGGAAGGCGGCTGAACTCTTGCGGTAGCATGCGCCAGCAGCTCGTTGAGAGCGCCGGTGGTAACACGCAGCGAGTTGTTCTTCTTGACCGTGTTTATCATGTCGAACAGCTTATCCACTCTCAGGCCTGTCTTGGCAGAGATAAAGATGTAATCGACATAGCTCATAAAGGAGAAATCGGTCTCGAGCTTTTTGCGGTATTCCTGCATCGTCTTGTCGTCTTTTTCAACGGCATCCCACTTGTTCACCGCAACTATGCAGGCCTTGCCCTGCTCGTGGGCGTAGCCGGCTATCTTGGAATCCTGCTCGGTGAAGCCTTCGAGAGCGTCTATCATTATTACGCAGACGTCGGCTCTGTCCACCGCCATATAGGCGCGCAACACCGAATAATGCTCGATAGCATCGGTGACCTTGTTCTTTCTGCGGATGCCTGCGGTATCGATAAAGAGATACTTGCCGTGCTCGTTATCTATCTCGGTATCGGTAGCGTCGCGGGTGGTGCCCGCAATGTTGGAAACGATAACGCGCTCCTCTCCGGCGATGCGGTTGACTATCGAAGATTTGCCTACGTTGGGCTTACCGATGATGGCGACCGAAATGCGGTCATCCTCGACCTCGGTGACCTTGTTGAAATCTATCTGCCGACAGACCGCGTCGAGCAGGTCGCCGGTACCGTGGCCATGCAGCGATGAAACTGCGATGGGGTCGCCAAGTCCGAGGTTATAAAACTCATAGAACTCGGCGGGCGGATCGCCGACCTTATCGCACTTGTTCACACAAAGCACGATAGGCTTGCTGCTCTTGAGCAGCATTGCGGCAACCTCCTGATCGGTGGCGGTAACGCCGGTGCGCATATCGGTGACGAGGATTATCACCTCGGCGCTGTCGATAGCAAGCTGCGCCTGCCTTCTCATCTGAGAAAGAATTATATCATCCGAAAACGGCTCGATACCGCCGGTATCCACCAGCATGAACTCTTTATCGAGCCATTCGCATTTTGCGTATATTCTGTCGCGGGTGACGCCGGGGGTGTCCTCAACTATCGCAAGACGCTGCCCTGTCAGCTTGTTGAAAAGGGTGGATTTTCCCACGTTGGGGCGTCCAACTACCGCTACTATTGGTTTTGCCATTTGAGTCAAGCCTCCTTTTGCGTTATTCGCTCCATTCCACCAGCGCCTCGGCAAGCGAAGCGCCGTCTGCGGTGACCACCTGCACCGGAACGTTCAGCTTTGCCGAAATGTCGTCGGGGGTGGTATCGTCCAAAAATTTATCCTGCTCGGCTCTCAGCATACAGGAGGGCACTATCAGAAGATCGCCCAGGTCCTTGCCTTCAAGCTCGGTCATTATGTCGCTTCCGGTAACAAGTCCGGTAACGGTTATCCTGCCGCCGAAAAATCTGCTCGGTATCGGGAATACTTCTACATCCAGCTCGGGGCTATACTGCTTTGCAAGCTCGCAAAGCTCTTTTATATGATCGGCGGCCGCTCTTCCGGTAGCTACCGTGATGCGGCGCCTGTCGTGATTCGGTTCGAGATAGGGCAACACCGACTTAAATTCCATAGCGGTGCTGGCGATAAGCCCGACGCCGTTTTCAAGGTTGGCAAATTCGCCGTAATACTCGGGCGGCGGAATTTCTTTGCCCGCCAATATGAAAAACTCATCAGAGGGATATCCCACCCTCATGCCGCAGCGCTCATACCACTTATCGGCCCAACGCTCTATCCTCTCAATGGTATCGAGCGCCTCCTCTTTGGTGAAAGGGCGCAGCTCAGTCAGCCCTTCTCGGTATCCGGTCAAGCCCACCGGAACGCAGGCTATCGATTGCAGCGTCGGCACCAGCTTATCGAGATCGGTGAGCGTTTTCTCCAGCGCTTCGCCATCGTTATAGCCGGGGCAGAGCACCAGCTGGGTGTTTATCTTGATGTTCCCCTCGCAAAGGCGGTAAAGCTTTTGAAGCGACTCGCCCGCGAATCGGTTGCGCATCATCTTTTCGCGCAGCCCGGGGTCGGTTGTGTGGATAGATATATTTATCGGGCTGATATGCATACGCAGTATGCGCTCAACATCGTGATCGGTGAGATTGGTCAGCGTTATATAGTTGCCGAACAAAAACGAGAGACGGTCATCATCATCTTTAAAATATATGCTCTCTCTCATTCCCGGGGGATTCTGGTCGATAAAGCAGAAGATGCAGTTATTGCGGCATCTGCGCTGTTTATCCATCAGATAGCTTTCAAACTCCAGTCCGAGGTCGTCGTATTCGTCCTTTTTTATATCAGCGGAAAATTCCTTTCCATCGCGGGAAAGGAAAAGTGTCAGCTTTTCCGCCGTCATAAAAAAACGGTAATCGAGAACGTCGTTTATCTCCTCGTTGTCTATTCTGATGAGGATATCGCCCGGCTTTATACCGGCGCGGTGAGCTATCGAGCGTTTGGCAACGTCGGTGATCTTAACAGCCACCGTATTTCCCCCTTTTCGAAAGTTTGTCCGAACAGTTTTACGCTATACAAAAAAATAGAGGCGGAAAAAAACTTTCCCCCTCTATCTTTGTTGCAGTATTTGAGTTATGCCTCTTCTACCTTGACAACTTCTCTGCCCTTGTAGTATCCGCATACGGGGCAAACTCTGTGCGGCATTTTCAGCTCACCGCACTGAGTGCACTTGGAAAGAGAGGGAGCCTCAAGTTTCCAAACGCTGGAACGTCTTTTATCTCTACGAGACTTAGATACTTTACCCTTCGGAACAGCCATCGTTACAGCACCTCCTTAGCCTTTCAGCAGCGATTTTAATACAGCCATGCGGGGATCGCCGTTCTCCGGCTCACATCCGCAATCAGTCGAATTGAGATCCGCCCCACATTTAGGGCACAACCCTTTGCAGTCCTCCTTGCAGAGCATAACCTGCGGCAGGGACAGCTGAATGTCGGTGCCTGCGATCTCATCAAGCGCCAACAGCCCATCCGGGGCGGTGAGGAAAGCATCGTCGAGCGTTTCGTCCTCAAGGCTTTGAACAACGATGTGTTCAAACGACCTTTCGAGCTTCAACTCTGACTGCATCAGACAACGATCACACCTGAAAGGTATTCTGCCGCTGATTTGGTAGCGCAGTGTAACGATACCCGCACGGTTCGAAACCGATCCGCTGACCGCCAGTGCATCAGGGATAAGCTGCTCGCCATGCCTTTTGATCCACGAAAGATCCAACGATCCCGCGAAATCTTCAGATAAGCCGATGACCTCAAAAACCTCTTTAACTGAAATTTTCATAGGATATACCTCATCGACAACGGCCCATTTAAGGGCGCAAAATTAAAATGTAACGCGGGCGTTACTCGATTATTATAGTGTGTGTAAATTTGTTTGTCAATAATTTTTGCGCCGAAAATTTGCATTTCGGCGCAAAAAATCTTGATTTTTATTAAAATCAGATGATGTATTCGCGAAGCTCCTCAGGCAGCTCTTCAACATCACAGGAGATGGTGAATACCATCTTAACGCCGCTGGTAACGGTCAGCTTATCCAGCTTCTTGAACATAGCCAGCAGCTTCTCGGGATCCTTGCCGCAGATCTTGAAGGTAGCATCGCAGAAAATGTGGGTGATATCATAGTTGCCAGCCATCAGACCGCAAAGGAATCCGCAATATGCCTCGTAGCCGTCAATGCCGTACTGGTCAACATCGACCAAACGGACCTGGTAGCTGAGGTCGTAGGTGAGCTGGATGCCCTTTTCTACGCAAACAACGTTGCCGTTAGAAGTTTTGAGAGCATCGTTTGCCATCTGTATCATAGTCTTGGTTTTGCCGGAGCCCTTGTGTCCAACGATAAGCTTAATCATGATATATTCCTCCCAGTTTTGGATACGCCCCATCGGGGCATTTCCTTATATTATTGTAACAGCCGCGGAATAAGGCAGAAAACCGTTTCCACGGAGATGCCGCCCCGATGTTTCGTTTTACCGACCATCTCACGCGTACATTTAGTTAAGTCTATTTTACACGAAAAGCTTCATATTTTCAACCGCAATTTGCGCCCTTGAAGCAATTATTGCAAATAAATTTTTTGTAAACGGTCAGCAAAGTCTGGTCAATTCTTTCAATGTCATGTCAAAGGCGGCTTTAAAGGTCATTTCGGGAACAGTTTTGGCGGCTGCAAGCTCATAGCTGCAAACCACCACGCCATCCAGCATCACCACAACCGAGCCGATGTTCTGCCCCGCAGTGACCGGCGCTGCCAGCTCAGGTGTCAATTTGACCTGCTGGGTCAGCTTTTTGCCGCCGCCCTTTTCCACCAGCATCTTTTCGGGGGCAAGGCTTTTCACTTCAACTTTGCGCTCAACGCCGCCCTTCACCGCCACCGGTTCAAACGGCGTTTCGGGCCCGGGCACCTCTTTCATCTCAAAGTTGGCAAATCCGTATTCCAGCAGGGTGCGCGCGGCGGCAAAACGCTTATCCCCCGTTTCACAGCCCAGCACCACCGCCACCAGCTGCAAACCGTTTCGCTCCGCCGAGGCGCAAAGGCAGTGCCCCGCCCCGTCGGTAGTGCCGGTTTTAAGCCCTGTTGCGCCCTCAAAAAAGCGTATCAGACGGTTGGTATTTACCAGCTGAGTCTCTCCGTTTCTCAAGCTGTCCATCCAAATGGTGGTATACTCCTTGATTTTGGGATGCTTTAAAAGTTCGGCGCCCATCGTTGCAATATCCCGGGCGGTGGTCAAATGGCTTTCGGCATCAAGGCCTGTCGCGTTGCGAAACTCGGTGTTGGTCATGCCGAGCTCTCCCGCGCGCTGATTCATCATTGCGACAAATCCTTCTTCACTGCCCGCTATCTTTTCGCCCAGCGCAACCGAAGCATCGTTGGCGCTTGCCACCGCGGTCGCTTTGAGCAGCTCATGCACCGTCATCTGCTCGCCCGGCTCAAACCATATCTGCGAGCCTCCCATCGACGAAGCGTGCGGCGAACAGGTAACGGTATCCTCTAAAGTTAGTCTGCCCTCATCCAGCGCCTCCATAACCAGCAGCAGCGTCATAATTTTGGTTATCGAAGAAGGTGGCAGCCGCTCGTCGGCGTTTTTTTCATAAAGCACCTTGCCGCTCATCGGTTCTATCAGTATCGCCGACTTTGCAGGTATGTCGGTATTCACCATTATCGCGGCAGGCTCGGCCTGCTGAGCAAACACCGATACAACGCTTTGCGATACCATCGCCGCAGCCAATACGCAGAGCAGCAGTCCCTTTAAATATCTTTTCAGCATGAAAACTCCCCTCTTTCGCTTTTGCTTGACTGCTTAATTTATATGTGTATCTTACAGCCCGCTATGTCATGCAAAGATGCGGTTTTTATTGCTATCTGCCGATGTAAGCACCGAATATTTCTTCATCAAACTAAAGGATAAAAGTGACGTATTCCCTTGCCTTTTGACGATACTTTATATATAATGTATCTGAAATATTATGTCGTCGGGAGAGTTTTATGAAAGTAAGGTTGGTGTCGCTGGGCTGCAAGGTAAATCAATACGAAGTCCAGGCGTTAGCCTCTCTTTTTTTCGAAAAAGGCTATACTGTCACCGATCAAAACGACGCTGATATAGTCATCATAAACTCCTGCACCGTCACCTCGCTCGCAGACCGCAAATCGAGACAGGTGGTGCGCCGCCTGCGCCGTGAAATGCCCAATAGTGTCATTGCGCTGACCGGCTGTATGCCGCAGGCAGACCCCGATGCCGCCGCCGAGCTTACCGAAGCGGATATCGTCACCGGGGTGCGCGACCGTTCAAAGCTTATCGAGCTTATCGAGCGTCAGCTTGCTCAGCGCGGCAGAAATGTAAATGTTACTCCATTTTTGCCTAACGAAATTTTTGAGCCGATGTCGGCTGAAAAGTTTTCGGATAGCTTTCAGCGCGCCTATCTCAAGATAGAGGACGGCTGCGACCGCTTCTGTTCCTATTGCATAATACCCTTTGCAAGAGGGCGGGTGCGCTCCCGAAACCTTGATGAGATAAAGCTTGAAACTCAAAAGCTGGTGAAAAGCGGCTACCGCGAGATAGTTCTCACCGGGATAAACCTTTCCCGCTACGGCGCCGACATCGGCCTGCGCCTTAAAGACGCGGTAGGGGCCTGCGCTTCGGTCGAAGGGGATTTCCGAATCCGTTTGGGTTCGGTCGAGCCCGACCTCATATCACGGGAGGATTGGCTCGCGCTTTCAAAAACAGACAAGCTTTGCCCTCATTTTCACCTTGCGGTGCAGTCGGGCTGCGATAAAACGCTTAAAGCCATGAATCGCCATTATACCATGGCGCAGTTTTTTGATACCGTTTCCGCCATACGAAGGCTGTTCCCCGACCCGTCGGTCACCGCCGATATAATAGTCGGCTTTCCCGGCGAGACCGATGAGGATTTCAATGAGACCTGCGAAAACATCGGCAGGCTGGGACTGCTTCGCGCACACATCTTTGAATATTCCCCTCGAAAGGGCACCGTCGCCGCAAAGCGCAGCGACCAGATACATCCGCAGATCAAAAAGCAGCGTGCAAAACAGCTCGAAGCTGTTTGCGGCGCATCGGCAAGGCAATTTGCCAAAAGTCAGGTAGGCAGGACCGCCCGAGTGCTTCTTGAAGCCACCGGCGGCGGCTACACCGACAACTACCTCTATGTTTCTGTTTCTTCCGCGGAAAAATATCTGCCGGGAGATTTTATAAAAGTTAATCTGACCGCAGCAGACGGATTCTGCTGCATTGGAGAGGTCTTAGACGCAGATCATTAATAAGGAGAGTTATATATGGCAGTATTTCGAGTATTTATCGAGAAAAAGCAGCCCTATGCAGTAGAGGCGCAGAGCGTATATTCCGACCTTCGCTCGGCGCTTGGACTGGAAGGGCTGGAAAATGTCCGCATCCTCAACCGCTATGATGCAGAGCGTATCTCCGCTGAGGATTTTGCCGCCGCAAGAATGACGGTATTCGGTGAGCCGCAGGTAGATGTAGCTTACGACGAGCTGCCCGAGACCGATGGCAGGGTTTTTGCAGTTGAGTATCTGCCCGGCCAGTATGACCAGCGCGCCGATTCCGCCGCCCAGTGTATCCAGCTGCAGACCATGAAGGAGCGTTCCCTCATCCGCTGCGCAAGAGTTTACATACTTGAGGGCAAGCTTTCGGACGAGCAGTTCGAGGCAGTCAAGCGCTATCTCATCAATCCCGTTGAGAGCCAGGAGGCTACCCTTGACCGTTTTGACACCCTTGAAGCTGATTATCCTGCCCCCGCCGATGTAGTGACCATTGAAGGCTTCATCAACATGGATGAGCGTCAGCTCGCCGATATGGTAAACAGCTACGGTCTCGCAATGGAAGCTGATGACCTCGAATGCTGCCGTGATTATTTCAGAAGCGAAAACCGCGACCCCTCCTTCACCGAGCTCAAGCTCATCGACACCTACTGGTCGGATCACTGCCGCCACACCACCTTCTCCACCATCCTCGACAGCGTTGAGATCGAATCGGAAGCTGTTAAGGCCGCTTACGACAGATATCTTGAGCTGCGAGTAAAGCTTGGCCGCTCCGACCGCCCGGTAACGCTCATGGATCTCGCCACCATCGGCGCCAAGGCGCTTAAAACCGCAGGCCTTATGCCCGCCATCGATGAGTCGGAAGAGATCAACGCCTGCTCGGTCAAGATCAAGGTCGATGTTGACGGCGTTGACGAAGATTGGCTCCTCATGTTCAAAAACGAAACTCACAACCACCCCACCGAGATCGAGCCTTTCGGCGGAGCGGCAACCTGCCTTGGCGGCGCTATCCGCGATCCGCTCTCCGGCAGAAGCTATGTATATCAGGCAATGCGCGTGACCGGCGCTGCCGATCCGCTGCTGCCCATCGCTGAAACTATGGAAGGCAAGCTGCCCCAGCGCAAGATAGTGACCCAGGCTGCGGCAGGCTACTCCTCTTACGGCAACCAGATCGGCCTTGCTACCGGTCATGTCAATGAGATATATCATCCCGGCTATGTTGCCAAGCGCATGGAGGTCGGCGCGGTTATCGCTGCCGCTCCCGCTGAGAATGTAGTTCGTGAGCGCCCCGCCCCCGGCGATGTTGTAATGCTGCTCGGCGGCAAGACCGGCCGTGACGGCTGCGGCGGCGCTACCGGTTCCTCCAAGGCACATTCCTCCGAGAGCCTTACCTCCTGCGGCGCTGAAGTCCAGAAGGGCAACGCCCCCGAAGAAAGAAAGCTCCAGCGTCTCTTCCGCAACCCCGAGGCTGCCAAGATGATAAAGCGCTGCAACGACTTCGGCGCAGGCGGCGTTTCGGTCGCTATCGGTGAGCTTGCCGACAGCCTTGACATAAACCTCGATCTTGTTCCCAAAAAATACGAGGGTCTCGACGGCACCGAGCTTGCCATCAGCGAATCTCAGGAGAGAATGGCAGTTGTGCTCGATCCCAAAAATGTTGACCGTTTCCTTGAGATAGCCGCTACCGAAAACCTCAGCGGCATCGTAGTAGCCAACGTCACCGATACCGGCCGCATGACCATGACCTGGCGCGGCAAAAAGATCGTAGACCTCTCCCGTGAATTCCTCAACACCAACGGTGCAAATAAGCACATTTCGGCAAAGGTTCTCGCCCCCGAGGCAGAAGCCGCCACCCTTGAATTGCTTCCCTTTGAAAAGCGCCTTGAAAAACTGGTCGGCGATCTCAATGTTTGCTCGCAGAAGGGCCTTATCGAGCGGTTCGATTCTTCCATCGGCGCCGCTACCGTGCTTTCTCCCTTCGGCGGCAAGCATCAGGAGACCCCCGCTCAGGCTATGGCAGCAAAGATCCCCGTTCGCCACGGCGATACCGACACCGCTTCGCTGATGGCTTACGCCTTTGATCCCTTCATCTCCTCGAGAGACCAGTATGCCGGCGCAATGACCGCTGTTTGCGAGTCTGTCGCAAAGGTGATCGCCGCAGGCGGTTCGAGAAAGAACTGCTGGCTCTCCTTCCAGGAGTATTTTGAAAAGCTCCGCCGCGAGGAGACCCGTTGGGGCAAGCCGCTGGCCGCTCTTTTGGGCGCGCTTGACGCTCAGATGGCGCTTGAATGCGGCGCTATCGGCGGCAAGGATTCTATGTCCGGCAGCTTTGAGGATATCGACGTTCCTCCCACCCTTATCTCCTTTGCCGTTTCCACCGCAAAAGCTTCCAAGGTCATCTCCCCCGAGTTCAAGAAGGCCGGCTCGGTCATCGGTCTGCTCAAGCCCGTCACCGATGAAAACGGCTATCTCGATCTCGAGTCTGTTCGCTCCAACATCGACAAGCTGGAAGCGCTCATCGCTGACGGCAAGGTAAAGTCGGCTTGGGTATGCGGCATGGGCGGAATTGCCGAAGGCATCTTCAAGATGACGCTCGGCAACCGCATCGGCGTTAAGCTCACCGGCGAATATGCTGACGAGTTTTACTTCAAGCGTCTTGGCTGCGCAGTTATCATAGAAACTGACGAGCTGCCCGAGGGCGCCGCAAGACTCGGTGAGACTGTTGAAAGCTTCACCATCACCCGCGGCGATGTTGCCGTTGATATTGCCAAGCTGTTTGACACCTACGCATCCAAGCTCGCGTCGGTTTACCCCTATGATTTGCCCACCCCCAAGATGGAGGTCCCCACCTTCACCGCTGAAAAGGCAACCAGCTGGCCCAAGCCCGCTGTCAAGCTCGCCCGCCCCAAGGTTCTGCTGCCGGTATTCGCTGGCACCAACTGCGAATTTGATACCGCCCGCGCCTTTGAAAAGGCAGGCGCCGACACCGAGATCTTTGTAGTCAAGAATCTCTGCGCTTCCGATATCGAATGGTCTGCGGCAGAGTTCGAGCGCCTTATCCGCCAGAGCAACATCATCGCCGTTCCCGGCGGCTTCTCGGGCGGCGACGAACCGGATGGCTCCGGCAAGTTCATCACCGCGTTCTTCCGCAACCCCAGGATCGGTGAGGCTGTCAACGACCTGCTCAACAACCGCGACGGTCTGATGATCGGCATCTGCAACGGCTTCCAGGCTCTTGTCAAGCTGGGTCTCGTTCCCTTCGGCAAGATAATCGAACCGGATGCAAACGCCCCCACCCTCACCTTCAACCGCATCGGCCGCCACCAGTCCAAGCTGGTAGCCACCAGGGTATGCTCCAATAAGTCCCCCTGGATGATGTATAACCAGCCCGGCGATATCCACATGATACCCATCTCCCACGGCGAGGGCCGCTTTGTTGCAAGCCCTGAGCTTATCAAGCAGCTGGCCGAAAACGGACAGATCACCACCCAGTATGTCGATCTTGATGGCAACCCCACCATGGATACCCTTTACAACCCCAACTTCTCGGATTGCGCTATCGAAGGCATCACCTCCCCCGATGGCAGGATCCTTGCCAAGATGGGTCATTCCGAGCGTATCGGCGGCAGCGTTCATAAGAACATCCCCGGCGCAAAGGATCAGAAGATATTCCTTGGTGCAGTCCACTACTTCACCAAGTAAGCCTAAACGTAAAATACTCCCCGAATTTAACGGGGAGTATTTTTATTTCACACTAATCCTGCGTTTTTATAGAATTCCTGTTCCCTTATCTCTTTGCGGCTGTCTTTAAATCGTTCCGCCGTAAAAACACATACTCTCGACAATATCCGAACATCCTGCGGAACTATCCAGCGCTCGGCTGCCTGAAAATATCCCGCCGCATCGTTGACCGATGTGAGATCTATCTCTCTTCGCGCCGTCTTGAAACTGATGAGATAATGCAGGTCGTCGAGTTTTTCTACGCTGACGGGATTTTTATATCCGTCAAAGCCTTTATCCTCTGCTTTAAGGTTCACCCAGTAAAGCGCCAGCAAAAAGGCCGCCGTTATAAAGGTGATGATAAACGCCACGGCAAATACCCGCAGCTGTTCTTTTCTTTCTGCTGACATTACTGCTGCTCCTTAGTTATATTCAATAGCTTTGCCAGCGCCTGCCCTGCCACCCGGGCGGTGCGCTGTGCCTCCTCCATGGTGTTGGCATGGGTGCCAAATTCCAGCAGCAGCGCTCCGTTTGAAAGCTGCTGGTTATATTTGCGGTAGGAAAAAAGTATCGGACGCGTTATATTGGGCACCGCCTGTTCCAGCTCTCGCGAAAATGCAGCCGCGAAGCGAAGGTTTTCTTTCCAGTTCGGCAGCAGTCCGCTCCCGTCATCGCAGTTGGATACCAGCATCAGCTGGGCATAGCGCTCCCCCTCAAATTCTATCACAGGCTTTACTATCAGCCCCGATTCCCGTTCTATCGCGTCGCGATGGATATCGAGCACCACCTTTATAGTCGGATAGGCTTCAAGGTTATCCTTGATAGAACGGTAGCTGTTGGCGTACGAACCGTCGTAAGAGGGGTAATCGTGCTGCCGGGTATCCTGTATCACCGATATTCCGTTTTCTCTGAGCGCCTGCGCCATCACCGCTCCCACCGCCACCATGTTGTTATTGTTGTCGGTGCTGCGCCAGTTATACCGCGTATCGTAATATCCGTCGTCATATGGGCAATAGCTTTCGGTTGCATGGGTGTGGTATATCAGCACCTGCGGTTCGGTGGTATCCTCCAGCCTGAGTGCCGTGGGGCGTTCCAATATCTCTTTTATCTCTACGGTCGGTATAGGAGTATAGTTTCTCAACCTAAAGTTATCGAAAGCTATCGCTATATCGCCCTCGCTGTCCGACATATCCTCCGAAAGCACCCTTCCCTTATATTTTTCGGGTATTTCGGGGGCAGGCCCTTTGGGTGCCGACTCGGCTAAATGGCTTTTATCCACTGCCTTGTCCTCATCGCGGGCGGATTCGGACGGTTCAGGCGGCAGCGCCTCGACTGTCGGCAGAGCAGCCGATGGCTCTTGCCGCTCTTTATAGACGTCGCTCTGCGGCTCAGTTACTGCGATCCTATCCTCAAAATGATCTTTCAGCTGCCGGATGGCGGTGTCCGGCATGGCCTGCGAAGCTTTCAGTAAAATAGTCGATATCCCCGAGGAGACCGCCAGCGAGACAGCGAAAACCGCAAATGCAGATATCATCAGCACCGCCGTTCTTTTTATATGACTGCCCAGGCTATGTCCTCTTTTTTTCAATGCTGTCCCCTCCGTAATTTGCTCTATAATAGATATTCAAAAAGAGGACAGGATATTCAAGCTGCCTTCAGCTCATAAAAACGTCTATCTCCTCATCGGTGAGAAAGGGCTGAAGCGCTCGGTTAATAGCCCTTGAAATTATTGCCGCTGACGATGCCGCTACCGAATCTATCCCCCTGGGGGTGACCATCATCGGCTGACCGCCATCGTATTCACACTCCGGGCAAAGGTCATAGATCAGGGTGGAGGCGTCAACAACAGTGGGGACTCCTATCGCTATCACCGGCAACCCCAACGTTTTTTGTGACAGCTCCGCTCTGCGGTTGAGCACCCCTGAGCCGGGCGATATCCCCGAATCGCAAAGCTGTATCGTATTGCCCAGCCTGCCCGCCGAACGCGCCGCCAAAGCATCGACCGCTATCACTGATGAGAAGCGACATTGCTTGAGCAAAGAGGATATCAGCTCAAACACCTCCAGTCCCGTCTGCCCCATCACCCCGGGCGAAAGCACACAGACGCTTCTCAATTCTTCCAGCCCCATGCGCTCAAGCTGTTCTGAAAAAAGATGCCTTGTCGCCATTACCCTTGAAGCCGCCAGCGGTCCGACTACATCGGGGGTGATATCGCGGTTGCCTAACCCCACCACCAGTACGGCCCCTTCCGGCAGCATAGCGGAAAGCTCTTTTGTCAGCTCATCTGTCAATGTTTCGGCGCTAAGCAGAAAATCCCCCTCCAGCGTTATATAATTTCCGCAGGGGCGCCTGAGCCGCTTTGAAGCCTGCTCCGTCTCAATCCTCACCGTTGTTTTCAACACATCTTCTATCTTTTGCTCGTCGGTAAACACTCCGTTTGGCAGCTTTCCGTCTGAACTGTCATAGCTTTCCATCGCCAAATCGGTCCTGGGAGAAAAATTTCTTTTCAAAATCGCACTTCCTTTCAACTTTTTTTAATAAAACAGTTGCATTTTTCTTGAAATAATGATAAGATAATTTGTACTGTACTGAGAAAGTAAGGAGGTGTAAGGATGCCGAACATCAAATCCGCTAAGAAAAGAGTAAATGTTATCGCTACCAAAACTGAGCTCAACAAGGCTAAGAAGTCTGCTCTGAAGACTGCCGTTAAGAAGGCGGAGCTTTCTCTCGCAGAGGGCGCTGAAAATAGCGCTGAGGTTGTACGCGCTGCCATCAAGAACATTGACAAGGCTGCTGCTCACGGCCTTATTCATGCTAACGCAGCCGCTCGCAAGAAGTCTGCACTGGCTTGCAAGCTCAATAAGATAGGTTAAGCAAAAAAACGAACGGGGTTCCGTTCGTTTTTTAGCATTTGCAGAAAATTTCAAATGATAAGTTTTCTTTTGAAATTCTGTTTTGACCAAAAGCTATCCCCGCGGGAAAATTTTCCCGTGGGGATGTTTTTGTTATTGGATAAATTTTTGATATTATGCCGGCAGATGTTGCGATATCGTTAAAAAGTACCGTTAAGAATTATCACCGGCTTTACATTCCTTTGCTTTATCTGAACATATCCCAAGCCCTTGTTAACAGACATTTAGCCGTTTTTTCGTATATAATTTTATCGAGCCCAAATACATAAACAGGAGTGATACTATTTGCACAGCAAAGAATATGAAGATGCCCGTAAGGAATTTTGGAATTGCATAAGAATGATCCCTATCACCCTTGGTGTGTCGCTGGTACTCGCTTTCACCGAATGGAAACCGAGAATGAAAGCCGCACTTGAAAAAGAAGCCGCAGGCGAACTGTGATCTATAAAAAGCAGTCCCCCGACCTTATAAAGTCGGAGGACTGCTTTTTTGAGGCATTCTTAGCATTAGATCTCTTTGAGATGTTCCATGTTCTTGCGAACACCTTCGCAGCAAGCATGGAAAGTAGCCAGCTCTTCCTCGGTGAGGGGCAGCTCAACGACCTGCTCAACGCCGTCCTTGCCGATAAGGCAGGGGACACCTACGAACAGACCGCTCTCGCCATATTCGCCGTTAAGCTCCATGCTGGCGGGCATGATGACCTTTTCATCATGAAGAACGATATGTACCATGCGGGCTGCGGTGGTGCAGATGCCGTATTCGGTGCACTGCTTGCCGGCATAGGTCACCCAACCGCCGCCAATAGACTCTTTCTTGAGGGCTTCGCGGTCAAAGCGGAACTTTTCATCAGTCTCAGCCCACTTGTCAAGCGGCATTCCTCTGAAGGAAACGCAGGACCAGGGAGCGAACTGCTGTGCGCCGTGCTCGCCCATCATATAGGCGGTTATCGACTTATGGTCGATGCCGGTCTGGCGGTTGAGCGCAGAAAGCAGGCGGGAGGTATCAAGTCCGGTGCCGGTGCCGAAAACTCTGCCCTTGGGCATATCGAGCATATTGGCCAGCTCACGGGTAACGATATCACAGGGATTGGTGATGTTGATGAGAACGCCGGAGAAGCCGCTCTCTTTGATCTTGTGGGCGTATCCGCGAACAGCCTTGATGGTGAAATCCATCTCGGTGAGGCGGTCGTGGGTCTCAAGCAGCTCTATCTTGCCAACGCTGTTTACTACAACATCGCAATCCTTGAGATCGGCGAAATCGCCTGCGTTGATGACTACGCGGTGGGGCATATAGGCTACTGCGTCGCGAAGGTCCTGAACTTCGCTTGCAAGCTTGCTTTCCTTCATATCGACAAGCACTAGCTCATCTGCAATACCCTGAATGGCAAGGGAGTATGCAACGTGGGCGCCTACATGTCCTATACCTATTATACCAACTTTTCTTGTATTCATTTTTATTCCTCCTGCAATATGGATCTGCAACGTATCAGATCAACTTCCATGCCATGTCGACCGTTGTCTCTTCGAACGGTCGACATAGTCTTTTTATTGTATCATATTAATTTGGCTTTTAAAAGCTATCACATACCGAAATTGGGGAACAGAGCCAAAGTGTAGAGGGTCGCCAAAGTCATATAGGTTACCAGAATGATAACAAATGCAGGCAGAGTTCTCTTCATGATCTTGTTCTCGTTGCCTACCTCACCAACAGTAGCGCAAACGGCTACGGTGTTGTTGGGGCAGATGAGGTTGCCCAGCGAAGCGCCGGAGTTCTGTCCTGCGAATACGGTGATAGGATTCATGCCCAGCGAAGCTGCTGCTTCCATATGCATGCCGGAGAACATGATGTTGGATGCGAGGCCGGTGCCGGTGATGAAGGAACCCATAGAACCGATGAGAACTGCTGCTGCGGGGTATGCGCTCTGAGCAACGCCGGCGATACCGGAAGCGATGATGGACATCATGCCGGTGTTGGCATCCTGCATAATATAAGCAACGGTCAGCAGGCAGCCCATAGTTACCAGAACGGGGATGATGTTCTTTGCGGTAGACTTAACGGTCTCAAAATACTGCTTTCTGGAAACGCCGAGAGTAAGAGCGCCGAGGATGCCGCAAACGAAGATAACAACATCGACCCAAACGATATAGCCGAAGGTGCACATAACAGCAAAACCGTTTTCAACAACTGCGGGGAATCCGTAGCGGATGGTGGGAAGCATTACCAGCATATAGAGGTAGGGAGACATTGCCTTCCAGGAGCTGTACTTCTGGTTGGTAGATTTAGGAGCCTCATATACATATTCTTCGGGGGTGTTGATGGGAACAAACTTAACGTATGCAACAGAGAGAAGGATGGAGATAAGGCCGGTGCCCATAGAGGTTACCTCGGGGCCTACGAAATTGGAGAGGAAGAACATAACGCCGCCGGTGGTAACGCCTGCGTAGCAGAGATAAGGAACGATGCCCTTGTAGCCCTTTTTGCCGAACGCGATAAAGATGTTCAGGAAGGGGATGATCATGGCGCCGAACATATGGATACGGCCAACCATTGCGGAGTTGAGAGCTGCGGTGGAGAGACCTGCGTCAACAAGAGCTGCGCCGCCGTTGATGGTGGTCAGACCTGCACCGCCCCAGGAACAGGGAGTAGCATCGCCCAGCAGGCCGATAGCTGCCGCGGTGATGGGATCAAAGCCGAGCGCTACCAGGAAGGGAGCTGCGATGGCTGCGGGAGCGCCTGCACCTGCTGCACCCTCAAGGAAGATTACCATCATGAAACCGATGATAGTAAGCTGAACTCTGCGATCCTTGCCGCTTACTCTTGCAACGGTATTTTTAACGTCCTCAATAGCACCGGTGCTCTTAAGGGTGTTAAGGATAACGAATGCGCCAAATACCATGGCGACGATCTTCAGACCTTCCTTGATGCCTTTCCATACAAGGCCGTCGAGCATAGCCACATTCTGCTTGAAGCCGAAATCGCCGATGTTAAAGTATGTAAAACAAAGGAACATTGCCCACAAAAGCGCTACAGGGGCTACCTTCATAGCCGGCTTTTTGAAGGTCATGATGCCGATGAGCACCAATGCGATCGGGCTTACTGCGAGTACGAAGTTTACGAATGCCATAACGAATACCTCACTTTTTTCTTTGCTTACTATAAAAAGAGGGCCCCGTCTTTTAGACGAGGCCCTAAATTTAACAACTTAATAAAAATTCAGCTGCATAAAATCAGGTCTTGGTCTTTAAGACGGCAAAAACATATCGAAGCTATAATTAGAGCGAGCACTATAATTAGAGCGAGCAGGCTAATAATAGATATAAGGCTGATGTTAATAAAAGCAAAAATGGACGCCATAATAATGGCGCCCATAATTATAGCGATATTCATATTTGCGCAAGAAGTATCGGCCGCAGATGAATTCATCGCGGTAGCCATAGAGCTTGCAGTTTTATTCATGAATGCAAACATGACAGATACTCCTTTTGCGTTAATGCTTTACCTGCTTAAAGGGATGTTTATACTCTAAAGCCTAATCGGCAAAAAGTCAATACATAAGTTCATTTTTGTGTAACATTTCGATTTTTGCGACAATGTTAGACTAAAACTCACACTTTTTGTTGGCTATTTCAACAATAGATTTTTTAATTTCCATCTCTCATACACACCTGTATTTCTTTTAAGCTTCTGTGGCATACAAATGAGAGCCTCACCGGTTTAACCGAAGAGGCTCTTGTTGCAGCTTTATCTAAGCATCATTTTGCCGGGGCGGTTATCGGTAAATACGCCGTGGTCGAGAACCAGCTCGCCATTTACGAACACCATGTCGATACCGGTAGGCTTTTCAGTGGGCGCTTGGTAGGTGGCATTGTCGTAAAGGTTGTCGTAATCAAATACGGTGATAGTGGCATCAAGACCGGGCTTGAGCATGCCGAAACGATTTTCAAATCCCATAAGCGTTGCAGGCAGTCCGGTAACCTTATAAACCGCATCCTCTACCGACATGAGGTTGTTCTCTCTGATGAGGCGCAAACCTCTCGGGAAGCTTCCGGTATATCTGGGATGCGCAATGCCATCAAATCTATCAAGGTCTATTGCAAAGCCGTCGGAGCAGATGCAGACATCCCTGCGCGCAAGAATTTTTAGCAGGTCATCGTCATCCATGCACTTATAGTGGCAGCTTACATAGCCGCCGCCGCGGATAAGCACCTCGCGGATGGCATCAAACAGCGGCAAATTAAGCATCTCTGCGATTTCGATGAGGTTTTTGCCGACAAACTCGGGGATGGGGTTATCAGCAGAACGAACGGTGATATTTTCGGGGCCACCGCGGTTATACATCTCGGGCAGACCGTCCTTTATCATCTCGGCAAAGGTAGCGTCATCCTTAAGACGTTCAACAAATGCGGGGTATCCGCCTGCGGTGACCCACTTGGGGAAGCTGGAGCTGAGCACCGAGCTGGAAGAGGTGTAAGGATACTGGTCGGCGTGGATGCGAACACCCTTAGCGCGTGCCAGTTCTATCTTTGCGAACAGTTCGTCGGTTCTGCCGAACTGGGTGGAACCCATCAGCTTGAGATGAGATATCTCAAGCTTTACGCCTGTTTCAAGCGCAACACTTATCATTTCATCGAGCGCCTCGAAAACCTTCTTGTTCTCATTGCGCATATGAACAGAGAGCACCTTGTCGTGCTTTGCAACTACCTTGGCAAGCGCCAGAACCTCGGCAGTATCGCAGAAGCTGCCGGGAGGATAGATAAGACCAAAGGTTATGCCTGCTGCGCCCTGCTCCAACATTTTGTCAAGCAGGTCGCACATGATCTGAAGCTCTTCGGGGGTCACCTGGCGCATCTCCCAGCCTACAACATAGCTTCTCAGCGAGCCGTGACCTATCATCGGTATCATATTGATGGAAACGCCGGTATCTTCATAGTGCTTTGCAAACTCGGTAACGTCATGCACAGGGAAAAGCTCTTCGTTGAGCTTATAGGGCAGTATGCTGGGCAGCGATTCCAGTACAAGCTTCGAGTTTAGTTCTCCGGTGGGAATTGCAGACTGTCCGCACTGGCCCACTACCTCGCAAGTAACGCCGCCTATCAGCTTACCTTCCATGGTGGTGGTAGCCATATAGGATACGTCCGAGTGGCTGTGTATATCGATAAATCCGGGTGCCACAACATGGCCGCAGGCATCGTAAACCGTTTTTGCAGCCTTGCTCTCGTCCTGAGAGATCTCGGCTATCTTGCCATCCTTGATATAAAGGGCCGCTTTATAGGGCTTGGTTCTTGCGCCGTCAACGATAAGTCCGTTTTTTATTACTGCATCAAACATTTGTTATCTCCCCTTTGTTTTATTTAAAGAAACAGACCCCGAAAACTCGGGGTCTGCTGCTGTTTTTAATCGCGCCGACCCGTGACAAGGAATTACTTGAGGAATACCTTGCCGGGACGTGCATCGGTGTATACACCGTGGTCGAGGATAAGCTCGCCGTTTACGATAACATAATCGATGCCGGTGGGGGTAAGGGTAGGCTGGGCAAAGGTTGCATTGTCGTGCAGGGTCTCATAATCGAAAATGGTAAGAGTTGCATCCATGCCGGGCTTGATATAACCGAACTGATCGTCAAGTCCCATAAGGGTTGCAGGCAGGCCGGTGATCTTGTAGATAGCATCCTGAATGGGCATGAGGTCGTTCTCACGAACCAGTCTCAGGAAGCGGGTGAAGGTGCCGGTATATCTAGGATGGGGTTTGCCGACCGGATCATCAAGATTGATAACTCTGCCGTCAGAGCAGGTGCAAACGTCTCTGCGGGACATGATAGTGAGCAGATCGGTGTCATCCATGCACTTATAGTGGCAGGAGATCTGACCGTTGCACTTGATGAGTATATGACGGATAGCGTCAAAGAGAGGCATATCCAGCATCTCGGCGATCTCGATAAGGGTCTTATCAATGATCTCGGGATACTCTGCGGTGGGCAGCTCAACAACGGTGATATTCTCGGGGCCGCCGCGGTTATACATCTCGGGCAGGCCATCCTTTATCATCTCAGCAAAGATAGCGTCGTCCTTCAGGCGTTCTACGAATGCAGGCGCGCCGCCTTCCATTACCCACTTGGGGAAGCTGGAGGTAAGGCCGGAGCTGGAGGAGGTGTAGGGATACTGGTCAGCATGGATGCGAACGCCCTTGGCGCGAGCCAGTTCGATCTTTGCGAACAGCTCATCGGTCTTGCCGTACTGCGGAACGCCCATCAGCTTGAGGTGGGAGATCTGAAGCTTTACGCCGGTCTTGAGAGCAACTTCGATCATCTCGTCAAGAGCATCGAAAACGCCCTTGTTCTCGTTGCGCATATGAACAGACAGGATCTTGTCGTGCTTTGCTACTACCTTTGCGAGCGCAATGATCTCAGCGGTATCGCAGAAGCTGCCGGGAGGATAGATAAGGCCGAAGGAAATACCGAGGGCGCCCTGCTCAAGCAGCTTGTCGAGAAGGTCGCACATTTCCTGAAGTTCGGTCTCGGTCAGCTGACGCATCTCCCAACCGATGATGCAGCTGCGCAGGGTGCCGTGTCCGATAAGCATACCTACATTTATGGCAGCGCCGCGCTCAGCAAAATCCTTTGCGTAGCCGGTCATATCACGGGGAGCATAGTTTTCGGGGGTGAGCTTGAGTCTCATCTCGCTACCCTTGCCGCGCAGCCCAAGCTTGATATTGCGGTCATTGAGGGGAATGATAGATCCGCCGCACTGACCTACAAGCTCGAAGGTAACGCCGCCGATAGACTTGGAGTTCATGGTGGGGGAACCAACATAACCAAGATCAGAATGGCTGTGGATATCGATAAAACCGGGGGCAACGATATGTCCCGCAGCGTCATATACAGTTTTTGCAGGCTTATCAGCGTCAGCCGAGATCTCAGCGATCTTGCCGTCCTTGATATAAACCGAAGCGGCATAGGGCTTGGCTCTGGTGCCGTCAACTACAATACCGTTTTTAATTACAGCATCAAACATTTTACAGCATCTCCTTTCATTTAGCCGGGCTTTTCCCGGCTCAGGGGTAACAAAAAGGGGCTTCGTCCCAAACGCAACGCATTCAAGACGAAGTCCCCCGTCATGCGTTCAACGCATTATCGCAGCTCAAAGCCGCATCAGGCCAGCATAACCTTGCCGGGCCTGTTTTCGGTGAATACTCCGTGGTCAAGAACCAGCTCGCCATTGACAAATACCATGTCGATGCCGGTGGGCTTGAGAGTGGGGTGTTCAAAGGTCGCGCCATCCGCAACGGTATCGTAATCGAATACGGTAACATCGGCATTCATTCCGGGCTTGAGGAAACCGATACGGTCATCGAAGCCCATGATGGTTGCGGGCAGACCGGTGACCTTGTAAACAGCATCCTCTACCGACATAAGGTTATTCTCGCGAACCATCTTAAAGAAGCGCGGGAAAGTGCCGGTATTACGGGGATGAACATGACCGTTGGGGTCATCAAGCGGGAACGCAGCGCCGTCAGAGCAGACGCAAACGTCCTTGCGCGACATAATGGTAAGCACATCAGCATCATCCATGCACTTATAAAGGCACTGGATGCAGCCGTTGCACTTGATAAGGATATGACGCAGAGCATCAAAAAGGTTCATATTGAGCATCTCAGCGATCTCAATAAGGTTCTTACCGATTATCTCGGGGTAATCACCGTTGGGTATCTCACCAACAGTGATGTTTTCGGGGCCGCCGCGGTTATACATCTCGGGCAGGCCGTCCTTGATTATCTCGGCAAAGGTAGCATCGTCTTTAAGGCGCTCTACCAAAGCGGGATATCCGCCTGCAGTCACCCACTTGGGGAAGCTTGAGGTCAGTACCGAATGAGAGGTGCTGTAGGGATACTGGTCTGCATGGATGCGAACACCCTTAGCGCGTGCCAGCTCTATCTTAGCAAACAGCTCGTCGGTTCTGCCAAACTGGGTGGAGCCCATCAGCTTAAGGTGGGATATCTCAAGCTTAACGCCGGTTTCAAGGGCAACTCCGATCATCTCATCGAGAGCCTCGAAAACCTTCTTGTTCTCGTTGCGCATATGAACAGCAAGGATCTTATCATGCTTTGCAACAACCTTGGCCAACGCCAGTATCTCGGAGGTTTCGCAGAAGCTGCCGGGCGGGTAGATAAGTCCGAAGGAAATTCCGGCAGCGCCCTGCTCGAGCATTTTATCAAGCAGGTCGCAGGCGGCTGCAAGCTCTTCGGGGGTCATCTGGCGCATTTCCCAGCCGATAACATAGCTGCGCAGCGCACCGTGACCGATAAGGGTGCCAACATTGATAGAAACACCTTGTTCCTCAACATCCTTGGCATAGCTTATAACATCGCGAGGCAGATAATTATCCTTGTTGGGTCTGACCTTAACCACGCTGCTCTGGCAGCTGAGGTTAAGGTCAATATTTCGGTCACACATCGGGATTACGGAAATACCGCACTGGCCTACCAGTTCAAAGGTAACGCCGCCGATGAGCTTTGCCTCCATAGTAGGGGTCGAAAGATAAGAAATGTCGGAATGGCTGTGTATATCGATAAAGCCCGGCGCTACCACATGGCCCGCCGCGTCATAGACGGCTTTGGCGGGCTTATCGGCATCAGCGGAGATCTCAGCGATCTTGCCATCCTTGATATACAAAGCGGCATTATAGGGCTTCGCCCTGGTTCCGTCAACGATGAGACCGTTTTTGATTACAGCATCAAACATTTCATTACTCTCCCTTTACGAGGTGGCAAGCCACGAAGTGACGAGGTCTGACCTCGATGAGGGGAGGAGTCTCCTGGGTGCACTTCTCGCAAGCGTACTCGCAGCGAGCAGCAAAGCGGCAGCCCTTGGGAGGATTGATGGGGCTGGTTACCTCACCGCGGATAGCCTTGATCTCCTTATTTCTCATCGAGATATCGGGCTCAGGGATAGCAGAGAGCAGAGCCTGGGTGTAAGGATGCAGCGGCTTCTCGAACAGCTCATCGGAGCTGCAATGCTCTACGCACTGGCCGAGGTACATAACCAAGATCTCATCGGAGATATGCTTAACGACCGAGAGGTCGTGGGTGATGAACATATAGGTAAGACCCATCTCGTCCTGAATATCCATCAGGAGGTTGAGGATCTGTGCCTGGATTGAAACGTCAAGCGCCGATACGGGCTCATCGCAAACGATGAACTTGGGGTTGAGAGAGAGTGCGCGTGCAACGCCTATACGCTGGCGGCGGCCGCCGTCAAGCTCGTGAGGATAAGCATTTGCATAGCGGCGTGCAAGACCAACGACATCCATCAGCTCAGCAGCGCGCTGGAAAGCCTGCTGCTGAGAGGAGAACATCTTATGTACCAGCATATATTCCGCAATGATCTCAACAACCGACAGACGGGGGTTGATGGAGGAATAGGGATCCTGGAAGATGATCTGCATCTGCTTACGCATCTCATGCATCTGCTTTTTGTCGTATTTGAGGATGTTGTTGCCCTCAAACAGAACTTCGCCGCCGGTAGCTTCGATGAGGCGGAGGAGGGTACGGCCGAGGGTAGACTTACCACATCCGGACTCGCCTACTACGCCGAGGGTTTTGCCGTGGGGAATGGTGAGGTTAACGCCGTCAACTGCGTGCAGCATGCCCTTAGGAGTCTTAAAGTACTTCTTAAGGTCGCGGGTTTCAATCAACGGAGCGTTGTTGGTGATGATCTCAGACATTATTCATTGTCCTCCTTCCAGCCATCCTTACCGTCGAACAGGTGGCAGCAGAGCTTGTGGGTACCGTTAACGTATACCTTGGGGGGCTCAGTCTTGCATCTCTCAGTTGCGTGCGGGCATCTGGGAGAGAAGCTGCAGCCTGCAGGAAGGTTGGTGGGATCGGGCATAAGTCCGGGGATGGGGGTCAGACGGGCAGCCTTGGTCTTGAGGTTGGGGATAGAACCGAACAGACCAACGGTGTAGGGATGATGGTCCTTTGCGAGGAAGATATCCTCAGAGGTACCAACTTCGATAAGGCCGCCTGCGTACATAACAGCAACGTTATCGCAGGTCTGGGCAACGATGCCGAGGTCATGGGTGATCATGATCATAGCGGTCTGCAGACGATCACGAAGATCACGGATCATGCCGATAACCTGAGCCTGAATGGTAACGTCGAGAGCGGTGGTGGGCTCGTCGGCGATAAGCAGCTCGGGCTCGCAGGCAAGTGCCATAGCGATAACTACGCGCTGCTTCATACCGCCGGAGAACTGGTGGGGGTAGTCGCCCTTACGTGCGGGGGGAATACCAACCAGCGCGAGAACTTCCTCAACGCGGTGCTGGATCTGCTCTTTGCTTCTGCCGGCCTCGCCGTGAAGCTCAAGAGCCTCGGCGATCTGCTCGCCGATGGTCATAACGGGGTTGAGGGCGGTCATAGGATCCTGGAAAATCATAGCGATCTTCTCGCCGCGGACCTTCATCATCTCAGACTCGGGGATCTCAAGGAGGTCCTGTCCGTCAAATCTGATATGGCCCTCCGGGATCTTGCCGGTGCGCTCGGGCAAAAGTCTCATAATGGAAAGAGCGGTAGTGGTCTTTCCTGCGCCGGTCTCTCCAACCAGGCCTATGGTCTGGCCGCGTTCAAGCGAGAAGGAGATGTTATTTACAGCATGGACCGTCTCAAGGTCGGTAACATACTTTACTGTAAGGTTTTTTACTTCTAACAGTTTTTCGCTCATTTTATTCCCTCCTCACTTAGTTCTTGAGACGCGGGTCAAGCGCGTCACGCAGGCCGTCGCCCAAAACGCTGATGCAGAATGCAGCAAGGCAGAGCATGCCTGCGGGGAACAGCATCATGTGGGGGCAGGTACGCAGGAACTCCTTAGCTTCGGCGATCAGCATGCCCCATTCGGGAGTAGGCGGATTGATGCCGAGACCGAGGAAGCTCAGGGTAGCGATGTTACGGATCATGGTGGAAACGTCCATGGTGGCCTGAACGATGATGGGGCCGATGGCGTTAGGCAGTATGTGCTTGGTGAGTATTCTCCAGGTGGAGGTACCGCCTGCGCGGCAAGCCTCGATATACTCCTGGTTGGTGATACCGAGAACGGCGGAACGTACTATACGAACGAACGGGCCGGTAGCGGTAAACGCCATAGCAAGACCAAGCTTGACAGCGCCGGAACCGAGAGCGGAAACAACGGCGAGAGCCATAACGGTAGAGGGGATAGCGGAGATGATATCGAAGAATCTCATGATGAGGTTATCGATCCTGCCGCCAACGTAGCCGGTGAAAGCGCCGAGCAGCGCGCCGCCGAGGGTAGCAAGTGCAGCAGAGAACACGCCGATGGCAAGGGACATTCTTGCGCCATAGAGGCAGCGGGCGAAAATGTCACGGCCATAGCTGTCGGTGCCGAACCAGTGGTCAGCAGAAGGGGACTGGAGTCTGAGCTTGGGGTTCATCTTGATAACGGAATTGTAATCCGCGAAAAGGGGCGCTGCAACAGCGAGGACAATGATGGTGGTGATAACGATAAGACCGAACATCGCCAGCTTATCCTTTTTCAGGCGGCGCCAAACTTCCTTGGCCTGACTGGGCTTCTTAAAAACCTCAGTCTGGGTGGTGGTTTTAACAGCAGCTTCAGACATCTCTCGTTACCTCCTTCCGGTATATCTTGCCTTGATGCGCGGGTCAACGAATGCGTAGGAGATGTCGACCAGCAGCATGATGATAGCGAACATACCTGCAAAGACGATGATGCCGCCCATAACGGCGTTAACGTCCTTGAGCTTGATGCCTTCAGAGATGTAGGTTCCGAGGCCGGGGAGACCGAACAGAGACTCGGTAGCGATAGCGCCGCCGAGCAGACCGCCGAAGGAAGAACCTGCAACGGTGATAACGGGCATGAGGGCGTTCTTCATAGCGTGGCCCCAAATGGTCTTTCTTGCAGACGCACCCTTAGCCTTAGCGGTACGAACGTAGTCCTGACGGATAGTCTCAAGCATGGAGGAACGGGTAAATCTCAGCTGACGGGCGCCATAGGGCAGACCCAGCGAGATAACGGGGAGTATGTAACTCTTCAATCCGTTTTGGACACCACTTACAGGCAGCCAGCCGAGCTTAAGGCTGAATACCAGCATGAGGCACATACCGGTGATGAACGCGGGCATTGCAGCGATGAGCAGAGCCGCGCCGGTAGGGATCTTATCCCAGAGGGAGTACTGCTTAACTGCAGAAAGAACGCCCAGCGGAACGCCTATCAGCAGCGAAACAGATATAGAACCGAATGCAAGCTTAGCGGAAACGGGGAGACGCTTAAGTATCTCACCTCCAACGGGAAGTCTGTTCTGGTAGGATTTGCCGAAGTCAAATCTCAAAACGAGGTTCTTGATGTAGTTGAAGTAACGAACAAGGAAAGGATCGTTGAAGCCGAGCTCTTCGTTGAGCTGTTCAACTGCGGAGTCCAACGCGCCCGGGCCAAGGATGTTGGTTGCGGGGTCGCCGGGGATAAAATACATGAGGGTGAAAATGATGAACGATACGCCCAAAAGTATCGGGATCATTGTCAACAAACGCTTAATTACAAAACGATGCAAAAAAGGACACCTCCCGGTTATTTTTGACACCCGATTCAAACTCTGTGCTCCCAAACACGAAATACACCCAAAGGCTCCCCTGTTCAAGGGGAGCTGTCAGCCGACAGGCTGACTGAGGGGTTGTCAGGGTCGTTTCAATCCCTCCGCCCCTTCGGGGCACCTCCCTTTGCACAAGGGAGGCTTTCAGATGCATAACGGCACAGAACACAAAAAATCGGGACATTTTGACAGTAAAACGGAGGGCGGTAAAAGTTCCGCCCTCCGTTCTGCTTATTTCTTTAAGTTTCGGACGGTTCTCAAATTATGAGAATCAATGTAGGTCAAACCTTGATCAGATTTTGATCAAGCTGCCCAGCTCCAGGTCCATACCTGAGGATAGTTGGGGAAGTTCTGGGGGATAACGAGATCCTTGGTCCAAACGTAAGGCTGAACCTTGTGGAAGATCGGGAGATAAACTGCGCCATCCATGAAGTACTCGTCGAATGCCTTGTAAATCTCACGACGCTTCTCAACGTCGGTCTCAGCTGCGCCCTTAGCGAGCTGCTCGTCCATCCACTTGGAGTCGAAGCGATCGCCTTCGCCGAACTTGATGAAGGAAGAGCCCTTAGATTCGGAGTGAGTCCAGGATCTGATGGAGTCGTAGTCGCCGCCGTTGTTACCGCCGGAAACGCCCATGAAGTGCTGGTTCTTTCTCATGATGTCCATGTTGGTAGCGGACTGCATGGGGGTAACTTCAACTTCGAGGCCGATATCAGCAAGGTTCTGCTGGATAACTACTGCCATCTTCTCAAAGTAACCGCCGGCAGAGCACTGGAGAGCGCCGGAAAGCTTGCCGCCGTTGGGCATGCAGGACTTAGCGAGGTACTCCTTAGCAAGCTCGGGGTTGTAGTTGTAAACTACATCGTGGGTGGGAGCTGCGGTGTTGTAGGTGGGGTGATACATGAAGTTAGCGATCTCAGCAAGACCGTCGTAGCAAACGATGTTGATGGCTTCCTTGTCGATAGCGTAAGCGATAGCCTTTCTGAGGTTCTCGTCCTGCAGCTCACCGTTGGTGTAGTTGATGATGAAGTAGGACTGATGGTTAGCTGCTACAAGCTCGGTGTTGTAGTTAGCGTTAGAGGTCAGAGAATCCCAGTTAGCGATAGGAGCGATGTACCAGTCAAGCTCGCCGGACTCGAAAGCGATAAGGCCTGCGGAAGCCTCGGTGATGGGCTTGTAGGTGATCTTCTTGATAGCAGGCTCGCCTCTCCAGAAGTTCTCGAAAGCTTCAACTTCCCAGTAGGAGTCGAGGCCTTCAACCTTGGTGAGCTTGTATGCGCCTGCGCCAGCGAGGTGAGCGCCGGTACCGAATGCTTCGCCGGCAGCTTCAACTTCCTTCTTGGAAAGGATAGCGGTGAACTGGTTGCCGAGGGTGGAGAAGATAGCTGCGTTGGGAGCCTTGAGGGTCATAACGAAAGTCTTTTCGTCCTTAGCCTCAACCTTTTCGATGGACTGGAGCTTGCCGTTTACACGGGGGTTAGCCATTGCGCGCTCAAAAGAGAATACGCAGTCCTCGGTGGTGATGGGGTCGCCGTTGTGGAAAGTAAGACCATCCTTGAGGGTGAAGGTGTAAACCTTGCCATCCTCAGAGATCTCCCACTTCTCAGCAAGTGCAGGAACTGCAGAGCCGTCGCCCTCGTTGAAGAACCAGAGGGAGCCGCAGATCTGCTGCATGAACATGGAGTCCTGAAGGTTGTTGGTGTTGTGGGGGTCGGTGGTGGTCAGAGCAGCCAAAATGCTCAGATTAAGGGTTCTGTTGGGGTCAACAGCGGGTGCTGCGGGTGCTGCGGGTGCTGCTGCACCGGGTGCTGCGGGTGCTGCGGGGGCAGCAGATGCTGCGGGGGCGGAAGAGCCGCCGCAGGCGCTCAGGCAGATAACTACTGCCAGAAGCAGTGCGAAAAGCTTAGTGGTCTTTTTCATAGTATCCTCCTTATATTTTAGCATTAGATGCTTTAAGCAAAGGGTGTGCCTTTGCTTTACATATATTGTATCAAAAACATTTCGCTTCGCATAGGTGCTTTAATTTGTCTTTAATTGCCTTCATGGTAAAAAATATCTTGTTTTTATTGTTAAAGTCAACAAAGTTTTTCGTCCTTTTGCCATTTTTACATGAATAAAGACATTCTATCCGCCTTTAAAGCTTGCATTTGGATGTCTTTATTGCATTTTAAACAAACTTTCGCATTTTATTAAGCCCTGCCAAGCAAAGTCAAATTTGTGCATCCAAGCCGGTTTGTCCGCCTTGTTTGCAGCGATCTTTCGGCCGGCTTTAAGCCGACCGAAAGCCCACCGCAGCGTCATGCTAAATGAGGATACTGAAAATTTTTATGCTGCCCAGCTCCACTCATATACTATCGGGAAGTTGGTGTAATTTACGGGGACTACGAGATCCTTGGTCCAAACAAAAGGCTGAACCTTGTGGAAGATCGGGATAAATACCGCGCCATCCATTACATAGGAGTCAAGCTCTGCATAGATCTCGCGGCGCTTTTCAACGTCGGTCTCGGCAGCGCCTTTTTCCAGCATTTCATCCATCCACTTGGAATCAAAGCGGTCGCCTGCCGCGAACTTGATGAAAGAGGTTCCTGCCGCAGAGCTGTGATACCAGCTGCGGATGCCGTCATAGTCGCCCTTGCCGTTGCCGCCCGAAACACCCATAAAGTGCTCGTTCTTTCTCATAATATCCATGTTGGTCGCGGACTGCATGGGAGTAACTTCAACTTCCAGACCGATATCAGCAAGGTTCTGCTGGATAACTACCGCCATCTTTTCAAAGTATCCGCCCGCGGAACATTGGATAGCGCCCGAAAGCTTGCCGCCGTTGGGCATGCAGGACTTTGCGAGATATTCCTTTGCCAGCTCGGGGTTATATTCATAGGTGGTATCGTGAGCGGGCGCCGCAAGGTTGAACTGCGGATGATACATATAGCTTGCTATCTCGGCAAGGCCATCGTAGCAAACGATGTTGCAGGTTTCCTTGTCGATGGCGTAGGCGATAGCCTTTCTCAGGTTCTCATCCTGAAGTTCATCGTTGGTGTAGTTGATGATGAAATAGGACTGGTGGTTAGCTGCTACCAGCTCGGTGTTGTATTTGGGGTTAGCGGTCAGGTCGTTCCAGTTAGCGATAGGAGCGATGTACCAGTCAAGCTCGCCCGATTCAAAAGCGATAAGGCCGGCGGAAGCCTCGGTGATGGGCTTATAGGTGACCTTCTTGATAGAAGCTTCACCGCGATGGTAATCCTTGAAAGCTTCGATCTCCCAATAAGAGTCAAGACCGTCTACTCTGGTAAGCACATAAGGGCCGCAGCCTGCGCTGTGAGCACCGGTACCGAACGCCTCACCCTGAGCGGTAACTTCCTTCTCGCTGAGAATGTGGGCAAAGTTGCTGCAGGTGACCATCCAGGCGCTGTTGGGTGCCTTGAGATTTACAGCAAAGGTGCTGTCATCAACCGCCTCAACACTTTCGATGGAGGTAAGGTTGGAATTTACTCTCGGGTTTGCCATTGCGCGCTCATAAGAGAATACGCAGTCGCTTGCCTTTACGGGGTCGCCGTTGTGGAACTTGGCGGTGGAGCGGATCTTGAAGGTATAGGTCTTTCCGTCTTCGCTTACCGTCCAGGATTCCGCTACTCTAGGCTCAAGAACAGCGGTATCCTCGTTGAAGTGGAAGAGTCCCTCGCCTATCTGCTTGAGGAACATCTGATCCTGAAGGTTACCGGTGTTGTGGGGGTCGGTGGTGGTCAGAGCAGCCAGAATGCTCAGGTTAAGGGTCCTGTTGGGGTCAACCGCGGGTGCTGCCGGAGCAGCTGCGCCGGGTGCGGCCGGTGCAGCGGGAGCTGCGGATGCAGCCGGTGCGGAAGAGCCGCCGCAGGCGCTAAGACAGATAACCAATGCTAGAAGCAGAGCAAAAAGCTTAATGGTGTTTTTCATAGTATCCTCCTTATATTTTTCGTGGCGTCCTGTCATCCGGTCATCAGCCGGACTGAGAAAACCGCCGTTGTAGTTATAGTTTATCAGGATACCAATTGCATTGACATTGTACTTTTTCCAATTATCATTTCGAATTTTCCAAACTTTTTCTGCTCTCAACAAATTATTCAAGCAAAAAGCTCCCCTCACATAAAGGGGAGCTTCCATAGCTTATCACATCATTTAAAATCAAAGTTCAGCTCAAAAACGCGCTTGGGTCTGCCCCTTTCTCCGCCCGTCATCTTGCCTACCATATTGGCAAGCCCCGCCGATTCAAGGCGCAGCATCATTCTGTCCATGTTGCGTTTGGATACGCCCAACAGCGTCGAAAGCTCCTCTGAGGTGAACTGGTTTTTGCCGCTCTTTTCTATCGCTTTTATAAAACGCTGCAAAAGCGTCGGGCTCAATCCGGTGCGTTCAGAAAGCTTGTCTATCTTTCCTGCCTCCTGCCCCTCGTCGCCCTCCGCAAGATAGGATACCAGCGACGCCACGCTTCCGTCTGCCGCCACAAGGCAGGCGCTGTTGGAGCCGTTACGCTTCGCCTGTTCCAGCGCAAAGCAGGCGTTTTTTCTCGCCGATACCGCCGTAACACCGTAGCCTATCCCCACAAAATAGCTTTCAAGGGTGTTGCGGTTAAGCTCGCGGAACAGCCTGAATTCGCGAAAGCCGCCCGTCTCGATCTCAAAATCCGCCCGAGTGGTTATTATCATCTGACGGTTTATCGTTTCGTCACATACCACGCCCTGCACCTGGTTGGCAAAGACATACACCTTTTCCAGCTCCTGAAGCCTGCGCCGCATATGGGCGTATTCGCTCTGCACCGAGGCGGAATAGTCATCCGGCAGGTCGTTGCTGACCATTATCGCAACTATCTGCGCCTGCCCCTCAGCCCGATTCAGCACACTGCGGTAAGCCTCGTGAAAAACCGCGCGGAAGGTATCGAGCGTAGTTCTCATGAACACCACCGGGTATCCCTCCGCCTGCATACGGCGGTATACCCAAAGGTTAGCCGTGATAAAACAGGTAATGCTGTTTTCCTCCAGCTGGCGGCGGAAAAAGCGGTAGATACGCATATTGTAATCCGGCATGGCAAACTCGCTGTTGTCGGAATTCCTTTGATATACCATTATCTTTTCGGGATCGACGCCCACCTCGCGGCATGCTGTTTTCACGGTGCTTTCCGGCGACATATTGACACAAAGCCGCTTTAGGTTGTAACCCTTTTCAAGCGCCTCTTTAAGCGCGGTCGCCAGCGACGAGCTTTGCGGCCTTACCACTATCCACGGCACCTTCTGCATAAAGTTTGCCCTGCAGTAATAATAAGCCAGATTTCCGGAAAATATCACCGCGTCACATTCTGTTTGGCGCTCCTCAATTATCTTGGGCGTTTGAGCGTAATCTTCATAGGTAAAATATATAACGTCAATATAATTAAACTCTGTCTCCACCATATCGCGGATCATATCTACATATATGTCCGAAGAAACAAATCCTATCGTCACCGTCTTTCCTCCTTGCCGCAATTTGTTCTGCATCCATTTTACCATAAAAAGACTGTCCGCGCTACAATTGGCGGACAGCCTTTCATAATGTCAAACTGCATTGGCGTATATATTATCCGAGATGCGGCGAATCCCACAGCTTGAGCATGGTGCCCAGGCCCTTCTCTCTTGCGTTTTCAAGCAGCTCGTAAGACCAGCCCACATCCCAAACAGGCATGCCGCCCGCTACAAAGCAGATGCGTTCTTCGTCGTTGATTCTGCCCTGCTTGCTGCCGCAGATAACGTCGCCAAGTCCGGAGGCCTCGGTGATGGGCGCAATCTTGCCCTGATCCATCAGGCTGTATATCTGAACGCCGATACCCGCCTTGAAGCGTTCTTCAACAGGCAGCTGCATATGCTCGTCGATGTAGACCTCGTGCATCTTGGGGTTATCCCAGTAGATCTTGGCGGAGATGAAGTAAGGCTCGTCAACATTGCAGCGCCCGGTGAATATGAGAAGCGAGCCGGGCTTGAGCCAATCGTTCTGAAGGGTTATCGGCTTTACCGAGGATGCCGCAACGCTTACTATATCTCCGGCCTTTACAGCTTCTTCGATAGAGGTGGTAGCGCTTGCCTTGAGGCCGTACTTTTCAGCCATCTCATCGGCAAATGCCTGAGCCTTTTCGAGGATAAGATCGCAGATGATAACTTCCCTGAGCTCCTTGGCTTCAAGGCGGATAGCTTCGAAGCAGGACTTGCTTACCGGTCCGGCACCGATGCAGGCGCAGACCTCAGCGCCCTTGCGGGCAAGGTAACGGGCAGCTACGCCGGGAACACAGCCGGTCCTTACCGAGCTGACAAGATTTCCGGACATGAGCGCGATGGGCTCGCAGGTGTCGGGGTCGTTGAGCATCATCATAAGTACCGAGCGGGGAAGTCCGCGGGAGGGGTTGATGATGTTGGAGCCGTACCACTTAACACCCGAAACGTTGAATCTGCCGCCGACATAAGCGGGCATAGCCATAAAGCGGCGGTCGGGGCCATCGAGGGGCATATTCGGAAATTCGCTCTCCTTGGGGAACTTGATCATAATGCCGTGGGAGTTGTACTTGTCGCCGCCCATTCTGTAATCGCCTACGCTGAGAAGCTTGAATATTTCCTCCTCAACATCGATGCAGCGTGCCATGTCAAGAACGCCGGCCTGTATCATTTCCTCTTCATTCAGATAGAGAAACTCGGTATATTTACCCATGAAAATGCTCCTTTCAATGCCAACGGCTATTAGCTGCCGAGGTCGTTTCAGAAAATGTATTTTTTAATTTTTCTGTTCTGCCTGCATTATGCTACCGGCGGTGGCGAAAGTCAATATTCTTATTTGTCCGCGGCGCTTTTTCGTGATATAAGTGAAGTTTTTGGGCTGTTTTTTATTTATAATAGCCTTATTTTTGCCTTAGATTTTTGTACTATTTAATACATTTGTATTGCCTTATACAGTATTTAACGATATAATCAGCAATGATATATCGCTTTGGGAGAAATGGGGTCTTGAAATGAAGATAGTTGAACGGATAAACGGCTGCTTTGACAGCATGACCAAGTCGGAACGCCAGGTAGCGACACATTTTCTCGGTCACAGCAGCAGCTTTGCGCTGCTCACCCTCGACCGCATCGCCACCGAGGTGCAGATGAGCACCACCACCATAATCCGCTTTTGCCGCAGGCTCGGCTTTGAGGGCTATAAGGATTTTCAGGAAACGCTGCGTATCGACCTCAAATTCCATCAGCCCGACCTTGCCGATAAATTCCAGCGCACCGCGGGAAACAGCGGCGACGAGCTGCTCACCCAAACTGTCCGGCAGGATCTGGCCTGCATACAGCAGACCTTCCGCGACATCCCCCACCCAAGTCTCAAAGAAGCGGCGAAGCGTATAGCTTCCGCCGAACGGCTGTTCACGCTGGGAATGAGAGAATCCTATGCTCTTGCCCACTATGCCTACACCAGATTCATGACGGTGCGAAGCGATACATATATAATGAATACGGCCAACGGCGATATCGAATCGGTGCTCAACCTCAGAGAGGGCGACGTTTGCCTGCTGTTTCTGTTTCACCGCTACACCCGACAGATGCTGCAGCTGCTGCCGCTGATAAAGCAGCAGGGCGCATTTATTATCGCCGTCACCTCTCCGCCCTGCGATGAGCTTGAGCCTTACGCCTCGGTGATACTGCCCTGCCGCGTTGACGCCAGCGGAATTAAAAACACCGCCATCGCCCCCATATGCCTCACAGATTATCTCTGCAACGCCGTGGCGGTAATAAACGGTGAGAAAACGCTGCATCATATAAAACGCACCGAGGATATTTTTAAAGCAAACTCGGTTTTGGGAAGCTGATGCGCCATTACAATATAATGATAGGCAGGCCGCCGCAACGGGCGGCAAACAGAAACGGACCCTTTCGGGTCCGTTTCTGTTTGGCGTCGCTAAGAGGATTCGAACCTCCGGCCTACCGCTTAGGAGGCGGTCGCTCTATCCGGCTGAGCTATAGCGACATATTAAAATACCACATTTGATTATATATTCAAGAGCTTATATTGTCAAGAAATTGCTGTCGAAGCAAAAAGTTTATAGTTACCTCTTTTATATAGCTTGAAAAAGTGATATATTATTAGCTGTATAATGTATCTTTTCCCGGAGGCTGCACATGAAAAGAGAAAAATCCTGCGGCGCGTTGGTCTATCGCCACGAGGGCGACAGGCTGATGCTGCTGTTGCTGCGTCATCGGCATGGCGGGCACTGGTCGTTCCCCAAGGGACATGTCGAGGGCAGCGAGACCGAAGTTGAAACTGCGCTGCGCGAAGTGCGTGAGGAAACCGGATTGAAGGTCGATCTGCAAAGCGGATTTCGCCACACCGTTGAGTATTACCCCAAGCCCGGCGTAAAAAAGCTGGTCGTTTATTTCCTGGGACAAGCAGAGCCCAACGCTCTTGCTGTAAGGCAGGAGGAAGAGATCAGCGAGATCAAATGGGTGGAGTTTGACGATGCGTTCCATGAGGTTTCCTTTAAAAACGACCGTGAGCTGTTGGCAAAAGCCAAAGAACAGCTTATGACCCAAAGCGCCTGCTAAAGCGCAAAACACGGCAAAAAGGGAGGACACCTTACCAAAGGCGGCCTCCCGATTTTGATTTTGGCGTTACTTCATCATCTGAGAAACACCGTCGAGGATGGCACCGGCGCTTTTCATGGCGCTTTTTGCGGTGCGCTTTAGCTTTTTGGTCTGGGTCATCCCGTCGCTGCTCATCATATAGGCCGCCGTTCCTGCTATCATGCCCACCGCCGCCGAGGTAAGCATACTGCTCATAGATCTGTTCACCGTCATCACTCCTTTTGATTTTTTCGAGGGCAGTTATAGCTTTTGCAGAACGCCCTGTTTTAACCGCGATATTTTATCCCAAACGATTCTGCTTTTTCCACAAATCAAGCCTGTATTTGCGTCTTTGCTGATGTAGATTTTGACGAACGCTTTATTGTGTTAAATTCGCAGCCTTTTTTAACTGTATTATTCCCACAATTTTCAACATCTTTATCGATCGCAATTTATCGATCCTGCACTATCGGGTCGATCTTCGCATCTGTTTTTTGCGATTTGATTTATATAAAGCATCTGATATATCATAAAATCAAGGTAAGTGAGGTAATCTTATGAACCGACCCGCGAGAATTTTAGCCATACATGATCTTTCCGGATTTGGCCGCTGTTCCCTTTCGGTGATAATGCCGGTCATCTCTGCGATGGGCATGCAGGTATGCCCTGTCCCCACAACAGTGCTCTCATCTCACACCGGCGGATTGGGCGAAGTTGAAATGACCGACCTCACCTCCCATCTCACCCCCACTCTTGAGCATTACAAGCGCCTTGGGCTGGATTTTGAGGCTGTTTACAGCGGCTTTCTCGCTTCTTCCGAGCAGATAGACCACTGCATCAGCTTTTTCAAGAGCTATCCCGACGCACTGGCGGTAGTGGATCCCGTCATGGGCGATCACGGCAAGCCTTACCGCACCGTCACTGCCGAGATGCGCAGCCGAATGACCGAGCTGGCGGCAAACGCCGACCTCATCACCCCCAATCTTACCGAGGCTGCTATGCTGCTCAAGGAAAACTGGCAGAGCGTTCCGCTCACCGCGGCGGAAGCCAAAAGCAAGCTGGTCCGTCTTGCAAAGCTGGGGCCCAGAATGGTGGTAATAACCGGTGTCAGCCTCGCATCGGGCGAGGCGGTAGCCAACATCGGCTACGACAGCGAGCGCGGCACCTTCTGGTATGTCAGCAGCGACTATATCCCGGTATCCTATCCCGGCACCGGCGACCTTTTCGCCGCCGTTCTCACCGGGGCATTGCTTCAGGGCGACAGCCTGCCCATGGGCATGGCAAGAGCGACAAAATTCGTCCATTCGGCTATAAAGACCACCTTTGGCTACAATTCCGACACCCGCTTCGGCGTAATGTTTGAGCCGCTGCTCGGACAGCTGACCACCCGCGAGACCACTTCCGACTACCACATATTATAAGAGCGCGCCTCCGCGAGAGACGCTCTTTTGGAGGCGTATAAAAATGAAAAAGAACTCTACCTACCGCATGGCTGCCATCGGCGTTTTAAGCGCCATGACCTTTGCCGCAAACTTTCTTTCGATACCCATCGGCGATATAAGCCGAATACATTTCGGCAACGTTTTCTGCGTTCTTTCAGGTCTGCTGCTCGGCCCCGTTTCGGGCGGACTTTGCGCCGGCTTCGGCGGATTTTTCTACGACCTTTTCAATCCCCTTTACGCAGCCGACGCTCCGATCACCTTTTTAATGAAGTTTGTACTCGGTTTTGTGGCAGGCGGCGTCTCCCATTGGGGTCGCCATAACGGAGAAAACCGCATTTTAAATGTCGTCGGCGCTGCTTCGGGAAGCTTGAGCTACGTTGTTGTGTATCTTTTCAAAAACTTTATCAACGAATACTACATTATGCGCAACCCCATCGAAACGGTGCTCACCAAGCTGGCGATAAAGGGTACCAGCTCGCTTACCAACGGCATTATAGCCGTTATCGTGGCGCTTATCCTTCTGCCGGCCTTCAAAAAGGCTATGAAAGCCTCCGGCATATACGAAAAGCTTCAATAAACGCCAAAACCGCAGGCTCGGGAATACTCCCAAGTCTGCGGTTTTATTTTGATATTATTTTCCGCCGCGTTCATATTGATAATGTCCGCTGTATTTTACCGGATTGTCACGAAGGGTGCCCATAAGGTATTCCTCAACGGCATGGCGAACATTGCCCTGAACATTGGCAATAAACTCTATCCCCGAATCGGAAAGCGCATCGCACTCCTCAGCGCTGATGCCGCCGCATATAACGACGTTGACCCCGTTGGACTTCAAAAAGTCTGCAAGAGAAGCGCCCGTCGCTCCGTCGGCAGAAACGAGCTGGTTGGAAACCACCTTTCTGCCCTCGATATCAAACATGGCGAATTTTTTAGTCTTGCCGAAATGACCGAATATCTGCCCGGCAAGGAAGGTAACTGCAATCCTCACGGTGTATCTTCCTTTCCAAGTAGTGTTTTGATGTTACAGCGCGGCTATGACGCTGCCCGCTTCAGAAAGCCACTCAGCGGCATTGATAAGCTCGATGTTGCCCGAATCGACCGCCGCGGCTATCTCGGGTCTGATGGGAAGTCTGCCGAGCACCTTGGTATTATGCTGCGCAGCGATAGCCTCGATCTTGCTCTCTCCGAATATCGGTAGCTTTCTGCCGCAGTCGGGACACTCGATATAGCTCATATTCTCCACCAATCCGAGTATCGGAATGTTCATCATCTCAGCCATGCGCACTGCCTTTTCAACTATCATCGAAACAAGCTCCTGCGGGGAGGTGACGATAATGATACCGTCAACGGGGATAGACTGGAAAACGGTGAGCGGAACGTCGCCGGTTCCGGGAGGCATATCGATGAACATATAGTCTACGTCGTCCCAAAGAACGTCGCTCCAGAACTGCTTGACGGCGCTTGCTATAACAGGGCCTCTCCACACCACCGGATCGGCGATGTTGTCAAGCAGAAGATTGATGCTCATGATATCTATTCCGCACTTGGAGGTGGCGGGATAGATGACCTCGCCGTCGCTGACAGCCTTTTTGTTAATGCCGAAAGCCCTCGGGATAGAGGGTCCGGTGATGTCCGCGTCAAGAATAGCGACGTGGCTGCCGCGGCGCATCATTTCGCAGGCAGTGAGCGCGGTAACAAGGCTTTTGCCTACGCCGCCCTTGCCGCTGACTATCCCTATGACCTTGTTGACCTTGCTTTTAGGATTGAGTTTTTCGATAAAGCTTTGGGGCTGCTGGCGTTCTCCGCAATTGGAGGAGCAGCTCGAGCAATCATGTGTACATTCTGCGCCCATAATAAATCCTCTCCTTCTTTTAATATGTACAGCAGGCTATCAAGTCTGCACGATATGAGATTTTGTGATATACTATCTAATACTATACACCATTTTACCCGAAATGTTAATGCCTTTTAAGTTAAGGGGGCGTAAAAATGATATATGGCATACCCCAAAACATCCAAACGGTGTTAAACAGGCTGCGCTCGGCAGGCTACCGCGCCCTGCCGGTGGGAGGCTGCGTGCGCGACCTGCTGCGCGGAGTTGAGCCGCATGACTGGGATATAACCACCTCCGCCACCCCCGATGAGATGATCGAAGTTTTTGGAGGGCTAAAGCTCGCCCCCGTCAGCGCCGGAGGGATAAAGCACGGCACCGTTACCGTCATTATCGACCATGAACCTATCGAGGTCACTACCTTTCGCTGCGACGGCGAATATTCCGACGGCAGACGCCCCGACAGCGTTGGCTTTTCAAGAGAGCTCATCGACGACCTGAGCCGCCGCGATTTTACGATAAACGCCCTTTGCATCGATGAGAACGGTCTGATAGTCGATATGTTCGGCGGCTGCGATGACCTGAAAAACGGCGTTATCAGAGCCATTGGCGACCCCGACCGCCGTTTCAAAGAGGATGCGCTGCGTATTTTGAGGGCGCTGAGATTTTCCGCCGCCTTCGGCTTTGAGATAGAGGAAAGCACCGCCCAAAGCATGCTCGAAAATTTTGACCGTTTGCAGCTGCTTGCCCGTGAACGCGTCGGCGCCGAGCTGGTAAAACTCATCTGCGCTCCGTATTTTTTGACCACTGCTCAGAAGTATAAGCGTCTGCTCTGCGAGGCGCTGCCCGAGCTGTCTCCCATGGTCGGCATGTATCAGCGAAAAGACTACCACTGCTACGACGTATACGACCACACCATCCATTCTGTTGCCGCCGCGCCGAACGACCCGACTCTCCGCTGGACGATGCTGCTGCATGATATCGGCAAGCCCGCCTGCTCCGACGGCGAGGGGCATTTTCATAAGCATGAGTCGGTCGGAGTTCCGATAGCCGAGGAAATACTAAAGCGCTTCAACTGCGGCAAAGCCCGGCGTGAACAGATCCTGACGCTGATAGCCCGCCACAGTCTGCCTCTTTCGGCCGACCGCATGAAGCTGAAAAAGCAGCTTGCCAAATACGGCGAGCGCACCGTTTTACAGCTTATCGAGGTCAAGCGTGCCGACTGCATGGCTCAGCGCCCCGAAATCGCCGCCGCACGTCTTGCCGAGCTTGACGAAATCAAGTCTGCCGTCACCGAATTGTTAAGCGAAAAGCCCGCCCTCACACTCTCGCAGCTTGCCGTTTCAGGCAAAGACCTCATCGAGTTGGGCTTTGAGCCTTCCCCCGCAATGGGCGAACTGCTCAAGCGCATGCTGGAGCTGGTGATAAGCGAAAAACTGCCCAATGATCGCGGGGTCCTGCTTGATTTCGCCGGCCAAAACCGATAAATTGACATCCCGTATGATATAGTGGTAAAATTTTTCTGAGGTGAGATATATGAAAAAGTTTGACACTGTGAAAAGCAATCTTGAATCGCTCGGATATAAAGTATCGGTATTTGCCGGCGCCGCTGATGCCGCCGACTATCTTGACAGCAGCATCGATGGCGTGACCGTCGGCTTCGGCGGTTCGATGACGCTGCAGGGAATGGATATGTTTAACCGTCTGAAAACGCATAACACCGTTTATTCCCATCTCAACGGCTTCCCCGAGGGTGATGGCTTTGGCTCGCCCACCCCTCCCGACGCTTCCAACCCCGGGTTTAAAGAGGTTTCTTACTCAAAGGTGTTTCTCACCTCGGTGAACGGTCTTGCCGAAACCGGAGAGATAATAAACATCGATGGCTACGGCAACCGCGTTTCCGCCATGCTTTTCGGTCATGAGCGGGTCTATTTCGTAGTCGGACGCAACAAGCTCGCGCCCACCTATGATGAAGCCATGTGGCGCGCGAGAAATATCGCCGCCCCCAAAAATGCTCAGCGCAAAAAGCTCAACACTCCCTGTGCCGTCAAGGGCGATAAATGCTATAACTGCAAAAGCCCCGACCGCATCTGCCGCGGTGTTGCCGTTATGCTTTATCCCATGCGCAACATGGAGATCGAAGTGGTTCTCGTCGATGAGGATCTCGGATTTTGATACCTATAATAAAAGCCGTCCAAGGGCGGCTTTTTGTTTTGTCTCCGACGGCTCAGAAACTTTTAGTTTTAGTCACAGACGACAAAACAGCCGAAACGGTTTCCCGTTTCGGCTGTAATTGTGTTTGTAAGAATTTTCAGAAGCCTTAGCTTAGAAAATACCCTGAGCCATCATAGCGTCAGCAACCTTCTGGAAGCCGGCGATGTTAGCGCCTGCAACGAGGTCGTAGCCGAGGCCGTACTGCTCAGCAACAGCAGCGGTAGAATCATGGATGTTCTTCATGATGGTCTTGAGCTGCTTGTCAACTTCTTCAGCAGACCAGCAGAGTCTCTCGGAGTTCTGGCTCATCTCGAGGCCGGAAACGGAAACGCCGCCTGCGTTAACTGCCTTGGAAGGAGCAACGATCATGTTCTTCTGCTCACGGAGGAAT
>CAZSEO010000004.1:0-77982 GCA_964605985.1 uncultured Oscillospiraceae bacterium | reverse complement strand
GCCGGAAAGGCCGAACTTGCGGAAAATTCTGTCCATGATGAAAGCGACACGGGCCATATAGCCGACGTCTTCGAGGATAGAGAGAAGCAGGAAAAGGATAAGCATCTGGGGAACAAAGCCGAGGACCGCGCCAACGCCGCCAACGATGCCGTCAGCAACAAGGCTTACCATCCATTCAGCTACGCCCATTCCCTCAAGCAATCCGGCAACACCGGGAACGACGATCTCACCGAACAGGGTATCGTTCATAAAGCCGACGGTCCAGTCGCCGATGGTTCCGATGGAAATGGTGTATACCAGCCACATGATACCGACGAATATCGGCAGAGCGAGAATTCTGTTGGTAACGATCTGGTCGATCTTATCAGAGGTGGAGAGCTGACCTGCGCCCTTCTTTTTATAGCTGCCCTTAAGAATGGAAGCTATGTAGATGTAACGCTCGTTGGTGATGATGCTTTCGGCATCGTCGTCAAGCTCCTTTTCGGCAGCTGCGATATCCTCTTCGATATGGGAAAGAACAACAGAGTCTATCTCGAGCTGATTGAGCACCTTGTCATCACGCTCGAAAATCTTTATAGCGTACCAGCGCTGCTGTTCCTGTGGCAGATTGTGAACAGCAGCTTCTTCGATGTGAGCGATAGCGTGCTCAACTGCGCCGGAGAAGGTGTGCATGGGAACGGTCTTGCCTGCCTTGGCAGCCTTGAGGGCTTCTTCGGCCGCATCAAGAACATTGTCGCCCTTGAGGGCGGATATTTCAATTACCTTGCAGCCAAGCTCGCGGGAAAGCTCAGCGATATTGATGGTGTCGCCGTTCTTTCTTACGATATCCATCATATTTACGGCGATAACTACCGGAATGCCGAGCTCGGTGAGCTGGGTGGTGAGGTAGAGGTTTCTTTCAAGGTTGGTTCCGTCAACGATGTTGAGGATCGCGTCGGGACGTTCGCCTACGAGATAGTTTCTTGCAACTACTTCTTCGAGGGTGTAAGGGGAAAGGGAATAAATACCGGGAAGGTCGATAACGGTAACGTCATCATGCTTTTTGAGCTTACCTTCCTTTTTCTCAACAGTTACGCCGGGCCAGTTGCCAACATACTGGTTGGCGCCGGTAAGGGCGTTGAAAAGTGTAGTCTTGCCGCAGTTGGGGTTGCCGGCAAGAGCGATTCTTATCTGATTTGCCATAGCTGCTCTCCTTCTTCCGGTTAGATGGCTCTAACTAAATGTCATTAAAAATCGGAGCGATACTCCGAAAAAGGTTTGCTTACTCTACTTCGATCATTTCGGCGTCAGCCTTGCGCAGAGAAAGCTCATATCCGCGTACAGTTACTTCAATGGGGTCGCCCAGAGGAGCTACCTTGCGGACATATACTTCAACACCCTTGGTTATGCCCATGTCCATGATACGGCGCTTTACCGCACCCTCGCCATGAAGCTTAACTACCTTTACGGTTTCACCAATGTTTACCTGCTTGAGAGTTTTCATACTCTCCACCTCCTTACACCATTATCTTTGCGGCCATTTCGCGGCTTATAGCTATGCGTGATTCCTTTACATTAACTATAAGATTCCCGCCTATGGTGGAAACTACCTTAATGTTGCCGCCTACAACAAATCCCAGATCTTCCAGGTGCTTTTTGGTTTCGGCGTTTCCGCCGATTCTGAGGATAGTGTTGTCCTCGCCAACGGTAACGAGTGTCAACGGCATCATGGTAGTTTCCCCCTTTATAAATGCAGTTAGAGGTATCTAACTGCTTGCGTGAAAATTTTGGTTAGATTTATCTAACCAAATATAGTTTAATACCTCCGATCATATTTGTCAATGTGTTTTTTACATTGAATTGAAATTTTGTAAAAAGCATGGTAAAATTTATTGGTATTAATTAAAAAGTTGGGAGCAATTACCATGAAGATACAAAAGGCTTCAGAGGATTATCTTGAGGCAATGCTCAGATGTAAAGAGGAACGCGGATATATACGTTCTATCGATATAGCAGAGATGGTCGGGGTCACCAAGGCGAGCGTCAGTTATTCCACCAAAAGGCTTCGTGAAAACGGGTATATCCTGATGGATAAGGATGGGCTTATAACGCTGACCGAAAGCGGAATGGCGATAGCACAGAGTATGTATGAGCGTCATAAGCTGCTTGCCGAATTTCTCATCTCGCTGGGCGTAAGCGAAGAGACTGCGAGAGAGGATGCCTGTAAGATAGAGCACGACCTGAGCGATGAGAGTTTTTCGGCAATACGCCGCTATGCTCAGCGAACGATAGAAAAGCAGTGATATGGATATAAAGCTTGCCTTTTATGAGTGCGGAGAGGGGTATCCGCTCATATTGCTTCACGGCAACGGTGAGAGCAAGGAGTATTTTGAAAAGCAGATAGAGCCGTTTTCAAAGCATTTCAGAGTCATAGCGGTGGATACCAGAGGGCATGGGGGCTCCCCGCGCGGAAGAGCGCCATTTTCGATAGAGCAGTTTGCCGAAGACCTGAACTGCTTTTTCAATGAACACAGTATCGAAAAAGCGCATATCCTCGGCTTTTCAGACGGCGGAAATATAGCGCTGACTTTTGCGCTCAAATATCCCGAAAGGGTGGACAGGCTCATACTAAACGGAGCAAATCTTTTTCCCTCGGGGATGAAGCTCTCGGTACAACTGCCGGTGTTACTGGGCTGTTGGATAGCCTCGGCAATGGCGTTGTTTGATAAAAGGGCGCTTTGCAAAAAGGAACTGCTCGGGCTTATGGCGGATGAGCCGAGCTTTGCCTCAAAACAACTGGCGGCGCTGAATATGCCGGTGATGATAATAGCGGGCAAAAGCGACATGATAAAGGATAGTCATACGCGTCTTATCGCGGCATCGATAAAAAACAGTCGTCTGCGAATAATAGAAGGGGATCACTTCATAGCGGCAAAACAAAGTGAACGCTTTAACCGTGAGGTGCTTGAGTTTTTAACGGAATGAATACTTTAAAGAGGTGTTTTTAAGTGATACAGGATATCCAGCCCAAGGAGTTTAAAAACCAGTTTCATATCAAAGAGGTGCATGGCGAAGATTTTGTGCTCTGCTATGAAAAAGGCGCGGTGCTTTGTATGCGCGACGGAGAAAATATGCGTCTGCCGACCGATGATGAGCTCGGTGTAAGTGATCAGGACTGTACCTTTATCTTTTCGATAGACGACAGCGACTATTTTCTGCTGCGAAGAAAGCCGGATCTTATTCCCGAGGGCTTCAGCTATCAGCCAAATGCCTTTTTGAGAACAGCGCTTCCGAGATATACCGCTTTTGCGGCATTTGTAGGACTGCATCTCTGCAACTGGTATAATGATACCGTTTTCTGCGGCCGCTGCGGTCAAAGGCTGATCCCGGACCAAAAGGAACGCATGATGCGCTGCGACCACTGCGGCAATATGATCTATCCGAGGATAAGCCCCGGAGTTATCGTTGCGGTCACCAACGGTGATAAGCTGCTGCTCACTAAATATGCGAACCGCCCTGTGACCAGCTATGCGCTGATAGCGGGCTTTACCGAGATAGGCGAACCGCTTGAAAAAACGGTAGAGCGCGAGGTCATGGAGGAGGTAGGGCTTAAAGTCAAAAACATAACCTTCTATAAAAGTCAGCCGTGGGCTTATTCTGCTTCGCTGCTTTCGGGATTTTTCTGCGAGCTTGACGGCGATGATAAGATCACGCTGGAAGAGGACGAGCTTGCAATGGCAGGCTGGTTCACCGCCGACGAGATAGATGTTCAGGCGGATCAGATGAGTCTTACACGTGAGATGATAATGCTCTTTAAAGAGGGCAAGCATCCTACGGGAAAGGATAAATAACAGCAGGGAGGATACATCGATGGAAGATCATAAGGTGAAAGCAACGGTCCTTTCAAGCGACTGCCCCAAGTATAAGCCGGGCGACGAGATCTATTTCGACGGCGCTTTCATCGATAAGGAAAAGAGCGCTGCACTTTGCATGGTGGCATTAAACGCCATCTATCCATTCGCTTATGCAGCACGCAGAGGCGGCTCGGTAAAGCCCGGACCGGTTCAGTGCCCCGACTGCGGCGAGTGTGTGACCTTTAAGATCACCAGACTGGATTGAGCCATAAAGAGAAAATCCGCGCCAAAATGCGCGGATTTTTTGCCGATATTATTTAAATTTGCTTCTTTTAATAAGGATTATAAGAGTGGAGGATACAAAAACAGAAATCAACAAACAGCAGAAAAGCATATTGTCGTAGCTTCCGAAAGTATCATAGCATTTTCCCATCAGCGGATTTGATATACCCGCGCCGAACGAAACAAAAGCATACGCAACACCAACGAATGTGTTGGCATTTTTGCGTCCGAATACACGCAATACGACAAAAGAGGTCATTATATTTTCAAGCGGTATAGAGACACCGAAAATGACGGCAAAAAGCGCAAACTGAAAAGGTGTGCGTGCGGTCAGCATGATAACGAGTCCGGCGAGGTTGCAGATGGAGCATATACAAAGAGTGGGTAAAACACCGAATTTGTCATTGATGGAACCGAGCATTATCTTGGAGGAAGCGTTGAAGATCTGCATGGTGCTGACCAAAGTGGAGGATATAGCTATTGCTATCCCCATATCTGACATTCTGGACGGATATGCAACGTATATGGGCGAATCGATAAAGCCGATAAGGAAGAAGGCCAGCATCAGGATATATAATACGGGTGAACGAAGCGCCTCGGAAAATGTTATTCCGGGCACATCGGTGCTGACCTTTTGGGGGGCAACATAATCGTGGCTGACAATGGGATCAAGCCCCATATCTGAAGGCTTCTCTCTGATGAATATCGCAACAATAACTGCAACGGCAAACATGGCCGCGGAAGCAAAAGCATAAGAGCTGCGCCAGCCGTAAGCGACGATAAAGGAAGAGATCACTTTTGAAAACAGTGCGCCGCCTACGCCGCTCGAGGCGAGGACTATGCCAAGCACCAGTCCGCGGTGACTGATAAACCAGTTGTTGATAAAAGCGGTGGCAGCGGTACCGGCGGAAAAGCCAAGACCTACTCCTCCAAGAATACCTCCGAGATAGAACATGATGGGTGTCGAGCTTTTGGACATGATGATAAGGGCCAGCGAAAGCATGAACATTCCGGCAGATGCAAGCTTTCTAAGGCTTATGCGGCGGTTTATAGCGCCAAAAAAGAAACACAGCACCGCGCTGACTATCATACGGAATGTGATAACGGTAGAAAATTGTGCCCGGTTCAGCGAAGTGCTTTCTGTTACCGGGACCTGATAAAGTCCGAAGGTGAGATTAAATAGTCCAAGTGAAAAAAATATCATAACAAAACAAACCGCTGCCACCATCCAGCCGTAATGAAGCTTTTTTAACTTGACCATGTCACTATGCACCTCTAGTTTTTAGTATTGACGCTTTATTAAGTATAGCACTGAAATTTCATGATTCAAGATTAAATGATGAGGCGGATTTGAACTATATTCATATCCAAAGCGTCGGCGATCGGCTCGCTGATGAAACTTTAGGCTGCATTATGCTTTGAAGTATTGAAGATGAACGTTTTGAAAGATATAATGTTTTGTAAAGGAATATGCAGAGAAGAGGTGTCGGACCTGAAAAAGAGGATAAATATTTCTCCCAACCGTATAATAGCCCTGGGATTTATCGTTATGATACTGCTCGGCAGTTTGCTGCTAATGATGCCTTTATCGGGCAGAAACGGCGAGGGGCTCGGATTTATAGACAGCCTTTTTACCGCAACATCGGCCACCTGCGTTACCGGTTTGGTAGTGGTGGATACCTGGAGCCATTTCAGTTTGTTTGGGCAGACGGTGATACTGCTGCTCATTCAAATAGGCGGCTTGGGATATATGACGCTTGCAATGACCATCTCGCTGCTGCTTGGCAAAAAGATGGGGCTCAGGCACCGCTCGCTGATGATGGAAAGCGTAAGTGCTCAAAGCCTTGGAAGCATACTCGATCTGGTGAAATATATAGTGGTTGGAACTGCTGTTATCGAAGGGGCGGGCGCAGTTATACTTGCCTTTAGGTTCATACCGGAATTCGGGTTCGCGAGGGGCTGTTGGTATTCGGTTTTTCACAGCATATCCGCCTTCTGCAACGCGGGTTTCGACCTTATGGGATCCGGAGGACCATACAGCTCGCTGGTGCATTATGTTGAAGATCCGGTGGTGAATATCACAGTGAGCGTTCTTATACTGTTGGGTGGATTGGGATTTATGGTTTGGCGTGACGTTTGGAAAAACGGCTTGCAATTCAGAAAATACAGTCTTCACACCAAGCTGATGGTAACAGCCAGCATTATTTTGACCGTTGGCGGAACAGTGCTGTTTTGGACAGCGGAACGAGTCAACGTCTTGTCGGGGATGAAGCTTTCCGACCAGTGGCTCGCTTCACTGTTTCAGTCGGTGAGCGCCAGAACAGCGGGCTTTAACACCGTTGATCTCGCTTCCCTCACCGGAGCGGGCGGGCTTTTGATGATAGTGCTGATGTTTGTTGGCGCGGGTCCCGGCTCAACCGGCGGCGGTGTAAAGGTGACTACGGTAGTTGTCTGTATGCTTTCGCTGATAGGCTACGCCCGAGGTCATCGCGAGGTGAGCATCTTCAACCGCAGGCTTGACGAAAACCAGATAAGACGTTCGGCGTCTGCTGTGACGCTTTATATGGCGATGGCGCTATCGGGCTGTTACGTCATAATGGTCACGCAGAATTTTGCGATACAGGATGTGCTTTTCGAGGTTTTTTCCGCTATGAGCACCGTTGGCCTGAGCACCGGCATCACCCGCGAGCTTTCGCTTTTAAACCGCCTCGTGGTCATAATGATGATGTATTGCGGCAGAATAGGAAGCTTGACTATGATAATGGCGGTGGTGGAACATCTGCCCGCAAGGATAAAGGATCCGGTAGAACAGATAGTTATAGGGTAAAGGGAGGTAAAAAGTATGGCTGCATTTTTGGTCATAGGACTCGGACGCTTCGGAAGCAGTCTTGCGCTTCAGTTGATGAAGCTGGGCAACGAGGTTTTGGCGATAGACCGTGATGAAAGCGCGGTGGAAAAGATAGTGCCCTATGTAACACAGGCGAAGATAGGTGACTGCATGGATGAGACGGTGCTGGCGGCGCTCGGCGTTGAAAATTTTGACGCCTGCTTTGTATGCATCAGCGAGCAGTTTCAGTCGTCGCTTGAGATAACTTCTCAGCTCAAAGATCTCGGCGCGCAGTATGTGGTATCCAAGGCGGACAGGGCGCTTCATACCCGCCTGCTGCTCAAGATAGGCGCAGATGAGGTCATATTCCCTGAGCGTGATATGGCGCAGCGTACCGCCGTGCGATACAGCGTGAACGGCGCGCTCGATTATATTGAGCTTTCGGAAGGATATGCCATATTTGAGATAAAGGTACCAAAAAAGTGGGTGGGCAAAACTCTCAGAGAGCTTGATGTAAGAAACAAATACAACGTCAACATAATCGGGACCAAGGAAAACGGAGTTGTAAAGCCAAATACCTCGGGCGATTACACCTTTAAGGCGGAGGATTTTATAATGGTCGCCGGTTCTGATGACGACGTTGCCAAAATGACAAGGTGAGAAACATAAGCATAAAACGACAAAAGATTGCTTAAATATTGTTGTTATGATATGATGATGTTTAATGTTTCGGTTTTGACTGAAACAAAAATCAATTTATCACAGGATAGATAAACTATGATAAACAAACTTAAAAGATATCAGTTCCTTTTTGAAGAGCTGGTAAAAAGGGATTTCAAGAAAAAATATAAACGCACTGTTTTGGGTATGGCGTGGAGCGTACTTTCTCCGCTGCTGACCCTTGTGGTGATGCGCCTTGTTTTTACCCAGTTTTTCGGCCGCAATATGGAGCACTACACCACCTATCTTTTTTGCGGAAACCTGGTGTTTTCTTATTTTAACGAATCCACTTCTCAGGGTATGCAGTCGTTGATGGGAAACGCTTCTATTTTTACCAAGGTCAATGTTCCCAAATATCTGTTTCTGTTCTCGAAAAATGTTCAGACGCTTATCAACTTCGGACTGACTTTATCGGTATTTTTTGTGTTCTGTATCCTGGATGGCATAACTTTCACCTGGAAGTTTGTTTTTCTGCTCTATCCGATAATATGTTTGGTTTTATTTAATGTGGGCGTTGGTTTGGTACTGTCGGCAATGTTTGTATTTTTCCGTGATATACAGTATCTTTGGTCGGTATTTACCATGCTTCTGATGTATGTTTCTGCAATATTTTATACCATTGACGGATACAGTCCTCTTGTCAGACATCTGTTTTTGCTCAACCCGGTTTATCTTCATATAAGATATTTCAGAAAGATAGTAATTGAGGCTACTATCCCAACTCCGCAGTTCCATCTGCTGATGGCTGCATATGTGATAATCGTGTTCGGCATCGGATGCTGGATGTACAAGAAATATAACACCAAATTCCTGTATTACGTATAACGGAGGTATTATGAGTATTTTAGAAGTCAATAATGTCTCGATACGTTACATTACAGGCGATTTTAAAGATATCGGGCTTAAAGAATATGTCATGCGAAAACTGACCAAAAACTATAACGTCAAGGAGTTTTGGGCAGATAAGGATGTCACCTTTTCTCTTGAGCCCGGCGATATGCTCGGTATAATAGGCTCCAACGGCGCGGGAAAATCCACCCTGCTCAAAGCGATAACCGGAATTATGGAGCCGACTGAAGGATCGGTCAGGCGCAACGGTACTATTGCCGCGCTGCTTGAGCTTGCGAGCGGCTTTGACGGGGATCTGACCGTAAAGGAAAACGCATATCTGCGCGGCGCCATGCTGGGATATACCAGAAAGTTTATGAACGAGACATATGAGCATATAATCGAGTTTGCCGAGCTTAAAGAGTTTGAGGACAGACCCTTCAAGCAGCTTTCCTCGGGAATGAAATCACGTCTTGCTTTTTCGGTGGCCTCAATGGTCAAGCCCGACATACTTATACTCGATGAGGTGCTTTCGGTCGGTGACGGTGCTTTCAGAAAGAAGAGCGAAGCCAAAATGAGAGAGATAATGGGCGGCGGAACCACCACTATACTGGTATCTCATTCGCTGGAGCAGGTTCGTTCGATGTGCAGCAAGATACTTTGGCTGCATAAAGGCAAGCAGATAGAATTCGGTGACGATGTAAAAGGCATATGCGACCGCTATCAGGAATTTTTGGACGGGAAAAGAAAATTGTAAGAAAAATGCCGCGAAGATGTCTTCGCGGCATTTTGGTGTCTTATCAAGCTTTTTTGTCGGCAAGTGCTTTTTGAAATCCATCTTTGATATCATTGCGGAATTTTTCATCGGTAAGAGCACGCAGTGCAAGCGATGCCATTATGTATGCGCCCTTTTCAAGCGCGGCGGCTGCTTTTTCGCCCAGCGTAGCCTTTGCAAACCCGGGGGTATGCAGCGCATGATATTCATCAACTATCGAAAGCATAGGCTGGATGGCGGGACAGCGGTAGCTTACGTTGCCCATATCGGAGGAACCGGAGGGGAGCGAAACCTCGGTGACCGGTTCATCGACTTCGCCATAAAGCCCGCATACTGCATCCTCAAGCTCCTTTATGCGCACCATGTCGTAAAAATCGAGGATATCGGAGGTTATCTTATATTCGCAGTCAAGAGCAAGTGCCGCTGCCTGAGCGCACTTTTTTACCGACTCATCAAGCTGCTCCAGCCTGCCCATCGAGCAGGTCCTGAATTCGGTGCGCAGCTTTGCGTATTCGGGGATTATGTTTGAAGCTACGCCGCCGTTCACGATGATGCTGCTGAGTCTGACATCCGGGGTGAAGCACTGACGTCTTGCATCGAGCAGATCCATATATTTTCTTGCGGCAGTGAGGGCGTTTTGTCCTTTCCAGGGCGATTCGGCAGCGTGGGCCGATCTGCCGAAAAATTCAACATCGATACAGCGCAGGCTGAAAAGATCCATCTGCGGCTGCGAGCCTATGCCGCTGGAACAGTGCACCATAACAGCCAGAGCCATGTCGTCAAAAACTCCGGCGGAGGACATTATAACCTTTGCACCGATATCTTCTTCGGCGGGGGTGCCTATTACATAGAGCTTTCCGCTGAAAGAATCCTTCAGCTTTGCCAAAGAGATGCCGGCAAGAACCGCCATCGAGCCGTGCAGATTGTGTCCGCAGGCGTGACCAAGCCCCGGGAGGGCATCGTATTCAACAAGTATCGCGGCGGAGGGGCCTTCTCCGCGATCGAGCAGCGCACGAAAGGCGGTTCCGTAACCGAGCTCCTTTTCCATAAAGGGGTATTCCACCTCAAAGCCGTGAGCCTTGAGGACTTCGACCAGCTTTCGGCTGGTTTCATATTCCTGCTCGGCTATCTCGGGGTGGGCATAAATATCATCACTCAGGGCTTTGGCCTGAGCGGCGCTGCTTTTTATCGCGGCTTTCAGAAGTTCTTTCATATTGTCATCTCCGTTTTAAAGTCTGTCGATGGTATATTCTCCGGCAAGGCTTACCGAAAAGATATCCGCAACCTCTTCGGGCGAGGAGCAGTGAGCCAGCGCCCACATCATTTTTGTGACCGCGGCGCCGCTGGTTATATCTCCGCCGGGGATAACGCCTTTTTCAAGCGCTCTGCGGCCTACCTCGTAGGTGGTCATGTCGCTCTTTTCATAGAGGCATTGGCTGCATACCACCACCGAAACTCCGCTCTCAACAAGCTTTTCAAGCTCTGAGATGAGGTCGCGGCGGATAAATGCAAGACCGCCTGAGCCAAACGCTTCCAAAACCACGCCGCGGCAGCCCATTGCCTTGAGCATCGGGAATATCCCGGGATCGAGGCCGGGGATGAGCTTTAAAAGAATAACGCTGCTGTCGCAGTCACATTTAAGCTCGCATTTTTCCTTGACGGGGGGCAGCAGCTCGTGGTTTATAACCAGACCATCGGAGCTGACCTGAGCGATGGGAGGCAGATTTACGCTTTCAAAGGCATCGAAGCCGGTGGTGCGTATCTTTACCGCGCGGCAGCCGAGCAGGACTTTGCGGTTAAAGGCGATAAAAACCCCCGGCACCCTGCTCTGTGCCATGGCAAAGGCGGTGCGCAGGTTTTCCGGCGCATCGGAGAGGGGATGGAATATCGGCAGCTGGCTTCCGGTGAGAACTACCGGTATCTCGATGCCGGGCAGCATAAAGCTGAGCATCGAGGCGGTGTAGGCCATGGTGTCGGTGCCGTGGGTGACTACGATCCCGTCGTAGTTTTTGCGCTCCCGGTAGAGTGTTTTGGCTATGAGCTGCCATTCCTCCGGCTGAATATTCGAGGAATCGAGGGTGAGAAGATCGCGTATCGTTATCTCACAGCTGACCGGACCGAGAAAGCTCAGCAGGGCGCTGCCGTCTGCGGTGGGCCGCAAGCCGTCGGCAGAGGGGGTGGAGGCGATGGTACCTCCGGTGGTCAGCAGAAGTATCTTTGTATTCATATGGCTTCTCCTTGCAAGATCATCGTATCAGTTTGTCCACAATACCAATTTATCATAACGCAGAGGCAAAATAAAGGGCTATGGCAGAAAAAGTGACGGCATCCAAAATTATATTGTCCATAGATGCGGCTAATTTGCGTAATGTATATTGGCGAAATGAAGATAAGTGTGGTATAATAACTTGATAATAAATTGGCTGGGAGGTCATGCTATGGAAAATAACTATTTGGAATTTTTATATTCCAGGCGCAGCACCCGTCAGTACACCGACGAGATGCCCAATGAAGAACAGCTTGAAAACATTTTTAAGGCTGCCTGCCGCGCGCCCAGCGCTCACGCATTATATCCCTGTCATTTTATAGTGATAAAGGATAAGGCGGTTTTTGCCGAGATAATGAAGGTGCATAACCGCTCCAAGGCGCTTGAAACCGCACCTATGGCGATAATAGTATGCTCCGACAGCGAGCTTTCACCCTATGGCTGGATGGCTGACGCTTCTGCCGCTACGATGAATATACTTTATGCCGCCGAAGCGCAGGGACTTGCCGCTTGCTGGCATGGGGTATATCCGCGTGAGCAGCGTGTGGCGGATATACAGAAGCTGTTGGGTATACCTGAGCATATGATCCCTTGTTCGATGATAACGCTTGGATACGGTAAGTTTAAAAAGAAACCGCAGGAGCGCTTTGATGAAAGCTGCCTGCATCTGGACGGAAAATGGTGACGTTTTTATAAGCCTTGAAAGGAGGGAGAAACTTGATACGCATAATTGCCGTGATAGCTGCGATGCTGATGCTTTGTTCCTGCGGCGGATTGCAGTTCGGCGTAAACGAGCTTCTTTCGCCGCCGAGACTTACCGCGCAGCAGTCTGAAATATATGATGCCATCGAGCTTGCGGTGGGAACCGATGCCTTCTCCTTCCGTTACCCGAGAAGAGGAGAAAACCTTTCCGCCTGTGTTTTCAACGATATCGATATGGACGGCAGGCAGGAAGCGGTGGTGTTTTACGAGCTGACGGTAAACGGTGTTACCTCCTCATGGATGAGCATTCTGCGTGAGAATGAAAACGGCTGGATGAGCCGACATCAGATACCGGGCGAGGGCGGGGATATCGATTTTATCTCTTTTGCGCCCATTGAGGACAGCTCAAAAAACAACATAATAGTTGGCTGGAGCGGCTCGGGTCAGGACAGCTATGTGTGCAAGGTCTATTCCTATTCTGATTCGGCGGTAACTTTGAGTTATGAGGCCGAGTATGATGAGATACTGATACAGGATGTCGATCAAAACGGCTTGGATGAATTGATGCTCTGTTCGGGCAATCGTGCGAGAAACGCCGTTATGTCGCTGGCGAAATTCCGCGCCGGAAGAATAGTCAAGACCAGCGAGGTCAAGCTGCCTACCGCTATGACGGGATATGAAAAGCTTACCTTCGGTAAGCTGACTTCAGGGCTATCGGCGGTGTTTGCCGACCTGAAGCTTGGCGAAAGCGAGATGACCACCTTTATCGCCTCGATAGATACACAAAACTCCATCATCGATGAGCTGAAGGGTGAGGATATAGGCATTTTTGAAAGCTTTGACCGCCCTGTGCCCACCGTTTGCTGCGATGATGTAAACGGCGACGGACTTATCGACATACCGGTATCGACACTTATGCCGGGCTATGACGATTCGGCTGAACAACAGGCGGTATACCTCACCGAGTATAAGACGGTGAAAAACGGCGAGCTTGTTAACGCCGCCGGATATATCGTGAACTTTGCCGCGGGCTATCAGCTCAGGATGCCGAACGAGTGGAAGGAACGCGTAACGGTAAAAACGCTCACCGATGCCAACGAATGGAGCTTTTGTATCTTCAACAAATCGTTGCATGAGTCTGTTACCGAGCTTTTGAGGATAAAGGTAGTTTCTCCCTCGGCTTATCAGGATAAGTTTGAGACCGAAAAATATAAAACTATCGCCCAAAAGGGCGTAAACAGCTATCAGATATATATTCCCAAGGGCAGCTATCCCGGTTATTCGATAACCGAAAAACAGGCGGAAAACCTGTTCGAGCTGCTGTGACCTTTTAACAGCGAGAAAGGAGACGCTATGAAAAATATTCTTATTGCCGAAGACGAAGACGCTATCCGAGACTTTGTGGTGATAAACCTCAAACGTGCCGGATACAACGTGACTGATGTAAACAACGGTCTTGATGCCGTTGCTGTATACGATAACGCCGAAGAGCCTTTCGATGTGGTCATCCTCGATGTTATGATGCCGGGCTTGGACGGTTTTTCGGTCTGTAAAAAGCTGCGTGAGCGTTCCAACTCGCTCGGTATCGTTATGCTCACCGCAAAAAGCCAGGAGATGGATAAGGTCAACGGACTTATGCTCGGCGCGGATGACTACATCACCAAGCCTTTCTCTCCCTCTGAGCTGACCGCCCGAGTTGACGCTATCTACCGCCGCGTTTCTATGTCGGCGCCGCAGAAGCCCTCTAATGAGATCGTTTCGGGACCGTTTTCGCTCAACATCAAAAGCCGTGTAATATTTAAAAACGGCAGCCCGCTTGATCTGACTCAGGTGGAATTTCAGATCATGGAAATGTTTATGAAAAATCCCGAGACCGCTCTCGAAAGAGGCCAGATACTGGATGCGGTATGGGGCGAGAATTATGTCGGTGATGTTAAGATAGTCGACGTTAATATCCGCCGTCTGCGCATGAAGATAGAGGATGAGCCTTCCAATCCCAGACATATCACCACCATGTGGGGCTTGGGCTACAAGTGGATCCCGTAAGATAACGCTGAAAAAGAAAGGAAGGTGATCTCATGGCAAGAAAAAAGATAACTACAAGATGGCTGACAGGAAGCCTTGGGATCATCATTGCCATTCTTGTGCTGGTCGAAGTTGCCTCCGCGTTAGTTGTAAGGATGTTCTACTATTCCTCTGTGCAGCAGACGCTGGTCTCGCAGGCCGACACTGTAAGCACACTGCTTTCAAAATATGCCGATGACCCGTCGGTAAACTATGAGCGCGAGGTAAGAAGCCTCATCGAAAATTTTGAATACCGCGACAAAATGGAGCTTATGGCGGTGAATGCCTACGGCGATATAACCACTACCTCGTCGGGATTCCCTGTGAGCGAGCGGATAGAGATGCCCGATTTTCAGGCTGCGCTTGCTTCTCCCGATGGCATTGGCAGTTTTCAGGGCAGAATAGGCGGCGAAAAGATACTCGCTATCAGCACCATCGCCCCGGTGAACAACGAATCGCTTACGGCGGTGCGCCTTGTCGTTTCGCTCGCCAAAGTTGACCGACTGATAATGACGATAACGATAGTAGCGGTTGCTTTCGGCTTAATGATAATATTTTTTATGGTGCTTTCCGGCTCCTATTTCATCAGCTCCATCGTTATCCCCGTTACCGAGATCGGAAAGACGGCGCGAAAGATAGCGCAGGGCGATTTTGCCACAAGGCTGGAAAGTCAGAATGACGATGAGATAGGCGACCTTTGCGAAACGATAAATTATATGGCGGAAGAACTCGGCAACTCTGAGAAGATGAAAAACGAGTTCATATCCTCGGTATCTCATGAGCTGAGAACTCCGCTGACCGCCATAAAGGGCTGGAGCGAAACTATCCGTGACGCGGACGATATCGACCGTGAAACTATACAAAAGGGCATGAAGGTCATAATCAGCGAGACTGACCGCCTTTCGGTAATGGTTGAGGAACTGCTCGATTTTTCCCGTATGCAGTCGGGCAGGCTCAAGCTGATAATCGAAAAGATAGACCTGCTTGCAGAGCTGGAAGAAGCTTATTTGATGTATAGCGAAAAGGCGAGAAGAGAAAATATTCAGCTCGATTTTGATGAACAGCTTGAGGCAGCGGTGGTGTTTGCCGATAAAAACCGCCTGCGCCAGGTGTTTATAAATATTATAGATAACGCTATAAAATATTCGGATAACGGCGGAAAGGTTGTGGTTTCTGCTGCTGCCGATAACGATTGGTTTGTTGTTTCGGTCAAGGATTCGGGGTGCGGCATAAGCCCCGAGGACCTGCCTAAAATAAAACAGAAATTCTATAAAGCAAATCTGACAAGACGAGGCTCGGGAATAGGTCTTGCGGTCGCTGATGAGCTGGTCACGGCTTTTGGCGGTTCGCTTGAGGTGACTTCTGAGCTTGATGTCGGAACGACGGTGACGATACGTATACCGAATGCGCGCCTTTACGAGCAGATGAAGTCGTCATTACAGCAAATCACGGAGGAAAAATAATTGATAAAAAGTAACTCACAGAACAAAAAAACCTCTATCGGAGGAAGCGCTCTTATCGAGGGCGTTATGATGCGTGGTCCCATTACCAGTGCCATGGCGGTGAGAAAGCCGGATGGCGAGCTTGAGGTCTCCCAGTGGCCCACCGATAACGGAAAAAAGGCGTGGTATAAAAAGGCTCCCTTTATCAGAGGAACCTTTAACTTTATTGACAGCATGAAGGACAGCTATAAATGTCTGATGCAGTCGGCTGATATCGCCGGATTTGAAGAAGAACCCAGCGAGTTTGAAAAGAAGCTGATGAAAATATTCGGAGACAGCCTTTCCAAGCTGTTCAGCGGCTTGGCTATGGTGCTTGGCGTTGCGATAGCGGTGGGACTTTTCATCGTGCTGCCCACCTTTCTCATGGGTTTTCTGCGCCCGTTCATACATATAAGCTGGGTGCTTGCCGGTATCGAAATGCTTATCAAAATGAGCATCTTTCTTGTATATGTCATTATGATAAGCCGTATGCCCGATATCAGACGTGTGTTTGAATATCATGGAGCAGAGCATAAAACCATCGCCTGCTACGAGGCAGGGGAGGAGCTTACCGTTGAAAATGTAAGAGAACACTGCCGTTTCCACCCGCGCTGCGGAACCAGCTTTATTCTTATTACCATCATTGTTTCGGCGCTGGTTTTTTCGATAATAACCTTTGATAAGCTCATTGTCAGAATGGCTCTCAAGCTGGTGAGCCTTCCGATAGTGGTCGGGATCGCATATGAGATAATCAAGTTCGCAGGAAAGCATGATAATGCGCTCACCAGGATGGTCTCTGCTCCGGGACTTTATCTCCAGCGCCTGACTACCCGCGAACCCGATGACAGTCAGATAGAAGCCGCCATCGCATCTATGCTGCCCTGCATTCCCGAAGATAAGGAGCAGGATAACTGGTGAGGCTGGCTGAGCTTTTTAAAGAACTGCTTGGGGAATCCGAAAGGGATACCGCCCGTTTTGACCTGACACAGCTTTTCGACAAGCGTTTTGGCAGAAACGCCCGTATAATGCGTGGCGATATGCAGCTTTCGGAACAGGCTGAAAACGCGGTGAGAGCCGATTTTGATAAGATGGAAAGCGGCTATCCGCTGCAGTATATCATTGGCGAGTGGGATTTTTACGGCCTTACCTTTAAGGTGGGTGAAGGGGTCCTCATCCCGAGGGCGGATACTGAGATATCGGTTGAAACGGCGCTTGGCCTGCTCGAGGGCGCCGACTGCCCGGCGATAGCCGACCTCTGCTCGGGCAGCGGAGCGATAGCGCTGGCAATGGCTTCAAACCTTAAAGATTGCAGCATTTTTGCGGTCGAGCTTTTTGATGAGGCGTTTAGCTATCTTACTGAAAATATCAAGTTGCTGGATCAAAAGGGCTGTGTCACCGCAATGAAAGCGGATGTGCTGACGGATGTAAATACAGATTTATTTGATCAATTGGATATGATAATATCCAATCCGCCCTATATCACCGCTGATGAGATGAAAGAGCTTTCGGCAGAGGTGAGATGCGAGCCGCAGACCGCCCTGTTCGGCGGTGAGGATGGACTGGTTTTCTACCGTTCGATATCAGAAACCGCAAAGGAGATCCTTAAACCGGGCGGATGGCTGGTGTTTGAAGCCGGCTGGAAGCAGGCGGAGGATATAATGGAGATAATGCGCCGAAACGGCTTTACAGAGCTTGCGGCGGCAAAGGATATGAGTGGTATAGACCGCTGCATTTACGGCAGAAAGCCGCTTTAAAAGGAGAGTTTTTGTTTTGGAACAGAAAAAAATAGACAGAATAAACGAGTTTGCCCGCAGAGTTAAGGCCGGTGAAACGCTGACCCCCGAAGAACTGGCTGAGCGTGATGCCTTGAGAAAGGAATATATCGAAGGTTATCGCCGCAGTCTGATGGCACACCTTGATAATGTTTATCTTGTGGATGAGGATGGCAACCGGACCAAGTTGACCAAGAAAAATTGAAAAGGGTTGTTAATGATAAGCGCCCGATGCCGACGGCATCGGGCGCTTTGCTGTCATATCAAAAGATTTTTAAGTTCCTGAACTGTTGCGGCTATGTATTTTGCGCCTGATTCCTTTAATTCTTCTCTGTCACCGAAGCCGTAGAGAACACCGATACAGTCGAGACCGTTTTTGGCTGCTCCTGAAACGTCGTGGTTACGGTCGCCTATCATGATGGTGTTTTCGGCGTTTATATCGGGGTTGTCTGCGATAAGGTCGCGGATGACCTCAAATTTATCATATCTTCCGATCTCCTCGATGCATCCGTATATCTTATCAAAGCGGCGCTCAAGGTCAAAGTGGCGCATTATCGGAAAGGTGAAGCATTCCGGCTTGGCGGTAGCGAGAATGAGGCGGTAGCCTGCCGCACGCAGACTGTCGAGCAGCTCGGGAATACCGTCGTATACGCGGTTTTCGAACATTCCGATGGTGTCGTATCGCCGGCGGTATACCTCAAGAGCGGTCGTTACCTGTTGTTCGGTGAGATGCGGATAGCAGCGCTTAAAGGATTCGTGCAGAGGCGGGCCGATAAAGCTGTTGAGCAGGATCTTGTCCTTTTCTTCCATCCCGAAGTGCTTGAGAGCATACAGTACGCAGTTTATTATTCCTTCGCCGGAATCGGTCAGCGTCCCGTCAAGGTCAAAGAGCAGGGTGGTATATTTAAGCTTCATAGCTTGTTCCTCCAAAATCATAAAACGGTCCGGTAATAAAGGCCGCGAGTGAACTGTGTCGGGGTCTTTCTGTCGCCGGTTTTATAGGCGGCAGCTGTTTCGGCGCACTGACGCTTGCCTTCATCGGTGAACCAAAGGGTGAGATGATCAAAGCCGTAAAGCTCGTTTTTTCGGTCCGCGAGATAAAGCGGGACAGAATTTAAAAGTTCGCTTTCACCTGAGAATTTTTTGCTCTCAGGGCATCGAATGGGGAAGCTTATCCCCATTCGGTCGGTGAGGGTGGCGGTACGGCTGCAATTCTTGCAGCCGATGCGTGCCTTTACGGGGCAGTTTCTGAACGCCATCAGCGGCAGAGCACCATAGGCTATCATGCCGCAGCGACCATGAGAGGCCAGCTGTTTTGCGCCCTGAAGCGGCAGCTCAAACGAAAGCTCACATTCCTCCATACCGAGAGCTTTGAGCTGTTCGAGTGAGTGGCGGTTGGTTATATTCATCGACCAGCCGGCGCTTATCCTCATGCCTGCTTTTTCGGCAAGGGCAAAGGCCCCGATATTTCCGCACCACGCGCGGCTGACCCCGAGCGACTTTGCTGACATGAGGTGCTTTAAAACGTCATCTTCCCCCTCGAAAAGTATGCGGGGTATCTCAGCTACTATCCTTTCAGCGTTGATGCCAAGCTCAAGCGCCTTTTGGATATCGGCAAGCGGCAGCAGAAACTCGTCACAGCAGGCGATGAGTTGTTTAGATAGCTGGTCATAACAGCATCTTGCCCTGAGCAGAGGAGCTTTTTTGGCATAGCTGCCTTCATCACATCTCAAATCGGGGGCGGTGAACTTGGTGGCGCGGGGCTTTTGGCGCAGCTCGGAAAGCTGCTCAAAGGCCGCTCGGCGCAATGCGTTTATCTGAGAGACCGGTATCATAAGCCCATCGTCAAGTTCGATATCAAGCTCAGAAAAATGAAAGGCAGTGTTACCGGTTTTGTTTAGGCTTTGGCTGACACGCTGCTCATCGGTTGGCTTGTTGATGGCCTTTTGCGGAATATCCCCTTCGACATATACGGTGTTTTTATCCTTGTCGCGGATAGAAAGCGAGATAGGCTCATTTTCGCAGGCGGTGAAAGCTCCCTCTACCGCTACCGTGCCGATATCGGTGGAGGCAAGCTTTGAAAGCTCGCCCAATACGTTGGAAGCCGAAACAACATCCTCTTTCTGGCGTATGCCGAACATGGCGCCGTCACGTTTGTCATCAAAATAACCGGTGGTAAAACCGCTTCGTGAAAATACCGAGCGCAGCTGCTCCATATCAGGGGTTTGTCCATCAAGGGCAGTTCTGAGAGCGGTAACAGCGGCAGCAACGTATTCGGGACGCTTCATTCTGCCTTCTATTTTAAGCGAGGAAACGCCAAGCGCGCAAAGCTCAGATACTCTTTCGGTGAGCGAGAGGTCTTTGAGCGAGAGAGCGTGGGTAGAACTGCCGCAGCCAAAGGGCAGACGGCAGGGCTGAGCGCATAGGCCGCGGTTTCCGCTTCTGCCGCCCAGCATAGAAGAGAGATAGCACTGACCCGAAACGCTCATGCAGAGCGCACCGTGAACAAAAACCTCTATCTCCGCCGAAATGTTTTGTACTATACGGCCTATCTCGGCGGCGGTAAGTTCGCGTGCGAGAACTATCCTTTTGCAGCCGAGCCGTTCCGCCATCTTTGCGCCTGCAAGGTTGTGCACAGCCATTTGGGTCGAGGCGTGAAGCGACAGTTCGGGAACAGCTTTTTTTAGTATCGAGAGAACGCCCCAATCCTGAACTATGGCGGCATCTACTCCCAATTTGGCGATGGTCTCAGCGGCGGCGACAAGCTCTTTTTCTTCGCCGTCAAACATAACTATGTTTAGCGTCTGAAGCACCTTGGCGCCGTGAAGATGGGAATATTCCACCGCCTCTTTAAGCGCAGACTCGTCAAAATTGGTTGCGTTGCGGCGCGCGTTGAGCGCTTTAGCACCAAGATAAACAGCGTCAGCGCCGCAGTTCACAGCGGCAGTCAGCGATTCCATTGTTCCGGCAGGTGCAAGTATCTCAGGTCGTTTCATATCATCTCTCCGTTAAAATGATGGATATATAGGTCGATTTATAAAGCTGTAACAGCCGTCATCAGCCGCAAAAGCAGCCATGAGGGGGAAAGGTATTTTATCGGTTCAAAAGCGCCGAAAAGTGCGGGGCTTATAAAGGCGCCCGAGAAAACTATCGAGACCGCCGCCCAAACGATGCCCAAAAACAAAACCAGCGGTGAGGATCTCGCCTTTGAAAAAAGCCTGAACACCACTGCGGCGGCAGCGGATATCAGCAGTGCAAAAACAGTTCTTGATGCGGGTGAAAAGTCATTTTCTATCGAAAACAGTTTAAACAGCAGCTCAAAGACTGCTGTTATCATAAAAAAGCTGAACAGCTGCGATATAAAATATGCAAACGATATCTTATACCGATTTATGCCGTTTATCAGGATGAGCTCAGAGGTATCCTTTTCGGCGGCGGGGCAAAGCAGCGCGCAAAATGTCGCCGAAAGCAACAGCAGCGGAATATACACCGCATATAATACCGGAGAAAGAGAGGCTGACTCATATTCTCCGCCGGAAGCTGACATTTTCACGGTGATGTCAACAGCGAGCGGACGGTTTTGTTTATCGAGACGCTCTATCTCCTCTGAGATGAGCTGACTGTATTCGCTGCCGTAAAGATCGGGAGCGGTGTTGAGCATATGCGCCTCAAACCATGCCGAAAATACCAGTTCGTCCAAAACGGGGGTCAGCATAGAGCCTGCGGTCTCAAAAACAGTTATCGGAGGCTCAGCGCCGTAGTCTAATTTGTATCCGCAGTGAAGTTCACCGCTCATAACATCATGGCGCATAAGCTGTTCATCATCATAGCGGATAAAATCTATCTCCTGCAAGTTTAACAGATTACAGCAGCTTTGGCAAAGCCTTTGGTCGGAATTATCAAATATTATGCCGACTTTTGCGGAGGGCGCGGCAGGATGCGGGCAGAGCATGGCAAAACTCGATATCAACAGCAGCATAACAAGGCATACGCTTATAAAAGAGCGGCTGGATAGGCGGTTTTTAAACAGGATAGAAAAAAGGCTCAAAAAACTTTTCATGCAGCTTCCCCCTTTCTCAGCCAGCAGAAAACGGAAAGCGACAGCAGCACAGCGCACCATGCGAGCAATAAAGCATCGCCGCCAAAGCCGCAGTTATAAGCGATATCAGCAAGGAGGCGGCGCAAAATGGTGAGCGGCATATAGTTTGACAAGGCAGCCAAAGCAGTGGGCAGCAGTGCTTCGGGCAGAATGGCCCCACCGAGGACAGCCTGAAAAAGACAAGATCCGCAGCAAAGGGCAGCGCAGCCTGCCATATCATCGGTGGCAGAGGGGAAAAATAACATTACAGAAAAGATAAGCAGCGCCGCCTTTATATAACCGGAAGAAAACAGCTGAGCAGAACCGCCCATGACGATGACTGCTGCTGCGGTAATAGCCAGTGAAAGCAGAAAACAGCTTATCACGACTGAAATAAGGCAGGGCATTTTCTTTTTGGAAAAAACGGCGAATTGGCGCAGTTCTTTTACCGGAGCAAAAAGCATGAACGCCATAACAAAGCAGAAAAACGATACCGCAGCGGCGGTATAATGCTCAACGGCATTGATGCTGCCGGTGGCGGAAAGGACGACACTTTCAAATCTTCCCTTGCGGGTTAGGTAATCGTTTAAAAGGTAGCCGTTGAGCGACATTATCACCTTGTCACGTTCATCGGTGGAAAGCCCTGCCTGTTGTGCCGCGGTATTGACCGCTCCGACAACATTTTGTGCCTCTGATATGAGCTTTGCCGCACTTTTGGCAAGGCTGTTTATCCAAAGCCCCTCAAAAGGGGATGAGGCGTTGACAGTGAGCCTGGGCGTAAGGTTTTCTCCCGTCATGACGCTTTCAAAAAAGCCTTCGGGAAGTACAAGAACGGCGGAGTGACCGCTTGCCTGTTCAACAGTATCACAAAGCTCGGCTTTGAGCATACCACCCAGCCTTGATTCCAGCATCGAAGTGACCAGCGGAAGCATCACGGCGGAATCATCCTGATTGACTATCGCTATCTTTAACGGTTCATATTTTGTCAAAGGCGCCGAAACCGAAAAGATCCCCACCATACCAAAAAGGCAGAGGAAAACGCATAGAATAATGGCTGCGCTCCGCTTTAAAACTATAGTGCCGGCTGAAAAAACAAAGCGCATCCGATCCATCCCCTTTTTGGCGTTTAGTTTAAATCGCGCAGCAAAAGCTGCGCGATTTTTGTGATTTGCCAGGCTGTTTATCTTCCCGCGAATATGTCGTAAAGCTTGCCGATGAGTGCCTGACCGCCTGCCTTGATGTCTTCAAACAACAGATCGACATCCTGCTCGGTCATCGAGAAAACGGGGATATGCTTTGCAGGCACGGCAGGCACAGCAGTGAGCGGACCGCTCTTGGTTGAAGCGGAAAACTCAATTTTCAAAGCAGTGTCATCTGAGGTGATGTCAAACGAACAGAGGGGCAGATCGCAGCTGAGTATACCGTCCTCCAAAACAGCGGTGCCGTCAGCGATAAATGCCGCGTTGATGCTGTTGTCATTGTCGCTTCCGGCAAAAGACATTTTATAGTTAAAATCTCCTGATGCCGCGAGCGAGCAGTCAAACGGAATGGAAATGCTGATATCTTCGTCAAAGATATCAATGATGAAGGAAACGGAATATACACCGTTTTCCAGCGAGGAACGGGCGGTGCTGAATATAGCGAGTTGCTGACCGTCCTCGGTAATGGTGGAACTGATCTGAGCGGTGACAGCGTTTTCAGAAAAGTTGAGAGCGATGGTGATATTTTCAAAAGAGGCCTTATCGGGGCTTGCGGAGGCAGCTGGTGTGATAATTATATTGGCGCTGCGGATGAGATTTTTGTCTATATCAAGTTCTACGGTGGCGGGCAGCTCGGGAAGCTCGCTTTCAAGCTCTGAGAGCATACCGTCTACCGCATCACTGTAACTATCGTATTTTCCGTTTACCGTTAATGCCTGTCCTATGGAACGCTTAATAAACTCTGCCATATCGGAATCTGCATAAATGTAGCGGCAAAGCTCGATGACAGTGCTTTTAACATCAGCGCCGGGAATGGTCACAGCATACAGCTTCGACTGGTCATCATAGCTGTATTGAGCGTTGATGACCGCCTTTTTCATTATAGCGGCCATGTCGTTTTCCATCTTTTTAATGCTTTCGGGACTGAAGCCTTGGGTGTTGTCAAGGGCGGAGGTCAGCGAATCCTGCAGAGACCGCAGCTGCTGCTCAGAGATGGAAGAAGGCTCATAGAAAATGCTGTTTTTATAATCTTCAGCCAGCGATTGGGGATTTACCGACAGCGATTTTTGGGAAAGCTCGGGGACATTGATCAATGCCAGTTCGGGCGAAAGAAAGATGGAAGCGCTGATAAGATGCTGATTCTTGTGGGAAACAGCGAGATCGATATCGGCGGCCTGTGGATCCTGTGAAGAAACGCTTTCTCCGGATATAGTTAATCCTGAGAACATTGCGCTTATCAACTGGGCGTAATCTATGCCGCCTATCGAGTTTAAGGTCAGCGAGAAGGAACCCTCAGATCCGTCACTCTGCTCGCCGCCGAAGAGCGGCTTTGCGGCGGGTATCTCGGAATATATTTTTTCCTCAAATTTCTGCTGCTGTGAATATGTAGCGGCAACGGCGGCTTTTATCACCTTTTCGGGAGCGGGTTTAAGAAATGCTTTAGCGGCAAAGAGACCGCCTGCAACCACCGCGCAGGCAAGCGCAGCGGTTATAACTATTTTTCCAAGACCGGACTTTTTGGGAGCGGGGGCAGCAGCCGGCGGCTGTGCAGGCTCCGCGACTGCGACGGCGGTGGGGGAAGAAGTCGTTTCGGAATTGTTGGAAATGTTGTTTATTTCGTTATTCTGTTCCATTGAAATTCCTCCTTATATAAGTTGGATAGGGTCGTTATTCACCAAACAGCAGCTGTGCTGTATGAAAAGCATTGGCGCCGCCGATGATAAGGCCCTCTAAGCAATAGTGGCAGTAACATATTGCGGTTTTATTTTCAAAACGGGAGCAGTAGCTTTCCATAATAGCCTTCTGCATACCGGGGAACACAGCAGCGAAGCAGCTTTATATCAAAGCGGCTTTTTATATAAAGCTGTATCCTTTCGCTCAACTCCGGGAATTTTGAAGTGAAAACACATGCGGCGATATAATAGCTGTTTGCCATAGTTGCGCTCCTTTATGTCTGTGCTTCAATCGCCTTTGGGATAGAGAGATGAAAGTATATAAGCGGCAAGCTGCCTGTGGTCGGAACCGGAGGGCGGAGGCGCTTCTGTAAGCTTTCCTCCATCCAATATCAAAAGACGGTCGGCAACGGCGGCAATATGCTCAGGCTGGTGAGATGTGAATATTATCCCGACTCCGTCTGACTTCAGGCGGCATAGCAGCGATATGATATCACGGCAGCCGGCGGCGTCGAGCGCTGCAAAAGGTTCGTCGAGCAGCAGCCAATCGGGGATATCAGCCAGCGCCGCTGCGAGCGAAAGCCGCTTTTTCATGCCGCCCGAAAGAGTTTTTACTTTTTTGCGGCGGTGCTCTTTCAGCCCCAGCTGTGTTTCGATGCTGTCATCTTTCCATTGCGGACCGCTTACATTCTGAGCGGCATACCAAAGCCGCAGGTTGTCATTTACCGAAAGCTCGGGCAGAACGGCAGGCTCCTGCGGAACTATCGATATCCGTCCGTCAGCCGAAACAGCTCCCGAATCGGGGGCGAGCATACCGCATATTATTTTCAGCAGTGTGGTCTTGCCAGAGGCGTTTTTTCCGGCGATGCAGAGGGCCTGTCCCTTCGCAGCCGAAAAGCTGACAGAATCAAGGATCTTGTTATCTCTGCCGAAGCCCTTTTGTATATTCTCGACCTTGAGCAATGCCGTCACCGCCTTACGATGTTCTGATTGGATCATCTGCCGCAGCAGTGCTTATATTTTTTGCCGCTGCCGCAGGGACAGGGATCGTTTCTGCCGACCTTTTTAACGGTGCGCTGCATCGTCTTTTTATCGCTGCCGTCAGCTCTCGGCTCGATGGGTTTTGCCACTTGCTTGCGTTCGATGGGTGCGCCTATCTGAACACGGACGGTGAGCAGCATCTTGACGGTGGATTCGCGGATAGCGGATACCATAGCGTCATACATATCAGAGCCTTCGACACGGTATTCGATGACGGGGTCGCGCTGACCGTAGCTTCTCAGCGAGATGCCCTTCCTCAGCTCATCCATGGCGTCGATGTGGTCCATCCAGTTTATATCGACGTTTCTCAGCAATATCTGACGCTCAAGGTCACGGGTGATGGAAGTGCCCCATTCTTTTTCGCGGGCAGCGTAGCGTGCCTTTGCTTTTTCGATGAGTTTGGATGTGATATCTTCACGTTTGAGCCCAGCAAGCTGTTCGGGGGTGTAGTTGAGCTCGCCCTTATCGGTGACCCAGCCGAGCAGATATTCGTTAAGGCCGGTGAGATTCCAGTTTTCCTTGTCCTCATCGGTGGTGAGATAGAGGGTGCAGATATCGGATATCACGCTGTCGAACATATGCAGTATCGTTTCGTGGATATCCTTATCGTCGATGACCTCTCTGCGCTGAGAATAGATCATCTCGCGCTGGCGGGTCATTACGTCATCATATTGCAGCACGCGCTTTCTGGTGGCGAAGTTTCTTCCTTCCACCTTTGCCTGTGCCGATTCGATGACGCTGGAAAGCATCTTTGCCTCTATCGGAACATCCTCTTCCACCTTGAGGGTGTGCATCATGGTCTGTATGCGGTCACCGCCGAACAGACGCATGAGGTCGTCCTCAAGCGAGAGGAAAAACTTAGCTTCGCCGGGGTCGCCCTGTCTGCCGGAACGTCCGCGCAGCTGGTTATCGATTCGGCGGGATTCGTGGCGCTCGGTGCCGATGATAAAAAGTCCGCCTGCCTGCTTTACCTTTTCTGCCTGGGGAGCGATCTCAGCTTTGAAATGCTCAAGCAGCTCGTTATAACGGCTTCTGGCGGCGAGTATCTCGGCGTCATCGGTATCGGCGTGGCCGTTTGCAAGCTCTATCATCTCATCGCTCATGCCCTGCTTGCGCAGCTCGTTTTTAGCCATGAACTCTGCGTTTCCGCCCAGCATGATATCGGTGCCGCGTCCCGCCATGTTGGTGGCGATGGTGACAGAACCGAATTTGCCTGCCTGCGCAACTATCGCGGCCTCGCGTTCGTGATGCTTTGCGTTGAGCACTTCGTGAGCTATTCCGCGGCGCTTGAGCATCGAAGAAAGAAGCTCGGATTTTTCGATAGAAACGGTGCCAACCAGCACCGGCTGACCCTTCTGATGGCATTCGCAAACCTGATCTATGACGGCGTTATATTTAGCCTGCTCGGTGCGGTAGATGGAATCCTCGTAATCGTTTCTGATGACGGGCTTGTTGGTGGGGACAACTACAACATCAAGACTATAGATATCTCTGAATTCGCTTTCCTCGGTCAGGGCGGTGCCGGTCATACCGGAAAGCTTTTTATACATTCTGAAGTAGTTCTGGAAGGTGATGGTGGCGAGCGTTTTGCTCTCGTTTTTGACCTTTACCCCTTCCTTGGCTTCTATCGCCTGATGCAGGCCCTCGTTATAGCGTCTGCCTATCATAAGGCGTCCGGTGAACTCGTCTACGATGATTATCTCGTTATCCTTAACGACATAGTCAACATCGCGCTGCATGATGCCGTGAGCTTTTATTGCCTGGTTTATATGATGGGAGAGGGAGAGGTTTTCGGCGTCGTTGAGATTTTCTATTCCGAAGAACTGCTCAGCCTTTTTGATGCCCGACTGGGTTATGGTGGCGGTGCGTGCCTTTTCATCGACGATATAATCTCCGTCGAGCATTTCCTGCTGCTGTTTATCGTCAAGCTCGGCGACCTTGGTGCGTCTGAGCGTACGTGCAAATTTATCTGCGCGCTCATAAAGGTCGCTGGAATCTCCGCCGGCGCCCGATATGATAAGGGGAGTTCTCGCCTCGTCGATGAGGATGGAGTCCACCTCGTCTACTATGGCGTAGCTGTGGGCGCGCTGTACCAGCTGCGACTTATGAACGACCATGTTATCGCGCAGATAGTCGAAGCCGAACTCGTTGTTGGTGCCGTAAGTTATATCGCAGGCGTAAGCAGCACGCTTTTCCTCAGAGCTCATGCCGGGCAGCGAAAGGCCGACAGTCAGGCCGAGAAAACGGTGTACCTTGCCCATCATCTCGCTGTCGCGGCGGGCAAGATAATCGTTTACGGTAACGATATGAACGCCCTGGCCGGTCAGCGCGTTGAGATATGCAGGAAGGGTGGAAACGAGGGTCTTGCCTTCACCGGTCTTCATTTCGGCAATTCTGCCCTGATGCAGAACGATGCCGCCTATTATCTGAACAGGGAAATGCTTGAGACCGAGCACACGCCATGCCGCCTCGCGGCAGACGGCGAACGCATCTGGGAGTATATCGTCAAGCGCCTCGCCGTTTGCAAGGCGCTCTTTGAACGCAGGGGTCATCGCCTGAAGCTCTTTATTGGAAAAAGCCTCATATTTGGATTCCAACGCCAGCACCTTATCGGCAAGCGGCTTTATCTTTTTGAGTTCACGGTCGGAGTAGGTCCCGAAAACTTTTTCAAAAATGCCCATTTGAAATACCTCGTTTTTCACAAATACATATTTATTATTCTATTCCTAAAGCGTGGTAATGTCAAAGAATATAATGTAAACATTTGGGAATAGCATTTGGGCTTAGTTGATGTTCAGATACTGACGGTTTACAAAACCGAGCTTTCCGTTGTATTCAACGCTTGCCCAGTCGGGAATAAGCCCGTTGACGGTGACCTGAGCGCCGTTTGGTATCCTGCCTATGACTGCCGACATAACATTTGGGCGGGAACGCAGATTGAGGTTGCTGCCCGAGGTCGAAACAGTCGCCCTTTGAGGCTGCATCGGCTCAAAAAACGGCTGGCCGAAATATTCCGTTAATGACAAAGCTATCGTTCTCGCGATGGTTTGAATATTGTTGATTATCCAGTTTGCATCATCGATGTTATCGTGATAGGCTACCTCGATAAAAAGCGAGGGCGCTCTAACTCTATCCACCTCGCCCAAGGCGGTTGTGGTGCGGATGTCTACAAGATTCGGATCGGGATAGATCGCCTTGAAATTATCAGCGGTTATTTCGGCTATACGCCTTCCGGCGGGGCTTCCGCCGAAGTAATAGATGTCAACTCCCTGAAGGGTACCGTATCTGCCCTCGGGCGAGGCGTTGGAATGAAGCGCAAGGTGAAGCGCATAATCTCCTGCATTGGATTCGCGCTGTATCTCGGTGACGCGCATATCGGGGCGGTTCCTGGTAAAGCCGATGGCGTTGGCGGTAAGATAAGGCTCAAGCGCGTCGGCTATCCGGTTCATATAGTATTCTTCCGAGCCGCCGGTGACATACCGGTTTCCTTCCTGTGTAGAGGGACTGAGATAAATTTTCGGCATTAAGGCTACCTCCTGCAAGTTGTTTTGTTACCTTAATGCTTATGTCTTTGAAAACGGTTTTATTTCAAAAGGATATTTATATAAAGGTGCATTGAAAATAAGGATTTAATGCAAAAAACCGGAGCAGTTTTAAATTTGCTCCGGTCTGTATTTTGCAGCTTTGGCTCAGTCAATAGCCTTTTCAAGATATCCTATGATGATGTCTGCGCATTTTCGGCAGCCCACCTCGGTCATACCTTCGCTCATTATATCAGCGGTGCGGTATCCGCTTTCAAGAAAAGTGTAGACTGCATTTTCGATGGCTTGGGCTTCGGCAGGCATATCAAAACTGAAACGAAGCATCATTGCCGCCGAAAGAATGGCTCCTATCGGGTTGGCGATATCCATTCCGGCTATATCCGGGGCGGAACCGTGTATAGGTTCATATAATCCGCAGCCGGTAGCGCCAAGGCTGGAGGAGGGTATCATGCCGATAGAACCGGTTATCATAGAGGCCTCATCCGAAAGTATGTCGCCAAACATATTCTCGGTAACGATAACATCAAACTGAGAAGGGTCTTTAACTATCTGCATCGCGCAGTTATCCACCAGCATATCCGAAAGCTCAACATCGGGATATTCCTCGGCCAGCCTGTGCATCACCTTTTTCCAAAGGCGGCTGGAATCGAGAACGTTGCTTTTTTCTACCGAGCAGAGCCTGCCGGATCTTTTTCTCGCGGTTTCGAAGCCTATCCTTCCGATGCGCTCTATTTCCCGCTCAGAGTAGGTAAGGATGTCGGTCGCGACTGCTTCACCGTTTATATTTTCGGTTTTGTGTTCACCGAAATAAATGCCGCCGATAAGCTCACGCACGATGATGAGATCGATACCCTTATCCACCACCGATTTTTTCAAAGGTGAGGCATCGGCAAGCTGAGGCCATATTTTAGCCGGGCGGTTGTTGCTGTAAACGCCCATTCCGGCGCGAAGGCGGAGCAGTCCCTTTTCGGGACGCATATGCCCGGGCAGGTCATTCCATTTGCTGCCGCCGACCGCGCCAAGCAGTACGCTGTCGGAATCGATGCATTTTTGAAGCATATCCGCAGGAAGCGGATCGCCCCACTTATCTATCGCGCAGCCGCCCATGTCAACATCGGTATAGATAAAATCGTGGTGATAGATATCGGCTATCTTATCCAGCACGCGAAGCGCCTGCCCGATTATTTCGGGGCCTATGCCGTCGCCGCGGATAACAGCAATATTTTTAGTCATTTCATCAGCCTTCTTTCAGCGAGTTGAGCAGTCCGCCGCTTTTGATTATATTCTGAATAAAGGGCGGGAACGGCTGTGCCTGATAGGTTTTTCCGGTGGTCACGTTGGTGATGATGCCGGTGTCAAAATCCACCTTGACCTCGTCTCCGGCGTTTATTTCTTCTGCTGCCTGTTCACATTCAAGTATTGCAAGACCGATATTTATGGCGTTGCGGTAGAATATCCTTGCAAAGCTTTTGGCGATAACGCAGCCGATGCCGCAGGTTTTGATGACGAGAGGAGCGTGCTCACGGGAGGAGCCGCAGCCGAAGTTCCAGCCTGCGGTGATAATATCTCCCGGCTGCACCTTTTTGATGAACTCAGTGTCGATATCCTCCATGCAGTGGAGCGAAAGCTCTTTGGCGTCGGGGGTGTTGAGGTAACGTGCCGGGATTATAACGTCGGTATCCACATTATCCGGATATTTAAAGGTTTTTCCCTGTGTATTCATTGTTTACGCCTCCTTATACTCGGTGATAAAGCCGGTCAAAGCGCTGGCTGCCGCCGTGTGGGGAGACGCAAGGTATACCTCGCTGTCAACATGTCCCATGCGGCCGACAAAGTTGCGGTTGGTGGTGGCTACGCAGCGTTCACCTGCCGCCAGTATGCCCATGTATCCGCCGAGGCAGGGTCCGCAGGTCGGGGTGGAAACGACTGCACCTGCATCGATAAATGCGGTATACCAGCCTCGTTCCACACATTCTCTGAGTATCTGCATAGTTCCCGGAATGATGATGCAGCGAACGCCGTCAGCGACCTTTTTGCCCTTGAGGATGTTGCAGGCGGCTTGCATATCTTCGAGCCTGCCGTTGGTGCAGCTGCCTATAACGACCTGATCTATTTTTATATCATGCAGCTCGCTTGCGGGGCGGGTGTTTTCGGGCAGATGAGGGCAGGCGACGGTGGGGGATATGCTGCTGAGATCGATCTTTATGATCTTTTCATATTCGGCATCGGAGTCAGCCTCAAAAATTATCGGTTGGCGTTCGCTTCTTCCGTTGAGATAACCGATAGTTACCTCATCAACGGGGAAGATACCGTTTTTGGCTCCGGCCTCTATCGCCATGTTGCAGATGCAGAGGCGGTCATCCATCGAAAGACCGGCAACTCCCTCTCCGGTAAATTCCATGCTCTTATACAGCGCGCCGTCAACGCCTATCATGCCGATGATGGTGAGGATAACGTCTTTTCCGCTGCAGTTTGAGGGCAGCTTGCCCGAAAGCTCAAATTTTATAGCGGAGGGCACCTTGAACCACGCCATGCCCGTTGCCATGCCTGCCGCCATATCGGTGGAACCTACGCCGGTGGAAAAAGCGCCTAAAGCACCGTAGGTACAGGTGTGGCTGTCGGCGCCGATTATGCAGTCGCCGGCTGTTACCACGCCCTGCTCGGGAAGAAGCGCATGCTCGATGCCCATTTTGCCGACGTCGTAAAAATGTTCTACGCAATGGGCATTAGCGAACTCGCGGCAGGTCTTCGACTGCTCAGCTGCCTTGATATCCTTGTTTGGAACAAAGTGATCGAGCACGATAGCTATTTTGCTTTTATCAAAGACGCTGTTGAATCCCGCCTTTTTAAATTCGTTTACCGCAACCGGAGTAGTGATATCGTTGCCGAGAACGATATCCAGCTTTGCATTTATGAGCTGTCCTGCCGATACCGTTTCAAGTCCGGCGTGAGCGGCAAGTATCTTTTGAGTCATGGTCATTCCCATTTTCAGTTTCCTCCTTTGGTCATATTGTGGAATGCGCTGAGAAGTGCGCGGGTGCTTGCCTTGATAACATCGGTGCTGGTGCCTGCGCCCCAGAACATTTCTCCGTTCCGGCGCTCAAGCCCTATGTAAGAGGCGGCCACGCTGTGAGAGTCTTTATCCTGCATACTGTGCTGGGTAAATACCTGAAGTGTATATTCCTCTCCGGTGTAAGCTGCAAGCGCATTGTTTATAGCGCTCAGTGAGCCGTTGCCTTCTGCCTCCATCTCGGTTTCCTTGCCGTCTTTCATAAAGGTGATATCGATCCTGACAACGTCGTTTTCACGCATGAATTCAAAATCAGTCACGCTGATATCATCCTCGAGATTGAGGTAGCGTTCGGTGAAGATATCAAGCACTTCATTCGGCTTGAGCTCTTTATGCTCGCGGTCGGAAATATCCTTGCAGAGATAGCTGAAATGCTCGCGCATTTTAGGCGGAAGATTGTAACCGAAGCGCTGCTCCAAAAGGTAGCCTATGCCGCCTTTGCCGCTTTGAGAATTAACTCGGATAACGTCGGCGTCATAAGTTCGCCCGATATCCTGCGGGTCGATCGGGATATAGGGAACGCTCCATTCATGCAGCTTCTTTTTGCTGCGGTATTTTACTCCCTTGGCGATGGCATCCTGATGGCTGCCGGAAAAAGCGGCGAATACCAGCGCTCCGGCATAGGGTGCTCTCTCGTAGACACGCATTCTGGTGCAGCGTTCGTATCTTTCAACCAGATCGTTCATATTAGAGAAATCCAGACCGGGGTCAACGCCATGGGAATACATATTCATCGCAAGGGTGATAACATCTACGTTTCCGGTCCTCTCACCGTTACCAAACAGAGTGCCTTCAACACGCTGAGCGCCGGCAAGCATTGCCAGCTCGGTATCTGCAACGCCGGTGCCGCGGTCGTTGTGGGGATGGACCGAGAGGGTGACAAATTCGCGGTATTTGAGATTTTCGCTCATGTATTCTATCTGTGAAGCGTAAACGTGAGGCATGCTCATTTCAACGGTGGCGGGCAGATTGATGATAACATTGTTATCGGGGCCCGGCTCAAGTATGTCAAGGACGGCATTGCACACTTCAAGGGCATATTCCGGCTCGGTTCCGGTGAAAGATTCGGGGGAGTATTCGAAGCGGAAGTTTCCCTGATATTCTGCGGCGAGTTCTTTTACCAGCTTGGCGCCCTCTACCGCTATTTCCTTTATCTCATCCTTGGACATCTTGAAAACCTGTTCGCGCTGGGCAACGCTGACCGAATTATAGAAATGTATGATAGCACTGGGAGCGCCTTTGCAGGCTTCAAAGGTCTTGCGGATGATATGCTCGCGGCACTGAGTTAAAACCTGAACGGTAACGTCCTTTGGTATCATGTCGTTATCGATGATGGTGCGAAGAAATTCATATTCCGTTTCACAGGAGGCGGGGAATCCGACCTCTATCTCCTTAAATCCCACCTCAAGAAGCATTTTGTAGAATTCAAGCTTCTCATCAAGGTTCATTGGAATGATGAGGCTTTGGTTGCCGTCGCGCATATCTACGCTGCACCATACAGGCGGCTTTTCGATGTGGTCTTTTTCCACCCATTTGTTATATTCACGGGATACGGGGAAGTACCCTGCCCGGTATTTGCTGTGATCCATCATGGCTTTTTGCTCCTTTTTTTGTTATATATGTTTAAGGCAGATGTTTTGGTCATTATAGTAGGCTTAGGCTGCCGTTATATAGCTTATATGTGAAATAAAAGGATCTTTTGCAGTTCTTGACATTAGCGGCAGAATTTTTCGCGGTAGAATTCATTTCAATTGCGCCTTTCTGTTTTATTTTGGAAAAATAAAACCCGTCCCAAAGCTACATTTGCTTTGAGACGGGTGAAAATACTAAATTTGCACTCGCGGTACCACTCAAATTGCGGATATATGCATCCGCCACCTCTTCGAAGTCCAACAACTTCTATGCATTCACGCAGCATTCACGGGTCACCTTACTTAAACTCAGCTCTGAGGTTCAGGTTTCCGGCTCGGAAGGGAGAGGACTCAAGAGCGTTACATACCGATTCACACCAACCATCGGCTCTCTGAAATGCGTTTAGCGCTTGACCATTCTTCGTCACAGCCTTTGAATATCAAATTTTTATATATTTTACCTATTTAAAGTGGTAGTGTCAATAGATTTTTAAAAAAATTTGATTTTTGTAAAAAGCTTTAAGCCGGGAATATCAGCCTGGTCAGCCCATACATTACCGAGGGACAGAGCAGACAACCGAAGCCGGAATAGAAAGTAGCTACCATAGTGCCGTAGGGAACCAGCTCGGGATCGGTTGCGGCAAGACCGGTGGAAACGCCGCTGGTGGAGCCCACCAGACCGCCGTATATCATTGCCATTCTGGGATTGGTTATGCCGACTCGCTTTGCAACGAAGGGGGTGAATACCATTATAAACACTGTTTTGATAAGTCCGGCAGCGACTGAAAGCGCTATAACGGTGGAATCCGCTCCCAATGACTGCCCGGTGACTGGTCCGACAACAAAGGTGACTGCTCCTGCGGCAATAGTAGCTATGCTTACGCAGTCACGGTAACCGAATGCGAACGCAACGATGGCTCCCATGGTGTAGGATGTGAAGATGCCTACGAACAGAGAGGCAAATCCGGATATGCCGCACTTTTTTATCTCGGACATTTTGGCGCCGTAAGAGGCTGCGATTATAGTGAAATTTCTCAGTGTTGAACCGCCTAAAACGCCAAGACCGCTGAAAATTGCAATGTCAGCCAGTCCCTTTTCGCCTCCGGTGACAGCTCCGCCTATGTATGCACCGAAAAGTCCGAGAAAGATAGCGATGGCGGAAGAATGTATGCGTCCGCGGGTCAGTTTATCTGAAATGATATTTGAAATAAGCACCACTATGCCGGCGAACATAAAGGCGGCGACCAATCCGTTTTTCGCCAAAACGCTGGCCGCGTGATCAAGTAACTGGCTCATTGGTCGGCTCCCTTCTTTCTTTTATCAATGATATGCAGAACGTAAAGCATGAAAAATGAGAAGCCCACCGCTGCGGCGCCTGCGGCAACGGCAACTATGCTGCTTGAAAGCATACTGAAAACATTCTGGCAGGCGGTCATTGCGATGACCACCGGGATGAACATTGCCTTCCAAAAGGTCATGCCCTGTATGAATGCGGGCTTTTGCGTGAATTTAAGCTTCTCTGAATTGGTTATAAATATCAGCAGCAGCATGGCAAAGCCAACGCCGCCTATCTCTGTGCCTGCCCCGATAAGGTTACCAAACACCGTTCCGATAAGCGTTCCTAAAAGCATGCAGGCTGCTAACGTTGCAACACCGTAGATCACAGCAATCACCGTTGACACGAGAACCTTTTACCTGAGGGTAAAAACTGTCAACATTCTCCCTTCCTGAGTTTGGGTTAATGATATTACAAAACTACCATACTGTAAACAATCAAATAGAATACAATAGCATAACTTTTGAGATGTAGTGATTCGATGAACAAAAAAGGACGCCGCAAGAGCGACGCCCCGAAGCTTAAAGTATGCTTTGAATAAATTCCTTTATCCTGGGGTCGGAGGGATGCTCGAATATCTGCTCGGTGGGGCCCATTTCGAGTATCTTTTTATCCCCCATGAATATGACCTTATCAGCTGCCTCGCGCGCAAAGCCCATCTCGTGGGTGACCACGATCATGGTCATACGCTTTGCCACCAGCTTTTTCATAACGGCGAGAACCTCTGCAGTAAGCTGAGGATCGAGCGAGGAGGTGGGTTCATCGAACAACAGCAGGTCGGGATCCATCATAAGCGCTCTGGCGATAGCAACACGCTGTTTTTGACCGCCTGAAAGCGCCGAAGGATAAACGTCCTGCTTATCGAGCAGACCAACATCATGCAGCAGCTCTTTTGCGCGTTCAACAGCGGCTGATTTGTTCATCTTTTTGACCATCACCGGTGCGGAAATGAGGTTATCCATCACCGTCATGTGCGGAAAAAGGTTGAAGCTTTGAAAAACCATTCCCATGCGGGCGCAGCAGGCGCGCATCTGTTTGTCGTTGGCGTAAATACCGTTATCCATCAGTGGAACGCCGTCGATGATGATGTCGCCGCCGTCTGCCTGCTCCAAGCCTATAAGACAGCGCAGCATGGTGCTTTTACCGGAACCGGAGGGCCCAATGACCGCGATAGCGTCGCCTTTTTCAACGGTGAAGGATACGCCGTTGAGAACTTCGACCTCACCGAAGCTCTTTTTAAGGGAGCGAACTTCAAGTATACTCATTTTTTCGCCGCCTCCTTAAAAACTGTATTTGCGTTCGAGATACTCGAACAGCTCAGTGATGGCAAAGGTCATAACAAGATAGAATACCGCTGCAACAGGATATGCGGTAAATACAGCCTGGCGGTTTACCGTTGCCTTTGCAAAATAAAGTATCTCGGTAACGCCGATGGCGGTGACGAGAGCGGTGTCTTTGACCAGTGTGATCGATTCGTTGGCGATGGAGGGCAGTGATACGCGAAGCATCTGAGGCAGCACTATCCTGCCGAGCGTCTGAGCCTTTGAAAAGCCGAGCACACGGGCCGCTTCATACTGTCCCTTATCGACCGATATCATGCCGCCGCGGAATATCTCGCAGAAATACGCGGCATAGTTGAGAACAAATGCCAGCATCGCCGCCGAAAGTCGGTCGAGCACGATAACATTTTTCATCCCCGGAATAAAGGGCAGACCGAAATAGAAGAAGTAAAGCTGAAGCAAAAGGGGAGTTCCGCGCATTATGTAGACGTAAAACGCAGTTACGCCGCGCAGAATCCTGCTTTTGCCGGTCCTGAGAAAGGTGAGCGCCAATCCTAGCGGCAGAGAGCCGATTATAGTCACCGCAAACAGAGACAGTGTATATTTAACACCGTCTGTAAGCAGTATGGCTATTTCCAAAAGGTTGCTTAGCATTGAGATCGAGCCACCGTTTCCTTAATTATTTGTTGCTTGCGTTTTGAGAGATAACGTATCTGCCAACTACCGAGTCAACTACGAATACGTCGATTCTGCCTGCCTGAAGATCCATATAAGCTGCAACATTGTCGGGATATTCAACAACTTCCTTTACCTTTGCGCTGATGGGATCGGCGTTGAGAGCATCAAGAGAGGAAGAACCCTTCTGCAGGCCGATAGTCTTGCCCTCAAGCTGAGACTTCTGGGTTATACCGGAGTTGGAGGGAACGATGATGATCTGCTGGTTGGCGATATAAGCCTTTGCGAAGAACATATTCTCGATTCTTTCGGGAGTGATGGTCATGCCGTTCCAGATGCAGTCGATCTTACCGGAGTTGAGCTCAAGCTCCTTGGAATCCCAATCGATAGGCTGGAATTCGACCTCAACGCCCATGCGGGAAGCAACTTCCTTGGCGAGGTCGATATCAAATCCGACGATCTCATTCTTGTCATCACGGAAGCCCATGGGAGGATAGCTGTCGTCAAGACCTACTATGAATTTGCCCTTGCTCTTGACAGCCTCGAGAGACTTGTCGCCAGCGGGAGCTACGCTCTCCTTGATGAAATCCTTGTCCTTGAGAAGAGCGTCGGTGCCGAACCATTTGTTGGAGATCTCGGCGGCCTTGCCATCGGCGATCATAGCGTCGAGAGTTTTCTGAACCTCGAGGCCGAATGCGATATCGTCTTTTCTGAAGCCGACGCCGTATTCCTCGGCGCCGAGATCTTCTTTAAGCTCAACATAGGTCACGGGGGCTGCTGCCGCGGGAGCTGCCGGCTTGGAGCCGCATGCCGCGAGAGAAACTATAAACAGAACTGCGAGTAAAAGAGAAACAAACTTTTTCATGATAACAATTCCTTTCAGCTTTTTATGTCCGATAACATTATACACTTTAGCGTAGTAATATGCTACCGTGGAGAAAAAGGCAAAAAGCTGTTTTTTGAAGTTTAACACGCTGTATCTTCGATTTTCTGCCTATTATGCATGAATTCTCCTGCTGCCTTAAAATTTCATCACAAAATGAATAACGATACGGGGCGGCGTTACCGGGCAGGGCAGAAGAAATATAATTATCTTTAAGTGAAAAAAGTTCTTGCTTTTTTCCCATATATATATTATAATATGCTTCGTCGCTTACGACATGGACGATTAGCTCAGCTGGTAGAGCATTCGCTTGACGTGCGAAGGGTCAGCGGTTCGAGCCCGTTATCGTCCACCAAAAAGCAGGATACCGAGAGGTATCCTGCTTTTTTGCGTTTCGTATCATAGCTTCAGCGAAAAAAGATATCTGTTTGTCATACCGGATAAACGGGTGCGCCGCCGTTAAAAACGCGTATCACCGACTCAGCACAGGTGATACCGGCATTGTAATTGGTCTCCTCGGTAAGGGCGGCTACATGAGGCGCGAGCACTATATTTTCAAGCTCGAAAAGCGGGTTGCCCTCGACCGGCGGTTCGATCTCGTAAACATCGAGAGCGGCGCCGCGTATCACGCCGTTTTTCAGCGCATCATAAAGCGCCTTTTCATTTACGAGTGAGCCGCGAGAGGTATTTATAAGTATGGCGCTGTTTTTCATTCGGGCAAGGGTCTCGGCGTTTATCATATGATAGGTTTCAGGGGTGGAAGGGGCGTGCAGCGATATAATATCGCTTTCGGCAAGCAGCCGCTCGAGTGATGCCGGTTCAACGCCGTATTTTTCGGCATCCTGAGGCTTTAGGTAAAGATCGTTTACCAAAAGCTTTACACCGAATCCCTTGAGCAGCTCGCATAGCCTGCGGCCTATTCTGCCAAAGCCGACGATGCCTACCGTTTTGCCGCCAAGCTCATACATGGGATAACGGTCCCATTTGGCATTTCTCGCAGCGGTATCAAAGCGGGGCAAATTTTTCAGCATGCCGAGCATCAGCGTCAGCGTAAACTCTGCAACTGCGTTGTTATTTGATATAACGCCGACCTGTATGCCGCGCCGTTTCATTTCGGCAACATCATAGTTATCAAGGCCCACGCCAAAGCGTATTATCACTTTCAGATCAGGGGCGGCATCAAGCATATCGGCGTCGTATTTTTCGGTCCCCGAGATGATGGCAAAGGCATTTTTTATCATCTCTTTCTGCTCATCGCGGTCAAGCTTTCTGCCGGTGTCGTTGCAGATGAGCTCAAAGCCCGCATCAATAAGCATCTGTTTGGCCTCGGGACATATCATGGTGGAATGATGTCTGAAAGGAAAAGCTACGACAGGTTTCACGGTGCATCCTCCTTATCCAATGTTTTTTACGAGCTCAACAAACTCAGAGGTCGCTTCGGTGATACGTTCCCATTTGCCTGCCTTTACCCATTCCTTTTTGAAAAGGCAGCTTGCAACTCCGGCTCCGACAGCACCGGCAGCGAAATAGTCCTTTACGTTTTCGGTTCCGACTCCGCCGACCGCCAGCATGCGGATATGACTTAGAGGAGCGGTGATATTTTTAATATACTTTACGCCCATGTCGGAAGCGGGGAACACCTTTACAAAATCTGCGCCGCATCTGTGCGCGAAGGATATCTCGGTGGGAGTGAGGGCGCCGGGGATGGATACCATGTCCTCTTTAATGGTGGCTTTTATAACGTCGGCGTTGGTGTCGGGAGAGATAACGAACTTTGCGCCGCATTCCTTTGATATCTTTACCATTTCAACGGTGGTGACGGTGCCGGTGCCGAACAGCATCTCATCACCGAGCTGCTCGTTCAAAAGCTTTATCGTTTCAACTGTACGGAGGCGCTCCTGCTCGCTTTTCTGGTCAAAGGTGACCTCCATCAGCTTTACGCCGCCCTTGTTGAGCGACTTGGCAAGCCGGAGGCAATCATCGCCGTAAAAGCCTCTTACGATGGCTATTATCTTTTCATCCAGTATCCTTTGTATAACTTGTTCTCTCATGATTTTAAACTCCTTACTTTATCAAACCGCGGATCTGCTCCAGCAGCGCTTCAACGTCTATCGTTTCGGGATGGGTGGCGTCTATATCTATCCTCTCGCCGCGGCAGCGGAATTCTGTCATGCCGCGCTTTATGAACTTTTCGTCAAATTCCTCGCGGGTCATGCGGTGGTCGAGCGAGTCACCGGGATGGGGAGGATAATGCTCCTGCAGGATGTGCCCGAGATGGCGCAGGTGAAGGTCGTCGCGCTCAACATAGCGCTGATAAAAAGCCTCGGTCTCGCCGCCGAGCATCACGGTTATGCATTTGCAGCCGTATTTTTCACACAGCTTATTGAAAGCTTCCGCCGATATGCTGTCAAAGTTGTTATCAAGTATAACGGGGGTGTTGCTGAGTATCATACTTTCAGCGACCGAGATAAGCAGCGCGTTGGCGGCATGGTCGAGATTGCGCTTCTGCTGATAGTTTTCAAATCCAATGATATCAAACAGCGATTCCTTGAGCTTATCCTTGGCTATCACCGGAAGGCTGAGTTCTTTTGATATCGCTGCGGCAAGCGTTGATTTTCCCGAAGCCGGCATTCCCGCAAGCACTATGATATACATAACCTTTCACTGCCTTTACAATGTATTTTGTTCTACTAAAAGGTAACACGAAAGTTGACCTTTTACCAATATCATTATAATATAAGCATATAGAGAAAACGTATGAGCAATAACTGATGATGCTGTTTTTGCATGAGGATGAAGCGGTATGGAGCTTAAAAAGATACAATATTTTATAAAGATAGTAGAGCTTGGCAGTCTTTCAAAGGCGGCGGAAGAGCTTTATCTTACCCAGCCCACCCTAAGCCGCTTTTTGTCAAAGCTGGAGGATGAGACGGGGGTAAAGCTGTTTGAAAGGGGAAAGAACAACAGCCTGACGCTTACTGAATGCGGACAAAAATATTATCAGAGCGCGTTGAAGATAAACGGTATCTGGGATGAGCTCGCTGTTGATATTTCCACATATAAAAACCGCGTTCCAAATAAGGAAATCATGAATATCGGAGTATCGGACGACGATATGCTGCCTTATGTGTCGGATTGCGTGGACCTGCTTTCTAAAAAATATCCAGACGTATCCTTTCACCTCTATTGCGGCATCGTTGACGAGCTTCATAAAAAGATAGCGGATGGCTCGCTTGATATAGCGGCTTCTCCATATCTGACCATGTCACCCGATATGGTTTATTTGGTGTTCAGAAGATCGGAAGTCGATCTTGTGGTTTCAAAGAAAAATCCTCTTGCACGGTTTGGCTATCAGATTTCAGGTCAGAAGGATAAGCGTATTTCTCTTTCCAATCTTGGAAAAGGCACGCCTTTTACCCTTATACGGGAGCATACCGTTTTGAGGCAGGAGGAGGAACTTTATTTTAAAAAGCTGAATTTTTCGCCGAATATTCAAAGCACATATAATATACATGAAACTGTTGCGGAGATAATAGCTCATAACGATAATCTCACAGGCTTTTGCCCGCGTCATCTGAGGTCTGAAAAGATGGCTTATATAGCGCTTGAACCGCCTTTTTATTATAAAAGCGCGGTATATTACCGCAGAGATAAGCTGCTGACCGAAGCGGAAAAGATGATGATATCGCTGTTGAAGGAGCTTCCGCAGAGCAGGGATATATGATGCAGACTAAAAAGCAGCCGCCGAAAGAGCTTTCCTTCGGAGGCTGCCTTTTAAATATTTTCTGAGATTTGGTGAAGGCAACATTCGCTGCCGTGACCGTTTATCACTCCTATTGCCTGAAGATAGGAATAAATGATAGTGGAGCCGACAAATTTCATGCCGCGCTTTTTGAGGTCGGCTGAAATGCTGTCGGAAAGGGGAGAGTTGGTGCGCCGCGAATATTGCTCGAATACTGTTTTGCCGCCGGTGAAGGACCATATATACCGATCGAACGAGCCGAATTCCGACTGTATCTCTTTGAATATACGGCTGTTTGAAACGGCAGCCTTTATTTTTAAACGATTCCGTATTATCGAAGTATCGTCAAGCAGGCGGTCGATCTTTTCGTCATCATAGCAAACGATTTTATCGATATCGAAGCAGTCGAAGGCGGTGCGGAAAGCCTCGCGCTTATTTAAAACACATTCCCAGGATAGTCCTGCCTGAAAGCTTTCTAAAATGAGCAGTTCAAACAGCTCTTTGTCACAGTGACAGGGAACGCCCCATTCCTCATCGTGATAGCGTATGTAGAGGGGGTTGTTCATATTTACCCAGCGGCATCGCTGCATCAAGCTCACCTGCCTATACCGAAACGGTGCTTTCTTCGTTTTTCGGTCGAGCCGGCGTGTTGCCGGACTGCCAGTATGCCGTGCAGAATTTTCTGAAATCCATTCCGGCTTTGGACATATATTTTTGGGGATTATAGAACAGCGACATCTCTCTCAGCGCGAAATCATCGGCTATGCGGACATATTTGTTCGGCTTGAGAAGATCCACTTCATAAGCCGTTCCTGAGGTCAGCGCAACACCGAAGCCGGAATCTATCAGAGCGGCGCGTATGGTGTAGTCACATTCCAGCATTGGCTGAATGTTCAAGCCTGCCTGCTTGAAAAGGTCGCGGCAATAATACTGCCACGGGGTTTCGGCGGGAAGGGCGATAAACTTTTCGTTTTCCAGCTCCTTCAAAAATACCGATTCGCAGCCGGCGAGGCGGTGATTTCCCGGTACGCAGAGGTATATGTGGTCATTTTTGATGAAATCACGGGCGAGATCCATATCGGGGATGTCAAAAGAACCTGCGATAACAAAATCCACCGTCATTGAGTGGAGCGCCTCTATAAGTCCCTCGCGCGAGAGGTTATATTGCTTTATGGCGTATTCGGGGTGCTGCTTTCTGAAATCATGTATCATGCTCAGCCACACCTGAGAGGTGCCCATCGCGATGCTTACCTGTTTTTCCGCCGAATCGGTAAGGTCCTTCAGTGCGGTGCGTCCGTTTTCAATGGCGGTAAAAACATCGTTTACATATTTGAGATAGACCTTTCCAGCCTGATTCAGACGGATGGTTCGCTTGGAACGGTCAAAAAGCTGAACGCCCAGCTCTTTTTCAAGCCCGATTATCATGCTGCTCAGCGCCGTCTGAGAGATATACAGATCCTTTGCGGTGCGTGTGATGTGTTCGGTGGCCGCAAGCTTGCGGAAATATTCAAGCTGAAGCAGTGTGATCATAGGCGACCCTCCGTTTCATTAGTTTTAACTTATATGTTATGAACTTATTATGAACTATTATTTTTGCATTGTCAATGCTATACTAAAATCAGCGTAAAAAAGCTATTTTATTAGTTGAAATAATATTACTGTTGAAACAGGAGGTATGCTTTAATGCGTGATGCAGTAATTACCGATTGTGTGAGAACCGCTATCGGTAAAATGAACGGTGCGCTCAGCGAATACGATGAGCAGGAACTGGCAGCGATAGTAATGAAAGAAGTACTTGATCGCTCCAAGATCACCCCCGATCAGGTCGATGAGATCATCTTCGGACATGTAAAGATGAACACCTATCCGATGAACCTGGCAAGATACGGATGGCTTGAGGCCGGTCTGCCGGATGATGTACCCGGTTACACCATCCAGCGCGCCTGCTCGTCCGGTTCGCAGTCGATATTCGATGCAAGCCAGATCATTGCCTGCGGCGATGCCGATATCATCCTCGCCGGCGGCGCAGAAAATATGACCAAGTCCTGCTACTATCTGAGAAATGCCCGTCACGGTGTCGGCACCAAGGATATAGTTTTTAAGGATAATATCAATGAAGGCACCGCAGGCAACTCCCCCGAGGAGCTGTTTGGCGCACTGCCCATGGGTCTCACCGCTGAGAATGTTGCCGAGCAGTATGGCATTGAGCGCGAGATCCAGGATCTTTTCGCATACAACAGCCAGCTGAGAGCCAAGAAGGCTATCGAAGAAGGCAAATTTAAAGAGCAGATCGTTCCCGTCGGCAATTTTGATACCGATGAGTTTCCCCGCGCCACCACCCTTGAAAAGCTTGCCGGTCTCAAATCGGTATTCAAAAAGGGCGGCTGCGTTACCGCCGGCAACTCCTCCGGCAGAAATGACGGCGCTTCCGCTGTTATCGTTATGAGCCGCGAAAAGGCTGACGAGCTTGGCTACGATTACTATCTGCGCCATGTTTCCTCCGCGGTAGTCGGTATTCACCCCAGCATCATGGGCGTAGGCCCCATCGAGGCTTCCCGCGAGGCGCTTGCAAAGGCAGGACTTTCCATCAGCGATATCGGCCTCATCGAGCTTAACGAAGCGTTTGCATCCCAGTCTGTAGCAGTTATGCGCGAGTGGGTAAAGTGGTCTGACAAGGAGACCTTTGATTCCATTTGGGAGCGCACCAACGTAAACGGCAGCGGCATCTCGCTCGGACATCCTCTTGCAGCCACCGGCGGCATACTGACCACCAAGCTCTTCTACGAGCTGAAGAACCGTCCCGACGTACGCTATGCAATGGTCACCATGTGCATCGGCGGCGGCATGGGCTTTGCATCTATCTTTGAGCAGTGCAGGAGGTGAGCATGATGAATAAGGTTATTATCGCTGATATAGTACGTACCCCCTGGGGCAAGCCCTGCGGCAGCATGGAAAAGTTCATGTCTTCCGATTTCTCGGCCCCCATCCTCAAAAAGCTGCTTGAACGCAACGAGCTTGATCCTCTTGCCGTCGATCAGGTAGTTTTCGGACAGTCTATGCCTACCACCATGCCCAACAACATCGGACATTACGCATGGCTCAAGGCTGAGCTTCCTGTGGATGTTCCCGGATATACCGTTCAGAGCGTTGCGGGTTCCGCGCTTCAGGCTCTGAGAAACAGCTATTACCTCATCGCTACCGGCAACGAAGGCGTCTGCATCGCAGGCGGCGCCGACAGCTATTCTGCAGCGCCCTTTGTAATGCGCGATGTAAGAAACCACTTCTTTGCCAAGGACCGCGGTGTTATCGATACCCTTGATGAAGCTGAATGCTGCACCCAGCCCGAGCCTATGAGCAGAATGGAGCAGTATGAAAAAGCTCACGGCACCGAACTTACCGAGGAGCAGAAGGCTTTTGCGGCTGAAAGCCGTGCAAAGGCTGAAAAGTTCGCAGAGCTTTGCGGCGATGCGGTAGTATCCCTTTCCTATACCGATCGCAAAAAGGGCGAGATAATCGTATCCAAGGATGAATGGCTCGGTAGTGAGGCGGAAGGATCTCTCGCTCCCTATGCAGACGGCGGCGCTGTTGCACTGCTCGCCAGCGAGGAAAAGGCAGCTGAGCTCGGTCTCACCGCCAAGGCTGAGATACTCGGCTTTGCAGTTGCGGGCTGCGACCCCGTAAAGCAGCAGACTTCCGGCGCGGCAGCCGCAGCAAAGCTGCTCAAGAACAAGGGCCTTACCGTTGAGGATATCGCCTGCCTCGAGATAATCGAGAACAGCGCGGCTGATGTATTCGAGACTGTTGAAGCTCTCGGCTTCAAGGGCAAGGTAAACCCCCTTGGCGGCGCTCTTGCATTCGGCAAGTGCGAAGGTGCCGAAGGTATCGCAATGCTGATGCGTCTCGTGGCATCGCTTGAAAAGGGTCAGTATGGCGTAGCATGTACTTACAGCGCAGGCGGCCAGGGAATGGCTGTTCTCGTTGAAAAGAAATAACAGGAGGAATATCATTATGATGCTCAAAGATAAAGTTGCAATTGTTACCGGCGCCGCTTCCGGTATAGGATTCGGCACTGCAAAGCGTTTTCTTGAGGAAGGCGCAAAGGTCGCTATCTGCGATGTAAACCAGGAGAATATTGACAAGGCCGTAGCAGCCCTTTCTGAGTTCGGCGAGATCATGGGCATGGTCACCGATATCACTGACAGAGCTCAGTGTGACGCTTTTGCTGAGGCTGTAAACACCAAGTTTGGCCGCATCGATTGCCTTATCAACAACGCAGGCATCACCAAGGATGCTCAGTTCTACAAGATGAGAGATGACGACTTCTACAAAGTAGTTGAAGTAAACCTCTTTGGCACTTATAATATGAGCAAGGCTGTTGTTCCCTACATGATGGAGCAGAAGTTCGGCAGAATCGTCAGCGCTTCTTCCATCGCATGCATCAAGGGCAACTTCGGTCAGTCCAACTACGCCGCTTCCAAGGCTGCTATCATGAGCTTCACCCGTTCTCTCGGCAGAGAGCTTGGCAAGTATGGCATCAATGTAAACGCTGTTGCTCCCGGATTTATCCGCACTGCCATGACCGACAAGATCCCCCCCGATATCATGAAGCAGAAGATCGACAGCATTCCTCTCCGTCGTACCGGTGAGGTCACCGATATCGCTAACGCTTATGTATTCCTTTGCTCCGAGCTTTCTTCCTTCGTCAACGCTACCACCCTTATCGTTGACGGCGGTATGAGCTGATAATCCTGCCTTATCAAACGGTTATAATGGCGTGAGCCATCATAATAAATAAGCAAAAAATGAATGGAGGACAAACAAAATGAAAAAGCTTATTTCCCTTGCACTTGCACTTGCGATCGTTCTTTCGCTTGCTGCTTGTGGCGCATCTGCTCCCGCATCTTCCGCAGCTCCTGCAGCTCCCGCTGCTCCTGCTGCACCTGCTGCTCCCGCAGCTCCCGCTGCAAGCGCAGCAGACAAGTATCCCGAAAAGGCTGTTAAGATCATCATCCCCTACGGCGCAGGCGGTTCCACCGATATGGGCGGCCGTGTAGTGGCATCCTGCCTCCCCGGCTTCCTGCCCGGCAACTATGTTGTTGAGAACCAGGCCGGCGGCGCTGCTATCCCCGGTACCCTCGCTGTTGCTCAGGAAGCAGCTGACGGCTACACCCTCGGCTACAACTGGTATGCATCCTTCAACTTCCGTCCCCAGTTCATGGAGACCAACTACACCATGGACGACTTCACCATGATCTGCGGCACCACCATCCAGTGTAACACTCTCTTCATCCGCAAGGACGAGACCCGTTACACCGACGTTGCATCCCTCATCGAGTACATCAAGGCTCATCCCGGCGAGCTCAACTTCTCCTGCGGCGCAGCAAGCTCCTGGCAGCTGCTCGTTGCTCTCGGCTTCCTCAATGCTTACGGCGTTGCTGACGCAGCTGTTGAGGTTCCCTACACCTCCGCTCGTGAGTCTGCTCTTGCTCTGATGGCTGGCGACGTAGACTTTGCTCTGCTCGAGACCGCTACCTTCACCGCTGAGCTCAAGTCCGGCGACATCAAGCCCATCTGCTCTTTCGAAGCTAACCCCAACACCGCTATGCATGAAGGCGTTCCCACCATCGGCGAGCTTGGTCACCCCGAGGTTGCTGAGGTTGCTGCAAACCGTATCGTAATCTGCGGACCTAAGGGCATGGATCCCGAAGTAGTTGCCAAGATCGAGAAGGCTGTTGAAAAGATGTCTCAGGACGAGAACTTCCTCCTCCTCTCCAAGAACTGCAACCAGGTTATCGACTTCAAGACCTCTGCAGAAGTTACCACCGAGCTTAAGGAAGGTATGGATGATGTTAAGGAGCTTATGATCGCTGCCGGCATCATCAAGTAATCTGTACCCCCGATCAGCATACCTTAAACGTATCTGCGGGACGGACGGTTTCCGTCCGTCCCGTATGAAAACTTTAGGAGGAAACAAATGAACAAACTTGTAAAAGCTCTTGACAAACATGTCGAGGTGCGCCAGTCTACCGCCGATCTTGGATTCGGAATAGGCGTATTGGTCGTCGACCTTTTGTTGATGACTGTAGGCGTAACCAAGTACATTTCTGCAGGCTTTAGTACCAATTACGGAATTACCGCAAAGACCTTCCCTAAAGTAGTTTTCATTGCCGGTATAGCACTCAGCCTGCTGCTTATCGTGGAAGCGCTTGGAAAGCGCAAGAAAAACGATCCTCACGAAGGAAAGGTCACCTTCCACCTGATCAATCTGGCAATATTTGCCGATCTTGTTCTTTTTGTATTGTTGATCATGCCTTTGGGTTACCCTATTGCTAATGTGATCATGATGATCATCATGTATTGGCTCTCCGGTGGAAAATCCTGGATCAAGGCCATCGCTATGTCTTTGATATTTACAGTAGTATCGGTACTGTTCTTCTATAGCTATCTCAAGCTGGCTATCCCCATGGGTCTGCTTAGCGGAATAATCGTATAAGGAGGAGGAACATATATGGAAGCTTTACAGAATCTTATTCAAGGCTTTGCCTTCTCTGCTGATTTAAACTGCTATCTGATGTCCGCACTGGGAACTTTCCTCGGCATCATCATCGGTGCGCTGCCCGGCCTTACCGCTACTACCGGCGTTACCATCTTCCTTCCCATGACTTTCTACATGGCTCCTGTTCCCGCGTTCGGCTTCCTCTGCGGTATTTACTGCGGCGGTACCTACGGCGGCTCCATCACCGCTATACTTATCAACACCCCCGGCACCCCCTCTGCGGCAGCAACCGCTATCGAGGGTTATGAGATGTCCAAAAAGGGCGAGGCTCTTAAGGCATTGGAAATGGCGCTTTACGCTTCTTTCGTAGGCGGCATCATCTCCTGCCTGTGCCTTAACTTCATCTCTCCCATCATGGCGGCATTTGCCATGAAGTTCGGCCCTGCCGAGTATTTCGTTCTCGGCGTGTTCGGTATCTCGATCGTTGCATCTCTTGCAACCGGAAATATGACCAAGGGCCTTATTTCCGCGACCTTCGGTCTTACCATGGCTGTAATCGGTTTGGATCCCATCGACGGCGCACCCCGCCTTACCTTTGGCACCATTGCGATGCAGAACGGTATCACCACCATCCCCGCCCTCATCTCTCTGTTCGCAGTTGGCGAATTGATGTGCCAGGGCGAAAATATTTACAAGCCCGTAGACCTCGAAGTTCAGTCTATCAAGGGCGAGCATCTCTCCCTCAAGGAATTTATCAAGCATTGGAAGATAATGATAGTATCCTCCTTTATCGGATGCTTTATCGGTGCGGTTCCCGGAACCGGCGGCGGCGTTGCTGCTTTCTGTTCCTATAACACCGCGCAGAAAATGTCCAAGGATAAAAAGGCATTCGGCACCGGCACCATCGAAGGTATCGCAGCTGCCGAGTCCGGCAACAACGGCGTTACCGGCGCTACCATGATCCCGCTGCTCACCCTCGGTATCCCCGGCGACGCAGTTACCGCAGTTTTGCTGGGCGCGCTAATGATCCAGGGCCTTACCCCCGGTCCGCTGCTGTTCCAGGGCGAGGATGCAAAGACTATCTATGGTATTTTTGCACTTCTTGTCATCTGCAACATCTTCATGCTTCTTATGGGCAAGCTCGGTATGCCTCTCTTTGCAAAGGTAACCGATATTCCTCATGAGATCCTTCAGCCTATCGTTATGGGCCTCTGCTGCATAGGCACCTACGCGGCTTCCACCCGTATCTACGAGCTGAGAGTTATGCTGGTAGTCGGCATCCTTGCATTCTTCATGAAGAAGGTCAAGCTGCCCACCGCTCCCGCTCTGCTTGGTCTTATCCTTGGACCGACTGTAGAAGCTTATCTGCGTCGCGGTCTGCTGGCTAAGCGCGGCAGCTTCTGGGCAATGTTCAACGGTCGTCCCATCGCTATAACCATTGCTGTTATTACCATTCTTATGCTTGCCTATACCGCTTACGGCGAGATAAAGAATATGAAGAGACCGGAAGAATAATTACCCTACAGTTTGAACCCATAAATCAAGCCGGCTCGTCCTGCCGAGCCGGCTTGATGAATGAAATGACAGGAGTGACCAGTAAATGAAATATTTCTACGGAAACGAAAATGAAATTATCTCCAAGGAAAAGGTCGCTGAAATAGTTGACCGCCATATCGCTGACAACGAATGGTCCAGCGTGCTTCTTATCCCCCCCGATATCACCAGGTTCCATTCCGGCGCAGGATTTATCACCGCGCACTACTATGAAAAGCTTACCGCCAAGGGCTGTACGGTAAAGGTCCTGCCTGCACTCGGCACCCACCTTGCAATGACCGAAGCCGAGCTTAAAAAGATGTTCGGCGAAGGTATCCCTATGGACGCTTACATGGTACACGATTTCCGCAAGTCTATTGAGGTTGTGGGAACTATCCCCGGTTCTTATGTTGACGAAATCTCCGAAGGCCTTTTCAGTGAGGACGTTTCGGTTTCTATAAATCGAGAGTTGCTAAGCGATAAATATGATGCTATAATCTCTATTGGACAGGTTATCCCCCATGAACTTGCAGGCATGGCAGGATATACCAAAAATCTGCTGGTAGGCTGCGGCGGCGGCGAGATGATAAATGTCAGCCACTTCCTCGGCGTGTTCCACGGACGTGACCGCATACTCGGCAACCGTGATACTCCCCCCAGAAAGCTGTTCGATTACGCTCAGAAGAATATGCTCGATAAGCTCGGCATCACTTTTGTGCTCACAGTTATGGCGCAGGTAAACGACGAAGATGTATACAAGGGTCTGTTTATCAGCAAGCAGCGCGATGCTTTTGAGGCTGCTGTTGAGCTTAGCCATAAGGTGAACATCAACCACGTTGAAAAGCCGGTCAAAAAGTGCGTTGTTTATATGGATCCTGAAAGCTATCACAGCACCTGGGTAACCAATAAGGCCATCTATCGCACCATGAAGGCGGTAGAGGACGGCGGTGAAATAATCGTTATCGCACCTGGATTGTGCATGTTCGGTGAGAACGATCTTGCAGACAAGGCTATTCGCAAATACGGCTATCGCTACAGAGAAGAGATGCTGGAATTGAGAAAGCAGGATGAATTCCTTGCTGATAATCTCTCGCTGGCGGGACATCTTATCCGTGCCGTTTCCTGCCGTGACACCAAGATCACTTTCTGCACCAATAAGCTTTCCAAAGAAGAGGTAAACAGTGTCAACTACGACTATATGACCGTTGAAGATGCGCTGGAAGCTTATCCCTGCCTTGATTGGGAAAACGGTTGGCATACTCTGCCCAACGGCGAGGAGATCTATTTTGTTAAGAATGCTGCGCTCGGCCTTTGGAGCTATGACCCCGAGCAGGCATAAAAATAATTCTATATATAAATTTATGAGGTGATTGCAATGAAGAAGTGTGCTGTTATCGGCGGCGGAGCAATGGGACGTCAGATCGCTCTCAATACCTGCATCCACGGTTACGAAGTAGTTGTTTGCGAGTCTTTTGCTCCCGTTCGCGAGAACCTTGAGGCTTGGAAAGAGGATTATCTCGCAGGCCGTATCGCCAAGGGCAGAATGACCGAGGAGAAGGTTGCTGAGATCAAGGCTCGTTTCTCTGTTACCGAAGACCTTGCTGAGGCATGCAAAGATGCTGATATCGTTGTAGAAGCTATCATCGAGGATAAGGCTGCCAAGACCGAGCTGCTCGGTAAGGTAAGCAAGCTGGTAAGAAACGATACCATCATCGCTACCAATTCCAGCTTTATGGTTTCCTCTACCTTCGCTCCCGTAGTAGAAAATCCCAGCCGTCTTGCTAACCTTCATTACTTTATGCCCGCTCTGGTCATGAAGCTGGTAGAGGTAGTCAAGGGCGATCATACCTCTCAGGAGACTATCGACGGCCTTATGGCTTTCGCACGCGAGACCGGAAAGACTCCTGTTCTTGTTAAGAAGGAAGAGGATGGCTTTGTAGTTAACAATGTACTTAAGGTCATCAAGGAAGAGGCTTACCGTTTGGTAAGCACCGGCGTATGCTCTATGGAAGACCTTGATACCGCCGTTGAGCTCGGACTCGGACATCCCATGGGACCGTACAAGCTCGACGACATGAACGGCATCGACCTGCGCTACAATATCCTCAAGCGCCGCTATGAGGAGACCGGTGTTAAGTCTTACGGTTACGATCTTATCGAGAATCTTTACAAGCAGGGCCGTTATGGCAAGAAGACCAAGCACGGTTTCTACGATTACGAGTAATAATCACTGCTCAATATAACGCTGCAGCCCGCCATTAAAGTGACGGGCTGCGCTTCTTTGAGCATGGCATACCACCTACCTGTGGGAGGGAATTTATGTTCAGCAAATACGCAGACAAATTGGTGACCCCCGAAGTGGCAGCCGCAAAGGCTGTACGTTCCGGTGATTGGGTCGATTATGGATTCGGCGGCGGCTTTCCCGAGTTGATGGATAAGGCGCTTGCCGCACGCAAAGATGAGCTTACCGACGTAAAGATCCGCGGCGGACTGGTCATCAGACCCCGCATCGAGGTCGTTGAGTGTGATCCCGAGCAGAAGGCGTTCCATTATTACAGCTGGCATATCGGTGACTACGAACGCAAGCTGCAAAGCCGTGGGCTGGTGCAGTTCATCCCGACGATACTGCGCTCGCTGCCCGATCTTTACAGACATCACATCAGAGTCGATGTTGCATTTGTTCCCGTTTCCAAGCCGGATGACAACGGATACTGCGGCCTCGGAATTTCCAACTACGCATGGAGAACCATTTTTGAAAACGCACGCACCGTTGTTTTTGAGATAAACGAGCATCTGCCCAAGCTTCAGGGCGTCGACGGTTCTCACCGAGTTCATCTTTCTGAGGCGGATTTCATTGTCGAGGGCGAACACGAGCCGCTGCCGCTTCGCAGCTACAAAGATCCTTCGCCCATCGATATCGCCATCGCTGAAAATGTAGTAAAAGAGATACCGGACGGAGCGGTCCTTTCTCTTGGCGTAGGCGGCGTTCCGTTTACCGTTGCAAAGATGCTTGCCGAATCTGATCTCAAGGATCTCGGCTGCCATACCGGAACCATCAGCGACGCTTTTCTCGCGCTTTATGAAGCCGGCAAGCTGACCAACGCAAAAAAAGAAATAGATACCGGATATTCCACCTGGAACCTTGCAATGGGCTCGCAGCAGCTTTACAACTGGCTCGATGAGATGCCTCATCTGTTCCATCCCGGCGATGTCGATTATGTTCACTCGGTCGAGCGCATGAGCAAAATGAGCAACTTTATCGGCATTATGGGCGGCGTTCAGCTTGACCTTATGGGACAGGAAAATGCCGAGTCGGCAGGGACCCGTCAGCTTTCGGGCATCGGCGGTCAGCTCGATTTTCTTGAGGGTGCTTATCGTTCCAACGGCGGCAAGGGCTTCATCTGCCTCAATTCTGCACGCAAGGACAAGGAAGGCAACCTCAAATCCAACATCGTTCCCTTTATCCCCGGCGGCAGCACCGTTTCGGCTCCTCGCACCATGATACAGTATGTTGCGACCGAATATGGCGTTGCCAAGCTCTCGGGACTTTCTGTAAGAGAGAGGGCAGAGGCTATGATATCTGTAGCTCATCCCCAGTTCCGCGAAGAGCTTCTTCAGTACGCAAAAGAGAAGTTCTGATAGTTTTTAAACACCGCAGATGCAGTATTGTATCTGCGGTGTTTTGCGATTTTGTGAACTTATTGTTATTTTTGCCCGAAAAGCGGCGATTTACTTGTTGAAAAGCCTTAACCGTGGTATAATAACATGATAATTATAATGGCGGCAGGTGTGCCCTGATTGCCGTTAAGTTTAAAGAAAGGCGGACGTTTGCAAAGATGGTGGTTTTGGGAATAGACCCCGGATATGCCATAGTGGGCTGCGGTACGGTGAGCTATGAGCGCGGAAAGTTTTCGCTGATAGATATGCGCGCCGTAACAACTCCGCCGAAGGTGCCGTTTGAAAAGCGGTTGGAAAGCATCTATAAGGACATATGTACCCTTATTGAGCAGACTAAGCCTGATGCCATGGCGATAGAAGAGCTTTTCTTTTATAACAACCAAACCACCGGAATGTATGTGGCGCAGGCAAGGGGAGTCATTCTGCTTGCCGCTTCGCAATATGGCGTTGAGCCGTTTGAATATACTCCCAAGCAGGTAAAGCAGGCGGTGGTGGGATATGGGCTTGCCGAAAAGGGGCAGGTGATGGAGATGACGAGAAAGCTGCTCAATCTTCGCGAATGTCCCAAGCCCGATGACGTTGCCGACGCGCTCGCGATAGCGATATGCCATTCTCACAGCGCTTCGGTATCTGATATGCGCCGCGCAGTATTGAAAGAAAGCGGCAGGAGGACGAAATGATATATTCATTAAGAGGAAAACTGATTTTTGCCGAGCCCAACGCTATCGTTATAGAGTGCGGCGGGGTGGGATACCGCTGCGCGGTGTCGTTGACCACCCGCTCCAATATGCCGGCGATGGGCAGTGAGGTGTTTGTTTATACATATATGAATGTCCGCGAGGATGCCGTTGACCTGTTCGGATTTGCAGAGGAGAGCGAGCTTTCCACCTTTAAAATGCTCACATCTGTCAACGGAGTAGGCCCCAAGGCAGCGCTGGCATTGCTTTCAGATTTTTCCGCCTCGAAGCTTGCTTTGGCTGTCGCTTCGGGAGATGCCAAGGCGCTGACCCGTTCCGCGGGCGTAGGCTCAAAGCTGGCGCAGCGTATAGTGCTCGAACTTAAAGACAAGCTCGGCTCTTTCGGCGGAGATGACAGCGGAATTATCGAGAGCATATCTGTTGCCGCCGCGAAGAAGGGCAACGTCAGCGAGGCGCTTGCCGCGCTGGTAACGCTGGGCTACGGTCAGTCGGAGGCTGCCGCCGCCCTTGCCGAGGGCAACGACAGCATGCCGGTGGAGGAGCTTATCAAGAAGGCGCTTAAACGACTGGCAAGATTTTGAATTGCTTTGATATAAATTTTTTGAAAGGGATGACGACTTGCTTAGAAACGACGAGATAGATTTTGAAAACCGTATAGTCGCACCTGAATACAGCCGTGCCGACGGCGAAGCAGAACTTTCGCTCAGACCGCAGACGTTGGATCAATATATAGGACAGACCAAGGTGAAGGAAAACCTTAAAATATTTCTCGAGGCGGCAAAGCGCCGCGGCGAGCCGCTTGACCATGCCCTTTTTTACGGCCCTCCCGGACTGGGCAAGACTACGCTGGCTCAGATAATAGCCAACGAGATGGATGTTCAGATAAGGGTCACCTCCGGTCCCGCGCTGGAGCGTCAGGGCGATCTCGTTGCGCTGCTGACCAATCTCGGTGAAGGGGATATCCTTTTTATCGATGAGATACACAGACTTAACCGTACCGTTGAGGAAGTGCTCTATCCCGCGATGGAGGATTATGAGCTTGATATAATGATAGGCAAAGGACCTTCGGCGCGTTCTATCAGGCTTGACCTGCCGCATTTTACCCTTATCGGAGCTACTACCAGAGCGGGTCAGCTCTCAGCCCCGCTGCGCGATCGCTTCGGAGTTTCGATGCGCCTTGAGCTTTATAATCCCGCCGAGCTTTGCGATATAATAACCCGTTCTGCCGATATACTCGGCATACCATGTGAAAGAGACGGCGCTATGCAGCTTGCCCGCCGCTCGCGCGGTACCCCACGAATCGCAAACCGCTTTTTAAAGCGAGTACGCGACTTTGCCCAGGTAATGGGCGATGGAATTATAACCAACGATATAGCGGATCTTGCGCTTTCACGCCTCGAGGTGGACGAGCTTGGACTTGACGCTATCGACCGCAAGATGCTGCGCACCATAATACAGACCTATAACGGCGGCCCGGTCGGACTTGAAACGCTTGCCGCTGCCACCGGCGAAGAAGCGGTCACCATCGAGGATGTTTATGAGCCTTACCTCATGCAGCTTGGCTTCCTTTCAAGAACTCCGCGAGGACGCTGCGCAACGCCGCTTGCGGCAAAGCACCTCGGACTTAAAATGCCGGGAGCGGCAGAAGACGCCGCGCCGGATCAGACTTCGCTGCTCTGATAATGTGAGCCGGCGCATATACTTTGAGCAAACAACTTTTTTGAGGTGATCCAATGGGAAGAATATTTGGGACCGACGGCGCGAGAGGTGTTGTCGGGGTTGAACTGACCGCCGAGCTTGCGGTCAACATAGGACGTGCCGCTGCAATGGTGCTGGCGGAGCATACCCACAAAAAGCCGCTGGTGGTCATCGGAATGGACACCAGAATTTCAGGCGATATGCTTCAGGCTGCGGTAACGGCAGGCCTTTGCTCGGTGGGAGCAGACGTTTTGCTGTTGGGAGTAGTGCCGACCCCCGCGGTGGCATATCTGATACAGCATTATCACGCTGATGCCGGTGTGATGCTTTCGGCAAGTCACAATCCCTATGAATTTAACGGCATCAAGCTGTTCGGTTCAAAGGGATATAAGCTCACCGACGCGCAGGAGGAGGAGATAGAAAGCATCATTCTTGATCACTCCAGGCATTACGACGTTAAAAAGGGCAGCGAGTTAGGAAGCGTTTCCAACGCTGACGATGCCTGCGAAATATATGTAAATCACCTCGCCGCTATATATGATGGCGGATATGAGGGCAAAATACTTGTCGATTGCGCAAACGGAAGCGCATCTGCCACCGCAAGATCGCTGTTTAAAAAGCTTGGCGCTGAGGCGTATTTTGTTGCCGAAGAACCTGATGGCATCAACATTAACGATAACTGCGGTTCCACCCATGTTGAAAAGCTTGCCAAAAAGGTGGTGGATGGCGGGTATTCGCTCGGTCTTGCTTTTGATGGCGATGCCGACCGCCTTATGGCGGTAGACGAGAACGGCAGAGTTCTCGATGGCGACATCCTTCTCTCGGTGATGGGGGAATACCTCAACGATAATGGACTTCTCAGCAGCAACACCATCGTGGTAACTTCGATGACCAACTTCGGATTTTTTGAGCTGATGAAAAAGCGCGGCAGAAAGACCGAGATAACAAAGGTGGGTGACCGCTACGTTCTCGAGGTCATGCGCGAAAAGGGACTTTCGCTCGGCGGAGAGCAGTCGGGGCATATGATATTCCTCGATTACGCCACCACAGGCGACGGACAGCTTTCGGCGGTCATGCTGTTAAACGCCATCGCTGCCGCCAAAAAACCGATATCCGAGCTTGCGGGCGAAATGAAGCAGTTCCCTCAGATAATGCTCAATGTAGATGCTACACCCTCTATGAAGAGGGCGCTCGATTCTCACCCTGCTGTGATAGATGTCATTGCCGCGTGGGATAAAACGCTGGAGGGCAGAGGAAGAATAGTTGTCAGAGCCTCCGGCACCGAGCCTTATATCAGAGTTATGGCAGAGGGCGAATCGCTTGACGAGATAAATATCGCAGCGGCAGAGATCGCGGCTGCAATAAGAACTCATCTTATCTGACTTGTGACATAAAAAGGAGCAGCAAATGAGATATTCTCAGGATTGGAAAGATTTCGAGCTTATCGATGCATCAAACGGTGAAAAGCTGGAGCGCTGGGGCGATGTGGTGCTTATCCGCCCCGATCCCCAGGTGATATGGAAAACCCCCAAGGGGGATATGTGGCGTAGAGCAAACGCTCACTATCACCGCTCGTCTTCGGGCGGCGGTGAGTGGGAACAGCGCTCGATGAAAAAGACCGAGTGGGTCATCAGCTACAAGGATCTGAAATTTAATATCCGCCCCACCAACTTTAAGCATACCGGACTGTTCCCCGAACAGGCGGTAAACTGGGATTATATGTCGGAGCGTATAAAATCTGCCGGCAGGCCGGTAAAGGTGCTCAATCTGTTTGCCTACACCGGCGGCGCAACGCTTGCCTGCGCGGCAGCGGGTGCGTCGGTGGTACATGTTGACGCCGCTAAGGGTATGGTGCAGTGGGCCAGAGATAACGCAAAGCTTTCGGGACTGGAGAGCGCACCTATACGCTGGATAGTTGACGACTGCAAAAAGTTTATCGAACGAGAGATACGCCGCGGAAACCGCTACGACGGAATCATAATGGATCCTCCCTCTTACGGCAGAGGCCCCGGCGGCGAGATATGGAAGCTTGAGGAAAGCGTTTACGATTTCTGTGAGCTGGCATCTCAGCTTCTTTCGGAGGATGCTCTGTTCTTGCTGCTAAACTCCTACACCACAGGGCTTTCAGCCTCGGTAATGCAGTATATTTTAAGCGTTACCGCAGGCAAACGGGGAGGAAGCTGTTCCTCTTCTGAAATAGGTTTAAAGGTTTCTTCAAACGGTCTTATTTTGCCGCAGGGTTCCACCGCCATCTGGTCGGGGAGCACCAACTGACAAAGAAGGGATAGCATGGAAAACATTATAAATGCCAATGAGCTGGTTTTTTCCTATTCGGGCGAAGAATCGGCTGCGCTCAACAAAGTGACCGTGAAGGTCCAAAAAGGTGAAATGGTAGCTGTGCTGGGACATAACGGTTCCGGCAAATCCACCTTTGCAAAGCATCTCAACGCTATACTGCTTCCGCAGGGCGGAGTTTGCTACGTCGGCGGTATAAACACTGCCGATGAGGACAAGCTTCTCGATCTTCGCCGCACCGCCGGAATGGTGTTTCAGAACCCCGATAACCAGATAGTTGCCACCATTGTGGAGGAGGACGTGGCTTTCGGACTTGAAAACCTCGGCATAGAGCCTTCCGAGATCAGGGAGCGCGTTGACAGCGCCCTTAAAGACGTTGGCATGTATCATTACCGTATGCACGCGCCGCATCAGCTTTCGGGCGGACAGAAGCAGCGCATCGCGATCGCGGGCATCATCGCAATGCGCCCCCAGCTGATAATACTGGACGAGCCTACCGCTATGCTCGACCCGAGAGGCAGAGCAGAGGTGATCGAAACGATAACCAGGCTCAACCGCGAGCTGGGCATGACTGTCATCCTTATTACCCACTATATGGATGAGGCTGCCGCCTGCCGTAGGATAATAGTCATCGATGACGGCAGAGTGCTCATAGATGACACCCCAAAAAAGGTGTTCTCTCACGTTTCGCTGCTCAAAGAGGTCGGGCTCGACGTTCCGCAGGCGACCGAGATAGTGTACGAGCTGAGAAAGTGCGGCATCGATCTGCCCGATGACATAATCACCGACGAGGAATGTGTTGAAGCGCTTTCCAAGCTGCTTGGGGAGGTGAAGGCATGATAGCTGTAAAGACTGAGCATCTCAGCCACGTTTATTCCCCCAAGACCCCTTTTGAAAAGGTAGCTGTCGATGATCTGTCGATAGAGATAGAGCAGGGCGAATTTGTCGGCGTTATAGGTCACACCGGCTCCGGCAAATCCACCTTTATACAGCATCTCAATGGATTGGTCAAGCCCACCTCCGGCAAAGTGTTCATTCACGGAAGGGATATTTGGGCTGAACCTAAAAAAATACGTGAGTTCCGCTTTATGGTGGGGTTGGTATTCCAGTATCCCGAGTATCAGCTGTTTGAAGAAACGGTCGAAAAGGATATCGCCTTCGGTCCTTCCAACATGGGGCTTTCCGCCGCTGAAATAGCGGACAGAGTGCGTGTTGCTGCCGAGTTTGTCGGTCTTGCCCCCGAGGTCATGCAGAAATCTCCGTTTGAGCTCTCGGGCGGACAGAAACGCAGAGTTGCTATCGCGGGCGTGCTTGCAATGCAGCCGCAGGTGCTTATTCTCGATGAGCCTACCGCCGGACTTGATCCTAAAGGCCGTGAGCAGATATTCTCGCAGATAGCCCATTACCACAGCAAGACTCAAAGCACCGTTATGCTGGTTTCTCACAGCATGGAGGACGTTGCGCGCCATGCCAAAAAGGTAATGGTCATAAACGACGCCAAGCTGTTTGATTACGGTGAGGTGGGCGAGGTATTCAAGCGCACCGATGAGCTTACCTCTATGGGACTTGCCGTTCCGCAGATAACCAAGATATTCACCGAACTCAAACGCCGCGGATATCCCGTGAGCGAAAATGTTTTCACTGTTGAGGCGGCTAAAAAAGAACTGCTTCGTGTTTTGGGAAAGGCGGGTGACAACTGATGCTTAAAGATATCACTATCGGTCAGTTTTTCCCGGGCGATTCCGCTTTGCATAAGCTCGACCCAAGAATGAAGCTTATCATGACCACTATTTATATAGTGGCGCTGTTTGTTACCAACAATCTCGCTGGTCTGCTGCTTTGCGCTGTGGTGGGGCTTGGCGGTTATCTCATCTCCGGCATTTCGCTCACCATGGTGAAAAAAAGCCTAAAGCCTGTCATGCCGATAATCATTTTCACCGCGGTTTTGAATATGATATTTGTTGACGGCGAGCCTATCTTTGAACTTTGGATAATAAAAGCTACCAAAGAAGGCCTTATGTTGGCGGTGCTGATGGTCATCAGAATTATCTGCCTTATAGCAGGCTCGTCGCTGCTGACCTACACTACCTCTCCGATAGCGCTCACCGATGCGGTGGAACGCCTTTTGGAGCCGCTTAAAAAGCTCAATCTTCCGGTTCATGAGCTTGCCATGATGATGACGATAGCGCTGCGCTTTATACCCACCCTCATTGAGGAGACCGACAAGATAATGTCGGCTCAGAAGGCAAGAGGCGCCGATATGGAATCGGGCGGTATCTTGCAGCGTGCAAAGGCGCTTATCCCGATACTGATACCGCTGTTTGTATCCTCTTTCCGCCGCGCCGATGACCTTGCGCTGGCGATGGAATGCCGCTGCTATCACGGCGGCGAGGGAAGAAGCAGAATGAAGCAGCTCTATTATTGCGGCAAAGATTGGATGGCGCTGGCTGTTATGCTGATGCTGTTGGTAACTGTAATAGCGATGAACTTTATTTTGCCGTCTATGTATTGATATGAAAGGGGGCGCGCTCTTTGAGAAATTTGTTGGCAACTATAAGCTTTGACGGGCGCGCTTTTCACGGTTGGCAGGTGCAGAAAAACGCTCCAACCGTAATGCAGGCGTTTCAGGATGCGCTGGAAGAGGTATTGAAGCACCGTCCCGATGTTAAGGGGTGCTCACGCACCGATTCGGGAGTGAGTGCCAAAATGTACTGCGTTTCCTTTAAGACTGAAAGCAGCATACCCTGCGAAAAGTTGGTGCCGGCATTGAATGTCAAGCTGCCCAAAACTGTCGCGGTCAAAGATTGCCGTGAGGTGGATACGGATTTTCACGCCAGATACTCATCACTGGGCAAAAAATATTGTTATCGTATTTTGAATTCCGCCGCGCGGGACCCTTTTTATGAGGGCTTTGCGCTGCATTGTCCTTACCCCAAAAAGATAGACGCTGATTTTCTGAACCGGCAGGCACAGCATTTTGTCGGGGAACATGATTTTAAAGCCTTTCAGAACACCGGCACCGATGTTGAAGATACCGTCCGCAGGATATACAGCTGCGAGGTGGTTCGGAAAGGTGATATGATAGAGTTTTATGTCAGCGGAAACGGCTTTCTCTATAATATGGTGAGGATAATGGCGGGGACGCTTATCGAAACAGCGAAAGGCTCGCTGCCGCCTGACAGTATCCCCGGGATACTTTCATCGAAGGACAGGAGCAAGGCGGGCATGACCGCTCCGGCATGCGGGCTAATGCTCGAAGAGGTTTTCTATTAAGGTTTTTCGTTTAAAGGAGGAGCCCTGCTGATGGGCAAAACTACCGATTTTGAAAAAGAAAAGAAAAAGCATGACCGGCGTAAAAAGATAAAACAGTTGTTTGCTGTTTTGATAATTTCGGCGCTGGCTATTGTTGTTTATGCTTTTCGTGTTGAAATAGCGGTTCAGGGGTTGGGGGTCATCTTCTCTGACGCTGTTTCTTATGTTATTGATAATAACGGGTTTCCCGTTGTGATAGATACTGATCCAAAGCAGCTTACTGCGGTAGGCAGAAGAGCGGTGGTCGTCACCGACAGCTCTATGGCGGCTTATAATCCCGCCGGCAACAAAGTGTTGGAAAAGCGTACCGCAGGAAAAGATATAATTGCGGTCACCGCGGGGAAATATCTGCTCAGCTATGAGCAGGGCGGATACGACCTGGAGATACGCACCGGAGATACGGTGCTGTATAACCATCGCTTTACCGAGACTATATATTGCGCCGATATAGCAGAAAACGGCTCTTTTGCAGTCGCTACCGGAGCGATAGGCGCGCAGGCTCAGGTAACAGCTTTTGATTCAAACTATAACCAGCAGTTTATGTGGCTTTCCACCGAAAAGGTGATATATTCGCTTTCGCTCGACGAAAGAGCGCAGTTTATCGCAGTCGGCGGGGTTGGATTGGACGAGGGCGAGATAACATCAGCCATCTCGGTTTTTGAGCTTCAAACCGGAACAGGACGCGGGAATATTGAGCTCAAAGACGAGCTTCTGCTTGAGGTCAGACTGTTTGAGGACAATTCTGTGATCGCTGTTACCGATAAATCGGTGCGGTCGATATCTTCAAACGGAAAGCTCAAGGGTGAGTATTCCTTTGAGGGCGATGCGATAGCCGCTTTTGATATAGCCGAAAACGGCGTTGCGCTGGCGCTGGGTGACTATGATTTACTGCGCGAGCAAAAGATAGTCAGGCTTAACAGGCTGGCCGATCCTTTGGCGGATTGCCGTTCTGCCAACAAGGCGGAAAGCATTTTTGTTTACGGCGATGATACATTGGTTTTTATCGGTGCGCGTGTCATAAGATTCGACTCGAACCTCGGCAGAGTGGCTTCTACCGAAACCCCGGAGGCGATAGCGGTCTGTCCGACCGATAAAAACCTCTACTACGTTACCACCGACCATATCAACCGTGTGGTGATAAAGTAGCCTGTGTAAAGGAGGAAACTCGATTTAATGAACTGGTTGCTTGACGGCTTGACAGTTGCCGTTATAGTCCTTTTTACCGTTTCGGCATATAAAAAGGGCTTTTTAAATGCAGTAGTAAGATTTTTGGGGACGCTGATCGCTTTTATCTTTTCGATGGTTGCGAGCGCCCCTGCCGCCGAGTTCATATTTGACAACTACCTTGCCGAAAGCATAGCTTCGGTGGTCAAAACGCATATGGGCTCGATAAAAGAGGTGGATGTAGCCGCCTTTGCCGATGGAATGAGCGAGCTTATATCCGATCTGCCGGAGCTTTTTGCAAAGATAATGGAAAACGGCTTCGGGGTTCACGCCGAGGAATGGTATGCTCTCGTATCGGCAGAGACTGTTTCCAATATGACTGACGCCGTTATCGAAAACATTATTGCGCCGCTTGCCACCGGACTTATCCGCGTATTGGTTTTCTGTGTAGTGTTTGCTCTTTTAAAGTTTTTGGTCAACGCGCTGGCGGCCCTTCTCATAGGGGTCAACAAGCTGCCGCTCATCGGATCGCTCAACGAGGTGCTCGGCGGAGTAGTCGGTGCCGCGCAGGGCATGCTTTATATGTTCATAATAGCATCGATAGTTTGGCTGGCGCTTTTTGCCGCGGGCGGAACGCTCGGCCCCGTTTCTGCCGAAACGGTTTCTCAAACTCTGCTCTTCAAGGAGTTCTATAACATAGGGCCGTGGGTACAGACCACCGCAGGATTGTTATAATGGCTTAAGAAATAATTCATAAATGTATGATACAATGGTTTCTGCTTTTGACAGATACCGAGGCAAATGATAAAAGAGGTGAGATCACATGAATATGATTTGCAGCCGCTGCAAACAGCGTCCCGCCATAGTTTTTGTAAGCAAGATGGACGGTGACCGCCATGTAAATGAGGGGTATTGCATCAAATGTGCAAAGGAGATAGGCATCCCTCACGTTCAGGAGATGATAGAAAAGCTTGGTATTTCCGATGAGGATTTAGATAATATAGCGAACCAGATGAGCGGCCTTTTCGGTGAGGAAGGGGATTTTGAGCCGGGCGGCGCCATGCCGTTTCCCGGTATCATGCAGAATTTCATGACCTCGATGACCGGATCTGAGGAAGAGACCGATGAGCCGGTCGGGATGCAGCTGCCTGTTGATACTCCTGCTAAGGAAAGCAAAGACTCAAAAAACGGCGAGCCTGCAAGAAAAAAACGCAAATTCCTCGACCAGTATTGCGAAAACCTTACCCAAAAGGCAAAGGAAGGCAGGATAGACAGAATAATCGGGCGCGACAGTGAGATATACCGCGTTATGCAGATACTCAATCGCCGTCAGAAAAACAACCCCTGCCTTATCGGCGAGCCGGGCGTAGGCAAGACCGCCATTGCCGAGGGTATCGCGCAGCGTTTGGCTGAGGGCAATGTTCCGCCGCGGCTTGCCAATAAGCAGCTTTATCTGCTCGATCTTACCGCCCTTGTCGCCGGAACTCAGTTTAGAGGGCAGTTTGAAAGCCGCGTAAAGGGGCTTATTCAGGATATCAAGGCTGCGGGAGACGTTATTCTGTTTATCGACGAGGTCCACAGCATCATCGGTGCGGGTGATGCCGAAGGCTCGATGAACGCCGCCAATATATTGAAGCCCGCCCTCTCGCGCGGCGAGATACAGGTGATAGGAGCGACCACCTTCAACGAATACCGCAAGCACATCGAAAAGGATGCAGCGCTTGAGCGCCGTTTCCAGCCGGTTACGGTAAACGAGCCGTCTATCGAGGATTCCTACAAGGTGCTGCTTGGAATAAAGCATTATTATGAGGATTTCCACCGCGTCAAGGTTTCTGACGAGGTGATAAGGCTTGCTGTTGAAATGAGCGAGCGCTATATCACCGACCGTTTTCTGCCCGATAAGGCGATAGACCTTCTTGACGAAGCTTGCTCCTGCTGCACGCTCGACAACAAAGAGCTTGCCGAATACGAGGCGAAAAACCGCCGCAACGATGAGATAGATGAGGAAGAGGCCACCATAGTCAACAAGGATGAGATAGATTACGCCCGCCTTGCCGAGATAAGGACCGAGCGCATGCGCTTAAACGAGCAGATAAGACAGCTTGAGCCGAAGGCGCTCGGCAGAGAGGTCACCGCAGAGGATCTTGCCCGCGTGGTCGAGCTTTGGACCGGCATACCCGCCACCAAGATAAAGCAGAGCGATCTTTCCAAGGTTTCGGGGCTTTACGATGCGCTTAAAGAACACGTCATCGGTCAGGATGAGGCGGTAAAGCTGGTAGCCGATGCGGTACGCCGCACCAGAGTTCAGCTTTCTGAAAAGAAGCGTCCTGCATCCTTCATTTTTGTGGGGCCCACCGGAGTTGGCAAGACTGAACTGGTAAAGCGCCTTGCCGCCGAGCTTTTTGACACCGCCGATCCGCTCATCCGCGTGGACATGAGCGAGTTTATGGAAAAGCACGCCGTTTCGAGGATGGTAGGCTCTCCTCCCGGATATGTAGGCTATGACGAGGCGGGACAGCTTACCGAAAAGGTGAGAAGAAAGCCCTATTCCGTCGTGTTGTTTGACGAAATTGAAAAAGCCCACCCCGATGTGCTCAACATTCTGCTGCAGATACTCGATGAGGGCAGGATAACCGATGCGCAGGGCAGGGTGGTATCCTTTGAGAACACCGTTATCGTAATGACCTCCAACGCGGGCTCCAACATAAAGGGTTCGGCGCTGGGCTTCGAAAAGACAGAGGGCGACCTCTCGCGCGAGCGCTCAATGAAAGCCCTTTCGGAATTTTTACGCCCCGAGTTTTTGGCGAGGATCGACGAAGTGGTGCTGTTCAACCATCTGACCGAGCAGGATTATCAGAAGATAGCCGCCCTCATGCTCAATGAGCTGAAAAAGCCGCTTGCCAACAGAAGCATAAAATTCGGTTATGATAAAAGCGCGCTTGAACTTATCGCTAAAAAGGCGCACGGACAGAAATCAGGCGCGCGTGATATCAGAAAGGTTATTCGCCGCGAGGTTGAGGACAAGCTGACGCTGCTCATAGTAGAATCGGCAGATGCGCCGCCCGCGCTGATAAGCGTAGTTGCAAATGGCGAAGAACTTGAACTGATAACCGCATAAGCCTCCCCTGTGTAAGGGGAGGTGGTTGAGCGCAAGCGAAATCGGAGGGGTTGCAAAAGCGGTGGAGGGATTGTAATGCAAAGAAAGCACAATAAACAATTAGTTCCGCTGGCGAAGCAGCTGAGAAAAGATATGACCAAAGAAGAACGCCATTTGTGGTATGACTTTTTGAGAACATATCCTGTGCGGTTTTCAAGACAGAAAGTTTTGGGAAAATATATTGTAGACTTTTACAGTGCGGAAGCTAAACTTGTTATAGAATTAGATGGGACACAGCATTATGATGATATCGGCATTGAAAAAGATACAGAGCGAACCCGATTTCTCGAGGGATATGGTTTAACTGTCATCCGCATCCCCAATAACGAGGTTTTGAGAAATTTTAGTGGGATTTGTGCATTTATTGATAATGCGGTGACACAATCCCTCAGTCAGCTGCGCTGACAGCTCCCTTTACACAAGGGAGCCTTTACGCCTCCCCTGTGTAAGGGGAGGTGGTTGAGCGCAAGCGAAATCGGAGGGGTTGTAAAAGCGGCGGAGGGATTATTTTCTTGCAGCTTCGGACAATCCTCCCGTCAGCCTGCGGCTGCCACCCTCCTTTACACAAGGAGGGCTTTTAATGCCCCATTTACACAAGGGAGTCTTTTACGCCTCCCCTGTGTAAGGGGAGGTGGTTGAGCGCAAGCGAAATCGGAGGGGTTGTAAAAGCGGCGGAGGGATTATTTTCTTGCAGCTTCGGACAATCCTCCCGTCAGCCTGCGGCTGCCACCCTCCTTTACACAAGGAGGGCTTTTAATGCTCCATTTACACAAGGGAGCCTTTACGCCTCCCCTGTATAAGGGGAGGTGGTTGAGCGCAAGCGAAATCGGAGGGGTTGTAACGTAATTATTTCGCACCCGAAAATACAAAAACGCAACATCTCTCGGGTTTTGCCGGGGGATGTTGTTTTTGTGTATAAAATTGGCGAAACATTTGTGAAGAAAATGTGAAGCAACTGTTGCATAACATCAACAAGGGTGTTAAAATAAAACCGATAGTATCATGCTGATTATCAATAAAGGCAAAAGGGCGCGCCCTTTTTATGACTAAAGGAGCACTTTAGTCATAATTTGTTTTGATTGATGCTTGCATGGTCAATGTCCGTTTGCATTTTGCATAAAATATGGGACGACTGCGGACGACCAGAAAAAATTAAAAGGAGAAAATGAAATGAACGCAAAAAAATTTTTGAGCGTTTTGCTCAGCATCGCTATGATAGCAAGCATGGCTGTTGTATCGATGGCGGCAGCAACTACTCTTCCGCCAGCTGTTGATGGTGTTATCAAGCTGACAGAAGATGTTGTCTTGACCAGCACTTACGAAGTTGCTGATACTCTGACCATTGACTTGAATGGTCATACCATCAGCGGTACCGACACGACGGCGCTTTACTCCCTGATTCACGTGAAGAACGGTGCTAACCTGACCATCGAGGACAGTGTTGGTACTGGTAAGATTAGCTACGATGCCGGTACGGGAAACAAGACTGGTGTTGCCGTGTGGGTCGAAGGTGCGCTGACTCTGGAGTCCGGCACTATCGAAATTACTGGTGATTGGATAATCGGCTTTGCGGTTGATGTTCGTCCTAACGCATGGGACACCGCTTATACCAAGGCCGCCAGCTTCACTATGAATGACGGCAAGATCGTGGCCTCTGATTCCGGTGTGCGCGTGAGCTCCAACAGTTCTGATTCCTATCCGAATTTGGGTGTTACCTTCACTATGAACGGCGGCACTATCGACAGTGCTTACGACGGCATCTTTGTGCAGAATGTCAGCTATGATGATACCCTGAACGTTAAGGTTGTTGACGGAACTGTGACCAGTGAAAATACTCACGCAGTTCGCGTTTACGGAAATAGCAATGGCAAAGTTGATGTTAAGATGTCTATCACTGGTGGTAACTTTACCGGCAAAATGACAAATCTGGATCAGACTGGCACGGGCGAAGTTGCCATCTCCGGCGGTACCTTTGAAGTTGAGCCTTTGGCTGATTATCTTGCTGCTGGCTATGCTGTTGTTGAAAAGAACGGCGCATACGAAGTAGTTAAGGAAACCAAGGTTGAGATCAACGAAGAATCCAATGTTGATACTGCTGTTCCCGTAGTTCTTGAAAAGCCCGGCGAGGGCGTTGTTGAGAGCACCGATAACAACACCTACGCAGGTCTCGAAGACGGTTACTACAACATGACCGTTACCGATAACGCTGGTAACAAAATGACTGTTCTTGTTGAAGTTGTTGGAGGCGATTTGGTTCTTGATGAAGTAAACTCACTTGTTGAGGGTGTAGGCACTGTTGTTGAGTCCAACGTTACTGACTATGCCGTAGGCGGCGCTGCACAGCAGGCAGCTAAGCTTTCTGCTAAAAACAACAATGAGCCTGTAACCGTTACCACTACCATCGAGCCTTCGGTCATCGATAAAACCGATGCTGCTCAGACTGCTATCAGCGCTAAGTCTGAAAGCGGAAACCTCTATTTCATCGATATCACCCCCACCTATACTGTAAACAACGGCGCTGCACAGCCTCTTTCTAAAACTGATGTAATGTTCAAGATAGTTATTCCTTTTGAGGCAGCTGCAGAAGGCACCGTTGAGGTTTACCGTTATCACGATGGCGTAGCTGAGAAAATGGAAGAATCCGATGGCACTTCTGAAGGATTTGAAGTTAAGAATGGCTGCGTTATAATCTATTCCGAAAAATTCTCCACCTACGCTATCGGCTATTCGGAAGCATCCGGCTCTGCGGTTGCAGGCGGCAGGGGCATCATCCTCGAAGGTCCTTACCTCTACAAGCCCGAGGATGACGCTATGATGGACGAGACCGAAATGGCACGAGAGAAGGAATCTCTTGAATACGGCGAGCCCGTTTACTACCTCATCGTTGATGAGGACCTTGCAAACGGCCCCACCGCAGGCTCTGCTCTCAACAACAAGAAGTATGTTGAAAAGCTCAAAGTCAAAGCTGAATGGACCATGGGCGGTTCCGCAGTTGAGGGCGTTTCGGTAGTCAAGAAGTATGTTGACCTTGATGCTGCAAATAACAGCTGCAACACTATCCCCGAATCCGGCTACTACTACTTCCTCGAGATCGTTACCGCTGAAAAGAAGGGTATTGCCGAGACCGACGTCGTAGGCGTTGTTGAGTTCGACCGCAAGGCTGACAGCAAGAACGGCGTTGAAAAGATCAAGGATTGCAAGATCGACGTTGACTTCACCCTGTTCTACCCCAACACCTGGCTCAACGACGGCACCATCAGCGATGACCGCGCAGACCTTGAGTGGGATACTCCTTACGTTCTCAAGTTCGATTATGACGATGAAGTAGAGCTTTCCTTCGGTTCCGCTTCCGGCGGCAACAACGAAGGCACCTTCACCGTTGACGTTTCCGGTCAGGGCAAGATCTACCTCGAATACATCACCGATGCTGACGAGGCTATCGCTGCCGCAAACGAGGGCGCTAAGATGGACTTCCTCACCTTCAAGAGCATCAACGGCGTTGGCGTTAAGTTCAACAGAACCGGCGAGTTCCGTTATGAGATGGATGACGCTGCATATGCTTACGAAGTAGTTGACGGCAAGCTTGCTCCCATCGCAGGTCTTGAGGTAGAAGACGACGAGTTCATCTTCAACACCAACATTCTCAAGGCTTATGTATTCTCCGATACCGAGCTGGTCCAGCCCGCTTGATCTCAGAGCAAAACAGAATAAAAGCATAAACAAAGGAGCCGCTGCAGAATCTGCAGCGGCTCCGATCGCTTTTTGTATATTTTACATTCCGGGTAGCACCAGCATGGCGACGTTGAAGAAAACCAGCATCGAAAGCGCGTCAACTATAGTGGTGATCAAAGGGCTTGCCATCAGCGCGGGGTCAAGGTTGAGCCGGGTGGCTATCATGGGCAGCGAACAGCCTACCAGCTCGGCGGCGATAACAACAAGGAAAAGCGTTGCCGAAACTACCATCGCCAGACCGATATCGTGATAGGTCAGCATTATTCGGGCAAAATTTACTATCGAAACGCAGCTGCCTGTGATAAGGCTTACACGAAATTCTTTCCACAATACCGCAAAGATGTCTTTAAATTCTATCTCTCCGAGGGTAAGAATACGGATGACCGATACCGAAGCCTGGCTTCCGGCGTTGCCGCCTGTTCCCATCAGCATAGGCATAAAGGCGGCGAGCAGAACATTTGCAGCCAGCGCGGAATTATACCTGTTGATTATCATTCCGGTGAAGATGGAGGAGAGCATCAGCACGAGCAGCCATACCACACGCTTTTTGGCGAGTGTGAACGCTCCGGTGCTCATATAGCTGTCCTCGATGGGCTCCATAGCTGCCATCTTATAGATGTCCTCGGTGGTCTCTTCTTCGATGACGTCCACAACGTCGTCGATGGTGATGATGCCCACCAAACGGCCCTCATTATCGACTACAGGCATCGAGATAAGGTCGTATTTCTTGAACATCTCGGCAACTTCTGCCTGGTCATCGTGGGTCTTTACCGAGATGACATCGGTCTCCATGATATCTCCGATTATCTCGTCATCCTTTGCCGCAAGAACATCGCGCAGGTGGATGGTGCCTTCGAGGTAGCGGTCTGCGCTGGTGACAAAGAGCAGGTTTATAGATTCCTTATCTTCACTCTGTTGGCGAACCGCTTCGATGGCGCGCTTTACGTTCCAGTCGCGGTGGACCTCCATCAGCTCGATCGTCATCAGGCTGCCTGCCGATTCCTCGGGGTAGCGCAAAAACTGGTTTATCATGCGGCGGGTGTCGGGATCGGCTATCTTTATTACGCGCTTGACTATCGAAGCGGGCATTTCGTCGAGAAAGTCTACGGTATCATCAAGAAACAGCTCGTCGAGAATGACCGAAAGCTCTTTATCCGATATCGATTCAACGATGTGCTGCTGCTGGTCGTGTTCAAGGTATGAAAAGACCTCCGCGGACATTTCCTTGGGCAGAAGGCGGAAGATGAGCATGAGTCTGGGATCATCCTCAAGCTCGCCTATACATTCCGCAAGGTCAACTACATTCATTTCGATCATTTCGCTTCGCAGTTGAACGAATTTGCGCTGATCGATAAGTTCTAAAAAATCAAACTGCAACTCCCCAATTGAGTTCCCTCCAATCAGATTTTGGTAGCGGTGTTTTCAAAACACGCGGTAAAGCCTGCTTTTGACTAAAAAAGGGTAAAAAAACCGACCCCAAAAGATTTTTCAGGTCGGTCAAGTCAATATATCAAGTCGAAAAGCCTTTGAAACGCAGTCAAACCGCAGGCAGACGTTTCAGAAAACGGATGTCTGTGGACGACGATGATAAACATTTCGTTCGGGAGGTTTTTCATACTTGCTATTATGACCGCCTGCTGTGTCCACTCATCGTCACATCCTTTCAATTGGGCTGATTATATTTTAGTTCAATAAAGTCAGCATGTCAATCGCAGGGGGAGAATTAGCGGCAAAATATTTTGCATAAAATGATTTATATTTATACGACAGGCGATTTGTGAATTTATGTTGATATGGCAGATGATTTATGATACCATTTTATTGTTACAAATTTTCGGGAGGTAATACAGCGTGGAAGTATTGGATTGCATAAAAAACCGCCGCAGCGTAAGAAAATTTAAGGTTCAGCCGGTAGAGCACGAGGTGGTTGCAGAGGTAGTTGCCGCAGCGGCATGGGCTCCCTCGTGGAAAAACACCCAGACTGCGAGATATATCGTTATCGAGGACCGTGAGCTTAAAGACCGCATTGCCGATGAGTGTGTGCAGGGATTTAAGTTTAACACAGTTACTGTAAAGAATGCTGCCGCGCTGGTTTTGCTTGCCTGCGTTAACAAGCGCAGCGGATTTGAAAGGGATGGCTCCTTCTCCACCTCCAAGGGAGACAGATGGGAAATGTTTGATGCCGGTATTGCCGCTCAGACTTTTTGCCTTGCCGCTCACGAAAAGGGCCTCGGAACAGTCATTCTCGGCGTTTTCGACGAAGCCAAGCTTATCGAGGTGGCAAGTATACCCGAGGGACAGTCGGTTTCTGCTATGATAGCTATTGGTTATCCCGATGAGGAGCCGGCAGCGCCCAAGCGCAAGGCGGTAGAGGACCTGCTAAGTTTCAGATAATATCAAAGGCGAAACAGATGATGCGCGGCATCGTTTGCTTCGTCTTTTTTGCAAAAAAGAACAGATCCGCGCTCTGCCCAACGCGGATCTGTTCACTGAAAAGGAGAGAATGCAATTAAAAAATTGCAATCTTTGAAGATATCTTTATTATTTATACCTGCAATAATATAATACCTCAAATGACCGTAAAAATGCTGCTTAGAGATAACCGATTAGCGTTAAACTGTTGTTAAGAATGATGACGGCGTTATCGACTTATACATATAACGCATGATATAATTGACCATAGGCAAACTTAGATGCTCCATATCTGCCGAGAGGTGCAAGATGAGAAAAAATATTAGATGGAAAACAAGTAAAAAGGATATTTTTATAACGGCGCTTCTTTTGGCGGTCACGACCTTATTCTGCCATGTCATAGGCAAACTGCATACCGGTGAAAATACCTATGTTCCGTTGCTTTATGTTCTTGCGGTGCTGCTGGTATCCCGTTTTACCGAGGGATACGGCTGCGGCATAGTTGCGGCTATAATTGCTGTATTGGGTGTAAACTATATGTTCACATATCCTTATATGGCATTTAACTTTACCCTTGCGGGTTATCCGATAACTTTTATAGTAATGCTCACCGTTGCGCTGACCACCAGCACTCTTACCTCATATAAATATGAGAAGGATATGATAAAGCGCGAAAACGACCGAGAAAAAATGCGTTCCAATCTTCTGCGCGCGATATCGCATGACCTGCGCACTCCGCTTACTTCGATAATCGGTTCGGTCGGCGCGGTGCTTGAAAGGCAGGAGCTTTCTGAAAAGGAGCAGCATGAGCTGCTGACCGATGTAAAAGAGAATGCCGAGTGGCTTATCAGAATGGTCGAAAATCTGCTTTCGGTCACTAGAATAGAAAACGGAGCCGCCAAAATCAAAAAGACCCCCGAGGCTGTGGAAGAAGTAGTATCGGAAGCTTTAGTGAAGTTTAAAAAACGGTTCCCGAATGTTAATACCAAGGTCTCGGTGCCCGAAAGGGTGCTGTTTGTGCCGATGGATGCCGTATTGATAGAGCAGGTAATATTCAACCTGCTTGAAAATGCGGTTATACACGGCAAAACCACTAAAAATATACGCATGTCGGTAAATATTTGCGGAAAGAATGCGGTGTTTTCGGTCAAGGATGACGGCGCCGGAATCAGGGAAGATACCATCCCTCATCTTTTTACCGACTATTTTGACAGCAAAAGGATGTCTTACTCAACAGAAAAGCGCAATATGGGTATAGGACTTTCAGTATGCCAAAGCATCATAAAGGTACATGGCGGAAATATATCCGGAAAGAACTGCGAAGAAGGCGGCGCGGAATTCCGCTTCCTGCTTCCCTTAGAATAACGAAAGGCGGTATCTAATGGCTATAAAAGAAAAAATTTTAGTTGCAGAGGATGAGAAAAGCATATCGAGCTTCATCTGCACGATTTTATCGGCTAACAATTATGATGTTATATCAGCCTCTACCGGTTCTGAGGCTTATTCGATGATAACCTCCCACTGTCCTGATCTGGTGATACTCGACTTGGGGCTGCCGGATGTGGACGGGCTGGATATACTCAAGGCGATGCGCCAGTGGACGCTTCTTCCGGTCATAGTGGTCTCTGCGAGAACTCATGAGCGCGATAAAGTGGCTGCACTTGATCTTGGCGCAGACGATTATATAACCAAGCCGTTCGGCGCCTCTGAGCTGCTTGCCCGCATCAGGACCGCCATACGCCACACCAGAACGGTGGCGTCAAATTCTTCGGTGGCGCATAACGGCAAGTTTACCACCGGCGGTCTGACGATAGACTATGATAAACATAGGGTCTATGTTGACGGTGAAGACGTCAGGCTGACTCAGAATGAATATAAGCTGGTCTCGCTGTTGGGAATGTATGCCGGAAAGGTTTTGACCTACGATACTATTCTCAAGGAGCTTTGGGGTCCCGGTTCCAGAGAGGATAATCAGATACTCCGCGTGAATATGGCGAATATCCGCCGCAAGATAGAGAAAAATCCCGCCGAGCCTCAGTATATTTTCACCGAGGTAGGCGTTGGATACAGAATGGCTGACGGTGACTGATAAAAAAGTGCTGACTGCATTGTGCAGTCAGCGCTTTTTTTTACGATCTTAAAACTTGACCTTGCCGATGAGATCCTTTTCGAAGATCATCTTTTCCTGAAGATAGGTCCATCTGCCAACGCCCGCATCAAGCGCACGCTTATACATTGCGTAAGCGATGGAAATATCGATGTAGGCGAGGCCGACGGCGTTGAAATAGATGAATTCGTCGTTGTTCTCCCTGCCGGGTCTCTTGCCGGCAAGAATATCGATAAGGTTGCCATGAACATCGGAATCTGTGATGACGCCATCCTTATAGCAGCGGCTTAGCGTCTGGGTGCGGTGTTTTACGGTGTTCCAATCGTCGCAAACGATCTTATCAGCCATCTTGACTACCGCGTATTCATCCTCCCATCCGCCGATGTGGCTGTAAAAGGCTCCCTTCTTTATCCATTCGGCCTTGAGCAGGGGAGCCTGTGCGCTGGTAGCGGTTACGATGATGTCAGCATCAACGATGGCATCTTTAAGTACAGTGTGGCAGGGGATAAAGGTCATATCCGGGAGCAGCGGGCTGAGATCGCGGATAAATGCCTGCTCTTCCGCCTCCTCCTTTGCCGCTACCTTGCATACCTTGAGGTTGGGACGAACCGATTTCATGCCGAGCAGATGCATTTTGCCCTGTTCACCTGCACCGATAAACCCTATGACCTCGGAATCTTCGCGCGAGAGGACCTTGGCGGCGGTGGCACCCATTGCGGCAACTCTGATGTTGGAGCAGAGGGTGCCATCCATTACGCATACCGGGAAGCCGGTCTCTATCTCAGAAAGCAGGGTGATGGCGGAGAGGTTCTGAACACCGTATTTGCGGGGATTGGGAGGAAATACCGATACCCATTTCATGCCGCAGATCTTTTCATCAAGCAGGGTAGCGGGAAGGCAGTTGATGCGCTCCTGTGTCTCTTCGTTGAATATCTGAACTATCTTATCAGGGAAGAGGATTCGACCCTCTTGAAATTTAAAAAGTCCTTTTTCGAGAGCTTCTCTTGCCATAATGAGGTCAAAAGCACCGGCGGCTATAATGTCCTCCTGCGAAATGGAAAGGTACTTTATGGCGGTTTTACTCATGCTTTATCACGATCCCTTCTCTTATTTAAGATAAGGATAACATAAAAAATATTTTTTTTCAATAGTTTTAAAATAAAAAATATATTTTTTATTTTCGGCGCCGTTTTTTGTGATATACTGATATTGTTGATTAGATATACCTTAAGAGGGGAAAGCAAAATGACATCATCAAAGCTTTTGGAACTTATACGGAGCAATCAGGGGGCATTTTCGGCATCGCAGCGGTTGGTGGCGGAATATGTGGTCGAAAACTATCTCAAGATACCGTTTTTGACTATAAACGCTATGGCTGACGATATAGGAGTGAGCAGCAGCACAATAATCAAATTCTGTAACCAGCTCGGATTTTCAAAATTTGCCGAGTTTAAAAACGAGTGCTCTGATTTTCTTCATTCCGAGCTGGTAATATATAACAAGCTTTCTGAAAGCTCGTCGGCAGATGAACCCAAGGATAGCTTTTTCACGCAGGAGATAGAGGAATCAACTGCGGCGATATATGCAACGCTATCTGATGAGGTGAATCAGAAGAATCTGCCCAAGCTGCTTTCCATGATAGAAAGGGCCAAGAGCATCTATATCACCGGTGGACGTTCGTCTGCCAATATGGCGGCGCTGTTTGCTGATATGCTGCGATATCTCGGCTTTAAGGTTCATGAGATATCTCCGAATGTGGGCAGCTATCTCGATCATATATCGATGATAGATGCCGATGATCTTGTAATAGCTATCGCCTTCCCCAGATATACCTCGCAGGTGGTGGAGGCGGTAAAGCAGCTGCATCAGGAGGGTGTCCCGGTGGCGCTCATTACCGATAACGGCCTTTCTCCCGCCTATAATCACGCTGATGTGGTATTCCATTGTTCGGTGGCTTCGGGATATTATTTTCCTTCACTCAGCGGCTGCATGGCAATGATGAACGTCATATGCCGCGCTGCCAGTTCACTTAGACCAAACCAAGCTTCCGATCACGCCAAAAAGCTTGAAACAGCGCTTCTTAACAGCGGTACATTCTACAAATGAGCCATATAAACTTGCGGCGGCTGTTCTGTTAAGGACGACCGCCGCTTTGCCGCGTGGCAATATTGACAGCCCCTCAGATGTATCTTATAATCTAAAGCGAATACATTTTGTTTTATGAATGATTTGAAGGAGGGGCCTTTGCCATGATAACCCTTCAGCAGCTGATATATTTCAGAGAGCTTGCTCTAAACGGTCATCTGACCAGCACCGCCGAAAAGCTTTATATCACTCAGGCGACGCTGAGCAACACCATCATAACCCTTGAAAAGCAGCTTGGCGTAAAGCTGTTTGACCGCGTAGGCCGCAATTTGCGGCTAAGCGAGGTGGGGGCTAAATATCTTGATTATGTTGTTGAAGCGCTGGGCGCGTTAGAAAACGGAAAAAACATGATAGAGAGCCATATCCGCGATGAGGAGCAGGAGGTATCGGTAGCGTTTAATAATTCCAGTGTGTGGGTGGATATGATACGCGATTTTCAAAGCCGAAACCGAAGCTATTCCATTAGGCAGATAGACTGTAACGATTCGGTCCAGTCGCGCAAAATGCTTATCAACATGGAGATAGATTACGTTATAGCGGGAACTACCGACTTCTCTCTCGCGTCGCTGGAATACCGCGTTTTTCGCAGCGAGACCATCTGCGTGTGTGTTCCATCAAATCACCGGCTTAAGGACAGAAAAAGCGTGACGCTGGAGGATATCAAGGATGAGCCGTTTATCTGTCAGGGCAGTGGCCGGCCTTTTCAAAAGTTCTGTGATGATATTTTCAAAAAAGCGGGCATACATTACAATAAAGCGCTGGAATGTGATTATGTGATGTCTAGTCAGCTGGTAGATGCCGGATTTGGAGTCAGACTGAGCACATACAGCTCTTTCACCGCTAAATCAGGGCTTATAAACCATAACAATATCTGCATCCCCATAATCGACGATTATAAGCTGAGAGATATCGCTTTGATATGGCATCCGCGCCGCTATTTCAGCAGGGCGGCGCTGGATTTCAGAGAGCATGTGCTTTCACGCGGCAACGCACCGGCTATTATTGAAAAATAAAAATAAGCAAAAACAGTCACCTGTAGGGATGGCTGTTTTTGCTTGCAGAATACTTTAGCCAAAGCACCGTTTTCGTCCGGTTTGAATAGAATTATATTATTTGATGAAGAATGCGGGGATAAGCCTATGAATGAAAGACTTCCTTTACATGCAGTGCTCAAAGTGCTTGAGCAGAGGCCGCAGGCTGTGGCTAACGTTTTTGGCAGCAGCAGATATCCAACAATATCCGGACGGGTATATTTCTACCGGATGAACGGGGGTGTTCTTGTTGCCGCGCAGGTCACGGGACTGCCAAAGGCTGCGCCGGATTCAGCCCATAGGATATTTGGATTTCATATCCACGGCGGCGAAAAGTGCAGCGGTACAGAAACTGATCCGTTCGCAGGCACTTTGACGCACTATGATCCTTACGGGAGTGCTCACCCTTATCATGCCGGAGATATGCCGCCGTTGTTTGGAAATGACGGCTATGCGCTGCAAATATTTTTTACCGACAGGTTTTCTATTGGTGAGATAGTTAATAAAACGGTAGTGATACATTCCGGCCCTGACGACTTTACATCGCAGCCGGCGGGAAACGCAGGAGAAAAGATAGCCTGCGGACGCATAGTGGCATTTAGAATGTATTGACCACAGAGATAACGATATAGAGTCTGCTGGTTCAAAATGTATGTGAAAACAAAAAACAGTCATCCTTTCGGATGACTGTTTTTTATTGGTCGGAGTGTCATTAAAGGATCTGGTAAAACCCAGTAAAATCAACGGTTTGCAAGCAGCAAGCAAGGTGCTTTTATTCTAAATCAATCTAAAATTGAGAATTGCGCCGCCCAAGTGAGACTATG
>CAZSEO010000003.1:0-85878 GCA_964605985.1 uncultured Oscillospiraceae bacterium | reverse complement strand
ATATATCTTAGCCATGATTTAGCCCTCCTTTACTGCATCAAAACCGCGCTGCAGGTCGGCAATGATGTCGTCGATATGCTCGGTGCCGATAGAGAGGCGAATGGTGTTGGGCCGGATCCCCTGATCCAGCAGCTCTTCTTCTGAAAGCTGGCTGTGGGTGGTGGTTGCGGGATGGATGACAAGGCTCTTTACGTCGGCCACATTCGCCAAAAGTGAGAAAATCTCCAGGCTGTCGATAAATCGATGTGCTTCCTTCACGCCGCCTTTGATCTCAAACGTAAAAATGGAACCGCCGCCGTTGGGAAAATACTTCTGATACAGCACATGGTCAGGATGCTCCGGCAGGGACGGATGGTTGACCTTTTCCACCTGCGGGTGGTTTGCAAGGAATTCAATTACCTTTTTGGTGTTTTCGGCGTGGCGCTCAAGTCGTAGCGAGAGCGTTTCTACACCCTGCAACAGCAGGAATGCCGCAAAGGGAGAAATGGAAGCACCGGTATCTCTCAGCAAAATTGCACGGATGTAGGTGACAAAGGCCGCAGGACCGACCGCCTTAACAAAAGAAACGCCGTGATAGCTGGGATTAGGATCGGCTATTGCGGGGTATTTTCCGGACGCGGCCCAATCAAATTTGCCGGAATCGATGATGACGCCGCCCAGGGTAGTGCCGTGTCCACCGAGGAACTTGGTGGCGGAATGCACTACGATATCTGCGCCGTGTTCGATGGGGCGGATCAAATAGGGAGTTCCGAAAGTGTTGTCTACTACCAGCGGCAGTCCATACCTATGTGCCAGTTCAGCCAACGCATCAATGTCAGGGATATCGCTGTTGGGATTTCCGAGAGTTTCGATATAGATCGCCCTTGTATTATCCCCAATCGCCGCCTCTACTTTATCAAGGTCGTGAATGTTGACAAAGGAAGCTGTAATTCCGAAGTTTGGCAGCGTATGTGCCAGCAGGTTGTAGCTTCCGCCGTAGATGGTCTTTTGGGAAACGATATGGCCGCCGTTTTGTCCCAGAGCCTGCAGCACGTAGGTGATGGCGGCGGCGCCTGATGCAAGCGCCAACGCAGCCACGCCGCCTTCGAGAGCGGCTATGCGTTTTTCCAACACATCCTGAGTAGAGTTGGTAAGTCTTCCATAGATATTTCCGGCATCGCGCAGGCCAAAGCGGTCGGCGGCGTGAGCACAATCGTGGAAAACGTAGGAGGTGGTGGCGTAGATCGGTACGGCGCGAGCGTCTGTTGCGGAATCAGGAGTTTCCTGGCCCACATGAAGCTGAAGGGTTTCAAATTTGTAGTTAGACATAGATGATACTTCCTTTCGATCAGTCAAATTATGTTTCTTCTTTTTCCGAATCAACAACAGCACATTCGTCCGAATCGAAAATTGGCTCTCACAAGCTCTTCAAAATAGTTTCCCATGTTCAACAACCCGCCTTATAAAAAATAAACCGAGAGACTCCGATCAAGTCTCCCGGTTTAAAACGATGTTATCCGCATATTAACTGCGCGGTACAAAGTTTTCTATTCGATGGAGGAGATATCGGAAAAAGGCGCGCGAAAAGTCATGCACATGTAACAGCACATACGCATTTCCATCATTGCAGTTATAGTGAATACCTTTTTCATGATACGATTTCCTTCTTTCAATCTTACCTACCTCTTAGGTTGGTATCATAATACCGCTATTTACCTACCTTGTCAATAGGCAATCCGAAAATTCTTCGAATGTTTTTGCTTTAAAATGCATTTACAGATTAGTTCGTTGGCATCTAAAGTGTTCATGCTTTCCAAAAGTCATCGCAAGCAAACCGCTTACGACGGCTTTTATCTTTACACAACTATATCCCCAACCCGTTATGCAGTTCGGCACTCGCCGCTTTCTTGTTCTTATCGAAAGCATGGGTGTAGATATCCAATGTGGTCGAGGGCTGGCTGTGCCCCAGCAATCCCGCCACCGTTGCCACATCGACTCCGTTTGCTATCATCAGACTGGCGTTGGTATGTCTTAGCGAATGCACATTAAGATATTCGGGTAAGCCGTTCTTTTTCAATATCAGCTTGAACCGCCATGTGAAGGTAGATGGGGTCATCGGCAGGTCATACCCTTCACGTCGGAATATATAGTCGCTTTCGGTCAGCTCTCGATTTTCATACGACCGGGTATGCCACTCGCATTCCCGCCGATACTCTTTCAGCAAGCTCTCCATCTCCGGCGAGAAGTATACATGCCTCACTCCGGCTTTGGTCTTCGGTTCTTTCACCATGATTTCTTCCCCTGTCACCTTGACCACGTTGCGGCATATATTAATGGTGCGGGTTTTATAATCAATATCTTTCCATCTCAGTCCGCAGCATTCTCCCCTCCGCATTCCTGTAGCGATTATCAGTTTGAAATAAAGCTCATATTTTATGCTCTCCTGCTCAAGAGCCTGAATGACTTTCGCAGTCAACTCCTCATCCGCCACCTTTTTCTCTTTCTTCTTTCCGGCGTAACGGTAGGTTCTCCACGCAGGATTATGATCAAGATAGCCGCCCTCCATAGCATCGGAGAGTATCCCGCACAGGCATGCGTGAACTCCCTCAACGGTGCTTTCGGAGAGCGGCTTTCCGTTTTTCTGATTCTTCTCTTTTCTCAGCTGCGCATAGAATTTCCTGAAATGATCCGGCATAAGCGCCGACAGTTTGTAGTGTCCCAGTTCGGGCAGGATACGTTCTATATCCTGCTTCTCCCTGACGATCGTTGACTTCGCCAGCTTTTCCGGAGCGATATCCCGAAGCCATATCTCAATATATTTCGCCAGCGTAATATTTCTGTCCGCGTGCGAATTTCCTTTGCACTCTACCTCAAACAATACCGCCTGCTCGTTAAGCCATTTTTCGGTCTGCTTGGCTGTCAGCCCATCTGGAGGGCGCACCGTCTTTTGCTGCGGCTTTCTGCGATTGCCGTTATAGTCATACCCCATCGATACCACTATCAGATAGCTGTTTCCGCGCTTTCTTATGCTTGCCATAAATATATCCTCACTTTCTTTTGATATATCTCCTGCTGAGACAGGTTTTGCAAACACAAGATACCGTGACCATGCCTATAAAGCTACCATAATTTCGCCTCCTCCCTGAAATTCTACTATAGCAACAATCAGGCGCTATCCCTTTCTACGATTATAGCTGACGGAGCATCCAATATCGTTGCTGTAATCTTTCTCGCCGCGTTTTGTTTGAGTGCCAGCTGCGGATGACAATATGTCCTTTCCATAAACGATGTATCACCATGCCCCGCCATATCCGCTACCGTTTGTTTGTCCACACCGTTGTGCAGCATCAGCGAAACAAAATAATGACGCAGCGTGTGCAGATGAAAGTCCTTAGGGAATCCTATCTCGTCATAGAGCCGACGGATATATTTAGTAAAGGTATCCGGATGTATCATGCTGCCATCAGGATAGGAAAACAGATAGTCGCAAAGAGGATAGCCTTCTTCCTTGGCTTCGGCTCTCTTATAATAATAGTATCGGAACACAAGACTCATTATCTCCTCGCAAAGATAAACTGTGCGAGTCTTTCCGTTCTTAGTGCTGCCCTCGACTACTCCTTTGCCCGCAACACTGCTGCGCGACCGCGAGATGATCAGCAGTCCCTCATCTCCCTCTACAATAAAATCAGACCATTTCAACGCACATAGTTCACCTCTGCGGCAGCCTGTATAGATAGCCAGCGCATAAAACAGCTTGAACTCATACGGCTCCCACGAGAGTATGCTGAGGAATTCTCTTGCCTGCTCGTCTGTCGGTATAGACTGGATACGTTTTTCGGTATCGGGGAGATCTATCATACGTGCGGGGTTCTTTTGTATAATCTCGTTTCGCTTGGCATCAGACAGAACAGTCGAAACAACTGTAAGGTATTTTTGAACGGTAGCTTCCTGTATAGGTTTTCCGCGATGGCTGCGCTTTCGAAGTTCCATCATCATATTTTCCAACGCTGCCGGCCTCAGGCGATTGAGTTTTACGGCACCGATATAAGGATATACCCGTTCAAGCATCCTCCGATAACTTTCCAATGTGCCCGGCGCATATTTAACCTGACGCTCCAACCACCTCGACGAATATTGCTCAAAAGTCATCTCTCCATCCTCCGCAAATCCGTTTTTGACTGTGCGTTCAAACTCTTCTGCGGCATGTGAAACATATTGTGCGATGCCTCGGCTCCGAACAGAATCCGGAACCGTTATCGTTTTCGCTTTGCTGATTTTTCTGCCGTCGGGACGATATCCATTGCTGACGGTGATTTTATATTTTCGCTCGTTTATCTTTTTGATGCTCGCCATATATCTCCTCCTTATTACATGCTCTGCTGATATTCAAACGATTCCTCACGGTCATCTGCTTTGTGGCCTTGAGCGATCTTTTTCTCCATAGTCTTTTTCATTGCCTTGCTATCAACATGACTATGGATGGTGGTGGCATCGATCACAGACTCGTTATCCATCCGAACACTCCTCTCCAGAGAGGCCAGGTCAGCCACAAGGCAACTACCCCAAGCAGGGATATCCAGAACAGGGGATTGGTGAACAGGTTGTCTATCATCCATCCCCATGCCGAGGAAAGCGATAAGCGCCTCTCTTTCTTCCTCCCAGCCTGTTGCGCCATCCGATGAAGTGATGACACCTTCTCCGTCAATGTTTCCACCTGCGATTTGCTCGGACTGAATCTCTCTATGTCCCGCAGGATAGAATTCTGTGTTGAGAGCTGCTCGGATATCTGCTCCAGCAAACGGTTCTGCGTGATAGTCGACCTCTTGATGGACTCCATCGTCGCCAGTATCTGCTCCCACTGCGCTCCAGTCCAAGGCAGCTCTGTAATCGAGCGGAGCAGCATCAACAGGCTGGTAAGGTTGTCCTGCTCGGCTGTATTTTGCTGCGGCATTTCTTGCGGTGAAAGCTGTGCCATCTGACGAGATTGATTTCTCTGTTTCAGTTGTTCCATAGATAAGCTGCGCTCGTATTCTAAACTCAAATTCCATTTTCTCCTTCAAATATTTTTCTTGGTGCAGACGGTCATCGCGGCATTTCTTACCGTCCGGCGTTGTGTAGGTGATATTCTTGCGCGTAGGCGACCATTTTACTTGGTAGCCTTCCGATCGCATCAGCTCAATGAACTCATCCTTGGTGGACGCATATCTCATGCAGTTGTCGATGACATTTATCATCTGAAACTTCCAGCTCTCACCTTTAGCAGCAACATGGTACTCAGCGTTAGAGATGGATTTTGTCTGTTTCTTTTTCTGATCCGGTTGGAACACCGGCAGCTGGAACTCCATGCAGACCTTATCGTTGAACTTCATGAGCTCTTCTACGAGCGTTCTATCCGAATGTAGCTTGCGCCCACTTTCCAACGCCACCGCATTGATGATAAGGTGCGAGTGGATATGCTCTCGGTCGATGTGGGTACAGACCAGCACCTCACGATCCTCAAAGAACTCCGCCAGCCTTCTTGCTGCGAGGTGTGCCTGCGGCGGATCGATTTTCTCTCCCTTGGGGAAGCTCTGCACCAGATGATAGAACCGTCTGCCGTTATCTTTATGATGCAGAAGCTGTGTACGAAGAAAATCATTGTAGGCGCTGCGTGCCTGACAGTTCACGCCGCTGACCAATTTCATCTCACCCCATTTTGTTTTCTCATCCTGCGAGGCGTATCGCATCACCGCTGCCATGCCGCCTCTGCTTTGCCCTTTGGAACCTTTCATAAAATTGACGATGGCTATACGCTCCACCTCCCATGCTCCTGCAGCTCACGCAGTGTTGTACTAATAGCTGATAGTTCTTGCGCTGCCGCATCAAGATTCGCAACATTTACTCTGCCCATGTTAGCCAGTACCGTGAGCTGGTTGAGGTTGTTTCCGATACCTCTCAGTTGTTTTGTAACCTCTTTCAAATCCTCGATAACTACCACTTGCCTGCCAAGGCAGCAGCGGGTGACGTAGTCGCCCTGGGACATCCTTGCCTGTTTTGCTTTTCGTTTGATGGTCTGCAAATCTTCATCCGCAATGCGGATACTGAACGTTTTATCTTTCTTCATTTATACCTCCGTTTCATCGTAATCCCCAAAGTGGGTCCGGGCTTCCGCCCGGCCAGCTGTGTTTGGCGGGTCGGCGGCGTGAGCCGACGTCCAGACAAATGCGATGCTGGCTCCCTCCTCAAAGGAGGGAAAATCGCAACCCCGCAACAACGCTTTTTCGCACATTTCGCCTGTGTCGCGTTTTACGAGAGCGGATGGGGAAACTACCCTACCCCGCGGCAGAAATCGCCACACAGGGCGACACAGCGGCGGCTTTTTCCGGCGGTGACAGGTGTGACGGCTGTGACAGCAAATTTGATACTGAGTCTGTATCTTTTTTACCGTCATTCCCGTCATTGCCGTCACAACGTATGTGCAGTGTGCGACTGTCCCGCGTTCTGGCAGATGAGATACGCACACCCAGCCTGTCCAGTTCACCGGAATGTTTCGTTAATCGCTTGGAGAGCACACTCGGCAGCAGCTGTTCTCCGGTCTGTTGCTCCAACAAGGTGCTGAGCTCAGTCGCAGTACCGTCGAACGGACACACCCCTCTTAGGAATTCAGTGAGGCAGAGAACTTCCGGATCAACCGGCTGTCGTTCTTGTTCTTCCATCGGTTCAGCCATCTCCCAGATGTGTGTCTCTTTTCGGAAGAGAAGCGCCAACTCCCGATACTCAATATCCCTGCCGACGCAGTAGAGCATCGCTTCGCTGCCGCCGCGTTTCTTTTTCATGAGCACAAAGTTGGTGTCGGCAGCGCCGCTGATGCCGGTGGTGCCGGATATCATATTGAATGGATCATCGTCATGTATCTTTCGCACATGATGCACCAGCAAGATAGCAATGTGATGTTGGTCGGCCAGCGTTTTCAGAGAGGACAGATCCTGATAGTCATTGGCATAAGGATTTGCAGTGGTGTTGGCAGTCCGTACCTTTTGCAGTGTATCGATAACGATAAATGTAGTATCGGGATGCTCAGAGATAAAATCATTGATCTGTTCCTCCAGCCCATTTCCGATACTGCCTGCGATAGTCGCGAAGTGCAGCGAGGGCGGCGCGTCGTCTGTTATTTGAAACAGCCTTGACTGGACGCGTGAGAAACTATCCTCAAGACAGAGATAGAGAACAGTACCTGATTTGACTGGGAACTCCCACACCTTTTCTCCCTTGGCGACCTGTAAGCAAAGCCAAAGGGAAAGCCAACTCTTTCCCACCTTTGATGCGCCTGCCAGTACATGCAGTCCCTGCGGGAGCAGACGTTCCACTACAAAACGGACGGCAGGCAGCGGAGTGGTCATTAGAGTTTCCGCATCGATGGTTTTCAACTTTTGCATATGATTCTCCTTTCGATAATATTTATTATGTATTCATTATCTATTTCGCATTGTAACATAACCCTTGACTTTTGAAAATAGATTTTGTATTCTATTCTTACATACACTATCGGCTCAAATACATTATCTATCGTCGGAGGGTAAGCCCATGGCTGTTTTGGGCAAGGATCTGTTTGACCTTAAGCGTTCCCGCACCAACACAAAAATCGAATTCGGGTCCGAGGGTTACTGGGCAGAATCCAACTGCGAGCAGCAACCCTATGGTTCAGTGCTGACCGAGATACTCAATCTTGATGCAGAGCCTTACCAGCAGCTGCTGAATAATTTAGAGCATGTGATCAAGGCTGAAGACTATGCGACTGCCCCGCGAACCTTCATGGATGCCGTCGGTGGATTTGGTTCGCTGCCTCTTTACCGATTGTACATGGAAGACCTCCGCTTCTTTGGAAAGATGCAGGTGGAGGACTTTGTTGTGGGCGAGGCGCGGGAGGCTTTCGCCGAGTCAGTGATACAAAACGACAACAGGCTGTGCTCTTTCATGCAGCAGACCATCGACGAGATAAGGTTTATCCAAAGACGGTACGGGTGGTTTCTGGACCGTATGTCTGAGGGAAAAGAATTTGAAAAGAAAAAAGGTCAAAGAAAGATTCCTCCGGCAGAGCAGATCGCCGAGCGGATGTTGGAACCCTTTGTGAGTGGGGTAAGTTTGGGAGAAGATTCCAAAGTGGATGCGCCTACGGTAAGGTCACAGTATATGGTGCGAGTGGAAGAAGGAGCCACGCCCGAGCTGGTTGAGAAGATGTATTTTGAGCGGTTGCTGGATTTTGTATATGTAGAGTTCATGCGAGCATTACAGAAGGGGTTCTACCCTAAGCGTTGTGCCAATTGCGGACGTTGGTTTTTACAGACTCCGGGTGCAACTTTCTCCTACTGCAATGAAGTGGTAGAGAACACTGGCGGCAAGACCTGTCGAGATATTGGTGCCACTTCCAATTTCAGAGATAAGGTACGTAACAGCGAGATATGGCAGCTGCATCAGCGTGCATACAAAAAATATTTCGCGCGAACCAAAAAGAACACCATGAGTCGGTCTGAATTTGAGCAGTGGTCACGGGAAGCGGAGAAGCTGCGAGATACTGCACTGAAAGAATATGAATCTGCTTCTTCCGCAGAGCAGCGCACAGAAATAATCCAGCGTTTGAAAAAAGAATTGAATCGCTCATAAGACAGAATGCAAAAAGCAGGGCAGTATCCATATGTGATACTGCCCTGCTGATATTTTCGGATAGCGATGATTTCTTTCGGTCACTTGTTCTGCTGTTCCCCCAACGCCTCAGCCATCATCCTTACCCCCAGGCTGAAACTGTGCTGAAACAACTTACACTCTGCGAGGTTCTGATACTCTGATATGCAATCCGTATAGCGTGCAAACAGCTCCTTTTGCTCGTCGGTGAAAGTGGCTCGGAGTTTTTCTTCATTTTTTACGAGCAGCCGAAACGCTTCTTTGCACTCACTGCAAGAAGATTTGTCATATTCTCTTGGGTCGATATTGCCGTACCAAAAATCTTCAAGTAATCTCATGTTGCGCCTCCCTTCAGCCAACAAGCATACTCGAAAGGGATGACGAAATCCATCCATCAAATCTAATAACAATCCGGCTCAAAACACAGCAAAATCCCAGAGGTTGGAACCCTTCTGAATTTGACCTTGACTACTATTTGACTACTGTTTTTATCTTTACGCAAAATCAGCACAAACCCTTATCTATAAACGGTTTGCGCCTTTTCTCTTCTATCGCCTCTGATTTGTTTACTTTATCCCAAACCCGCATCAAATCAGGCTTTTTGTTTTACCGCCTGATATCTCCGACTCCAAAGGCCGTGCGTTCGAATCGCATCGGGCGTACCACCATAAAGGCACTTGCATTCGCAAGTGCCTTTTTATTTGATTCAGATACTCCGGTTAACGCCTGCATTGTTCTGCCGCTTTATGACAGGTCTTTCATATCAGCTGTGTTTTCTTGCAGAACCTTCAATTTCTCTTTTTTTCAAACGATCAGCGCCGGACAGATCACCTCCGTCCGACGCTGATCGCCGCTTATTGTTCCTTTGCCGCTACGAACCAACGGCAATTGGCGCGCCTCCGGGGGCGTTGGGAGAGCATCGAAACAACTCCACTTTTTAACGCTCCCCGATTTTATCCCCTCTAACAGCGCTTGGCGATCTCAATGAAGGCCCGGGCACAAGGAGAAAGAACGGTGCCCTTGCGGTAGGCCACCTGTAGCGGCACGCCCGTGGGACGGCTGCCCACGGCAAAGCATACCGGAGGGCGATCAAACTCCATAGCGCGGACATAGCTTTCCAAGGTAAAGCACAGTCCAACGCCCTGCTGGCACAGGCGCAGCATATTCGTAGCATTTCGGATGCGGAGAACCACATTGGGTTCGATGTTATATTCTTCAAATAACCGCAATGCAACGACACCGGTAGTCTGCTCAGGAAAATGGAGAATGAAGGGCTCCTTTGCCGCAAGGGAAAGATCCAGCCACGGACGCGAAAAGCCTTCCTTTTCCTCGCCCCGCTGCGCCAAAGGGTGATCCGGCGGCAGCACCAGCACATGGTTGTCCTCAAAAAGCTGCTCATAGGTGAGCTTCGGATTGGGAAAAGCATCGCTGAAGATGGCAAAATCGATTTTTAGATCCATCAGGAGCTTGTTCTGTATTTCGGTGGCCTCCTCGTAAATATTGAGGGTGACACCGGGAAATCTGCTGCGGAACTCCTTAATGATTCGGGGCACCATGCAGAAGCTGCGCATGATAGGAAAGGCCACGCTCAGTTCCCCCCGTTGCGAGGAATTGATGCACATGGCAGTATTACGGAAATTCTCCTCCAGCGCAAGTACAGATCGAGCATACTCAAGGTACTTTTCCCCCAACTGTGTGGGATAGTAGCGGTTGTCGCTGCGGTTGAAAAGCTTACCGTCCACCTCCCGTTCTACTTTCTGCAGGCATTTGGTAAGGGTCGGCTGCGAGATATAAAGCTCCTGTGCAGCCCGGGTCAGATTCTGGTGACGCGCGATACAAAGAATGAACTGGAGTTCGTGAAAACTCATAGGCTCGCCTCCATGCAACACATTTATAAATAATACTATAGCAGAAAAACAGGCAGCTTATTATATTCTGATTTGGAATAAGTGGTATAAGCAAGCGGAATTAGACTTCGACTTGATACTTTTATATTATATATTAGGCCAATATTTTAGGTCAACATTCTACAGATGCATACAATTGGAGAGAAAGGGAGGATTCTGATATGAAGAATTTTCTGGAAAAACAGTTCAAACTAAGCGATTATCACACCTCTGTTCGTCAAGAGCTCATCGCTGGCGCCACCACCTTTTTTACTATGGCCTATGTGTTGGCCACCATCCCAAATATGCTGGAACCCACAGGCTATGAAAAAACCGCCATCCTCACGGTGATGGTTTTGCTCATTGCAGCCACCTCTATCGGCATGGCCTTTTATACCAATCGCCCCTTTGCGTTGGCTCCCGGTCTTGGCAGCGTAGGCGTGGTAGCGTCCTTCGTGGCAAATGACGGCGTTCCCGCAGATGTGGCGGCCGGCGTCATCTTCTGGTCCGGCATACTTTTTGTCCTTGTCACCTTTCTGGGCCTGAGAGACGCTGTGGTACAAGCCATTCCCAAAAGCCTCAAAAATGCCGTAAGCGCAGGCGTGGGCCTTTTCATTGCGCTTCTCGGTGCAAAAAACGCAGGTCTCGTCGTAGCTAATGAGGCCAAGAAATGTCTGGCCTGGGGCAACCTTTCCTCTCCCTCCGTGATCGTAACCGTCATCGGCTTTATCATCATCCTGGTGCTGAAAGCTCGCCGCGTGAAAGGCGACCTTTTCATCGGCATTATTCTCACCACCCTCATTGGCATCCCCTTCGGTATCACCACGCTGCCCGGCACCATCGTAACCAAACCCACCGGTTTCAGCAGTATGTTTTTACAGATCAACTTTTTAGGCGCTTTGAAGATTGCCTATATCCCGGTGCTGATTTCTCTTTTCGTGCCTGACTTTTTCTCCACGCTCGGCACCGTTCTCGGCGTAGGCGCAGAAGCCGGCTACATTGATGAGGACGGTAATCTCCCCGGAATCGACCGATGCTTCAAGGTAGACGCGCTCGCCACCTGTGCCGGCGGCCTTTTCGGAATGCCCAACATGACTACCTACATGGAGTCATCAGCAGGTGTTGGGGCAGGCGGCAGAACCGGTCTTACCGTGATCTTTACCAGTATTTTATTCCTGATCTCTGCCTTCTTTGCTCCTCTTGCGCTGATGATCCCCAAGGCCGCTACCTCCGCTGCGCTGATCTATATCGGCGTGCATATGCTCAACAACATGCGTAATATCAACTTCAATGATCTCACCGAAAGAATGCCCGCCTTTTTGTGCATTGCATTCACCGTTTTCGCCAACAATATTGCAAACGGTATCTGCGTTGCGATCCCCGCCTATGTAGTGCTGAAGCTTGCCGCAGGCAAATATAAAGAAATTTCCAAGAGTATGTATGCCATGGTTGTTGTCAGCATCCTCTATTTCGCTACACTGCTCTAAGGAGAATCCCATGCAGAAAACCACTTTACTGATCAAAAATGTTCAGGTCTATAATTCCTATCTCAAGCGCTTTCGGCCCGGAACGGTTCAGGTGTGTGGCGACCGATTTTTCCACATTGCCACAGGAGATGAGCCGGAAGCAGCGGCGGATGAAGTCCTGGATGGCGGTGGGGCGTACATGATCCCCGGCATGCTGGATATCCATATGCATATCGAAAGCTCCATGCTGACCCCCGCATCCTTCAGCCGCTGCGCGGTGGCGGATGGTGTCACAACGATCGTCTCTGAGCCTCATGAGATAGCAAATGTCTGTGGTATGCGTGGTATCGAAGCCATGATCGAGGCCGCGAAGGACGCACCCATCGACATCTTTTACGGCATTCCCAGCAGCGTTCCCTCCACCGACTCCGGGTTGGAGACCACCGGCAGTACCATCGGTTTTTCGGAAATGAAGGCGCTGATGGAGAACAAAGATGTGGTGTGCGTGGGCGAAGTGATGAACTATCGGGGCATCATCCGGGAAAACGACCTTGAGATCACGAAGTTTCTCGCCTATCTCCGCCAACATCATCCACAGTTCCCTGTAGAGGGACACTGCCCCTCTCTTTTGGGCGAGAATCTTTCCAGCTTCCTCTTCTTGGGCATTGACGCAGATCACACCGAGCACACACCGGAAGAACTGCGGGCACGGATGGAAAACGGCATGTTCATGGAGCTGCAGGAAAAAACGGTGCTGCCTGAGCTTATCGGCTACATTGTCGAAAACCGTCTTTTTGAACATTGCTGCTTTGTCACCGATGACACCATGGCCGATAAGCTTGCCCGCGGAGAATATCTTTCCGCGGTGGTGCGAAAGGCCATGGATCTGGGTTTCCCGGTGGAAGAGGCCATCTATTGCGCCACCTATTCGCCGGCACGCCGTATGCGCCTCTATGATCGCGGCAGCATCGCGCCGGGTAGGCTGGCAGACTTTTTTCTCGTGGACGATCTCCGTGAGCTTTCAGCAAAGGTGGTCTATAAGCGAGGCAAATGTGTTTACCGTAAGGGCGAGCAGGAACAGAGCGCTGTGACCCGCACCTTTCCCGCCGATTTTTACAACACACTGCATCTTGCCGCCCTTTCCAAAGAACAGTTTGCTCTCCCTGCTCCTGTGGACCAAGGAGAGGTCACCGTGCGGGTGATAGAAGTGTCGCCGCATCGCACACAGACCCGCGAGGGACGCCGGACGCTAAGAGTGGAAAACAGGCGTATCCTCTGGCAGGAAAGCGACTGCCTTCTTGCTGCCGTTTTTGAGCGGCACGGCAAAGGCGGCGGCTTCTCCCTCGGGCTCGTTTCCGGCACAGGAATGGACCGCGGAGCCGCGGCCACCACCTATTTCCATGACCATCACAATCTCTTCGTTCTGGGGAAAAACCCGGAAGACATGGTGCTTTCCGCCAACCGTCTCATCGCGGTCGGCGGCGGCATGGTCATGGCAGAGGGCGGCACGGTGACGGCAGAGCTTGCGCTCCCCGTCTGCGGTCTCCTTTCAGAAAAGAGCGCTGAGGATACAGGCAGGGCATTAGGTACCGTGCGCCATGCGCTTCACAACATGGGCTACTGTCACCGCAGTCCCATCATGTCCCTTTGCACGCTGGGGCTCCCCGTTTCTCCCGCGCTTAAACTCACCGACAAGGGACTCGTAGATGTTGGCAAGGGCGAGATCGTGCCATTGATCGTGACAACTTCTTAACAGATAAATGATAGCATCTCACGCTAAAACTGTAAGGCAATATTCTGCCTGTGGCAATTTGACTACTGTTTTAAAAAATACACGAAACGACCCGGAGCCATTGCGGTGCAACGGCTCCGGGTCGTTCTTCATTCTCTGTCCCGATTTGTGCGGGATCGATGCTCTTGGCTTTTCAACCCGTTATCCCTCTGTTCTTTCCCAATCATATATTGACGCCTTTATCTCCGCAGCCTGTGCGTATCATATGATTCCGCTGGCTTTATTCGCCCCTATATGATAAAATCAATATATCCTGCCATTCATTTGAAGGGAGTGTATAAATGAGCATCTCGACCTTTTCGCCGGCATTGGTACTATTATTTGTCGGATTCCTCCTCTGGGTCACCATGGATGTGCGCTTTGAGGATTTTTCGCCTGCCCAAAAACGCATCATCCCGCTTTTGTTTTTACTGCTGATGCTGTTTAATCATCTGCTCAAAGCGCAGCTGGGTCCGTCTCTTTTCGGCAGGGTGATCCCGTTCAGTATGCATATCCCGATTTTTCTGATCTTTTTGCATATCACAAAGTGCGGGGTCGTCAAAATGGCGTTTATGACATTTACCGCGATGATATTCACCGCCCCCACCATTATGATCGGAAACATCGTAAAGCTATTCGTATCTGAAAGTTCGTGGATCCTTTTGCTGTTCAATCTGTTCTCTTACGCCCTCACACTGCTGGTCGTCGTTTTGCTTTTTCGAAAGGGCTTCAATTATCTGCTGAAATACGGCGATGATCGTCTGTTTCTTCAGCTTTCTCTGGTCCCCTTCTTGTACTACATATATGTCATAATCGGAATAAGGGCCGATTTTTCCTCTTTGAACACCCCTATTGGATTTGCAGTGAGATATATCCCAAACATACAGGTTTTCTTCTTCTATTTTCTTCTGACGCAGATATACAAGGATCTAAGCGAGAAAAAGTTGATGGAAGATTCTCAATATACGCTCGCGCAGGAGCTTGACTCCGCAAAATCCCAAATAAAATTCCTGCAGACAGCGCAGCAGCAAGAGGCAATATACCGCCATGATATACGCCATCACATGACCGCCCTCAGCGGATTGCTGTCATCCGGCAAGCCGGAGCAGGCGGAAGAATATATCAAAAACGTGTTGGGCTATACTTCTTCTATAACACCGAAGCGGTTCTGCGAAAATGAGCTTGTCAATCTTTTGTGCTCGTCTTATTACACCAAAGCCCGGCAAGCCGACATTTCATTCACCGTAAAGGCCGCGCTCCCGAATGATGTTCCTGTTTCCGATATTGAGCTTTGTGCAGTGCTGTCCAACGGGTTGGAAAACGCATTGGAAGCGGTATCGGCCTTAGAGCCGGAGCTTAAATGGGTGGATTTTTACTGCGAGATCAAATTCAATAAACTTCTCGTAAAGATAAAAAATCCTTATTCGGGAAAAATCGTTATGCGTTCAGGCATACCTCTTTCTCACCGAAAGGGGCACGGGGTAGGCTGTCACAGCATACAAACCATCGCGGATCATTATCACGGCCTCTGCTCCTTTGAAATCGAAGGCAATATTTTTATTATGCAGCTGATGCTGCCGCTGCCGCAGCAAAGTAATTGAATAAGCTATGGCGACATAAAAAAGCCCCTTTCGGGGCTTTTTTCGTCAGTTCTGTTTATTCTCCTGCGCCATCTGATATATCAGCCGTTCCACCATCTCGCCCGAACGGAGCAGGTCCTCCACCTCAAGCGTTTCAAAAATCCCGTGGTTCTTTGAATATCCCGTTGCCAATCCCACGCAGGTGATGCCGTTGGCATTAAGGCGGTTGGCATCCATTCCGCCGCCGCCCGCTTCGACCTTTATCTCTATGCCCATCTGCTCGTATACCTTTGCCGCGCGCTGTATACAGCTGCTCGTCATAGGTATCACAAAGCTGTCATAGTCCTTTTGTATATCCACTTTAAATTTAGCGCCGGTTTCAGCTTCGATCTCACGGCAGGTCTGTCTGACAAGCTCGATATAATCATCCAGCTTTTGGTTGTTGCGGCTGCGCGCTTCACCGTTTACCGCGGCGTATGCGTTCACGACGTTAGAAGGTCCCTTTGCATCAAATGTGGCATAATTGGCGGTTGTTTCAAAGTCTATTCTTCCGTCAGGCAGGCGGGTCAGCGCCTTGGCCGCCGCCATCACAGCATTCACGCCCTGTTCGGGAGCGTTGCCCGCATGGGCGTTTTTGCCCTCCACCTCAAAGGCTATCTTCGCCTTGGCAGGCGCGGCGTTGATAACGCGCCCGATGCGCCCCGGCGAATCGAGAACATATCCCTCTTTTGCGGTCAGCCTGCCGTAATCGATATAGCGGCTTCCTGTGATATTCTTTTCTTCACATACAGTAAATACCACTTCTATTTTGGGATGCAGCTTGCCGGATGCCTTTACACGTCTGATACCGTCGAGTATAGAAGCCACCCCCGAAAGGTCGTCTGCCGCAAGGATGGTTCCCTGCGCGGTCACCTTTCCGTCGGCTACAACGGGGCGAATTCCCCTGCCGTTCGCAACTCTGTCCATATGCGAAGAAAACAGTATCGCACCGGGGCAGCTGCCCTCCAGCACCGCATATAGATTGCCTGCTGTTCCGCCTATCTTTTCTATCATCGATTTGTCTTCCCACACCTCGCAGCCCAACTCTTTGAGCTTTCGGGTAAGGGTATCTGCCATTTCACGCTCGTTGAGCGAATCGGAATCTATCTGCACCAGCTCGAGAAATTCATCCAGTATTATCTGACTCATATCGCCGCCCCTTTCACTTTTGTTTAAATTATAACAGAAGTGTATAGTCATTTCAATACCGCGCAAAGGCAAAAGCAGCAGAGCTTCGCCGCCGACATCCCCGACCATTTAAAGCTCCGGCACTATCTCCTTTGCTTTCTTAAAGGCGTAAAGGATGCGGGCTTTCTTCGATTTCAGAAAACCTGTGGTTTTTTGTGCGTTGTCCTTCTTATGGTACATCTCTTTGTGGTATTATCATATTGGCGAAAGATAAAGATCAAAGGAGGAGAGCCATGAGCAGCCGCAAAGCAAAACCGAAAGAGCGCAAGGGATCCGGCCCGCTGCTCAGCAGCCTCAAATGGCTCGGCGCGGCGCTGGTTACAGCCAGTCTTTGGGCGCTTATCGCCACCGATAATATCGGTGATGATGCCCTGTCCGCAGTTATCGTCGCCTCTTTTCTGACCTTAGTCATTGCTCTGCGACTTTTGTATCTTATCAACCTCGCCCGAATAAGCAGAAGCGGCAGCAACGCCCTGATAGATGAACTTGACGGAGTAGAATTCGAACACTTTTCAGCCGATGTTTTAAAACGCAACGGCTTTTCAAAGGTTCGCGTCACCAAATCGAGCGGCGATTTCGGCGCCGACATAACCGCCAAGGACCAAAACGGCTGCCTGTGGGTGTTTCAGTGCAAGCGGTATGGCTCCAATGTCGGCAACTCTCCTATCCAGGAGGTCGCCGCCGCCAAATTACATTATAATGCTCAATATGCAGGCGTTATCACCAATCGGCATTTCACACCTGCCGCCCGCCAGCTCGCGGAGGAAAATGACGTTCTGCTCATCGAGCGTGAAAAGCTGTTCAGACTTAATAAAAAGCCTTCTAAGCGCTTCTGTCGCGACCTCTGCAAAAGAAACGCCCCGCCTCCCACCTCCGAAAAGGTCAAAACCGGCGGCATCATAATCACCTGCGACAGCCTTGACGATTAAAGATTTTCAACCTTTGTTTTAAATAAGTTCCAATTCGACTTCGTTTTGCCAATGAAGGACCGCACTATAAAGGCTCACCTGTGTAAGGGGCACCCCGGAGTGGCTTCTCTTGTCCTGCCGGCAATTCACCTCCAGCAGTCAGTCATCAAAATACCGTTTTTTATGCCATCGCTCCCTCTGACACTGCTTTGCCGTGCCGCTGCCCTTTACCCAAGGGAGGCTTTGGAGCAATCAGCAACGGTAGAAACAAAAATGAAATTGGGAGTTATATAAAAGCCGTGCTTCAGTCCAAAAGGGCTAGCGCACGGCTTTTAGCATCATTCTCACATATGGTTTTTGCGGTATTGCCCCGGCGTGCAGCCCGCGATACGTTTGAATGCCCTTATAAAGCTCGCGTCACTTGAAAAGCCCACCGCCTCCCCGACCCGCGAAACCGTAGCACCGCGGCGCAACAATTCCTGGGCGGTAACTATACGGCAATGGGTGAGGTATTCTATAACGGTAAATCCGGTCTCGCGTTTAAATAGCTTGCAAAGATTGTATTTATCGATAAAAAACCGCTCCGAAAGCAGCGCAAGAGATATATCTTCGTTCTGATGCTTGCGCAGATATTCCACCACCGGTTTTATCCTCTCAAATGCCCCACCCGTTTTCTCAATCATATCACTCGCGGTATTATTCAAAAGGTCCCTGTTTATCTCGATAAGCATTTCGAAAAGCACCGTCTTGAAAACCGGCTCAGACCATATCGACCTGTCATCGCTGGCATCACAAGCTCTTTGCATCAGCGCCGTGAACTTTTCGGTCTGCTCTTTTGAAAGCGGTATGCAGTGCGAAAAATCCTTATCCCGTTCAAAGAAGCAGCCGAGCAGCACCGCGACGTCGGCACATGCCCCTTCCAGCAGCGAAGGCTGAAAATGCAGCGTATAGCGGCGGTAAGTGCTGTCGGCAGAAGGTTCGCCGTCCTCACCGAAGCAGCTTCTGTGAAGGTCGCTGTTGCTGAAAAGAAAAAGATGGCCATAGCCTATCGGGTATATCCTGTCACCAACGAAATAATATCCGCCGGTGCTGAGAGTGAGCGTTATCTCAAGATCGTTATGAAAACTGAAAGGGCGGTCGTTCCCTTTAAAATTCTGTATTTTATGGTTTGCGTAATACTGTCTGCCCACCATTGTCCCGTCCCTCCTTTACAGCAATTTGTCAATATGAGTATATTTTTTGCCAATTTTTCCAATTGTTTGACCTTTATTAATAATATACTATTAAAACATTAACGAAATTGTCAACCCCCGCTGTAAAAAGGAGAAGCATTATGAAAAACTCGGTCAAGCTTAAACAACTCGTAGCAGACCCCTCTCTTTTAATGGTGCCGGGGGTTTATGACGGCATTACCGCCCAGCTTGTCAGAAATTCCGACTTCAAGGCGGGATATGTCACCGGCGCGGGCGTATCGATGAGCGTCGTCGGTCTGCCCGACCTCAACATCGTCAGCTACACCGAGGCGCGCGACAGAGTTCACACCGTTACAAGCGTGCTTAACGATAAGCCGGTCATCGTCGACGTTGACACCGGCTACGGAGGACCACTCAATATACTGCGAATGGTGCAGGATTTCACCATGATGGGGGTAGCGGCAGTTCAGATAGAGGATCAAATGATGCCCAAGCGCTGCGGACACGTTCTTGGCAGGCGAACAGTATCCTGCGAGGAGATGTGCCGCCGTATAGAGGTGATAGCCGAGACCCGCGGCGAGGACGGTATGCTGATAGTAGCCCGCACCGATTCGCTCACCAAACACGGCATCGATGAGGCCATCCGGCGCGGAAACGCCTTTTTGGAGCACGGCGCGGATATCGTATTTATCGAAAGTCCCGAAAAGCTTGACGACATCAAACGCATCGGTCAGGAGATAAAGGGCTATAAACTGTTTAACAACGTTGAAGGCGGAAGGTCGCCCTTTCTCACCCACGAACAGCTTGAGCAATTAGGCTTCAATATCGCCATATATCCCAATTCCATCGCCCGTAGCATGATACCGGCGGGTCTGAATATGCTCAAAACCCTTTATCACGAGGGTACCACCGAACCGCTGTGGCCAAATATGATGCGTCACCCGGATATGTTCGCACTGTTTGGCTTTAACGAACTGGTGGAGTGGGAAAGCAATTTCAAAACAGAGGAATAAACGTCATTTGAGGAGGACCCGCCATGGTACAGACCTTTGTTGAAAAAGTCCTCAGCAGAAGTGCAAAAAGGAACATCAAAACCGGAGAGATAGCGATAGTTGAGCCGGATATTTCGCTCGCCACCGATAACACTGCAAGGATAGCCCGCCAGTTCAACGGCATTGGGTTAGAAAAGGTATGGGATCCCGATAAAATAGTGGTGGTTTACGATCATACCGTTCCCTGTTCCAACGAGGAATACGCCAACTCTCACAAAATAGGCAGAGAATTTATTGCCCGCCAGCAGATCAATGCCTTCTACGACCTGCAAAGCTTTGGCGGCGTATGTCATCAGGTGGTATGCGAAAAAGGCTATGCGCACCGGGGCTGATAATAGTCGGCTCCGATTCCCACACTTGCACCTCGGGTGCAATGAATGCGCTCGCAGTAGGAATAGGTCACACCGAAACGGCATCTATATGGGCAACCGGAGTTATATGGCTCAACTGCCCCGAAACGATAAAGATAGTACTTGAGGGGAATTTTAATCCCGGTGTATCGGCAAAGGATCTTATCCTCACCATCATAGGTGATCTCGGTTCAGACGGCGCCAATTACCGCTCGATAGAGTTTCACGGCCAGGGAGTGCTGGATATGTCTATCGCCTCCCGAATGACACTCTGCAACATGGCGGTGGAGGCGGGCGCTAAAAACGCAGTTTGCCCACCCGATGAAAAGCTGCTTGACTTTATCAAAACCAAAGCCAAAAGCAGCCGCTGGCAGCCCACCTGGGCGGATAACGACGCCGAATATTTCTGCGAGCTTCATTACCGACTTGAAGATATAGTTCCATCGGTCGCAAAGCCGCACCGTGTCGATAACTATGCCCCTGTTTCCGAAGTCGCCGGAACAAAGATAGACCAGGTGTTTATCGGCTCTTGCACCAACGCCCGCCTCGAGGATCTTCAGTCCGCGGCGGCGATCCTCAAAGGACGCCGCGTGAAGGTACGCACTATCGTTGCCCCCGCATCTCAAGAGATACTTCGATCCGCCCTGCTCGACGGAACGATATCCACACTTGTTGAAGCAGGCTGTACCCTATATTCGCCCGGCTGCGCCTGCTGTTTCGGTGCGGCTGGCGGTATACTCGCCGATGACGAGGTCTGCGTAGCTACCTCGAACCGCAATTTCAAAGGCAGGATGGGCAGCCGCAGCAGCCGCCTTTATCTTGCCTCTCCCGCCACCGCGGCAGCAAGCGCGATAAGAGGAGAACTGTGCGACCCGAGAGAATTTTTAAGGAGTGATGAGCCGTGATCGTTTCGGGAATGGTTTGGAAATACGGAGACAACGTTAACACCGATAATATTTTCCCCGGACGCTATACCTATATGACGCTCAGCCCCGAACAGCTTGCAAGCCATGCCCTTGAGGACCTGGATCCTAATTTTGCTCCAAATGCCGCACCGGGCGATATTATCGTGGCGGGGAAAAACTGGGGATGCGGCTCTTCTCGCGAGCAGGCGGCTCTCTCTCTTAAATTCAAGGCTGTGGGCGCTATCATTGCCGAAAGCTATGCACGAATATTTTACCGCAACAGTATAAACGCAGGTCTTCCGATAGTTATCTGCCCTCAGGCGGTCAAGCTTATAGAAGCCGGCGAAAATATAGCGGTAGATTTTTCAAAGGGTGTGATCTTTTGCAATAACGGAGAGCTTGCTTTTCCGCCCTACCCGAGTATGTTCGCGGTATCGTCGATGCCGGCGGGCTTATCCCCTACACCAAACGGCTGCTGTCAGTTGTGGATCAAGATAAAAAATGCAGCGTTCAAATATTCGAAGCGAAATTATAAAAAGTCAACAAAAATTCACTCCTATCTTTGGCAGACAAGGTAAAATTATAGTCACATTTATCATTTTTTTATCAATAATTCTGTTGTTTTGTCAGTTGATTAAATTTCATTTTTCCATTATATTGAAAGGGCATTGGAGAGTGATGGAGATGGCGGCATTTAAAAGCGACGGAAATTCCGTTCGTTCTGTTGAACGTGCCATTGCTATCCTGCAATGCTTTGCCACCGACGAGGAACTTCGCCTCAGCCAAATATGCGAGCGTGTCGATCTTCCCAAGAGCACCGCTCACCGCCTGATTAGCGCACTGGAACAGGAGCATATGATAGAAAAAGACCCTGAAACGGGCAAATATTTTCTCGGTTATGAAATAATCCGCTTGGGTCAGATGGCACGTTTCAATAAGGCGATTTGTCGAATCGTCAGACCTGAGCTCGAGTCCATTGCCAAGCAGAGCGGTCAGACCTCCAATCTTTACACCATACACGGTTATGACCGTCTTTGTGTCGATCAGGTGGAAGGTAACCAATATGTCAGGCGCTATTCTTACATGGGGGCTTTGCATCCCCTCTATTGCGGAGCGTCCGGCAAGGTTCTTTTGGCATACAGCTCCGAGGAATTTCAGCGTGATTTCATTGAAAATGCTCCGCTTCAAAAGATAACCGAAAACACTGTCTGCGAACCCGATGCGATCAGGTCTTTTTGTGCCCAGATAAGAAAAGACGGTTATGCCGTTTCCAAAGGCGAACGCGATCTCTATTCCGGTTCGGTCGCTGTTCCCATCTTTTCAGGTGATGGTGCCGTGATAGCATCTATAACCATATCCGGTCATGTTTCTATCTTCTCTGAAGAAAACATAGTTGAATATGTCTCATTGCTTAAACAGTCAGCAGATAACCTACGAGCAAAGTTTTGATCATATGAGCGCTGTTGACTAATTATTTATACCAGTTTTGCGAAACCTCATTCCACTATACGGAACGCCTTTGGCGAAATATAGTGGTTTTGTGGCATTTTTGTTACCCAAGTTTTGGAACACTGTTCCATTATACGGAACTAATTTCGATCAATAAGGAGGAATTTTTTGTGGGTTATACCTTTTCAGAAAAGGTGATAGGCAAAAAAGCGGGACATCCCGTCAACGCAGGTGACGTTGTTATCGTTCCTGTTGATGCCATGATGGCTACCGACACTACCGCTCCTATCGCCATTCGCGCGTTTCAGAATATGGGAGGTGTAAAACCGGCAAAGCCTTTGAACAGTCACTTTGTGCTCGATCATGCTACCCCCTGCCCTAATGAGCGCATTGCAAACCTTCACACCCTTATCCGTGATTTCTGCAAGGAACAGGGTTGCGTGCTTCACGATCAGGATGAGGGCGTCTGCCATCAGATCATGCTTGCCCAGAACCATGTTAAAGAAGGCGATATCGTTTTAGGTGCTGACTCCCACACCTGTTCTTACGGTGCTATCGGTGCCTTTTCCACCGGCGTAGGCTCCACCGATCTCGGCGCAGCGCTTCTCACCGGTAAGACCTGGCTGCGTGTTCCCGAAACCCTCCAGGTCACTATGATCGGCAAACTCAACAAGGGCGTTTCCGCCAAGGATGTCATCCTCAAGGTCATCAATGATATCACAAGCGACGGCGCCACCTATATGGCCATCGAGTTCACCGGCGAGGGCTTTGCCGCTCTCACTAAGGAGGAAGCTATCACCCTCTGCAATATGGCTATCGAGGCAGGCGGCAAGACCGGCATCTTTGTTCCCGGACTTACCGACCCCGCTCTTATCCCCGATGAAGATGCGGTTTACGCCAAAAAGATAAGTTACCGCGCCGAGGATATCGTTCCGATGGTAGCCTGCCCTCACACCGTTGACAATGGCAAGCCCGCGGCAGAGCTTTCGGACCAGAAGATCGACCTCGTTTATCTCGGCAGCTGCACCAACGGCCGCCTCAGCGATATAAAGATAGCCGCCGATATGCTGCGCGGTAAAAAGATAGTCACCAGAATGCTGGTATGCCCCGCCTCCTCCGAGGTCCTCAATCAGGCAGCCAAGCTCGGCTACCTCTCTGACCTGCTTGAGGCCGGTGCTACCTTTATGACTCCCGGCTGCGGTCTCTGCGTAGGTACTTTAGGCGGCGTTCCCGGAAACGGCGAGTCAGTCCTTTCCACCACCAACCGTAACTTCTTAGGCAGAATGGGCAACAACAAGGCGTTTGTATATTTGGCTTCCCCCGCCACCGCGGCTGCCACCGCGCTCAAGGGAACCATTACCGATCCCAGGGAGGTGCTGTAATGAACAATCAGGGTAAAGCTCACAAGTATGGCGATAATATCAACACCGATCTGGTCATCGCCGGAAAATACACCAAGACGCTCAATTTCCAGGATCTTGCCGATCACTGCCTTGAGGATCTCGACGCAAACTTCATAAACAAAGTAAACAAAGGCGATCTTTTGGTCGTGGGCAGCAATTTCGGATGCGGTTCTTCCCGCGAACAGGCTCCTTTGGCACTCAAATATGCAGGCGTCAGCGCCGTTCTTGCAAAATCCTTTGCAAGAATATTTTACCGAAACGCTATCAACGTCGGCCTTCCGGTAGTCGTTTGTGACACCTCCTCCATCAATGACGGAGATACCGTTGCTCTCGATCTCGACGCAGGCACCGTAACGGTAAACGGCCGCACCGTGATCTCCTGCCAAAAGCTGCCACCCATTATGCAGACTATCCTCTCTGAAGGAGGTTTAGACTGTTTCCTCAAAAAAAGAGGAGACTTCATACTGTAAACAGAAACAGGAGGCGATATTTTTTGCGAAAGACCACTTTGCTCAAAAAGTACATCAATGACCCCGAAATACTGGTCATGCCCGGCGTTTACGATGCGCTCAGCGCCAAAATAGCTGAAAAATGTGGCGCCAAGGCTGTTCAGGCATCGGGCTACGGTTTGGCAGGCAGCTATCTCGGACTTCCTGACGTAGCTATCCTCACCAAGACCCAGATGGTCGAACTGACCCGCAACATCTGCAATGCCACCAGCATCCCTGTAATGGCAGACGGCGACACCGGCTTCGGCAACGCCATCAACCTCTACTATGCTGTCAAGGAATTTGAGGCAGCAGGTGCGGCAGGAATCAACCTCGAAGACCAGTTCTTCCCCAAGCGCTGCGGACATATGGGCGGCAAACAGATCATCCCTTTTAACGAGGCAGTCAAAAAGATCGAAGCTGCCGTTGCTGCTAAGACCGATCCCGACTTTGTTATCAACGCACGCACCGACGCTATCGCCGTTGCAGGTGTTGAAGAAGCTATCCGCCGCGGCAACGCTTTCGCCAAAGCCGGCGCCGACCTTATCTTTGTCGAGGCTCCCTCTAAGGCCGACGACGTAAAGCGTGTTATCCAGTCCATCGAAGCGCCTGTAAGCATCAATATGGTTTACAGCGGAAAGACTCCCCCTATCCCTTTCAAGACCCTTCAGGAGTGGGGCGCCGCAAGAGTAAGCGTTCCGGTAGCTTCTATATTTGCAGCAGCCGGCGCTCTTGAAAGAGCCTTCACTATGGTCCTCAACGATGAGGGCGAAAAACTTTTGGAAGATTCCTACGACTTCCAGCGATTCACCGATCTGGTTGGTCTGCCCGGAATCAAGGAGCTGGAAAAGAAGTACCTTGATGATACGGAATTAGCAGCTAGATATACAGAGCAGAAATAAGATTTTAGGAGGATCATCATGAAAAAGTTGTTTGCAACCGTTTTAGCAATCGCTATGGTACTGAGCATCGCAGCATGCGGTTCCAAGTCCGCAGCTCCTGCCACACCCGCAGCTCCCGCAGCTCCCGCGGCTCCCGCGGCTCCCGCGGCTCCTGCCGCACCTGTAGCATCTGAAGCTCCCGCAGCTCCCACCGAGTGGAAACCTGAGAAGCCCATCACTATCATCAACCCCTATAAGGCCGGCGGCAACGGCGATCTCGAGATCAAGGCTATGCAGCCCGCTCTTGAGAAGGCACTCGGCGTAGCTATCGTAAGTGAATACCTCACCACCGGTGGCGGCATTGCAGCTACCGAGAAGGGCTACAATGCAGATCCCGACGGTTACACCCTTCTTTACATGTCCAACCCCGCAGCATCTGTAAGCCAGCTGACCGACACCGTTAACTACGACGTAAGAGAGTTCGAATTCCTGCGCTCTGTTTCCGGCGAGTGGCGTTGTGTAGGCGCATCTCCCAAGCTCGGCATCAAGACCGTTGACGAGCTCAAGGCTCTTGCAACCGAAAAGAAGCTCACCATCGCTCACTCCGGTATCGGTTCTTCCGGTCACATCCAGACTCTGCTTGTTGAAAACGCTCTTGGCATCGATCTCAACGACGTTCCTTTTGAGGGTTCCGCAGCAGCTAAGGCAGCATTCCTCGGCGGCCACGTTGACCTTTGGGCAATCGATGGCGCAACCATCGCTCCTCTGGTAGCTTCCGGTGACGCAGTTGCTATCGCAACCTGCGGTGCAGAGCGCCACAAGGCTATTCCCGACGTTCCCACCTTTGCAGAGCTCGGTTACGACGGCGTTCTCGCAGCTAACAACCGCGGTCTTGTAGCACCTCCCGGAACCCCCGACTACATCGTTGAAACTCTTATCAAGGCCATCAACACCGCTATGGAATCTGAGGCTATGGTGGCTTACGGCGAATCCTCCGGCAGCACCTGGCACACCTTCGCCGGCAAGGATTATGAAGATTACGCTCTCGAAGTTTACAATTCTTCTGTTGCCATCGCTCCTCAGCTCGGCTGATAACATCTGAACTGTTTCTCTTTTAATGGAGGCAAATAAATGAAAAAACAAAAATGCCGTCAGGAAATAGTTATCGTTATAGCACTGATAGCGCTCTGTGTTTACGTGTTTGTAACGGCAGGCGGCTTTAAGGGCGATTCCGGCATGCTGCCCCGCATAACAGCGGTCATTACCGGCGCGCTGTGCGTGATGCAGCTGGGCGTTTCCATGAGAGAATATAAAGCACTGCAGGGCGTGGAGGATGCTCCTCCCGTCCCTGCCAAGTATTTCATCATGGCAAGTGTTGCCCTTGTTGTCTACACTGCACTGATCTTTATCGTTGGCTATTACATCGCGACTGCTATTTACCTTTGCGGCAGCATCTATCTGTTTGGCTACCGCAAAAAAGTTATTATTCTTGCTATTACCGCCGGTTTGGTGGCTTTCATCTATGTGTTGTTCAACGTTCTTATGTACGTTAAGATGCCCACCGGTCTGTTCGGACTTATGTTTTGAAAGGAGGGGCTGAAAATTGATTCTTGAAGGACTGTTACTTACCTTACGGTTCGAAAATATCATCATCGGTATCATCGGAACCTTTATCGGCATCATTATCGGCGCTCTCCCGGGACTCGGTGCCAACATAGCAATGACTCTCGCTCTTCCGCTCACCTTCAACTGGTCTGCGGATACCGCGATAATCCTGCTTATGGCTCTTTATTGCGGCGCAACCTACGGCGGCTCCATTTCCGCCATACTGCTCAACACCCCCGGTACCCCCGGCAGCGGCGCAACCGTTTTTGACGGTTACCCGATGGCTAAAAAGGGTCAGGGAGATATTGCGCTCGGACTTTCCACCATGTCCTCCTTTATCGGCGGCATATTCGGCGCGGTACTTCTCTTTACCGTAACTCCCCTTATCACCACCTTCGTCTTGAAGTTTGGCCCTGCTGAATCCTTCCTTATCGCAGTATTCAGCCTTACCATCATCGGCGCTATGGGCGAAGATAAGCTGCTCAAGGGTCTTATCTCCTGCGGAGTCGGCCTTATGATAAGCTTTATCGGTATCGACGTTATCACCGGCTTCAAGCGTTTCACCTTTGGCAGCCTTTATCTTGCAGACGGACTTTCTTCTATCGTTGTTATGATCGGCCTGTTCGCTATCGCAGAGATGCTTTCCCTTATGACCAAGGGCGGCGACGCATCGGTTGCCGAGGTCCTTAACCCCGGAACTATCAGAGGCGTTCTCAAGGGCTGCAAGATGGTATTTAAATACCCCGTTAACGTCATCCGCTCCGCTATCATCGGCTCTGTTGTAGGTGCAATGCCTGCTCTTGGAGTTACCACTGCGGCATTCGTTTCCTACATGGCAACCTCCAACAGCTCCAAGCATCCCGAGACCTTCGGTCAGGGCGATCCGGAAGGCCTTATCTCTCCCGAAACCGCCAACAATGCAGTTACCGCCACCGCTCTGATGCCTACCCTTACTCTCGGTATCCCCGGCAGTACCGTTATGGCGATCATTCTCGGCGCACTCACCATCCAGGGTATAATCCCCGGCCCTGATATCTTCAACTATAACGCACAGTATGTTTACGCCGTTATGTTTGCTTTGTTCCTCATCAACACCTACATGCTCTTCATCGGCGTATCCTGCGGCGGCTTCATCAGCCGTATCACCATTCTCCCGAACAGCATCCTTGCTCCTACGGTAATGGTTCTCTGCATCATAGGTGCCTTTGCCATCAATATGGCATGGCAGGATATCATCACCGCCGTTCTGTTCGGCTTTGTCGGCTTCGGCGTTAAGAGATTCAAATTCTCTAACCTTGGTCTCATTCTCGGTCTCATTCTCGGGCCTATCGCTGAAACCTCGTTCCATCAGGCTCTGCGTATCGCAGGCGGCGATTGGAGCATCTTCTTCAAGAGCGGAATCAGCAAGGTACTGATAATCTGTATCATTATCTCTATCGCATACCCCATCACTAAGAAGATTCTTAAAACTAAAAAGGCGAAAGCAGCATAATTTGCCCCGGAAAGCGGCCTGTCCAACAGCTTTTGGGCGGGCCGCCTGCCTTTTAAGGAGGAAACAATGAAAAAGATCGTATTGGTTGGACCCTTTCACCAGACAATCTGTGATGCCTTTACAGCAGCAATTCCGGATGGCTTTGAGCTGGTAAAGGCCGATAACAAAGAAGATTACAGCGCCGTCAGCGGCGCTGATTACATCGTAAACCGCACCTTTAAGCTTGGGATCGCTGACGTAAGCTCTGCCCCCAACCTGAAGCTGGTTCAAAAGTGGGGCGCCGGTTACGATAATATCGATGCCGACGGGATCGGAGGTCTGGATATCCCGGTGGCGGTCTGCTCCGGTATCAACGCTCAGCCCGTCGCTGAGCTTGCAGTGTTACATATGCTTGCGGTGCTGCGAAATATCACGGCACTCAACACCCATCTAAAAAACAACCGTTGGCCGCGTGAAGAATATATTTCCCGTTCTTATCTGCTCGGCGGCAGAACTGTCGGTCTGGTGGGACTTGGCAACATCGGCAAAAAGGTTGCCGCTCTCGTTCAGGCGTTTGGCTGTCAGGTGGTCTATTATGATCCCTTTCGTCTGCCCGAATCGGCAGAGCAAGCTCTCGGCGTAAAATATCTGTCTCTCAATGAACTGCTCAAGGTTTCTGATGTCGTCAGCCTGCATCTGCCGCTCACCCCCGACACCGAAAATCTTATAAATTACACAAAGCTTTGCACCATGAAGCCCACTTCGATACTTATCAACACCTCCCGCGGCGGCATAGTAAACGAAGCCGACCTTGCCAAGGCTATCGAAGAAGGCAAAATTATGGGCGCCGGTCTCGATGCGCTTAGTTCGGAACCTATCGGCGAAGACAGCCCCCTTATCGGGCTTGAGCGAGTCAACATGACCCCCCACGTAGGTGGAAACACTGCTGACAACGAGTACAAAATGGTGGAGCGCTGTCTCGACAATATACTTCGTATCGACAGCGGAAGACCTCTGCGCCGCCGCGACCTTGTAAACAGCGATTACCTTAAAACCAAAATAGAAGTGGAGGACTGACTCAATGGCAATTAACCCCAATCCCGCGCTCGTAGCGCCCGAATTTGTTGAAAGAGCAAAAAATTTAGGTTCAGCTCTGCTTGCCGATGGCATGAAGGCGCTGGGCGATATTCCCGGCGACGGCGTTATGGAGACCTCCATGATGCCGGTTTCCCCCTATATGGCAATGGTAGGCACCGCGCTTACTGTCGATACCGATAACGGCGATAACTTCCCCATCCATCTCGCCACCTATTCCGGTGGAGAGGGCTATGTAATGGTGATAGACGGCAAAGGCTTTATGGGACGTGCATATCTCGGCGATCTTATCGTCAGCGCCGCCGCCGCGGTAGGCTATGAGGGTATCGTCTGCGACGGCTGTACCCGCGACCGAAACGGATGTGTTGAGCTGGGGCTTCCGGTATTTTCCAAAGGCTTTAACCAGCGCGGACCGATAAAGAAAGAGCCCGGCTCGGTCAACACCGAGGTAAAATGCGGCGGCATTACCGTCTGCCCCGGCGATCTCGTCGTCGGTGACTGTGACGGCGTTACTGTAGTTCCTCGTAGCCGTATCGCGGAAACCCTCGAAAAGGCAGAAGAAAAGCTGCGCTATGAGACTGACCGCCGCTCCACCATCGACCGTTATATCGAATGTAAGAAAAACGGCGAACCGCTGTTTGATCTCGCCCCCAAGTGGGTTCGTGACATGATGAAATGATCATCAAAAGGAGGAACCATATGAAAAGATCAGCATTGGAAGGCGTTCGCGTTCTCGATATTGCCACCGTTATCGCCGGCCCCTTCGGCGCGGGTATTTTGGCAGACTTCGGCGCCGAGGTCATAAAGGTAGAAATGCCCGGCCGCGGCGATGCGTTCAGAGCTATGGGTCCGCTCAAGGATGGTGTGAGCATCCGCTGGCCCTCTATGGGAAGAAACAAAAAAAGCATCACCCTCGACTTCCATTACGAGGAAGGCAAAAAGCTGTTTTTAGAACTTGTATCAAAAAGTGATGTTGTAATCGAAAACTTTCGAACCGGTACCCTTGAAAAGTGGGGGCTTGGCATGGATGTCCTGCGTGAGGCCAACCCCGATATCATCGTCACCCATGTCACCGGCTACGGTCAGACCGGACCTTATGCCAAGCTGGCAGGTTTAGGGACTCCCCTTCAGGCGTTCTCGGGCATGACTTACCTCACCGGTTATCCCGACCGTCCTCCCGTAAGTCCGCCTTTTGCGCTGGCTGATTTTGTCGCCGGTCTCAACGCAGTTATCGGCACTATGATAGCCCTCTATCACCGCGACTGCCTCAGGGGCAAGCCGCAGGAGGTCGATGTCAGCCTTTACGAGGGCATATTCCGCATGGAAGAAAACTTTATCGCGCAGTATGACGTTCTTGGGATCAACAAGGAACGTACCCCTATGCCCAGCGGCGCCTCCTGCCCGATAGGCACCTTCAAAACCAAGGATGACCGCTATATCATCCTTGTTTGCAGCACCGATCCTGTATTCGACCACCTCTGCGATGCTATGGAGCGTCCCGACTGGCTGCCCAAATACGCCAAGTCGGTCGACCGACTTGGCGACCCCAAGCCGATAATGGATGCCGTTACCGAGTGGATAGGCTCCTACACCTTTGAAGAACTCAAGGCCATCTGTGACCGCAACGGCGTTCCGATCTCGGCTATTTACAGCATAAAGGATATCTTTGAGGATCCGCAGTATGCCGCCAGAAACAACATCGTCGATGTCCCCTGCGAGGAGTTCGGAAGCATCAAGATGCCTTCGGTATTTCCCGTTCTTTCCGAGACCCCCGGCGAGATCAAGTGGGCAGGCCCCAAGCTCGGTTCCTTCAATCAGGAGGTTTACGGCGAACTGCTCGGCAAGAGCGATGAGGAAATCGCAATCCTTAAAGAAAAGGGTATCATCTAAGGAGGGGTAATAATGTCACTTCCAAAGAAAATAGTATTGAGCGAATGCTCTCTGCGTGACGGTTTACAAAACGAAAATGTACTGCTTTCCATCGAACAGAAGCTTGAGCTGATAAACGACCTTCTCGATGCAGGCTTCACCGATATTGAGGCAGGCTCCTTCGTCCGCGGTGACCGTGTTCCCTCGATGGCAAACAGTCCCGAGGTATTCCAAAAGCTCGATCACAGTCGCGGCTGCAAATACTACGGTCTTATCCCAAATATGCGTGGGCTTGACAGAGCGATCGAGTGCGGCGCCAGGCTGGTCGGAATAGGTGTTTCGGCAAGCACTGCCCACAATATCGCAAATTATAACCGCACCCCGGAAGAAAGCCTCGCCGCATACGGCAGCATTATCGCCAAGGCAAGAGAACACGGCATCGAGCTTCGCAGTTCGGTCCAAATGGCTTTCGGATCCCCGTGGGAGCGCAGTATTCCCGTCGATCACGTCAAAAAACTGGTGGATATCTACGTTGAAAACGGCGTTTCCACCATTATCGTAGCTGATACCGCCGGTGTAGCCACCCCCATTCAGGTTTATGAAACTCTTAGTGAACTGAAAAGATGCTATCCCCATGTTCGCTGGCTGCTTCACCTGCATAACACCAGAGGTGTAGCCATGAGCAATATGCTCGCCGGTATGCAAGCCGGCGTGGAATTTTTCGCCACCTCGCTTGCGGGACTGGGCGGCTGTCCCTTTGTTCCCAACGCTGCCGGAAATCTCTCCACCGAGGATGTCCTCCACCTCATGGACGAGATGGGCATAGAAACGGGCCTTGACCTTGATAAGGTGATCGCCGCCGCAAAAAAGCTGGAAGCCTTTGTCGGCCATCAAGGTCACAGCTATATCCTGCGCGCCGGAAAAACCAGTGATCTGCTCAGTTGCGTGCAGCGCCAGTGATGCTCTGCCGGAAACATCTTCTTTCGGCAAACAAAAGTGAGAGACAGTCCTTGAACTGCCTCTCATTTTTTATATCTTCTCATTACAAGCGCAAACATCGAGTACCCTATCGCCGCGCCAAGCAGATTCAGTATCAAGTCATCGATGTCACAGGTGCCAAGCATGGCAAAAAGCTGTATCAGTTCTATCGATATTATCACAGCGGCACACAACAGCATACACTTCCAGCCTTTGCGCCACCTGCGCCATAAAATCGGCAGCAGCATCCCCAGCGGAATAAACATTACCACGTTGCCTGCCAGATTTACAAATGCGTGCATCACGGCATGTCTGCTTTTGCTATGATTTAAAACAGCCGCAAATCTTGTCACGGTGGCAAAAGGCACCGGATTGATATTTTTCGCGAAAAATTCACTGTACCCTATTCGCGGATATCCTATGCGTTGACCAAACAGCAGCCACGCCATAACAGCGGCGTATACGATAAATGCTGCCTTTGCCCATCCGGGCGCTTTATTTCCGTTCATTGAATATTCCTTTCGCAAAGGTCGTTTAGCTTACGATATCATAAACTTGATACCATTGTCCACTTATATGTGTTCTTTGTTTGTTCACATATCATTCACAGTCTTTTGCTTTTAAAAGGCTATAATAATAAACAATATTTAACAAAACTGCGTATCTACGGGGGAATATCATGTCTTACACAATTTTTACCGATGCCTGTTCCAATCTTCCCAACAGCACGCTGGCTTCACTGGATATAATCCCGCTGCCCTGCAGCTACACCATGGACGGAATTCCCGGGGTTTATGAGGGGGATCTTGACAGCTTTGATTCCCACGGATTTTATGATAAGCTGCGCGCAGGCTCAGCGCTCAAGACAAGCCTGCTCAACACACAGCTGTTTATAAGCTTCTTTGAGCCTGAGCTTAAAGAAGGCAAGGATGTTATCTACGTCGGTATGTCCTCCGGTATCAGCGGAACTATACAGGCGGCCCGCATAGCCGCCGAAGAAATGTCGGAACAGTTTCCCGAACGCACCGTCAGAGTAGTTGATTCACTCGGCGCCAGCTTTGGTCCCGGTCTGCTTGCCTGCCGCGCCTCCGACCTCAGAAGCGAGGGGCTTTGTGCAGCCGATGCAGCCGATATCCTCGATAAGGAAGTCATGCGGCTGCTTCAGTTTTTCACGGTGGATGACCTCAATTTTCTCAAGCGTACCGGCAGAGTAAGCGGAGCGACCGCCGCTATCGGCACAATGCTCAACATCAAGCCGCTGCTGTGGGGCGACCCAACCGGTCATATCGTCGCCTACAAAAAGTGCCGCGGGCGCAAAAAATCGATAGAAGCCATCCTCGAGCAATTCCGCCTTAAAGCTGTAAATGTTGAAAACAGCCGCATAGCCATCTCTCACGGTGACTGCCCGGAGGAGGCACAGGCGCTCGCTGAACAGGTCTGTGCCATATGCAAGCCCAAGGAATTTCTTATTGCCCCCCATGAGCCTTTCACCGGCGCTCACGTAGGCCCCGGAATGTTGGCGCTTTTCTTCTTTGGCGAAGAAAGAAAATAACTTGAAAAGTCGCTGTGGCAAGGCGGTTTCCGAATAAGAAAACATAGATTTGGTCCATCTGCATTGCGCAGGTGGACCAAACTTTTAATTTGCTCATCAAAGAGATGTTTTCGTTTCAGACAAGGCGTTTTTTTGCAGCGCTACTTTGTGTAACGCAAGAAAAAACAACGCGGTATGGGACGAAAACAGACTTTGAGGAGGCTATGCTTTCTTATGAGGAAACGCCTAATGGCAGCGGCTTATTATTTTCCCTTGCACAGCTTAGGTTTATGCGGTAAAATTTTCTTGTCAGCCCATATATCCGCCGAAGGGAGAGCACGTTTTGAAACGTCTTGTCTGTTTTGTGATCATAATATTGCAGCTTTGCGGCTGTTCCCCGACTCAGTCTCAGCCCACTTCCGCTTTGCCCGAGCCTGCGGCAGTTCCCTCTATGATTTTGCCGCCCGAGCCGGAATCTCTGCCGCCCGAGCCTAAACCGGAAGCTGTCAAAGCGGTGGTTTCCGATCCCGAATGGAGCGCCGAACAAACGATAGCCGCATATTTTGATGCCCATTACCAAAGCTATATTTCAATGACCGATATCGATATCAGCGGCCTTTTGGATGACAGCCAAAAGACCAATCAAAATCTTATCACCTGGCTTCAGATGCTCAACCAGCGCCGCCGTCTGCTCAAGGAGCATGACCTCTGCTATGTTGAAACCGAAGCGTTCCCCTATGAGATCGTTTACGACGAACAGGCCGAAGATGACCGCATGACCTTTTGGAGCCGCCGCATGGATGACAATTATGACGCGGTTTACCACCTGCGGCTGCGCGGCGAAGCGGGCAAAGCCTATCCGCCCACCTTTGCGCTCAATTCGCAGCATTCTATATTTCTCAAAAAGATAGACGGCGCCTGGCGCATAGTCCGCCATTATTATCCCGGTGCTGTTCGAAATTTTTACTTTGCAAACGGACTTGAGCTGCTCCCGGATGAGGAAGTGCTCGCCCGGTTAGATGCGGAATTTGCCCCCGCCGACCCGATAGAGCCGCTTGAAGTTCCCGATGGCGCACGACGCTATGATGCCGAAAAGTCGGTCGAATACGCTCTCACCTACACCGAACAGCCCAACAGCCGTTACTATCATGTCGGCGACTGGCACGGCAATTGTCAGAATTTCGTTTCCCAGTGCGTCAGCAGCGGCTTTGGCGATGAGCAAAATATCGACCCGATGACCAAAAAGTGGTTTGCCGGCAGCGGAGGCGGTACCTCTCAGTGGGAAAACTGCGACTACTTTTGGTATTACGCCGTGGTCAATAACGGTATCGGCGGTCAAGAGCTTTCGACCGTTACCCAAATGCGTGAAGGTGATCTTTTGCAGCTGCGTTCGATAGGCCGCGGTGACCCCGATGATTTCAGCCATGTTCTCTTTATGGTCGATGCCAAAAAGGGTATTTTTGCCCAAAACTCACCGCCCAATTTCGTTTATTGCTCCGACCTTGTAAATATCGAGGCGCGTTTCTTCCGCCCGACTTATCTCTTTTCTCATTATTGATATGTTGGTGATAGCTTTATGTTTTATCTTGTGTTAGCTGTTCTCAGCAGCTCCGCCATCTCGCTCCTGCTGCGCCTTGCCAAAGGCAAGACCTCGGGCGAGATAAGCGTGTTGGTGGTCAATTATCTCGTTTGCATCACCGTCGCGGCAGCCACCGTCGGCTTTGGCGATCTGTTTCCCTCAGTCGATAGTCTGCCCTCCACCTTAGCTATGGGCGTTATCTGCGGACTTTTATATCTCGTCAGCTTTCTTCTCTATCAGTTCAATATTCAGTGCAACGGCGTGGTGCTGTCATCGGTGTTTATGCGGCTGGGGCTGCTCGTCCCGATGACGGTATCGGTATTCCTGTTTAAAGAGATCCCCACCGCCCTCCAGCTCGCCGGAGCTGCCGTTGCAGTCGCCGCCATAGTTCTGATAAACATGGGCGGTGATCGTTCCGCCACAAAGCTTAAGATCACCCTTCCGCTGCTGCTTATTGCAAGCGGCAGCGCCGATACCATGTCCAAGATATTTGAGCGTTTCGGTGACATTTCCCTTTCGGGGCAGTTCCTCTGTTATACCTTTTCGATATCCTTTATCTTTTGCACCGCGCTTATGATATACAAAAAAGAGCGCATCGGTCCAAACGACCTGCTGTTTGGCATACTGGTCGGTGTTCCCAACTATTACAGCGCCAAATTCCTGCTCAAAGCGCTTGAGCAGATGCCTGCCGTGATCGTTTATCCCACTTACAGCGTCGCCACCATAGCGGCAGTCTCGCTGGGCGGAGTGCTCCTCTTTAAAGAAAAGCTTGATAAACGCCGGTGGGGCGCGGTCGGCGCGATATTGGCGGCGCTTGTACTGCTGAATATATGATATATACAAAAATTTCCGGCGAAGCAGTTTCGCCGGAAATTTTTTATCTTGTTACCATCAGCTTTTTCATGCCCTTTTCCAGCCCCTCGGCGGAAAGGTCATACATTTTGAATAGCTTTGCAAGCTGCAGGTGGGTTTGTGTCCAGTAATCCTCCCATTTGGGCAGCGGCTCGGGGTTGAGCCATATCAGGTAGGGATATTGCTTGCGGAACTTCTCGAGCCATTCCAGACCCGCAGGGCCGTAATCTCTGGTATCCCAATTGTAGCGTTTGCTGCGCAGCTCATAGGGATTCATGGCCGCGTCACCGACGATTATCACCTTGTAGCTGCTGTCAAAGTTCTGCAATATCCAGTCGGTCGCAACAGAATCGGCTCTGCGCATGGTAGGATTTTTCCAAACCTCCTCAAAGATGCAGTTGTGGAAATAATAGGTGTGCAGCTCCTTAAAATGGTTGGATTTGGTCGCCGCCTGAAAAAGCATACTGCAAAGCCCCGAATAGTAATCCATCGAGCCGCCCGAATCCATAAGCAGCAGCACCTTGACCGCGTTCTTTCTCGGGTTACGGTAGCGAATTTTGAGCGTTCCGGCGTTTTCACAGGTATCGTGGATGGTGCCGTCGAGGTCAACTTCCTTTTCGGCGCTGTCATTGACCACCGATACCTGACGCAGCGTGCGAAAAGCCATTTGGAACTGTCGGGTGTCAAGCTTATTATCCTTGCGAAAATCCCGAAACTTTCGCTCGCCCGCTACCATCATGGCGGTGCGGTGGCGGCTCTCTCCGCCGATGCGTATGCCGTTGGGATGCCAGCCGTTATTGCCAAAGGGCGATCTTCCCTGGGTACCCACCCACTTGTTGCCGCCGTTGTGCTCCTCGGTCTGCTCCTTTAAGCGCTCTTCGAGCAGTTTCAGCAGTTCCTCCAGCGATTCATCCGGAAAGCCCCGCTCCCGCAACTCATCAATGGTGCGCTTGAGATCCTCCGACGGGTGATTGAGCCATTCCAGCAGATAGGCGGGCAGTTCCCCTTCATAGGGTATGCCCTTGAAAAACTCGAGAAAACACTGGTCAAAGCGATCAAAATCCGCCTCGCTTTTGACTATAACAGCCCTGCAAAGCTGATAGAATCCCGTCAGCGTCGAGCGGTGCAGCCCCTTTTCCATTCCCTCGATAAGCGTCATCCACTCGTTGAGCGATATCTTTAACCCTCTGCTTCTCAGCAGGTAAAAAAATTCAACGAACATAGGCTCACCGCTTGGCAAGGTTAAGGGTGCGCATATCCTTATCCTTTTTGAGCAGCACGCCTGCAAACGGCATCTCGCCGGTGATGCGGTCGGGGTCAACTCCGCCCGCCACAAGCGCTCTCAGCCAGTCAACAAGCTCGGAGGTGCTGGGTTTCTTCTCTATTCCTCGCAGCTCTCTGAGCCAATAGAATGCTGCCAGCGCCTGCTTTACCAGCTTGTCGTCCAGCTTGTCGAAATGCACCCTTATTATCTCCTCCATCTGCGTCTTGTCGGGAAACTCGATATAGTGGAAAACGCAGCGGCGCAAAAAGGCATCGGGCAGCTCTTTTTCGGCGTTGGAGGTGATGATGACTATCGGGCGGTGCTTTGCCTTTATCGTCTCCTTGGTCTCAGGGATGTAGAATTCCATTTGGTCAAGCTCCCACAGCAGGTCGTTGGGAAATTCGAGGTCAGCTTTATCTATCTCATCGATAAGCAATACCACCTGCTCCTCCGATTGGAACGCCTCACCCAGCTTGCCGAGTTTGATATAACTTGCTATATCGTCTACTCCGTGGGTGCCGAACTGGCTGTCATAGAGGCGCTGAACAACGTCGTAAACATAAAGTCCGTCCTGCGCCTTGGTGGTAGATTTTACATTCCAAATTATGAGCTTTTTGCCGAGTGCTTCCGATACCGCGAGCGCGAGCATAGTCTTACCCGTTCCGGGCTCTCCCTTTATGAGCAGCGGCTTCTGCAAAGCTACCGAGATATTCACCGCGGTCATCAGCTCATCAGAGGCTACATATTGTTTGCTTCCTTTAAAAGTTTTTTCCATTTTATCGCTCCTGGTCTAAATCCCCTGTCGGGAAATTATATTCTATTATTGGCGGATCAAAGCCACTTTTTTAATTATAACAGCTTTTTTATCGTTGTAAAGAAAAGGCTTGCCGAGAAAATGCGGCAAGCCTTTCGATGTTATAAGGTTATCAGTTCGGGGTGCTCAAGCAACGTCTTGATATCATCAAGGATACGTCCAACCTCAAGTCCGTCAAATACACGGTGATCAAAGGTGAGGAAAGCGTTCATCATAGAGCGGATCTTTACCTCATCGCCAACCACCACAGGCTTTTTTACCGAGCGTCCGAATCCCATTATTGCCACCTGAGGAGGATTGATGATGGGGGTAGACCAGTCGATGGGGAACATTCCGACATTGGATACGGTAAAGGTGCCGTTCGCCTGAGAGCCATCGGGCAGGCACTTATCTCTCGCCTGCTCTGCCAGCTTTTTCATCTCGTTATGCAGCTCAACAAGATTCAGCTTGTCGGCGTTTTTCACTACCGGAACCATAAGTCCTATCTCGGCTGCGACAGCTACCGAAAGATTTACCGCAGAATGCTGGAAAACTGTCTTTCCGTCGAAGGTGGCGTTCGCCATCGGATGCTTTTTGAGCATCTTTACAACTGCCATGCAGAGCAAATCGTTAACGGTGACTTTGCAACCCAAAAATGCGGTGGATCCCACCAGCTTTTGGCGGTAAGCAAGCAGATCGGTGACATCGACCTCGACACAGGCGGTGCACTGTGCCATATCCTGCAAGCTGTTATACATATTCTTGGCAATGGCCTTGCGGATACCGTTCATCGGTATCTCAGTGATAACATCGTCAGCCACAGATACTGCGGCAACGGCAGCAGTATCTGCAACAGGCTTATTCTTCTGCGCCTCAAGGCAGTCCTTTATGTCCCGGGCAATTATCCTGCCATTGGGACCGGTTCCCTTGATATCAGCCAGCGCTATACCGTTTGCCTTCGCCATCTTCTTGGCAAGTCCGGTGGCAAAAACGCGTCTGCCGTCAGAAACGGCGGCGGGCGCGGATGCCGCAGCGGGCACTTCCGCCTCGGCGGAAGCCGCAGCGCCTACCGGCGCTGCTTGGGGCGCGGCGGCTGCCGCGCCGCCCGCTGCCAGCATCTTATATTCGTCCTCAGTCTGCGCAAGAGCACCTATCGGCTCACCGACAGCAATGGTCTCGCCCTCCTGTGCGGTGATATGCAGATATCCTTCGTCTGTGCAGTTGAATTCGATGGTATTTTTCTCATTTTCATATTCCATGATGGCGTCGCCTTTTTTGACTTTGTCGCCTTCCTTAGCGAGCCAGGCGCTGATAGTGCCTTCCACCATTGTCAAGCCCGCGCGGGGCATTACCAGTTCAATTATCATAAATCAAGCCTGCCTTTCTGCTCAGCAGTAACGCGCCAGCTGCTCTCTGACAGCCTTAGCGATATCCTCAGCATCGGGTATGACATGTTTCTCAAGGGTGATGTTGTAAGGCATCGGAACATCCAACGCAGCAACGCGGCCTACCGGACCATCCAGCTCGTCGTACATCTCTTCCTGAATCATGGCGGCAAGCTCGGCGCCGATACCGGCGGTCTTGTTGCTCTCTTCTGCAACCACAACGTGATGAGTCTTGCGTATCGACTCAAAAACGGTATCCTTGTCAAAGGGAGCTATCGTTCTTGGGTCGATGACCTCAACACTGATGCCTTCCTTATCCAGCATCTCGGCGGCTTCGAGAGCACGTTTTACCATCAGACCTACAGCGATAACGGTAACATCCTTGCCTTCGCGCTTAACGTCGGCTACTCCGATCGGGATGGTGTAATCCCCATCGGGAACATCCCCCTTAGTCTGATAGAGCTGTTTGTGCTCGCAGAAAAGGATGGGGTTGTCAGAGCGGATGGCGCTCTTCAGGAGACCCTTTGCATCGTAGGGGGTGGTGGGGCAGATAACGGTCATTCCGGGGGCATGCATGAAGAGGCTTTCAACGCAGTTGGAATGTTCCGAGCCCGCGCCGAAGGAGGAACCCATGGCACAGCGGATGACCAGCGGAAGCTTGTAATCTGCGCCGTGCATAAATCGCCATTTGGCAACACAGTGGAACAGCTCGGTGAAAGCGACCATGGTAAAATCGGCATACATCAGTTCAGCCACGGGGCGCAGACCGGTAACGGCAGCGCCGAGAGCAGTTCCAACGATGGCCGTCTCGGAAATGGGGGTGTTGCGAACTCTCATAGGGCCGAATTCCTCGAGCATGCCGCGTGTAACGCCGAAGATATTTCCGAACTCAGCAACATCCTCACCAAAAATCAGTATTTTATTGTCGCGCCGCATCTCTTCCTGCAGGGCGGCGGCAACAGCCTGAAGATATGTTTTCTGCATAATTGTTGCTCCTTTCCGCTCAGTCTGCATAGAGGTTGCGATAGAGATCCTCTGGGGTGGGCTCGGGGCTTGCTTCGCCAAAGGCAATGGCCTCCTCCATCTCAGCGGCGACCTCATCACGGATAGCCTTAAGCTGCTCTGCGGTGAGTGCGCCTTCTTCTATCAGCTTTTTCTCAAAGTTTTTAACACAATCCTTGTTCTCGATCCACTCCTGAGTAACAGAAGCGTCGCGGTATTTGGCCTGATCGCCCTCAAAATGTCCCCTCATGCGGTACATATTACATTCGAGAACAGCGGGTCCGTTTCCGGCGCGAATACCTTCTACAAGCTCCTTGGCGGCCTCATAAACAGCCATAACATCGGTTCCGTCTACCACCTTGGAGGGCATACCGTAAGCAGCGGCGCGGTCTGCACCGGGGTTGGGAACAGAAGAACTGTAGCTGCTGGGTGTGGAGATCGCAAACTTATTGTTATTGCAGACGAACAGGACCGGCAGCTTCCAGATAGCTGCCAAATTCATCGCCTCGTGAACAGGACCGCGGTTAGCGGTGCCGTCGCCGTAGAAAACGTAGGAAACATTGTCAGTGCCCGCCATTTGGATAGAAAGCGCAGCACCGCCCGCTGCTGCAACATCGCAGCCAAGCGTTCCGGAAAAACCTATCATTCCGTGCTCGCGGGAAGTCATATGCAGAACGCCGCCCATGCCCAGAGCATTGCCGGTGACCTTGCCCATTATCTCAGCAAACATTGTCTTGAGCGGAGCGCCGATGACAACGCCTGCTCCCACCGGACGATGGCTGATCTTAAAGAAGTCTCCCTCTTTCTTAGTATTGAGAACACCGGTAACACCGGCCTCCTCGCCTATGCCGCTGTGGATGTGTCCGGGTATCTTTCCGAGGGCATAAAGCTCTACCTGCTTCTCCTCAAAAAGACGCACTGAATACAGATCCCGGTACACGCCTGCCAAAAATTCTGTCGTGTACTGCATAAAATTGACCTCCTTTTCAGATAGTTATGTAAGCACATACTGCAATGCAGCATATGTTGTTTTCAAATTTAAGGGTTTAACGCGGTAATCGGATGCGAATTTTCTTTTGAAAAAAGCGCGGTCACACAATGGGACCGCGCTTTTTCAACAAAACGAAAGGTTTGCTATAAAGCAACTATCTTACTTAGTGAAAGCGTCGATGAGTTCCTGGGTAAGAATGTCTGCAAACTCAGAGTAGCAGGGATCGGAAGCAGCCTTGAACTCAGCAGCAGCCTCGGGGGTGAGCTCGGTAACGGTAACGCCTGCGTCAGCCCACTTCTTGAGAACTACCTGGTCCTCTTCACGCTGAAGCTTACGCTGTTCCTGAGCAGCCTTCTTGCCGCACTCGTCAACGATCTTCTGGAGTTCGGGAGAAAGGGAATCGTAAAGCTCGCCGTTCATGGTGAAGAAGATGCAGTCATAAACGCCGGTCCAGTAGGTAACGTACTTCTGAACTTCTGCGATGGAAGCGCCGTCAGCGGTGGGAAGGGGGTTCTCCTGGCCTTCGTAGGTACCGGTCTGGAGGCCGGTGTAAACTTCGGACCAGTTAGCGTTGGACCAGTTTGCGCCCCACTTGCCGTAAGCGGCATTAAGAAGCTGGGAACCAGCAACACGGAGCTTGAGACCCTTCATAGCTGCGAGAGAATCGATGGGACGAACGCTGTTGGTGGGATGACGGAAGCCGTTCTCACCGATGCCGAGGAGGTGGAGGCCCATGTCCTCAACAACCTTGCCTACTGCTTCGCCAGCTGCGCCGTCGAGCTTAGCGTCAACATCGTCAAAGGAGCTGAAAAGGAAGGGAAGGGAAACAACGTTGAGTCTCTGATCGAAAGAAGAGTAGATCAGGTTGGAGTGAGCGGAAAGCTCGATGGTGCCGTCGATGGCGCCCTGGATACCCTCGGTCTGGTTGCCTGCGGTGAGCTGGTCAGCAGCGTAAACCTCTACGGTTACAGCGCCGCCGGTAGCTTCGTTGACCATCTTACCGAACTGACGGCCCATATCAGCCCATACAGTGTTCTCGGTAGCGGAGCAAGCGAACTTCCAGGTCTGCTTCTCAAAGGTGGGAGCAGCAGGAGCTGCAGCGGAAGCAGCGGGTGCAGCGGGAGCTGCGGGGGCAGCAGATGCAGCAGGCTTGGAACCGCCGCAAGCGACCAGTGCGAGGCACATAGTCAGTGCGAGTGCGAGTGCAACAAACTTTTTCATTACTTTTTCCTCCTTAAAATTGGGTTGCCTATATCTGATATCACATTGCATGTGATGACAGAACAAAATTATTTGCCGAACAGCAGGCAGGTGGAGAACCAGGGGATATAGGTAACAAGCATCAGAGCAACAACGCAAGCGAGGATCATGGGCCAAACAGCCTTGGACATGGTCTCGATGGTAACTCTGGTCTTGTCTCTGAGGTTTTCCATCTTGCCGCTTATACCGATAGCAACGAACAGGTTTACGCCTACGGGAGGAGTTACCTGACCGATAGCAAGGTTAACGGTAGAGAGAACGCCAAAGTGGATAGGATCGATGCCGAGCTTGGTAGCAACGGGGAACATGATCGGGATGAATATGTACATAGCCGAGTTAGCGTCAACGAAGCAGCCTGCGATAAGGAAGATAACGTTAACGATCAGCAGGAATACATACTTGTTGCCCGAGATGGCGAGTAGCAGATCCTGAGCTGCCTTAGAGATACCGTAAACGGTGCAAACATAAGAGAACAGGGTAGCGGCGCCGATGATAAGCATGATGCCGCCGGTGGTCTTACTGGAATCGACCAGCAGATCGTAGAGATCCTTCATCTTTACTTCGCGGTAGATAAAGAGACCTACGAACAGACCGTAAACGACCGATACCGCAGCAGCCTCGGTGGGGGTGAAGATACCGCCATAGATACCGCCAAGGATGATAACGGGAACCATGAAGCCCCAAAATGCAGAACGGAAGGAAGTCCAGCGCTCGCTGAAGCTTGCCTTTTCACGGGTAGCGGTGAGGCCTTTCTTGCGAACCTCAAGAGCGATGATGATTATCAGCGCAACGCCCATCATAATACCGGGGATGATACCGCCCATGAACATATCGCCAACAGAAACGCCGGTGATGGAGGCGTAAACTACGAATGCGATAGAAGGGGGGATAACGATAGCAATGGAAGCCGCGGTAGCCATCATTGCAGCGGAGAAGGGAGCGGAGAATCCGCCGCGGTTGATCATAGCGGGGATAAGGATGATGCCGAGTGCCGCAACGGTAGCGGGACCGGAACCGGAGATAGCGCCGAAGAAGCAGGCAACAACTACGCAAACGGTAGCGATACCGCCCTTGCGGTGACCGATACAGTCATCGATAAAGGCAACCAAACGGGTAGAGATACCAGCCTTAGCCATGATGTTGCCGGACAGTACGAAGAAGGGTATTGCCAACAGCAGGAACTTTGCCATGCCGTTGTAAACATTGGTGGGGATTATAGAGAGCTTGGTACCGGAATATACCATCGCGAGAATGGAAGACATACCCAAGCTTACGCAGATCGGGATATTCAGGAACAGCATGATAAAGAAGGATCCAAACAAAAGAATATTTACCATTTATCGTTTCCTCCTTATTCTTCTTCAGGCTTGACGCATGCAGCTTCGCCGCTCATAACGTCAATGCAGAACTCGATGGTGTGAACCAGCAGCAGAACTGCGCCGATAGGCAGGAAGATGGTGAACATCCACTCGGGAGCGCCCAACGAGAATGTCTTCTTGCCATTTGCGATCTGAGTCATGACCTTCTGCCAGCCGGTATGTATCAACATGATCCAGAAGATAGAGTTGACCGCGGTGATGATCGCAACGAATATCTTTCTGCCGGTAACATTGAGTCTGTCAAATACCAGCGAAAGACTGATAAGGCTTCCTTCGCGTGCGCAAAGGCCGCAGCCCATCATGATAAGGAGTACGAAAAGATTAACGACCAATTCCTCGGTCCATGCGAACTGACCGTCGCTGCAATAGCGGACGACTACGTTCACGAAGGTGATCACGGTAACAAAAGCGAGAACTGCGCTGACAATCAGCTTTTCGATCTCAGCCAAGCCATTCATGATCTTTTTGTAGGCTTTCATTAAACCAATCCTTTCCTTGCATTGTTATAATCACAGGGTGTAAGTTCAAATTGAGCCCAGCCTCCACCCCGGGTTATACATAACTATACGCCTAAAAGTCAGCGCTTACTACTATACTCTCTTTAATGGATAAAGTCAAACTTTCGACATTAATTTTAACATTTCTTAACTATTCTTAGCGGTACAGTTAAAAACATTTGTGTTGATTTTACATCTCATCTCCGGCATAAAAGACGGTATCAAGTATTTCACCTGCGGTTATGGTCCCAAACATCTCTTTCAGCGAAAACCGCCCGAGTATTTCTTCCATGTCGCCGCGTCTGAACGGACAGCCTTTAAGCGCCTCGGTCAGCGGCAAAAGCGATGCCATAGCCATAAAATCGCCGTAAAATGCTATTTCGGTAATTTTGCCGCTTTCAACGTGTGCCCCAACCTCCAGCGTTCCGCCGTCAAAGCGGCGCTTGTTGGTCAGATCGTATTTGGGCGAGCGGCCAAAATTCCATTCCCATGTGGAATATTTTTCATCTCTCAGGCGGTTCACTTCAGTTTCTTCCTCGGCGGTCAGTTTGTCGGTCATCATATCATCGCCCGAAAGCTGCCGCTTGAGCTCTGCCCAAAACTCATCAAGCTCCATATCCTGCAAAAGAAAGCTGCGTATATTACCAATTCGGCTTCTCACCGACTTTGAACTCTTCGATTTGAATTTCTCGGGGTCAACATTGAGCGCACCCTCTACCATATCCGGCGAGGAATCGAACAGCAGCGTCCCGTGATAAAGTATCCTGCCGCTCATAAGTCGCTGCGCCGTGCCCGAAACCTTTTTGCCCTCAACGAGGATATCGTTCCTTCCAGAAGCTTCGGCCTTCAGCCCGAAATGCTCCAGCGCTCTTACCACCGCTGAGGTAAAGCGGTCCATGCTAAGCATTTTCGGGTCACCCGAATCGGTGATAAAAGAGTAATTGAGGTTTCCCATATCGTGGTATACCGCGCCTCCGCCCGTCATCCGTCGAACCACCTTTATATCGTGGGCTTCAACGAAGGAGCGGTTTATCTCGGCTTCAGCGTTTTGATTTTGACCTATAACTATGGTATTCTCATTCTGCCAAAGCAGCAAATAGTCTCCTTCCCTGCGGTTTCTGAGTATTACCTCTTCAAACGCCAGGTTGTAAAAGGGATCGGTCGAATTTGTTTCAAGATAGCGTATTGCTTTGAGCATTTTCTATTCCTTTGCCATCAGTCCTCAGGGTATTTTACAGAATACTTTTTGACGATCTCAAGATGATTTTTCATCTCTTTTTCCGCTCTCTGCTCATCCCTTGCCTTTACCGCCTCATAAAGCTCGCGATGGGATATCTGAGATTTTTCAAGATATTCGGGCTGACGCAGAAATCTGCTTCTGATGTTATCTATCATGCTGGTGACGAGGTGCATGACCACTGCCATCATCATGTTGTGGCTTGCCACTGCAAGCGCATCGTGAAAGTCGATATCGGCAGTGCTGTCGTGAGGATCCTTTTCCATCCTCTCAACAGCGTCACGCATAGCTTCAAGGTCTTTATCGGTGGCGCGCTGACATGCCAGCTTAACGATAGTCACTTCAACATACTGTCGAAATTCGAGAAAATCGTCCAGCGAATCCACATTGTTTGAAACGTGAACGAAAGACTGCGCCTTACGTATATAATCGGCATCTCTCGAGACCTTCTTGCGGTTGCCGTTGGACTCGATAGCGCCGAGGAATTCCAATATTGCCAAACACTCTCTCAGCGAGCCTCTGCCCACGCCCAGGCGCTCGGCAAGGTCTCTTTCGGAAGGCAGCTCGTCCCCGACTTTGATCTGTCCGCTTTCTATAGCGTTGATCATCGACTGCATGATTAATTCCGGTATCTTTGGCGAACTGTATTGTATCTTTTCGAAATGCACCACTATTACCCTTTCGTTTTGGTATTACCATGTTACCACCGTACCATCCTACAGTCAATAAGCAATCTAAACAAAAAAGACCCACGCTTTTTGAATGATACGTCCCTTGATATTTTTATGATTATAAAGCCGAAAAACGCGTGTATCCATATATTATCGGGGCGATAAGTGCCGCTGCAAAAATGGCTATGCAAATGAGTCCCGCCCCATCTATCATCATAACAGCCGCAATGATGACCAGTCCGGCAGTCAGCCAGCACCAACCGGCAAATCGGTGTACCGAGTTCCAGCTCTGCTCATTTTTCCGGGTGAATGAAAAACGCAGCGATACCTGAGAATTGCGCGGGCAATCAAACATATGGGCACCCAGCATCATAAGCACCAGTCCCAGCACACTGGGTGTGACCACCTCAAGCTGAAGCGGGGTCTCCCCCATCGACTGGAACACCATTCCGGTGCAGAATATGACAGAAAGTATGGGAAATCCCCATCTGCCCATCAGTCTTATATGGGTCGCGGGCAGCGTCATTTTTTTCTGATGCCAAAGAAGCTGCATATGAGCGATAAGATCGAGTATGCACATCAGCCCGGGCAGCCCGAACACCACCATCCAACGCGGAATAGAATCGTCCTTTCCGTCAGCGGTGATAAGTCCGCTTTCAACTATCTCGGGAATGTGCTCCCACATCCTTACACCTATCAGCATCGGCATAGCGCACGCCAGCAGCGTAGCTGTCAGCAAAAGGCGTCCCTTTTCTTTTGAAACATGCTTGCCAAACATCACGGCGCTCTGTATTTCAAGCTCGCGCTCTTCCGGCGATTTCTTTTTGGGCTTACTGCTCATACCCTTAATTTTCCTCCAATCATAACGAAACGACGTGCCCGAAGCGAGTCTCCGAGCACGTCGTCTATTATATCACAGATGCCTTGGGATTAAAAGTTAATTTTTTGTGTGGATAGCTCTCTTTTCAGCGTGCAGAGCTGCCTCTCTCATAGTCTCGGTAACGGTGGGATGAGAGTGGATGGTAGCAATGAGCTCATCGAGAGTCATCTCGCCTGCGATGGCAAGCGCGCCCTCAGCGATAAGGTCGGTCGCTCTCGGTCCGATGATATGCATACCGAGGATCTCGCCGTATTCCTTGCCGGCGATGATCTTGACCAGACCCTCTCCGCCATTGAGGATAAGAGCCTTGCCGTTTGCACCCATCGGGAACTTGCCTACCTTATACTCGAGGCCCTTGGCCTTGCACTGCTCCTCGGTGAGACCGACGGAAGCTGCTTCCGGCTCGATGTATACGCAGGTGGGGTTGGAGCTCTCGTCGTAGAGAGCATCGTGGCCCATGATATTTTCAGCAGCTACCTCGCCCATTACAGAAGCAGTGTGAGCAAGCTGAGCCTTGCCGAATACGCAGTCGCCGATAGCGTAAACACCGGGAACGTTGGTCTGCATTCTGTCGTTTACAATGATGCGGCCGCGGTCGTTATCCAGTCCGCCCGCCTCAAGGTTGAGCGATGCGGTGTTGGCTCTTCTGCCGATAGCAACGAGAACCTTTTCAGCCTCGAAAGAAACGGTCTCGCCTGCCTTGTTTTTGCAGACTACTTTGGCGCCCTTGGCGCTCTTCTCAACCGACTGAACGGGGCACTCAAGGTTGAATTCCATGCCCATCTTCTTCATGTGGGCAACGCCGATCTTGGTCAGGTCACCGTCGAGCATGGGCAGCATCGAAGCCATAGCCTCAACTACGGTGATCTTGGTACCGAATGCAGCGTATGCGCAAGCAAGCTCAAGGCCGATAACGCCGCCGCCGATAACTACCATGCTCTCAGGCAGCTTTTCGAGGCTGAGCGCACCGGTGGAATCGATGCAGTTGGGGTTTTCCTTGAGTCCGGGGATGGGAGGCTGTGCATTTACAGAACCGGTGGAAAGGATGATAGCGTCAGCGGAAAGAGCCTCAACGCTGCCGTCATTCTTCTTTACAGAAAGCTTGCCGGGTGCGGTGAAGAAAGCTTCGCCGTCGATGACCTTTACCTTGTTCATCTTCAAGAGACCTGCAACGCCGCCGGTCAGCTTCTTGGAGATGTCGTTCTTATGCTTGATGACCTGCTGGAAGTTGACCTTCATTCCCTCAACTTCGATGCCTATCTCCTTGCCCTCGTTGCGGATGCTCTCGGCGAGCTCAGCAGAGTGCAGCAGGCACTTGGTGGGGATGCAGCCGATGTTCAGGCAGGTGCCGCCGAGGTGCTGCTTCTCGATAAGAGTTACCTTGCCTCCGAGCTGAGCAGCTCTGATAGCGGCAACATAGCCGCCGGGGCCGCCGCCTACAACGATGATGTTTACATCACCGACAGGCTTGGCGGGAGCAGCAACAGGAGCGGGAGCGAAAGGAACCGCTACGGGAGCAGCAGGAGCGGAAGCAGCAGCGGGAGCTGCTGCAGGTGCTTCGCCTACAGTCTCGCCGGGCTTGCCGATCCAGGCGAGAGTTCCCTTAACGGGAACGTCATCGCCTTCCTGGGCAACTATCTTGAGCAGAACGCCTTCATATTCACTTACAAACTCGTTGGTGAGCTTGTCGGTAGTGATCTCAAGGATGACGTCGCCGACCTTGACTTCGTCGCCCTCTTTCTTGAGCCACTTGGATACGGTGCCCTCTTCCATGGTCAGACCAAACTGGGGCATTTTAAGTTCATATGCCATTGCCTTTGTTCCTCCAAAATTACAGCAGGATGTTCATGGGGGTCTCGAGCAGATCGCGCAGATCCTTCTGGAACTTGGCAACAACAGCGCCGTCAAGCAGTCTGTGGTCGAGGGTTACAGAAAGTCTCATAACCTGCTTCTTAACTACATTGCCCTCTGCATCAAGTGCAAGCTCATCCTGAACAGCGCAAACGCCGAGGATAGCAGCGTCGGGCTGGTTGATGATGGGGGTAAAGGTCTCGATGCCGAACATACCAAGGTTGGATACCGAGAAGGTAGAGCCCTTGTATTCGTCAGCGCCGAGCTTGTTCTCCTTGGCTCTGGTAGCAAGATCCTTGGCAGCAGCAGAAAGTGCGTCAAGGCCGAGCTTGTCAGCGTCACGGATAACGGGAACGATAAGGCCGTTGTCAAGAGCAACTGCCATACCGAGGTTTACATGTGCTCTCTGGATGATGCGGTCGCCGTCGAAGCTTACCAGCATCTCGGGATGAGCTCTCAGGCACTTTGCGGTAGCCTTGAGGATAAGGTCGTTAACAGAGTACTTCTTACCGGTGGTCTCAAGCAGCATCTTGCGAAGCTTCATAAGCTCGGTAACATCGACCTTGATATTCTGGGTAACGTTGGGGATCTCGGTGTGAGATGCGAGCATTCTTTCAGCAACTACCTTGCGCATGCCCATAAGCTTAACAACGGTGTCGCCTTCCATAAGCTCAAGACCGCCTGCCTTGGCAGCGGGAGCAGCAGGAGCTGCGGGGGCTGCAACGGGAGCAGGAGCAGCCGCAGCAGGAGCGGGAGCGGCCTTGGCAGCCTCAGCTGCTGCAAGGATGTCTCTCTGAACGATGCGTCCGGAAGGGCCGGTGCCGGCGATGGCGGTGTAATCAACGCCGAGAGCGGCAGCGGTCTTCTTCGCGAGAGGAGAAATGCGGATGCGTGCGCCGTTTGCGGCAACTGCAGCGGGTGCAGCAGCGGGAGCTGCAACAGGAGCTGCGGGAGCGGCTTCGGCAGCAGGAGCAGCAGCGGGAGCTGCTCCGCCTACAGCCTCACCGGGCTGGCCGATGTAGCAAAGCAGGCCCTTAACAGGGATATCCTCGCCTTCCTGTGCAACTATCTTGAGCAGAACGCCTTCATATTCGCTTACAAACTCGTTGGTGAGCTTGTCGGTGGTTATTTCAAGGATAACATCGCCGACCTTGACTTCGTCGCCCTCTTTTTTGAGCCACTGGGAAACGGTGCCCTCTTCCATGGTGAGGCCAAACTGGGGCATCAATACTTCATATGCCATTTTATGTACCTCCTCACTTGTTGAGCACGCGCTTAACAGCCTTTACGATGTCAGCGGGGTGCGGGAAGTTCTCATCCTCGAGAACGGGAGAAAACGGAGAAACGATGTTAAGACCGCATACGCGCTCTACGGGAGAGTCGAGCTCATCGAACAGGTCCTCAGCGATCTGAGCGGAAAGCTCGCCGGCGTAGCTGCCGCGCTTAACTTCCTCAGAAACGATGATAACGTTGTGGGTCTTGGAAACAGACTTAACGATAGCGTCCCAATCGAGGGGAACGAGGGTTCTCAGGTCGAGAACTTCTACGTCGATGCCTTCCTTGGCAAGCTCGGCAGCAGCCTCGAGGGAGAAGTTGACTTCACGGCTCCAGGTGATGATGGTGAGATCCTTACCTTCGCGCTTAACAGCAGCTTCGCCCAGGGGGATGAGGTACTCTTCCTCGGGCATCTCTTCCTTCTTGGCGTAGAGAAGCTTGTGCTCGAGGGAGATAACGGGGTCGTCATCACGGATGGCGCTCTTCATAAGGCCGTAAGCATCGGCAGCGCTGGAGGGAGCGATGACCTTGAGTCCCGGGAAGTGGCAGAAGAAATTCTCAAGAGACTGGGAATGCTGACCTGCGTTTCTTCTTCCGGAGCCCATGGGGGCACGCAGGACCATCGGGATGGATGCCTGACCGCCGGTCATATATCTCATCTTTGCAGCCTGGTTGAGGATGGGGTCAGCTGCTACGGTCGCGAAGTCGTTGTACATAAGCTCAATAACGGGACGCATGCCTCTCATAGCTGCGCCTACTGCCATGCCGCAGAAGCCTTCCTCAGAGATAGGGGTATCAATTACGCGGTTGGGGCCAAACTCCTCAAGGAAGCCGGTGGTGATAGCGAAAACGTTGCCCATAACGGCCATATCTTCGCCCATGATGAATACTTTATCGTCGCGAACCATTTCTTCGTGCAGCGCTTCGCGGATCGCCTTGCTGACAGTAATTTTCTTGCTCATCTTGCTACACACCTTTCGTTATCGGTAGTATACATATCCTCGAGAACCTCGGAGGGATCGGGATAGGGAGACTCATCGGCAAACTTGACAGCCGCTGCCATCTCGGCCTCTGCCTCGGCCTTGATCTTTGCAAGCTCTTCTTCAGCAACGCCCATATCAAGCAGCTTCTTGCCGAGCTTTTCGATGCCGTCGTTTGCAAGTGCGTCTTCCATATATTTTGCAGGACGGTATACAGCGGGATCGCCGCAGTAATGTCCCTGATATCTGTAAACCTTAGCCTCTACAACGTAGGGACCCTTGCCGCTGCGTGCATGCTCCATAGCCTTGAGCATAGCCTCATAAACAGCGCAAACGTCAGTTCCGTCAACTACTGCGAAGGGAACATCGTAAGCAGCAGCACGGGAAGCGAGATCGGGGGTATTGGTAACTCTGTGGATCTCGGTGGAAACGCCGTAGCAGTTGTTCTCGATGAACCAAACCATGGGGAGCTTCCAGGTAGCTGCCATATTGAGGGACTCGTGGAAGGTTCCCTCGTTGGTGGAGCCGTCGCCGAAGCAGCCTACGGTAACGCAGTCGTCACCGAGGATCTTGGATGCGAGCGCGGAACCGGCTGAGATGGCCTGACCTGCGCCAACGATGCCGTTTGCGCCGAGGTGGTTCATTTTAGCCATATCAGCGATATGCATGGAACCGCCCTTACCCTTGCAGTATCCGGTCTTCTTGCCGAAAAGCTCTGCCATAGCGCGGTTAGCGTCGCCGCCTCTTGCGATAACGTGACCATGGCCGCGGTGGGTAGAGGTAAAGTAATCCTTCTCCTGGATAGCTGCGAATGCGCCTGCCTCAGCAGCTTCCTGACCGATGCTCAGATGGATGTTGCCTGCGAGCATACCCTTGGTGAAGCACTCTGCTGCCTTCTCCTCAAAATTTCTGATGCGGTTCATAGTGCGATAGAAGTCCAACAGCATCTCCTTGCTGTATTTCTTTTTACTTGCCAATGTCTTCACGCCTTTCTTTATTTATACGTTGTATAAACACCTTTTAATATTACAGCTGGGTGGGGGTGAGGATCGGTACCTCAAGGTCGGGATCCATCTTGCGTCCCATGTTAACGCCTTCAACCTCTGCGATAACAGCGTCAACGGTAAGCAGCACCTTGGTGCCCTCCGCCAGATGTCCGCCGTGTCCGCCGCCGGTGCGGTCGCTCATGTCGAGATGAACATGCAGGTTTACTTCGCCTTCATCGTCGTGGCAAACGATGCCGGTAGCGTTGGTAAGCTCGATAGGTCCGGTCAAATGCAGTATCTCACCGTATCCGTAGCCCGCCTTGGTTGGGATCTCAACAGGATTGCAGTATTTTACTACCGCAAGGCTGCCGATGCAGCTGAGGATAACGCCGTTCTTGATTCCGGCATTTTTGCAAGCCTCAGTCAGTCCAAGCAGCACGTCGGTGCCGGGTTTGAGTCTGAGTACGATGACCTTGCCAAGTTTGCCTTCTGCCATGTTAAAGCTCATACTTTGTCCTCCTTATCAAAACAGATTGGATGTAAAATATGGATATATCCGCCAAATAGTTGAGATGAAACCCCAAACATCAATGATTTCAGGCAGTCATCTTACGTCTCTGACGACTTCTTGCCAACTATTATCTTAGGCAACGCTCTGCCAAAAGTCAACATAAAATATCTTAACGGTGGCATTTTTGGCATTTTATCTATATTTGCAGTTTGCTTTTGTATTGTTTCACGTATTTTTCTTTTGAAGTTGATTTTTTTCTTAAAGAGACGTAAGATGTCTTTATAAACACTTATAGGAGGAGCTTATGAACGGACATTCATTTTCCCTTGCAGAGCAGGCAGCCGGTCAAATAATGGACATGATAATGGTGGAACACCGTTTCCAGCCGGGCGATAAGCTTCCGAATGAATTCGAGCTGGCGGAAGAGCTCGGCATAAGCCGCATCACTCTGCGTGAAGCAATACGCATACTTTGTACCCGCAGCATCGTTGAGATACGGCGTGGTCGAGGCACCTATGTTTTATCCTATAATCAGCAACTGCCCGGCGCAAACCTCTCCCCGCTCGAGATGGCCACCACCAGCGTCCGCGATCTTTTGGAGATACGTATGATGGTCGAGCCTTCAGCCGCTTATTACGCCGCCCTGCGCGCTACTGACGAAGAAATAAAGCTTATACGCCATCTTTGTGAAAGCTTGGAAAAGGCAGCTGCAATGGGCGAAAACCCCATAAAGCTGGAACAGGATTTTCACAACGCAATAGCTATGGCAAGTCACAATCAGTTTATGACCAAGCTGATGCCGATAATAAACAAGTCGGTCTATACCGACCTTATGTATCTCGATGGCAGCCTCGCATACTCGCTGCAGGATCACCGTGAGATAGTACGGTTCATCGAAACACGAAACGGCGAAGCGGCACGCACCGTCATGCGCCTGCATATTCTTCATGTCTACTACATCTCCAACCTGCCATTCGAATAAGAAGTATAAATTTAAAATGGGGCGTTTTCTCTTGCGCCATCCCATGATCTTTGTTATATAAACGTAAAGTTTTTTGAAGTTCTCAGAAACTTTTTTACAAAAAAGTTTCTGAGCCGCCCGGGGCAAAACTGCGCGGATACACAAAAAGCCGCTTTCCCAAACGGGAAAGCGGCTTTTATCAGCTTTGTAAGAGATTATCTTACTTAACCTCAACCTTAGCGCCAGCCTCGGTGAACTGAGCTGCAAGAGCGTCAGCGTCAGCCTTGGAGATGCCGGTCTTGAGGGGCTTGGGAGCGTTGTCAACGAGCTCCTTGGACTCCTTGAGGCCGAGGCCGCAAACGTCCTTAACGAGCTTGATAACGCCCATCTTGGAAGCGCCAGCTTCAAGAAGGATTACGTCGAACTCGGTCTTCTCTTCAGCAGCGGGAGCGCCACCTACGGGGCCAGCCATCATTACGGGAGCAGCAGCGGATACGCCAAACTCCTCTTCGATTGCCTTAACGAGCTCGTTGAGCTCGAGAACGGTCAGGGTCTTGATTTCTTCTACAAATTTTACGATCTTCTCAGAAGCCATGATCAATTTACCTCCTGTAAATATTAATGTTGTTGATTTTTAAATTAGTTTGCCGCAGCCTGATTATTCAGCAGCGGGAGCCTCCTCAGCGGGGGCAGCTTCTTCTGCGGGAGCAGCTTCGCCGTTCTTCTCTGCGATTGCATTAAGAGCGCAAGCCAGACCACGCAGGTTGCCGGTGAGGGCGGAAAGCAGCATAGAGAGAAGTCCCTCTCTGCTGGGCAGATTGCCGAGCTCGGAAACCTTAGAAGCATCGATAACGCCGCCATCGACGAAACCGGCCTTAACGGTGAACTTGCCCTTGCTTGCCTCAGCGTACTTGGTGAGGATCTTTGCAGCTGCAACGGGATCATCCTTGCTTACTGCGAGAGCAGAAGTGCCGGAGAGATGCTCCTTAAGAGCCTCAAAGCCTACCTGATCAGCAGCGCGCTCGAGCAGGGTGTTCTTTACTACGAAATACTCAACGCCTGCCTCACGAAGATCCTTACGGAGCTTGGTATCGTCTGCAACAGAGATGCCCTTATAGTCAACGAGAACGCCGGCTACAGAACTCTGAAGCTTCTCAACGAGACCAGCAACAACTTCCTTCTTTTGAGCTAAAACCTTTTCACTTGCCAATTTGATTCACCTCCTGTAATAGGTTGATATCAAATCCAAAGTAAGCAAAAAGCTCCTTCCCACAAGACGCGGGAAAGAGCTTGTCAAACATATCGATATGTCTGCACTCATTCCTCGGCAGGCGGCAAAGCCTTATGCATAAAGCACCTGCTGTCTTTGGATCGTGACAACTCTGATAATATATCACAGTGTTTCGGCTTTGTCAAGCCGTTTTTCGCATTTTAATGCGGATTTTTAAGGCAAAAACTTCCCCACGGCGTAATTTGCCGTGGGGAAATCAGAAAACCTTACTTGTCAGATGCTGCAGGAGCGCTCTGGAACTTGGCGGGATTGATCTTAACGCCAGGGCCCATGGTGGTAGCAACTACACAGCTCTTAACGTACTGACCCTTTGCAGCAGCGGGCTTAGCCTTGATAACGGCGCCCATGAGAGCGTCGAAGTTCTGCTGGAGCTTTTCAGCGCCAAAGGAAACCTTGCCGATGGGGCAGTGGATGATGTTGGTCTTGTCGAGACGGTACTCGATCTTACCGGCCTTAGCCTCGGTAACTGCACGAGCTACGTCGGGGGTAACGGTGCCGGCCTTGGGGTTAGGCATCAAGCCTCTCGGTCCAAGGATCTTACCAAGACGGCCGATAACGCCCATCATGTCGGGAGTTGCGATAACAACGTCGAACTCCATCCAGCCTTCCTGCTGGATCTTAGCTACATACTCGTCAGCGCCTGCGTAATCAGCGCCGGCGTCGAGAGCCTTCTGAACATTGTCGCCCTTGCAGAATACAAGTGCGCGAACCTTCTTGCCGGTGCCGTTGGGAAGAACAACAGCGCCGCGGACCTGCTGGTCAGCGTGACGGGAGTCAACGCCCAGGCGGATGTGCAGCTCAACGGTCTCGTCAAACTTAGCAGTAGCAGTCTTGACGCAAAGGCCAAGTGCTTCTTCGGTATCGTAAAGCTTGAGGGATTCTACAAGCTTTGCGCTTTCAACATACTTCTTTCCGTGCTTCATTGCAAATCCTCCTCTTAGTCAACTACTTCTACGCCCATGGAGCGTGCGGTGCCGGCGATCATGCTCATAGCAGTATCGATGTTAGCTGCGTTGAGGTCGGGCATCTTGGTAGTAGCGATCTGGCGGACCTGCTCACGGGTGATCTTGCCAACCTTGTTCTTGTTGGGAACACCGGAGCCGCTCTCGATGCCGATAGCCTTCTTGATGAGGATAGCAGCAGGGGGAGTCTTGGTCACGAAGGAGAAGGAGCGGTCAGCGTAAACGGTGATAACTACCGGGATAGTCATGCCGATGTCGCCCTTGGTGCGCTCATTGAACTCCTTGGTGAATGCCATGATGTTTACACCGTGCTGGCCAAGTGCGGGGCCAACAGGGGGTGCGGGAGTTGCCTTTCCGGCGGGGATCTGAAGCTTGATATAGCCTACAACTTTCTGTGCCATAATACTTTGCCCTCCAAATTAGTGGTTAATGTGCGGGGTGATCTCAACCCCTCCCACAGGCCGCCTTTAAAACGGCCCATCTGCGCGATCGCGCATTTACTTACATTTTTAAGCGAGCGCCGATACCTGCTCGAGCGAAAGCTCAACAGGAACATCCTTGCCCATCATCGAAACAGTTACTCTTACCAGACCCTTTTCCTTGTCGATCTGGTTGACTCTGCCGATGAATCCGCCGAAATAACCGTCGGTTATCGAAACGCTGTCGCCAACCGCAAAGTTGATTTCGATCTCATTCTTTTCTACGCCGAGGCGCAGTACCTCCTCATCGGTCAGCGGGACCGGCTTGGAGCCGGGGCCAACGAAACCGGTAACGCCGCGGATATTGCGGACAACATACCAGGTCTCATCGTTCATGACCATCTTGATGAGAACGTAGCCGGGAAAAATCTTTCTTTCGACTTCTTTTTTACCTTTTTCGGTAATCTCGGTCACGGTTTCGCAGGGAACTCTGACCTCGCAGATCAGGTCCTGAAACTTACGGTTTTCAACAGCCTTCATAATGCTGTCTGCCACCTTGTTCTCGTAACCCGAGTAGGTGTGAACCACATACCATCTGGCTAAATCAGACATAGCCTTCCTCCATTAAATGCCGTAAACAGCCTTAACGAGTAAACCAACGATCCAGTCAAACGCTCCGGTGATGACCGCGAAGATAGCAACAGCGATAAGAACGATTATCGTGTTGTTGATGACCTGCTTCTTGGAAGGCCATACGATCTTCTTGACTTCGGACTTCTGGTCGCGGAAGAATTTTCCGATGCGAGCGAAGAAAGACTTCTTTTCAGTCTTTTCTGCCATTTTGACAACCTGCCTTTCTTCGTCTTACTTAGTCTCTTTGTGAACAGTATGCTTCTTGCAGAAACGGCAGTACTTGTTCATCTCGAGTCTGTCGGGATCGTTCTTCTTGTTCTTCATGGTGTTGTAGTTGCGCTGCTTGCATTCGGTGCAAGCCAAAGTGATCTTTACTCTCATTCTTCGGCACCTCCTGTAAATCGGATTGTTTTTGCCTCCCTCAGGGGCTCGTGCCCTCGTTTTTGGGCACAAAAAAATAGACCCTTTTCGAGGTATTTGCTATCATAGCATATCCCCTGCCCGCAGTCAAGCATTTTTTCAATAAATTTCAAAAATTATGCCTCCGCCGCAAAAACGGCGGAGGCAGCACAGCTTTTATTGTATAAATGCGCTGTTTACGCGGGGTTTACCAGCTCTCTGTCGGCAAATACATATGCCTCGAGGCGGTTGGTGTGGAATATGAAAGCTTCTTCGCTCTCATCGTAGCAGTTTTCTATCTCCACCAGCTTGCCGTCAATTATGCGGTAAGCGTGAGCGCCGTTCTCCATCTCATAGGTGAAGGTTCCGGTGCGGTTGAACTTGACATTGTTAAAGATGAGGTAATCGATATCGGCGCCCTCGTTCGCGGCGGAAACAGCCTCAACGGGGTCGGTGGAATAACGCAGCAGCACCTTGCCCTGACCCGAGATATCCACCTCAAAGGTGCCCTCGTTGTTGCCGCCGTTGGGATTTCCGAACGAAAGCTCTACTTCCTCGTCGTAGTCAAACTTGAGGGCATAGGTATTGCCCCACTCAAGATCAACGGTATCCTCAGTGATGGTGGGGGTTTTGGTGATCCAACTGTATTCATAGAACGCGCTGAACTCGATATCGTGGCTGCTCTCGTCTATCTTGCCGATGCCCTTCTTGGAATCAGCCTTGCGGTCAAATTCAACTACGCCGATAACGTCGGTCTCGGAGGTGGATTCCTTCTCTCCGATCTTTATCTCAAGGAAGTAGTAATATCCGCTTTCGCAGTTATTTCTCAAAAGCACATCTGCGCAATTATAGTGCTTTATACCTTCTCCGTTATTAAACAGTACATCAACATCCACCTTGCGCTTGACAACAGAAACGCCCTCAACGATATCTCCGCCGTTGGTCCAGCCCTTTGCCTTCACCTTGAGCTTTTCAACGTGATCGAAAGCGCTCATGGGCCCGGTTTTATCAGAAGTCTCGTCGATAAGCAGATAATAAGCAGCATCGCCGTATTCATGGATGTAGCCTGCCTCGGCAGGGGTCATCATAACGTCCTCGTCCTCATCGTAGATATAGGGACCTTCAAGGCTCATGCCGTTAGGGATGGCACTCGATATGTCGGTGGTGTAACCGGGTTTTTCGGTCCATACCGGATAAGCTGTCTTGCATTCAGAAATTGACATCCCATGGTAAATATACTCATCCTGATCGGTGTACCACTTGGTTATATAATTTTCAGGTGCCAACGGCAAGCTTGCAGGTTTCGGCGGCATAGGCATGCCTCCTATGGCCAGATAGCCCATACTATTGACTGCACCAGTTCCTAATATCGTATTATTGCTCTCCCCTTCAGGCATGTTCATAAATGTAACCTTATGCACATGGTCGGGGTCAGAACTATCACAGTTCGAGTAAGATCCGCCGGAAGAAGCGCCTTCAGCAACAATACTCATTCTCAACAACATCATCGGCATCAACCCCGCGCAAAGGCAAACCGCCATCAAAAGGCATATAAATTTCTTGTTGGTCATATATTTTCCTCCGTTTCTTTTATAGCGCAAAACAGCCTGTCTGGTCAGTATATTTTGTTTATTGAATTTTATCATAAAATATATCGGCCGCAAAATATTTTTTAACGGTTTTTCGCATTTTTGTAATCTTTCTTAAAAAGTATTATATTTTTTATCGCTTTTATCCAACTCACTTTCGGCACGCAAAAACGCCCGGTATTATATATTTTGCTCCAGTGCCTCGCGGCAGATATTGTCGATATCCTCCCAGCCGTTTATCGTTCCGCAAAGTCTGCGCAGCGATGCCGCGCCTCTCATCCCTGTCATATACCACGCAACATGCTTGCGGCTTTCTCTGAAGCCTACCCGCTCACCCTTGTCGGCTATCAAAAGCGATATCTCTCGGCGCATCATGTCGAGCCGCTGCTGCACCGTCGGCGGCCGGGGCGCAGGCCCGCCCCTCATCAGCGCGTTTATCTCGGCAAAAAGCCAGGGGTTGCCCAACGCTCCGCGCCCTATCATAACGAGGTCGCAGCCGGTGGTCTCAAACATATTTTTGGCATCGAGGGCAGTGTATATATCTCCGTTGCCGATAACAGGAATTGAAACCGCCGCCTTTACCCGTGCGATGCAGTTTATATCAACAGGCGGCGAATACATCTGCGCCCTTGTTCTTCCGTGAACGGTTATCGCCGCCGCACCCGCCGCCTCAAGGCGCCGCGCCGCTTCAACGGCAACATCGTGGTCGGCCTCATATCCCTTTCTTATCTTTACGGTGACCGGTATATCCCCCGCGCCTTCAACTGCCGCCTTTACTATCTTTTCCGCCAGCGGCAGGTTTTTCAGCAGCGCACTGCCCGCGCCGCCGCCCACTATTTTGGGGGCAGGGCAGCCCATGTTTATATCTATGATGTCGGGCTTTCCCTCAGCCGCCTGACGGGCAGCTTCTTTGATGCAGTCGGGGTCGGTGCCGAAAAGCTGCACCGCAAAGGGTCTCGCCTCATCACAGGCAAGCAGCTCGGCACTCTTTTGGCTGCCCATCGAAACGCCCTTGGCGCTGGTCATCTCGCCCACAGCGTAGCAGGCGCCCAGCTCGCGGCTGACGGTGCGCACCGCAAGATCCGCCACCCCCGCCATAGGGGCAAGCGCTGCAAAACCGTTTATTTCCACATTCGCTATTCGCATAACATCTAAACCTTTCGATCCAAGTTCTATAATTTTACCAAATGCCGCACTGTGATTCAACAGTTTGATATTTTTTGTTTCTTTTGTGCGGTATTGTGTTATAATGATTATGTATGTTTACACCAAGGGGCTTCACCCCTTGACCCCACGAGCTTTTTGAAAAAAGCTCGACCAAAAACTTTACTCTTAAACAAACTTATTTTTAAATCAAAAGTTTTTGAAGGTGCAGGAAACTTTTTTCAAAAAGTTTCCTGCCCGCCGGAGGCAAAGCCAATGAAACTTCTCGCAGTCGATTCCAACAGCATACTCAACCGTGCCTTTTACGGCGTGCGTCCCCTTACAACGAGAGAGGGACTGTTCACCAACGGCATTTTCGGTTTTATGAACATACTTTTCAAGCTTTGCGACGAGCTGCATCCCGATGCGGTGGTGTTCGCGTTTGACCTGCGCACCCCTACTTTCCGCCACAAGATGTATTCGGGCTATAAGGCACAGCGCAAGGGCATGCCGGAGGAGCTCGCACAGCAGGTGCAGCCGCTCAAAGACATCATCACCCAAATGGGCTATCCCATCATCTCTATCGAGGGCTTTGAGGCCGACGATATACTCGGCACACTTGCGGCAAAATGCCGTCAAAGCGGCGACGAATGTGTTATCGCCACCGGCGACCGCGACAGCTTTCAGCTGGTGGGCGACGGTGTTACCGTTCGCCTCGCCTTTACCCGCGGCGGTCAGTCGGGCGCGGAGATGATAGACGAAGCGGCGATAAAAGAACGCTACGGCGTTTCTCCCCGCCAGCTCATCGACGTAAAATCGCTGATGGGCGACAGTTCCGATAATATCCCCGGCGTTGCGGGCATAGGCGAAAAGACTGCCCTTTCGCTGATACAGAGATTCGGCTCGCTCGACGGCGTTTATGAAAACATCGAAGACCCCGCCATCAAAAAGGGAGTGCGCGAAAAGCTGACCAATGATAAAGAGATGGCCTATCAGAGCAGGGCGCTTGCTGAAATAAACTGCGCCGCCCCGATAGAAGCCACCCTTGATGAGCTGCGCCCCTCCCCCCGAAAGGATGATGAACTGTTTTCGCTTCTGCACCGTCTCGAGCTTAAAACCGTCATAGGCAGGCTTTTCGCCTCAGCCCCCGCCGAGGCTGTGAACAACGCCATGTCGGACAGGCTTTATGACGGCGTCCCCCATATAAAAGTGTATCACAACGACCTTTCCGTCGTCCGCTCGGTTTTGGGCGGCGAAAAGATATTTGCTCAGATAGCCTTTGAAAACGACCGCCCCAAATCGGCGGCGCTGATGGGCGAAAAGCTGGTGCTGCTGGATGAAAACTTTCCCGAGCTTGATACGGTTATTATAAACGAGCTTTGGCGGCATAGCAAAAAGCTCACCCTCTCCAACTGCAAGGACTGGCTTCGCTGCCTTTATAAAAACGGTATAGAAGCCGATGTGGTAAAATTCGATCCCGTTCTGGCAGGCTATCTCATCTCGCCGCTCTCCTCCGATTACTCGTTTGAATCGCTCTCGGCGGGGCGCGATATATATGGCCCGCCCTTTGAAGCTGATTTCGAGGTCACCGAACAGCAAAATCCGCTGCTTCACGAAATGCTGTCGCTGCCGGACCTTTGCAGCCAGCTTGAGAAAGAGCTTGAGCGCAAAGAGATGGATAAGCTGCTTTACGAGATAGAGCTTCCGCTTGCCCGCGTGCTCGCCTATATCGAAACGGTGGGCTTTGAGCTGGATGCCGACGGTCTGCGCCAATTCGGCGTTGAGCTTGATGCCGAGATAGCCGAGCTCACCCGGCGCATCTACTATCTCGCAGGAGGCCGGTTCAACATCAATTCCCCCAAGCAGCTGGGCGAAGTGCTGTTCGAACGTCTCGGTCTGCCTGCCAAAAAGAAGACCAAAAGCGGCTATTCCACCAGCGCCGATGTGCTGGATGAGCTGCGTTCAAAGCATCCCATCATCGAAGATATACTCAGCTACCGCAAGCTGGCAAAGCTCAGATCCACCTATGTCGAGGGTCTGCTCGCCCAGCTTGACGATGACGGCAGAGTCCGTTCGATATTCCGCCAGACCGAAACGAGAACGGGGCGCATCAGCTCCACCGAGCCTAATTTGCAGAACATCCCCGTTCGCACCGAGCTGGGCAGCCGTATGCGCCGCTTTTTTGTCGCGCCCGAGGGCTGCAAGCTGGTCGATGCCGACTATTCTCAAATAGAGCTGCGTGTTCTGGCGCATATCTCAAACGACGAAGCTATGATATCGGCATTCCAAAGCGGTGAGGATATCCACACCAAGACCGCCGCCCAGGTTTTTGATATGCCCGAGCCGTTTGTCACCCCGCAGATGAGATCAAGCGCAAAGGCGGTCAACTTCGGCATCGTTTACGGCATCGGCGCATTTTCGCTCTCGCAGGATATCGGCGTTTCGGTGGCTGAGGCCGACCGCTACATCAAAAACTATCTCGCGACCTACAAAGGCGTCGCGCAGTATATGAAGGATTCCATCGAGTTCGGCAAGGAGCACGGATATGTTAAAACGCTGTTCAACCGCCGCCGCCCGCTGCCCGAACTGACCACCGGCAACCGTGTCACCAAGGCATTCGGTGAGCGTGTTGCGATGAACACCCCCATTCAGGGCACTGCCGCCGATATAATCAAGCTGGCGATGGTAAAAGTATTCGAGCGCCTCAAAGCTGAAGGGATGCGTTCCCGCCTGATACTTCAGGTGCATGACGAGCTCATCGTTGAAGCGCCGACAGAAGAAGCCGAAAAGGCGGCAGCCATACTCAAAGAGGAGATGGAGGGCGCAGCCAAATTCGCAGTCACCCTCACCGCCGATGCAAACATCGGAGATAACTGGCTGGATGCAAAATGAAAGATGATCGCGTTATAGTTGAATTTGACCCCCGCCACGCGCCGTGCGCCGCCGAAGTCGAAAAGCTCTGCTTTTCGCAGCCCTGGAGCGAGCAAAGCCTGCTTTCGCAGCTTGAACGCGGCGATTCGGTGATGTTTACCGCCCTTCATGGCGGTAAGGTGGTCGGCTGGGCAGGCATGGAACACTCTTTTGGCGAGGGCAGCGTTCTCAACATCGCCGTTTCACCCTCCCACCGCAGGATCGGCCTGGGAGAAGCGCTCACCACGGCGCTGATAAAGCGCTGCATCGAGCTTGAGCTCAACTGGCTGATGCTTGAAGTCCGCCCCTCCAACCAAGCCGCGGTATCGCTCTATAAAAAGCTGGGCTTTATTGAAATATGCCGCCGCCCCGGTTTTTATTCCTTTCCCCGTGAGGACGCATTGCTGATGCGCCTCGACTTTAAAACACTTTGACCTAAGGAGTCATACAACATGAAAATTCTCGCGATCGAGACCTCCTGCGATGAGACCGCGGCAGCGGTAGTGGAGGATGGACGAAAGATAATATCCTCGGTGGTGCACACCCAGATAGCGGAGCACCGTCTTTACGGCGGCGTAGTTCCCGAGATAGCATCCCGCCGCCACATCGAGAAGATAGACGAGGTAGTGGCGCGCGCCCTCTCCGATGCTCAGATGACCGCCGCAGAGTTGGATGCCATCGCCGTCACCGCGGGCCCCGGCCTTATCGGCGCGCTGTTAGTCGGCGTCAACTTCGCCAAGGGGCTTGCCCTTTCATTGGCTAAGCCGCTCATTCCCGTTCATCATATCAGAGGTCATATTGCGGCGAACTATATCTCCGCCCCCGACTTAGAGCCGCCCTTTCTCTGTCTTGTGGCCTCGGGCGGACACAGCCTTATCGTAGACGTCCGCGACTACACCGACCTCAAGGTCCTCGGCCGCTCCCGCGATGACGCGGCAGGCGAAGCTTTTGACAAGGCCGCACGCTGCATGGGGCTGGGCTATCCGGGCGGGGTGGAGCTGGATAAGCAGGCACGCTTTGGCGATGAAAGCAAGTATAAATTCCCCAAGCCGCATGTCGAAGGATACCCTCTCGATATGAGCTTTTCCGGCATCAAGACCTCGGTGGTCAACCTGATACATAACGCCTCTCAAAAGGGCGAAGAGCTGGATATCCCCTCGGTCTGCGCGGGCTTTGAAAAAACTGTTTGTGATGCTCTCATCAGCCGCATCATGATGGCAGCCGATGAGCTCGGCGTAAAAACAATATCGGTGGCAGGCGGAGTTTCCGCCAACACCCGCCTTCGCTCCGAGCTGACAACACAGGCTCAAAAGCGCGGCCTTCGTCTTTCAATGCCGCCGCTTTCGCTCACCGGCGACAATGCCGCCATGATAGGCGCGCAGGCTTATTACGAATATCTTGCGGGGCACACCGCCAACAGCGGTTTAAACGCCGTTGCCACCCTTTCGGTGGAAAAAGGCGCCCCCGAAGATTTTTATATTTGACCTATCTTTGAAAGGAGTTTTTATAATGGATAATCAGACTGCAAAAACCTTTATTCTTTGGCGTTCGATACTCGGCATCGTTATGGTATGCGCCGGCTGCGCCTGCTTTGTTCTAAGCTGCATAGCTTCTATGGTTCTTTCCCGCGATTGATATATTCCCCGGCAAAAGCTCAAGCAAAGCGTTTTTCGCTTTGCCGTTTTTGCTGCGCCTTTTAAATAGTTGAAAACCTTTTAGGATACATATAAAACACAGATGAAAGATGGAGAACAAAATGGAAAAAGCCAAGGTATATTACACCGATTTTCACGCCACAGGAAAAGAAAACCTTCCCAAAAAGCTCAAGAGGCTCTGCAAAGAGGCAGGCATCGAAACCATCGACTTTGAAAACAAGTTCACCGCGATAAAGATCCACTTCGGTGAGCCGGGCAACCTCGCCTATCTTCGTCCCAACTACGCAAGAGCAGTGATCGAGCTTATCAAGTCGCTCGGCGGCAAGGTTTTCCTCACCGACTGCAACACCCTCTATGTCGGTATGCGCAAAAACGCCCTCGACCACCTCGACGCAGCATATCAGAACGGCTATAACCCTTTCGCCACCGACTGCCACGTCATCATCGCCGACGGTCTCAAGGGCACCGATGAGGTTTTGGTCCCCATCGACGGCGAATATGTAAAGGAAGCCAAGATCGGCAGAGCGGTGATGGATGCCGACATCGTCATCTCGATGAACCACTTCAAGTGCCACGAATCCACCGGCATCGGCGGCGCGCTGAAAAACCTCGGCATGGGCTGCGGCTCGAGAGCCGGCAAGATGGAGATGCATTCCAGCGGCAAACCCCGCGTAGCGGAAAAGAAATGTATCGGCTGCGGAAGCTGTGCAAAGATCTGCGCTCACAGCGCCATCTCTTTTGTCGATAAAAAAGCTGTTATCGACCATAATAAGTGTGTAGGCTGCGGACGCTGCATCGGCGTATGCCCCGTTGACGCCGTGAAGGCTGCCAACGACGAGGCAAACGACATACTCAACAAAAAGATAGCGGAATATGCTCTCGCAGTTGTAAAGGACAGACCCCACTTCCACATCAGCCTTGTTATGGATATCTCTCCCTGCTGCGACTGCCACGCCGAAAACGATATGCCGGTAGTTCCCGATGTCGGAATGTTCGCTTCCCTCGATCCCGTTGCGCTCGATAAAGCCTGCGCCGATATGGTAAACCTTCAGCCGATCCTGCCCGACAGCGCCCTTGCCCACAAGGAGCATAACGGCGACCACTTCGAGTCGCTGCATCCCGGCACCGACTGGCGCGCAGTCATCACCCACGCTGAAAAACTCGGCATCGGCACCGCAGATTACGAGCTTATCCGCATCTGACAGAAAAATCGCATAAATTCGATACTTTTCCTTGACTGCCGATATATTTTAGCAGTATAATTTTTGGGTTGAGCATACGGATAATAAAACCTATATACTGAAAACAGGTGAGCTATTTTGAAAAGAACCGATTTAAGAAACATCGCCATCATCGCCCACGTTGACCACGGCAAAACCACCCTCGTTGACGGAATGCTGGCGCAGAGCGGCACCTTCCGCGAGAATCAGCAGGTCGATACCTGTGTAATGGATTCCGGCGCCATCGAGCGTGAGCGCGGGATCACCATCCTCTCCAAAAACGCCTCTATAAGCTATAAAGGCGTAAAGATCAATATCGTGGACACCCCCGGACACGCCGACTTCGGCGGCGAGGTAGAGCGTGTTCTCGGCATGGTTTCGGGCGTTCTGCTGCTGGTAGACGCTGCCGAAGGCCCCATGCCCCAGACCCGCTTCGTTCTCTCCAAGGCGCTTGAGCTGGGATTGGCTGTCGTAGCGGTAATAAACAAGGTCGATAAGCCCGACGCGCGCGTTCACGAGGTAGTGGACGAAGTTCTCGAGCTGATGCTTGACCTCGGCGCTTCGGATGAGCAGCTGGATGCTCCCATGGTATTCTGCTCCGGCAGAGCGGGAACCTCCTCTTTCTCCCCCGAGAGCCAGGGCACTGACCTCACCGCTCTCTTCGATACCATCCTCGATTATATCCCCTGCCCCGAGCTTGAGACCGAAGGCCCGCTGCAGGTGCTGGTCTCCACCGTTGACTACAACGAGTTCGTGGGACGTACCGCTGTCGGCAGGATAGAGCGCGGCGAGATGAAGGTGAACCAGCAGGTAGAGGTCTGCGACTTCCATAATCCCGACCTGCACCTGAAAGGCAAAGTCACCGCCATATATCAGTTTGAGGGCATCGGCAAGGTACCGGTACAGACCGCCAAGGCCGGCGATATCGTAATGTTCTCGGGCATTGAGAACATCACCATCGGCAACACCCTCTGCGACCCCGCTCAGGTAGCGCCCATTGAATTTGTCAAGATCTCCGAGCCTACCGTTGAGATGACCTTCTCGGTAAACGACAGCCCCTTCGCAGGCAGAGAGGGCAAATTCGTCACCTCCCGCCAGATCCGCGACCGTCTCTTCCGCGAGATACTCAAGGATGTATCGCTGCGCGTTGAAGAAGGCGCCACCACCGACAGCTTCCGTGTGCTGGGACGCGGTGAGATGCATCTCTCGGTCCTCATCGAGACTATGCGCCGCGAGGGCTATGAGTTCGCGGTCGGCGCACCCCGCGCGCTGATGCACGAGGAAGACGGCGTTCTCATGGAGCCGTTCGAGATAGCCCATATCGATGTTCCCTCCGATGCTGTCGGCAGCGTTATCGAAAAGCTCGGCTCGAGAAAAGCCGATCTCATCAGCATGAACCCCGTTGGCGACAGAATGAAGCTTGAGTTCTCCATCCCCTCCCGCGGCCTGTTCGGCTATCGCAGCGAGTTTTTGACCGATACCAAGGGTGAAGGCATAATCGCCACCCTTTTCAAGGGCTACGAGCCTTTCCGCGGCGAGATAGTCAGCCGTCAAAGCGGCTCGCTCATCGCTCATGAGACCGGCGAGGCCGTTACCTACGGTCTGTTCAACGCTCAGGAGCGCGGCGACCTCTTTATCGGCGCAGGCACCCCCGTTTACGCCGGAATGGTAGTAGGCGCATCCCCCAAGCAGGAGGATATCGTTGTAAACGTCTGCAAGCGCAAGCATGCCACCAATATGCGTGCCTCCGGTTCCGACGAAGCGCTCAGACTCACTCCTCCCAGACAGCTTTCGCTGGAAGCCTGCATCGAGTTCATCGCAGACGATGAGCTGCTTGAGGTCACCCCCAAGAGCCTGCGCATCAGAAAGCGCATCCTCGCCCATGACCTTCGCATGAAGAAGCTGCACGGCGGCAAGGGCTGATTCAATTTAAACAGCTTACGGGCACAGCAGTTTGACCTGCTGTGCCCGCTTTTCCTTTAGCTCTCAATAACCGCAAATATATGCAGCGGCGCGGCGATACCCCTTTCTGCGAAAGGGGTGCCCCCAAAAGGGGGCATAAAAATGTGCAGCGGCACATTTTTCGCCGCGCCGCCCATCCATACCGCCCCACTCGTTTTCGCCCGTCGCGAAATGACGTTCAGTGCTTTCCTTACACGAAAAAGCGTACCGCCTTTCGACAGTGCGCTTACTTATAATCAGAGCGTTAAAATATTCAGCTTTTATCTCTTGCCCTTGAGCCACATATAGCCCTGCGAGCAGACAACCGCAAGAACCATCGGTATTATCGCAAAAGCAACATGTATTTTACCTTGGCTGCTCATAACCGCCCAAGCCAAAACAATACTCAATACGGCAAACAACATCGAAGCAATAAACAGCTTCTTTTCCTTTTTCGTCATCATGGCTATTTCCCCTTCTTCACCGTCTGTTCAATAGTTCCCGATCTAAGCGTCACCTTTTTGAGCGCTTCTCTGCTCTCTGCCGAAACACGCTTGACGCCATAATATCCGTCAGCAAGCCCGCTCTCATCGATAGTTACACCGCCGGTCACATCCATTTGGTAAACGGTGGTCTTATCTGTAAAAACATAGTCTGTCGTGCCGGGATATTGCGCGCTTACAGTAACGGCGGTAACATCTTTGAGCGTTATCTTACCGCCTCCCTTTACCGTTATATCTCCTCTGACAACGATATTTTCCAGTGTTACCTCTCCGTTTCCCACCTTTGAGGATACGATGAGGTCGCCGAGCACCGTTTTGTTCTTCAATGTAACTCCGCCCGAGTTTATGGTGATATCGTTAAAGCTGCCCGCCGCCGAATGGGTAACGGCAGCGTTCACCTCGATATTATAAAGCTCTTCTGTTTTGGCTTTTACCGAAGCTTTTTGTGCAGTCCCCTCTAAGTTTCTCTCAGGGAAAAGCACGGCGTTGATGGCATCTATATGATCGGCGCCATCCTGTTCAAAAATCAGCCAGGCAAAAACGCCGGCGGATATCATCAGCATGGTGGCAAGAATGGTCATTGCGGCCACCAAAAATGAACTTTGATCCTTTTTTGCTCTCATCGGCGTTCCTCCTTTCGCGGCGATGCAGTTATTGTACCATAAATACAGAAGTTTTGCATTAAAAAGCGTCCTTTTTGCGCCGATATTATTTGATTTTATGCGGTTGTGTAATCGGTCGCAATATGTTAGAATAAAATATTGTGATGAGGTGATATAATGAGAAAAGGCAATATATTGATTCTTTTCGGCGGAGCATCGAACGAACACGAGGTATCGCTTCGAAGCGCATCCGCCATCATAGAAAATCTTGATACCACCCGTTTCGAGCCGATCCTTATGGGCATAACCCGCGATGGACGCTGGCGACTTTTCACCGGCGACCCCTCCCTGCTCACCTCAGGTGACTGGGAGCAGTTTTCCACCCCCGCTATCATCTCGCCCGACCGCGAGATCCACGGTATAATCATTTTCGGTCAAAAGACCGAGACCAAATATATACACGTCATAATCCCCGCGCTGCATGGTCAGAACTGCGAGGATGGCGCCATCCAGGGCCTTATGGAGCTTTCCGGCATACCTTATGTCGGCTGCCGCATCACATCGTCGGCCATCTGCTTCGATAAGGCTTACACCCACATCGTCTGCGAACAGGCAGGCATACCGATGGCAAAATGGGTGCTCGCCACCAACGAGGAGACCTTCGAAAACATAGAAAAGCGCATAAACGAGGCTTTCGGCTTTCCCTGCTTCGTCAAGCCCGCCAACTCCGGCTCGTCGGTCGGCTGTGCAAAGGCCGAAACGCCCGATAAACTGGTATCCGCCCTCAAGATCGCCTTCAATGAGGACAGACGCGTTATCATCGAGGAACTGGTGACCGCTCACGAGGTGGAATGTGCCGTTTTGGGAAACCTCAGCCTTTGGATCCCGACCACCGGTGAGATAGTAAGCCCCGATGGTTTCTATGATTACGATACAAAATATAAAAACGATAGCGCCAGGCTTCTGATACCGGCAAATATCCCCGAAGGATCGCAGCAGCAGGTAAGGGAGCTTGCACAGCGTATTTATAAAGCACTCGACTGCCGCGGACTTTCCCGAGTTGATTTCTTTGTTCAGGATGACGGCAAAGTGCTTTTCAACGAGATAAACACCTTCCCCGGCTTCACCTCTATAAGTATGTACCCCAAAATGATAACCTCCTCCGGCATGAGCTATAAAGAGCTGGTCACCCGGCTCATCGAGCTTGCCTGCGAAGAGAAATACAGAATCCTCAACCGATAAAGGAGGACCTGCTTTGAAAAAAGATGCAATGATATCCATCAAGGGTATCTATAATGTGGATGGCAGCCCCGATACAGTCGAGCTGCTCACCTGCGGAAGATTTTACCGCCGCAACAACAGCTACTGGCTTTCTTATGAGGAAAGCGAGACCACCGGCTTTGAGGGTCACAAGACTACCCTGCATATCGAAAACGACAAGGTCACCATGCGCCGCTCGGGGCTCAGCGAAAGCCAGCTGGTAGTACAGAGCGGCAAGCGTCATCAGTGCCTTTACGACACCGGATTTGGAGCTATAACGGTAGGCGTCAACGGCAGGACGGTAAAATCTACCCTTGACGATAACGGCGGAACGGTGGATTTTTCCTATTCAATGGATATAAACACCGCCCTAACCAGCGAAAACCGCGTGATAATCGAAGTAAAACCCAACTCTGAAAATATAGAAGCATAACCTGTTTAAGGAGGACGTAAAATGTTAGGACCTATAAGCATCGCAGCGGAGGAGCTGCGCTCCCTTATAACTTCTGCGATAGAAAAGGCCATCGAAAAGGGTGAGCTTGCCGCCCCCGCCGACGGACTTCCCAAATTCCTTATCGAACAGCCCGCCGACCCCACCCACGGCGATTTTGCCACCAATGCGGCAATGGCAGGCGCCCGCGCCTTCAGAAAGCCCCCCAGAGCTATTGCCGAGGCAATAATCGCAAACCTCGAGCTTGAAGGCACCCATTTCAATAAGGCCGAGGTCGCAGGTCCCGGCTTTATCAACTTCTTTGTTTCCGATCTTTGGTTCTCCGAGGTCATCACCAGGATCCTCGCCGAGGGCGATGCTTACGGCCGCACCGACTACGGCAAGGGCGAGAAGGTGATGGTAGAGTTTGTTTCCGCCAATCCCACCGGACCGATGCATATGGGCAACGCAAGAGGCGGCGCTATCGGCGACGGTCTCGCCGCAGCACTTGATGCGGCAGGCTATAACGTCACCCGCGAGTTTCTTGTAAACGACGCGGGCAACCAGATAGAAAAGTTCGCCCGCTCGCTTGAGGCACGCTACCTCCAGCACTTCAAGGGCGAAGAGGCGGTCCCCTTCCCCGAGGACGGCTATCACGGCGCCGACATCATCGAGCGCGCCGAACAGTATATCGCTGAGCATGGCGACGACCTGCTCAACGCATCTGAGACCGACCGCAAAAAGGCTCTCGTTGATTTCTCTCTGCCCAAGAACATCGAAAAGATGAAAGCAGATCTCGGCAGATACCGTATCGAGTTCGATAACTGGTTCTCCGAGACCACTCTGCATGAATCGGGCGCAGTCAAAAAAGCCATCGATGAGCTGACCGCCCGCGGCTTCACCTATGAAAAAGAAGGAGCTGTCTGGTATAAAAACGCCGAGGTTCAGACCGCGGCATTGCTCAAGCAGGGCAAGACCCAAAAGCAGATAGACCAGCTCGAGCTTAAAGATGACGTGCTTGTTCGCGCCAACGGAGTTCCCACCTATTTCGCAGCCGATATCGCATATCACGCCAACAAGTTCGTTGACAGAGAGTATACCAAGTGCATCAACATTTGGGGTGCAGACCATCACGGTCATGTCGCAAGACTTAAATGTGCCCTCGACGCTCTCGGCGTTGGCGGTGACAAGCTGGATATCGTTTTGATGCAGCTTGTCCGCCTCACCAGCAACGGCGAACTGGTAAGAATGAGCAAGCGCAGCGGCAAGGCGATCACCCTTTCCAACCTGCTCGACGATGTTCCGATCGATGCGGCACGCTTCTTCTTCAATATGCGCGAGCCCGGTTCCACCCTCGATTTTGATCTCGATCTCGCCGTTGAGCAGACCAAGCAGAACCCCGTTTACTACGTCCAGTATGCTCACGCCCGCATCTGCTCAATAATCAAAAACCTTGCGGCTGAAGGTGTTTCGGTCAAGCAGCTTGCCCCCGAGCAGCTCAACATTCTCACCCACCGCGACGAGCGCGAGCTCATCCGTGAGCTTGCCGCCCTGCCCGAGGAGATAATCGCCGCCGCCAAAAACTACGACCCCGCAAGGCTCACCCACTTTGCGACCGAGGTCGCTACCCGTTTCCACAAGTTCTACGATTCCTGCCATGTAAAGAACGACGACGAAGCGCTCATGCAGGCGCGCCTTAACCTCTGCGCCGCAACTGTTACCGCTATCAGAAATGTTCTGACCATGCTCAAGATAAGCGTCCCCGAGACTATGTGATGTTTAAAGGGAGCCGTTGCAGAATGAAAGTTCCGCAACGGCTCCCTTGCAATTTCATTACATTTCAAGCAGCTCTTTTATGACCTCACCGGCTATCATCATGCCCGCCACCGGCGGAACAAATGATATGCTGCCGGGTGAGTGTCTGCCGGGGGCGGGATCAGACGCCTCGAATTTGGGCTTTGCCGCCTCCTCGGTGGAATAGAGCACCTTGAGGTGGTTGATGCCGCGCTGCCTCAGCTCTTTTCGCATTATCCTCGCCAGCGGACAGATGGTGGTCTTGGCAAGGTCGGTTATCTCAAAGCGAGAGGGATCAAACTTGTTTCCCGTTCCCATGCAGCTGATAATGGGAACACCGGTCATTTTTGCCTGTTCGATAAGCACCAGCTTTGCCGAAACGGTATCTATCGCGTCAACGATGTAGTCGTATTGACCAAGATCATAGTTATCAGCGGTCTCGGCATTATAAAAAGCCTTTACCGCCGTCACTTTGGCGTTGGGGTTGATGTCAGCTATGCGGCGGCCCATCACTTCCACCTTGTCCATGCCCACGGTACTGTGCAGCGCTATCAGCTGGCGGTTTATATTGGTTATATCCACAACATCGGAATCGATAACAGTCAGACTTCCCACGCCCGCGCGGGCAAGCGCCTCGGCACAGAAAGAGCCAACTCCGCCGACGCCGAACACCGCCACATGCTTTTTCGAAAGTTTTTCGATACCCTCATGGCCTATCAGCATAGCGCTGCGGTCAAACTGGTTTTTCATGATTTTTCACCGCCTGTCTCTTTGGGGCAGATGGTTCCGCCGCCCAATACAACGTCGCCATCATAAAATACCGCCGCCTGACCCGGCGTTAAAGCACGCTGCGGCTGATCGAACTCCACCAAAACTCCGTTTTCCCCGGGGAATATCCACGCGGGCTGGGCGTTCTGACGATATCTCGATTTTACCAGCGCTCTCACCGGAGCATCGGGCGCTTTTATCGAAACCCAGTTCACATCTCTTACCCTCATGCGGCGTTCGAACAAAAGCTCTTCGTCGCCCAAAACTATCCTGTTGCTTTCTGTATCCTTGCTCAAAACGAATATTCTGCGGTCGGCAGAAACACCAAGCCCTCTGCGCTGCCCGATAGTATAACGTATATGGCCGCGGTGCTCGCCCAATATTTTGCCGTCAGTATCAACAAAGCTGCCGTGTTTTGCCTCTATCCCGAGTTTGTTCACCAAAAACTCGCCATAATCTCCATCCGGCACAAAGCATATATCCTGACTTTCGCGCTTCCTCGCTGTTGCAAGCCCGCTTTGCTCGGCAAGCTCTCTTATCTCACTTTTGCTGAGTACCCCCAACGGAAACAGCGTTTTTGAAAGGGTATGCTGACTCAAAACATACAGCACATAGCTCTGGTCCTTCTGTTGATCGGCAGCGCGGCGCAGCAGCCATCTTTCTGCGGCGGCATCATATTCCTTGATAACATAATGCCCCGTTGCGATAAGATCATAGCCTAAGCTTTCCGCTCTTTCCAACACCCCCGAAAACTTTATCGAGCGGTTGCACTCGATGCAGGGATTGGGGGTCTCACCTATGCGGTATCCTTCGGCAAATTTATCGATCACGCAGCGGCGAAAATCCTCACGCATATCAAAAAGGTGATGCTCTGCTCCGAGCGCCCGGCACACTCTTTTGGCATCGGCGGCATCTTCAGATGGAGAAAACTCACCTTCGCAGTAAAGCGCCAGCGTCATACCGCAGATATCATAGCCCGACCGCTTTAAAAGCAGCGCGGCGGCAGAGGAATCCACCCCACCGCTCATGGCTACCATGACTTTTTGGTTCATTCCCATGCCCTCCTTAAAATAAACTGTTATCAGTATAATGCGCCGAAGCCTTTAAATCAAGCGGCGGCATATATTACACACTGCAAAGGAACTTTTTTGAAAAAACAGCGCATCTCATTTTCTTTGACATCGTTTTGTGATATGATAAATATATATATAGTTTTTTGACGGAGGTCTTAAAAATGCCTTTTGGTCACCAGAACGGCGGGTGGTATCAGCCGCTCAATCCAAACGAACATATCTATACCGAGGGCTACGGTTTTTCCACACGCCCCCCTATTTTGATAGAGCGCCAGCTCATCACAAGATGCAGCGCGGCAGTGGTGCTTTGCCTTGTTGCGCATATGTTTCTCAGCTCTTTTCTCACCGGCTTTTTCATCGACTGCTTTTTTTCGCTGCTGCCGATGAATTATTACCCCCTGCTCTCCGATGCGGTAACACAGCTTGCGCAGATATTGGCCTATGCGTTGTCGCTTACCGTACCCTTTCTGCTCTATTCCATGTATATCAAGATACCTCTTTCGGCGGCACTGCCGATGCGCCCCGTTTCGGCAGGCCTTATTATCAGCACAACCTTAGCTTCGCTTGCCGTTTCGCTGGTTGCGCTTTATGCCTCTGATTTTACCCGTTTTGTCTACAATTTTTTCAATATAAGGTTTTATGAGCCTGCCGCTGTTCTGCCCGCCGATATACTCGGCACAATACTTTATATCATCAACATGACCATTCTTCCCGCTGTTTTTGAGGAATTTGCTTTTCGCGGCATATTTATGCAGTCTTTCCGCCGCTTTGGCGACAGCTTTGCGCTGCTTGTCTCGTCTATCCTCTTTTCGCTGGTGCATATCTCTCCGATATCGATGCCCCACGCCTTTATCATGGGTTTGGTAATAGGTTATTTTGTGCTGTTCACCGGCTCGCTGCATACCGGCATGGTGATACATTTCATCTATAATCTTCTCGCGATCATCATCTCTCAGCTTTATCTGCTGGAACCGACGCTCGGCAATATGCTTTTCCATATCATTCAGGCAGGCTTTGCCGTTTCGGGGCTTATCGCCACGGTATGGCTGACCAAAAATTATCAAAATATGTTTGCACTTAAAAACAGCAACACCATAAACCGCTCGGGACAAAAGCTCCGCTGCTTTTTTCTCACCCTTCCATTTTTCCTTTTTATGATAACTATACTTATTCAGGCAGGTGGATATCTGCTGTGAACGCTTCGGAATTTGACCTTGAAATGATGGCGCTCGCCATCGAAGAAGCCAAAAAAGCCGCCTCACTCGGAGAGGTCCCGATAGGCGCGGTGATAGCGCAGCGCGGAAAGGTCATAGCAACCGGATATAACCTGCGCGAGACCGGACGCCACGCCCTGGCTCACGCCGAGATAGTTGCGATAGATAACGCCTGCAAAACGCTCGGCGGCTGGCGGCTGCCCGACTGCACCCTTTACGTCACACTGGAACCCTGCCCCATGTGCGCGGGCGCGATAATCAACTCCCGCATCGACCGTGTTGTTTTCGGCGCCTACGACCGGCGCGCAGGCTCGCTCGGTTCGCTCATCGACCTTTCAAAGGTAAATTATAACCATCAGCCAAAACTCTGCGGAGGAGTCATGGCTGATGAGTGCGCCGATCTTTTAAAGGATTTTTTCAAGACTCTCCGCAAAAAATAACGCGGAAGGAGGGATAGCTTTGCAGCATATCATAAAGGTCGCGATAACCTCTGTGCTGGCCCCGCCGCCCAAGGGCGCCGACCTTGTAATATTTGCCGATCCCAGAAGCTACGTTGCCGAACTCGATTCCCACCAAATGCTGGCTGCGGCAGCCCGCTACGCAGCCCGTTACAAAGTCTATCTTGTTCCCGAGCGCTTTATAGCGGCAGGCAGCCTTTGTCTTTGTATGCTTGCCCCCGACGGCAGTGTGCTGGGGGTCCAGCGTGCCTGCCATCTAAATGTATCTATGCGTCAGCTCAACCTTTCCCGTTCCGATGAGATAGTTCCCTTTGATACCCCTCTCGGCAGAATAGCGCTGCTGGTGGATGTCGATATAAATATGCCCCAGACCGCCCGTGCGGCGGCCTTAAACGGAGCGGAGCTGCTGATATCCAGCCAGTATATGCCGCTTTACGATTTCTTTGATGACCGCATCAGCTACGGACCTGTCAGTGCCGCACGCTCCAACGGACTTTCGGTGATCTGCGCCATCGGCATGGGCGGCGCGGTAATTGACGGCTATGGCGATATCATCTCCAACTTCTCCGAAAACCTGCCGATACTGTCGGTGGCAAAAGTTCATCCCCCTATGACCGATATTCACGGTATGCTGACGGCGCATAAGCTGCTGACAGCTCACCGCGATCTGACTGAAGAATTCACGGAGGTGCAAAGCGATGAATAAGACCCCACTGCGCGCCTCCGCCTTTGCCATGAGCTATCTTTCAAACGAAGAAAAGGTGCGCGACATGGTGCGCGCGCTGGATATAGGGCTGCGCCGTCAGCCGCATCACAAGGCGCCGGGCGGCATAAATATGACTGCTGTCTGTTTTGAACCGTACCGCTGCAAAAGCATCGCCGACTATATCGCCAAAATGAACGGTTATATAGCCGAGCCTGCCGCGCAGGGCAGCGCTTTGGTGGCATTCCCCGAGCTTTGCGGAATGGAAGCCATGTCGCTGATGCCGCGCTTTTCCGCTATACTTTCCGACCTTCATAAGCTCAAAACCGCCTCGGATGATGAGCGGCGTGAGGCCATTTTCACCGTGTGTGAAACGGTGCAGGGCTTTGTGGGCGAAATATTTTTAAATGTATTTTCCCAGCTTGCCAGAAGTCACCGCATGATAATAGCTGCCGGCGGAATTTATCAGATAGAAAACGGCAAACTTTACAACCGCCAGTTCCTCTTTTCAGAGGAGGGCGAAGTTATCGGCATACAGGATAAGCTGTTCCTTTCCGAGACTGAACGGCGGCTCGGCGTTACCGCCGGAGAAAGGCTCATCCCCGGCATCTCCCGCATCGGCAAGATAGCGCTGCTGAGCGGTGAGGTAGCACAGCACTACGAGCCTTTTTGGATAGCCTCACGCTGCGGCTGCCGCTACGCCGTCGCTTCTGCCTCCCCCTTCGGCTCGCCCGACCTCGAGCTGCTGCGCTTTAGAGCGCAGGAGCAGGATCTTTGCATCTTAGCCCCCGGTCTGACAGGCGGCAAGGGTCTCATGATGTCCTTTAATCAGCCCGCCGGCATATATGTCCCGAGGGAGCTTTGCGACGATCAAAGCGGTATACTGGCCGAAGGCAGCGGACCGTTCGCCACCGCAAAGGTCGATTTTACCAAAGAAGCCGACAGCTTTGACCTTTACAGCTCTGATAAGAATATCCGTTTTTTCAGCAAGCTGGTAAACCGACAGTGACCTTTTTAAGCACGCCGCTCACGGCGTGCTTTTTAATGCAAATAATCGGGCAAAAATTTAAATCCGCTATTTGCTTCCTTTATATTGATTTAGAGGTCAGTTTGTGTCAAAATTATAAATTGAGAGGCAAAGCTCCCGCTTTTATTGACAGCATCCCAAAATATCAAAATTGAGGAGAGGTCGAAAAACAATGAACAAATCCGAAAACAACAGCGCTGCCGTTTATGACGCCAAAACGCTGGGCACTCCCAAAGTCCTTATGCTGGGCATACAGCATCTGTTCGCCATGTTTGGCGCAACGGTTCTGGTTCCCGCCATCACCGGTCTGAATGTTTCCACCACTCTGCTTTTCGCCGGTCTCGGAACGCTTTTGTTCCATCTGGTCACCGGCAGAAAAGTCCCCGCCTTTTTAGGCTCCTCCTTCGCATTTTTAGGCGGATATGCAGCCATCGCCCCTATGCTGGCTGATGCCGATGGCAATTTCACCGTTCCAAACAGCGAGATGCTGCCCTACGCCTGCTTCGGTGTAGCGCTCGCCGGCATAGTATATCTTTTCCTCGCGGCTATGTTCAAGGCTTTCGGCGCAAACAAGGTAATGCGTTACTTCCCTCCGATAGTCACCGGCCCCATCATCATCTGCATCGGACTTTCACTGGCAGGCTCTGCAATAAGCAACTGCCGCGATAACTGGCTCATCGCCATCGTCGCCATCCTCATTGTTGTGGTCTGCAACATATGGGGCAAGGGAATGGTCCAGATAGTTCCCATCCTTCTCGGCGTTGTCGGCTCTTATATTTTCGCAGTGATCTTCGATGCCGATGCACGCGCCAATGTAGTTGCTGCCGTATCCTCGGCAGATTGGTTCGGTATTCCCGTTATTTGGGAAAACACCGCTTTTTCCATCTTCGACGGCAAGGCAGACGGCTCGCTTATGCTGACCTCTGCCGTAACCATAGTTCCCATCGCATTGGCAGCCATCGTTGAACATATCGGCGATATGTGTGCCATCAGTTCTACCGTCGGCAAGAACTTCGTTTCCTCCCCCGGTCTCCACCGCACCCTCACCGGCGACGGTCTCGCAACCATTTTCGCTTCGCTGTTCGGTGCGCCCGCAAACACCACCTACGGTGAGAACACCGGCGTTCTCGCGCTCAGCAAGGTGTATGACCCCATGGTGGTAAGACTTGCCGCATATTTCGCCATCCTTCTTTCCTTCAGCCCCAAGTTCGCGGCGCTCATCGTTGCTATGCCTGTCGCCACCATGGGCGGCGTAAGCCTCGTGCTTTACGGCATGATCTCGGCAGTCGGCGTCAGAAACGTGGTTGAAAATCAGGTCGATTTCACCAAGAGCCGCAATGTTCTTATCGCCGCCATGATCCTCGGACTGGCTGTCGGCGTAAGCTATAACGGCGCTATCGCCATTGATCTCGGCTCCATCACCATCAGTATGTCCGGTCTCGCGGTAGCTGCTCTGGTCGGCATCCTTATGAACGCCGTACTCCCCGGCAAGGATTATGAGTTCGGCTCCAACGAGATGGGCGATACCTCTGTAAACTTCGGGCCCCGCACAGAGAAATAAACTCCAGATTTTCCGAGCATCCCGGGCTTTTGTCCGGGATGTTTCTTTTTGCCGCCTTGAAAAAGCCCTGCGGATATTGTACCATTAAAGCCAACAGATATCTTTCAAGGGGGGATAATATTGAAGCTCTTTCACCTTTCCGACCTGCATCTCGGCAAACGGGTCCACGAATTTTCCATGCTGGAGGACCAGCGCCATATATTGAATCGAATAGTTTCCGCCATAGACGAGCACTCTCCCGATGCGGTAATGATAGCAGGGGATATTTTTGATAAATCAGTTCCCTCCGCCGAAGCGATGCAGCTTTTTGACGATTTTCTCTATGAGCTTTCGCAGCGTTCGACCACCGTTTTGGTGATAAGCGGCAACCACGATTCCCCCGAACGGCTTGCGGTCGGCTCCCGCTTTTTTGAAAAGGACGGCATATATATTTCCCCCGTTTATAACGGCAGCATCACCAAAGTCACCCTTGATGACCGCTTTGGCAGCGTTAATTTCTTTTTGCTGCCCTTTATAAAGCCCGCCCATGTCAAAAGATTTTTTCCCGGATCCGAGATAAACAGCTATACCGACGCGATATCCGCTGCCCTTTCCGCCTCCCCGCCAAATGATGCCGAACGCAATATCCTCATCACCCACCAGTTCGTCACCGGGGCGCTGCGTTCCGATTCTGAGGAGATATCGGTCGGCGGTTCCGATAATGTGGATGCCTCGGTTTTCGGTCAGTTTGATTATGTCGCTCTCGGGCATATCCACCGCCCTCAGAATATCGTTTCTCAAAAGATACGCTACTGCGGAACGCCGCTCAAATATTCCTTTTCAGAGGCAGGCAATCAAAATTCGATAACCGTTATCGAGCTTTTTGAAAAGGGGAAGCTGTCCGTTTCCACCCTGCCGCTCGTTGCTCTGCGCGATATGCGTGAGATAAGGGGCGAATATTCCGTTCTCACCTCCCGCAGCAGCTATATCGGCACCAACTGCGAGGATCACATCCACGCCATACTCACCGATGAGCAGCCCATCCCCTATGCCTTTGACAAGCTGCGGACCATCTATCCCAATCTTATGCGGCTGAGTTACGATAACCGGCGCACCCGCTCAGTCGCCTTTCTCGGTGAACTCAAGGATGTTGAGAAGCGCTCGCCGCTCGATCTGTTTTCGGAATTTTACCGCATCCAAAACAACAGCGCCATGACCGAAGAGCAGCTCGGATATATAAACGCCGTTATCGAACAGCTGAAGGAGGAAGAAAGATGAGACCGTTAAAGCTTACTCTTTCGGCGTTTGGTCCCTATGCCAAAACCACTGTAATAGATATGTCCGCCCTTGGTGAAAAGGGACTGTACCTCATCACCGGCGATACCGGTGCGGGCAAAACCACCGTTTTCGATGCCATAACCTTCGCGCTTTACGAACAGGCAAGCGGCGCCAACCGCGATAACAAGATGCTGCGTTCAAAATATGCCGAGCCCTCCACCCCCACCTTTGTGGAATTCACCTTTGAATATGCCGGCAAGCAGTATACCGTGCGCCGCAACCCCGAATATGAACGTCCCGCGCTGAGAGGCGGCGGCACCACCACTGAGGACGCCAACGCTCAGCTCACACTGCCTGATGGCTCGGTGATCACCCGCCGCAGAGAGGTAAACAGCTATATCCGCGAGCTGACCGGGCTCGACGGGAGCCAGTTTTGCCGGATAGCGATGATCGCGCAGGGCGATTTTTTAAAGCTGCTGCTCGCCTCCACCAAAGAACGTCAGGAGATATTCCGCAAGCTTTTTAAAACCGATTTTTACAGCCGCATCCAGGAGCAGCTGAAGCGGGAAGCCAATCGGCTCCAGCGCGATATCAGCGTTGTGAGAGCTTCGGTCGCGCAATATATCGAGGGCGTCATCTGCGGACAAGACAGCCCTCTTTTCGAACAGCTTGAAAAGGCACATCAGGGCGATATGCTCACTCAAGAGGTCATCGAACTGATAACCTCGCTGATAGCTGCCGACCGTTCGGCCGAAGCCAACTGCGCCGAGGCGCTCGCCAAAGCCGACAGAGCACTTGAAACGGTCAGCGGCCGGCTGATAAAGGCGCTGGAACAGCAGAAGATCTCTCAGCAGCTTTCCGAAAGCCGTGCGCTGTATCAGCAAAAAAGTCCTCTTTTGCGTCAGCTTGAGCAAAACCTGGAAGCCGAACGCAGCCGCCAGACTGAAATGACCGCAATAGAAGGCGAGCTGGCTCTCATTGAAGCCGAGCTGGGGCAGCACGATACTGTTGCCGCCAAATTCCGTCAGCTTGCGGCGGTTTCAAGGCAGCTGACAAACTCCGCCGCCGCGATAAAGCAGAGCGAAAGCTCTGCCAACGCTTTGTCCTCCGAGATCTCCGCACTCAAATCGGAGCAAAGCCTGCTTTTGTCCTCCGGCGAAAAAAGAGAACAGCTTCTTCGCTCGCTTGAACGCTGCAATTTGCAGTATAGGGAATTTGAAAAGCTGTTTTGCGATATCGATAAATATAAAACGCTGCGTGAGCAGTGGCAATCCGCCAAAGAGGAATATATCTCGGCCGATGCCGAATGCCGCCGTCTGCTGGGCATTTACGACAGTTTGAACCGGGCCTTTCTCGATGAGCAGGCCGGCATACTTTCCGAGCAGCTGACAGAAGGTATGCCTTGCCCTGTATGCGGCTCGGTCGAGCACCCCGCCCCCGCTAAAAAATCCGGCAGCGCCCCCACCGAAACGCAGCTTAAAAAGAGCAGATCCGACTATGAAATATCGCAGCAGGCCGCGGTATCCGCCTCAAGCAAAGCAGGCTCGATAAAGGGCGCCGCCATATCCCAAAAGCAGGTGGTGGAAAGCAGCATTTCGCTTCTGTTGCCGGGCTGTCCGATAGGAGAAGCCTATCAAAAATCCCGTCAGATGCTCGCTGAGCTTAAAGCCGAAACCGAAGCGATAAACCTTAAAATAGCGGCTGAACAAAAAAACATCGAACGAAAGCAGCAGCTCGACCTCCGCCTGCCTCAAAAGGAGCAGCAGCTTTTGCAGCTTCAAGCGGAACTGGCAACACAAAAGGAACTATGCGCCGCGCTGGAGGCTCAAAAGCAGGCACTTTCAAATCAGACCAACGAGCTTCGTGCAAGCCTTAAATTTGAAAGCAAAGCATATGCGGAAGCTAAAAAGCACAGCCTTACCGCCCAAAGAGAGGCGCAGCGGTCAGCGCTTGCCGAAGCTGAAAAACAGTTTAACACCTGCAGCCGTGCAGTCATCGATCTTTCGGGAAGGATAGAACTGCTAAAGAGCCAGCTGACTGAAAACAGCCCCTGCTGTGTTGAAACTCTCTCTGCCCAAAAGCAGCAGCTTACCGAGCAGCGCGCCGAACTTTTAAAGCAACAAAAAACGCTGCACAGCCGCATCAACGCAAACAGTTCTGCTCTCGGCAGCATCACTCTGCGGTTTGCCGAGCTTGAAAAGCTTGAAAAACGCTCGTCGTGGCTCACCGCCCTTTCCGATACCGCCAACGGCAGCATCAGCGGAAAAGAAAAGGTATCTCTCGAGGCTTATGTTCAGACCACCTATTTCGACAGGATAATCGCCCGCGCAAACGCAAGGCTGATGGATATGTCGGGCGGGCAATATGAGCTTATCCGCCGCCGACAGGCAGCAAACAACGTCAGCCAAAGCGGGCTTGACCTCAATGTTGTCGATCACTATAACGATACCGAGCGCAGCGTCAATACCCTCTCGGGCGGTGAAGCATTCAAGGCTTCGCTTTCGCTTGCACTGGGGCTTGCCGACGAGATACAGTCATCGGCAGGCGGCATCCGGCTTGATTCAATGTTCATCGACGAGGGCTTCGGCTCGCTGGATGAGGAATCGCTCTCGCAGGCGGTCAAGGTGCTCAACGGCCTCACCGAGGGCAACCGACTGGTCGGCATAATCTCTCACGTTGCCGAGCTAAAATCCAAGATAGACCGCCAGATAGTCATAACAAAGCAGAAAAGCGGCGGCAGCACCGCTTCTGTCCTCTAAATCAATTTAAACAAGAGTCGAAAGCTATTTGGTTTTCGGCTCTTGTTTTGTTTTTTATACATAATTTTGCCCATAGGACAAAAACTAACGCAAAAGAGAGGTGTTACCATGAAAATCTCCAATGAGGAATATGATATTCTCGTCAAAAAGGCATCACCGCCCAGCAAAAGCTATATGACGCTGCCCTGCGCCTTCTGCATTGGCGGCGGCATCTGCGTTTTGGGTCAGATGCTCATCGACGGCTATCTCGCGCTCGGAGTAAAACAGACCTACTGCTCGCTTGCGGCATCCTGCACTTTGATAGTGCTGGCAGCTCTGCTAACCGGCCTGGGCGTTTTTGATAATATCGCAAAATATGCGGGCGCCGGAACGCTCGTCCCAATAACCGGCTTTGCAAATTCCATCTCCTCCCCCGCTTTGGAGTTTAAGTCCGAGGGCTTTATTCTCGGAACCAGTGCGAAAATGTTCGTCATAGCGGGTCCTGTGATAGTGTACGGCATTGCGGCAAGTGTCATCTACGGCTTTATAGTATGGGCGTTCAAGCTTTACTGAGGAGGTGCTGCAGTGGCAATAAAAACCGGAAAACAGACCTATATCACCGAAGCACCGCCCTCAGTGCGCTCCTTTGCTGCGGTAGGCAGCAAAAAAGAATCCCAGGGGCCTTTGGCCGGATATTTTGACATTCTTGAGCCGGACGCCACCTTCGGCGAGGACAGCTGGGAAAAGGCGGAAAGCCGCATGGTGACCACCGCCGTAAAGCATGCGCTGCAAAAGGCGGCACTCACCCCTGCCGATATCGACTGTGTCTTTGCAGGCGACCTTTTAAACCAGTGTGTAGGCTCCACCTTCGGGCTGCGGGATCTCGGCATACCGCTGCTCGGAATATATGGCGCCTGCTCCACCATGTCCGAGGGACTGCTGCTTTCCTCGCTGCTCATCGATTCCAAGGCAGTCAGCCGCTCAATAGCGGTCACCTCATCACATTTCTGCACAGCTGAACGTCAATACCGCTTCCCGCTGGAATACGGCTCGGTCCGTCCTCCCACCGCCCAGTGGACCGCCACCGCATCCGGCGCAGTGATACTCGAGCGCGCCATTCAGCCGCCTTTCATCCGCGCCGTCACGATAGGAACGGTGGAGGATAACGGAGTTACCGACCAAAACAACATGGGCGCAGCTATGGCGCCGGCTGCGGCTGCTACCATCTCACGCTTTTTTGCCGATACCGGGCTGGATCCCGGCAGCTTCGACCTTATCGTTACCGGTGATCTCGGCGCAATAGGCTCAGAACTGCTGCTAACATTGCTCAAACGCGACGGGCTGGATATAAAATCGCGTCATGCCGACTGCGGTCTGATGATTTATGACCGCGTAAAACAGGATGTTCACGCCGGCGGCTCGGGCTGCGGATGCTCCGCATCGGTGCTTTGCAGCTATCTGCTGCCCGCTATGCGCGAGGAAAGGATAAAAAATATGCTGTTTATGGCTACCGGCGCCTTGCTTTCTCCCACTACGGTGCAGCAGGGTGAATCTATCCCCGGTATAGCGCATCTCATCTGGTTCTCGACCGAAAAAGGGGGTATGCTGTAATGCTGCTCGGATATCTCAAGGCCTTTTTCGTGGGCGGCATCATCTGTCTCATCGGCCAGCTGCTCATCGATTACACCAAACTGACCCCTGCAAGGATATTGGTGTCCTACGTCGTCATCGGCGTTATCCTGGGCGGGCTGGGGCTCTATCAGCCTCTTATCGACTTCGCCGGGGCGGGTGCTTCGGTTCCACTGACAGGATTCGGCTCGCTTCTTGCAAGGGGCGTGCGTGAAGCCATCCGCGAACAGGGCTTTATCGGGATCTTTACCGGCGGTCTCACCGCAGGTGCCGGCGGCATAACGGTAGCGGTAATGGCCGGCTTGTTCGTTTCGCTCTGTTTCAAATCAGGCGATAAATCATAACTTCTGCGAAAGGCGGCGGAAAATCCGCCGCCTTTTTGGCATATTGGGCTTGATCTTGGGATATAATAGCTATGCGCCATAAAAAGTGTAATATAATTTAAAATTAGGTATTGCATTTTCTTCGAATATGTGCTATTATAATTTAGCTATCTGTTAAACATCTAAATATCGCGGGGTAGAGCAGTTCGGTAGCTCGTCGGGCTCATAACCCGGAGGTCGTGTGGTTCAAATCCCACCCCCGCAACCAAGGAAAGCC
>CAZSEO010000002.1:0-88874 GCA_964605985.1 uncultured Oscillospiraceae bacterium | reverse complement strand
ACCTATCCTTCATCCTTTTTTATTCAACTGTCCAAGATGTATTGTATACCTACAAAATAAAATTTTATATATTTGTTAATAGATTTGAAATAACCGTTATAATCAAGTATAATAAAGTATAAGTATAATATGAGAAGGGCTGATACTATGGCAACAAAGTTTAAAGTAGCGCTTTCTAAGATAATCGATGACTTCAAGCTGGAGGTCATCTATCTGCCCAAGCCGGCCGATCAGATCATGATATCAGGCAATGAGATAAACCGTCCCGGACTTCAGATGGCGGGATTTTTTGACGTTTTTGATAACAGCAGAGTTCAGGTGCTTGGTAAAACCGAGCTTACCTATCTCGCCCGGCTTGATGATGATATCGCAAGAGAAAGACTGGACCGTTTATGTGAACTAAAGCCGCCGGTGATTATAGTATCACGAAGCCTTGATATACCGCAGGTAATGATAGAGGCTGCCAAACATGCGGAGATACCGCTGCTGAGGACTGAGGAGAATACCAGTTCGTTCGTATCCGACCTTATCACAAGGCTGAATATAGATCTCGCCCCCAGAATAACCAGACACGGTGTTTTTATGGAGCTTTTCGGTGACGGCGTGCTCATCATGGGAGACAGCGGAGTTGGTAAGAGCGAGGTCGCTATTGAGCTGATAACCAGAGGTCACCGACTCGTTGCCGACGATGCTGTTGAGATCAGAAAGGTCTCCAGCAAGGTTTTGGTCGGTTCTTCTCCTGAAAATATCCGTCATTTTATGGAGCTGAGAGGCATAGGTGTTGTCAATGCGCAGCGTATGTTCGGTATGCGTGCGGTAAAGCTTTCTGAAAAGGTGCTGCTCATAGTTAAGCTTGAGCTTTGGGATGAGACAAAGACCTATGACCGTCTCGGTCTTGAAAGCGAGGTAATGGAGATACTGGGCATACAAATACCCTGTGTTACCATACCTGTTAAGCCGGGAAGAAACCTTGCCGCTATAATCGAGGCCGCTATTATGAACCAGCGCCTCAAGAGGCTTGGTTACAGTGCGCCGCATGACCTTATGAAGGGGCTTGGCATGCAGGATGACGACCTGCCGCCTGCTCCTAAGGTAGATCAGGGCGGATATTGGGATTATTCTTATGGAGGATATTGAGTTTTGTCATCTATCGGTAGATTAAAAGAGTTTTTATCTGAGATAAGCTGCGAATTTATTTGCGATGAGCCGATGAGCCGCCATACCTCTTTTAAAATCGGAGGAAATGCCGATATTTTTGTTATGCCTTGTGATGAAGATTTGGCGGCTAAGGTCGTGATGTTTTGTAAAAACGAGGGGATGACCTATCACCTCGTTGGAAACGGATCGAACCTGCTGGTCAGCGACGAAGGGCTTAGAGGAGTTGTAATATCGTTCGGCAAGCAGTTCGGAAAAATCGCTTTAAAAGGTAATGTTATCACTGCGCAGGCAGGGGCGCTTCTCTCATCTGTCTGCCGCTTTGCGGCTGATAACTCGCTTGGCGGAATGGAGTTTGCCTTTGGCATACCCGGAAGCGTTGGCGGCGCAGTTTTCATGAACGCCGGCGCTTACGGCGGTGAAATGAAAGATGTAGTTGCCTCTGTCAGGGTGCTTTTGCCTAACGGAGAGATAGCAGATCTGCCTGCCGTTGAAGCCGGGTTCGGATACCGGACCAGTGCTTTTCAGAATAACGGGGCGGTCATTCTTTCCGCTGATTTTAAGCTTAACGCTGATAATAAATTTGATATCGAAGCTAAAATGAATGATATACTTCAGCGCAGAAAGGATAAGCAGCCGCTCGAATGGCCCAGTGCCGGCAGCGCGTTCAAGCGCCCCCAAAACGGTTATGCGGCTGAGCTTATCGACCGCTGCGGCTTAAAGGGTTTTACCGTAGGCGGTGCTCAGGTCAGCGAAAAACACGCAGGCTTTGTCATTAACCGCGGCGGAGCAAGCTGTGAAGATGTTTTGTCGCTGCTTGAGCAGGTGAAAAATATCGTATTTGATAAAACCGGGATAATACTTGAACCGGAGATAAAGCGTCTTGGATAGGAGAAAAACTATGGATATGCTTATCGTTACAGGTGTTTCGGGTGCCGGAAAGACTCAGGCGCTGCATGCGCTTGAGGATATAGGGTATTTTTGTATCGATAATATTCCCGCAGAGATGCTGGAACAGTTTATCACTCTCTGCAAAAAGAGCAACAACAGCTCAAAAGTTGCGGTGGGTGTAGATATTAGAACGGTATCTCATTTCGGCGATTTTATTGAAACTAAAAAGATACTTACCGAAAAGGGATATGCGGTAAAAACGCTCTATCTTGATGCCTCCGACGATGTTTTGATACGCAGGTTCAAAGAAACAAGACGCAAGCATCCTCTTATGGATGATACCATAACGGTTTTGCAGAGCGCCATAATGATGGAACGTGGTATACTTTCGGGAGCTAAGGCGAGTGCCGATTTTTTTATCGATACCTCGGCCTTGTCGACTGCTCAGCTGATAGAAAGAATGGTTGCGCTTTTTTCCAAGGACAAGCCCTCGGTAATGTCGGTGCTGGTCATGTCCTTTGGATTTAAGCATGGCATACCCGCCGATGCGGATCTTGTATTTGATGTAAGATGTCTCCCTAACCCACATTACATAAAAGAACTGCGCCCGTTGACAGGGTGTGATGAGAGGGTAAGCGGATATGTATTTGGTTTTGACGAATCGTTAAAGCTTGCTGAGCATTTTCAGTCGCTCATCGATTATTCGCTTCCGCTCTATGCCCGTGAGGGCAAGACCGGTCTTGTGATAGCTTTCGGCTGTACAGGAGGACATCACCGTTCGGTGGCCTTTGCCGAAAGGATAGGGAACCGGCTCAAACAAACAGATGAAACGGTATCTATTTTTCACCGCGATTTTAACAGATAGTTTCAACTTGATTTTAAACGGAGTCAGATAATGTCATACGCAGCAAAAGTAAAAGAAGAGATATTCCTTTCAAGACCGTCAAAAAGCCGTCATTATAAGGCTTTTTGTTACGGTCTGCTTTTGCTTGGAAAGAAATTCAATGAGGATAGTGTAACCATCTCGACTGAGCATATCACCGTTTCCAAGCTTTACGGCTTTGCAATAAAAGATTCGATAGCTAAAAAAGCCTCATTTATGGAGCATGGAACTCCGCGTGGGGCGGTGCTTTATACCGTTGAGCTAAGCGACAAAGACGATATCCGCCGCCTTATGCGGTTCTTTGGACATACAGAATCGATAAATATGGAACTTATCGAGGGAGAGTGCTTTCAATCGTTTTTGTGCGGCGCTTTTATGGCGTGCGGAACGCTAAATGAGCCGCAGAAAAGCTATCATCTCGAGCTTGTGGTCCCCGATGAGGAATTGGCGGATATTCTGTTCATGCAGCTTTCGTCTCTTGGATACCCTCCAAAATCGATGCTGCGCAGGGGACAGACGGTGCTTTATTACAAAGAAAGCGAGCAGATAGAGGATATCCTGACCATGATAGGCGCTACCCATTCTTCGCTCGAGCTGATGGAGACCAAGATTTTTAAAGATATAAGAAACCGCGCCAATCGTGCGGCAAACTGCGATGCCGCCAACGCCGGAAAGATGCTTAAAGCGGCAACGCAGCAGCTTGAGGATATCCGGCTTTTAAAGGATAACGATCTCTTTTCAGGGCTTGCTCCGCAGGCTGCCGCAGTAGCAAAGCTCAGAGAGCAGTATCCCGATGCGTCACTGTCAGAGCTTTCAAAGCTCAGCGGAATGTCGCGTTCCGGCATCAACCACCGATTCGGCCAGATATCGCAGGCGGCTTCAAAGCTTAGAGCAAAGCAGGTGAATAACGATGAATGATAATTTTGTGCATCTGCATTTACATACCGAATACAGCCTGCTTGACGGTGCCTGCCGTATCGACAGGGTGCTGCAATATGCCAAGGATATGGGACAGCCCGCCATGGCTATAACCGATCACGGTGTGATGTATGGCGTTATCGATTTTTACAAAAAGGCTAAAGCGGTCGGTATAAAACCGATAATCGGCTGTGAGGTATATGTAGCGCCGAGAACTATGGCAGATAAGGTGCATAAGATAGATTCGTCACCTTATCATCTCGTTTTGCTGTGCAAAAACATGACGGGTTATCAAAACCTGATATCGCTCGTTTCTCACGGATGTATCGTAGGCTTTTATTCCAAACCAAGAGTTGACCTTGAGCTTCTTTCCAAGAAGTCTGAAGGTCTTATTGCTCTATCAGCCTGTCTTTCGGGACATATTCCGAGGTTACTTGCGGCAGGGGATTACGACGGAGCGAAAGCTTCGGCACAGCGGTATATCGATATTTTCGGACGTGAGAATTTTTATATCGAGGTGCAGAATCACGGCATTGATGAGCAGCAGAGAATCCTTCCGCAGCTGAGAAGACTTGCAGCTGAGCTGGGAGTAGGCATAGTTGCGACTAACGACGCGCATTATATCAGGCAGTCGGACAGCCGTATGCAGCATATTTTGACCTGCATACAGACTAACAAGACTGTCAACGAATCCAGCCTTGAATTTGCCACCGACGAATTTTATGTAAAAAGCAGGCAGGAGATGCTGGAAGCTCTGCCGGGCTTTGAGGATGCCATTGATGCTACCCTTGAGATAGCTGAGCGCTGTAATTTGGAATTTACCTTTGGCGAATTGAAGCTGCCTTACTTTGTTGCGCCGGACGGTCAGAACAACATCGATTATTTCCGCAAAAAGTGTTTTGAGGGACTATATAAGCATTACGGTGAAGCCCCTGACAGCGCGGTGGTTGAGCGCTTGGAGTATGAGATATCGGTAATTGAAAAGATGGGCTATGTCGATTATTATCTCATAGTTCACGATTTTATTGATTACGCCAAGCGACATAACATACCCGTAGGACCGGGCAGAGGCTCGGGTGCGGGAAGTCTTGCGGCTTACTGTATTGGTATAACCGGAATAGACCCGGTGAGATATAATCTGATTTTCGAGAGATTTTTGAATATTGAGAGGATCAGCATGCCCGACTTTGACGTTGACTTCTGCTATGTTCGCAGGCAGGAGGTCATCGATTACGTTATCAGAAAATACGGAGCTGACCATGTTGCTCAGATAATAACCTTCGGAACGCTAGGTGCGCGCGCTGCCCTGCGAGATACCGGACGTGTTCTTGCCATCGGCTATCAGCAGGTGGATGCCATAGCAAAGATGGTGCCCAACGAGCTTAACATAACGCTTGCAAAGGCGCTGGAGCATTCCAGGGATTTTAAGCGTGTTTATGAAGAAGACAGCACCGCCCGTGATCTCATCGACATGGCGATGAGCCTTGAGGGGATGCCGAGACACGCTTCCATCCATGCCGCAGGTGTTGTTATTTCCAAGGAACCGGTGGAAAGTTATGTACCTTTACAAGGCGATGAAAATGGCATTGTAACGCAGTTCCCAATGACCACCATTGAGGAGCTTGGACTTCTCAAGATGGATTTTTTGGGACTTCGAAACCTCACCGTCATTTCCGATTGTGTTGCAAGGATCAGGGATACTGATCCCGGGTTTTCTATCGATGATATACCCATCGACGATAAAAAAGTTTACGATATGTTTTCCCGCGGGCAGACCGATGGCGTTTTTCAGCTGGAATCAAGCGGTATGAAGCAGGTCCTCATCCAGCTGAAACCCGAGAGTATGGAGGATATCATAGCGGTCATTTCGCTTTATCGCCCCGGCCCGATGGATTCTATACCCAAGTATATCCAAAACCGCCACAATCCTCAGATGGTCAGCTATATACATCCGTCCTTGAAGCCTATTCTTGATGTTACCTATGGCTGTATCGTCTATCAGGAGCAGGTAATGCAGATCTGCCGTGAGCTTGCAGGTTTTTCTTTCGGCAGAGCTGACCTTGTTCGCCGCGCGATGAGCAAGAAAAAAGCCGATGTTATGCAGAAGGAGCGCGACCATTTCATATATGGCATGAATGCTGAAAACGGCTCGCCCGGATGCCCCGGATGTATCGCAAACGGAATACCGCTTGATATTGCAGATAAGATTTTTGACGATATGAGCTCTTTTGCTTCTTATGCGTTCAATAAATCTCATGCGGCGGCTTATGCCCATGTTTCTTATCAAACCGCATATCTTAAATGCTATTATCCAAAGGAATATATGGCGGCTCTGCTTACCAGCGTATTGGATAATACATCGAAGGTCGTTTCTTATATCGGGGAGTGTACGAGGCTGGGCATAAAGATACTTGCCCCCAATGTAAACGAAAGCTGTGAGGCGTTTACCCCGACTTTCGAAGGAATACGTTTTGGTCTGCTGGGAATAAAAAATATTGGGCGAAATATCGTCAGAGCGCTCATTGAAAACCGCACCAAGCTTGGCGAATTTACTGATTTTTACGATTTTTGCAGCAGGATGTATCCGTTTGACCTGCGCCGCCGAAATCTTGAATGTTTCATTAAAAGCGGAGCCTGCGATTGCTTTGGGCTTTCGCGAAAGTCGATGCTTGAAAGCTGTGATATGCTGCTTGATGACATTGAAAAGACGCAGCAATCCAATATCTCGGGGCAGGTAAATCTGTTTGACACTTTAAGCGGCAGTACCGGCTCGGGACATTTTTCGATACCGCAAAAGCCGGAATATGATAATTCCCAGCTGCTTAAAATGGAAAAGGAAACTGTTGGTATTTATGTTTCCGGTCATCCTCTCAACGCTTACCGCAGGCTTATCAACTCGCTGACGCACGTTGATATCGATGATATATTGGCTTCTGCCGATAACACGATCGATGGTCTTTATGATGAGGCAAAGGTAAATGTTGCGGCAGTAGTCGTTTCAAAACGTCTGAATGTAACAAAACGCGGCGATACCATGGCTTATCTCGGCATCGAAGACCTTACCGGCTCGATGGAAGCAATAGTTTTCCCAAAGGTTTTGAGCAAGCTCAATGTCATGACCGATGTAGACCGGACTATCTTTATTTCGGGCAGGCTTTCTTACCGTGAGGATGAGGATCCCAAACTGATAGTTGAGGATGTAAGGCTGCTTGATGATATGGGAAGCGCTCTCCAGCAGGCAGAGATTTATGATGATACAGAGAAGGAACAAAATTCGGAGAATGCAAAAAATACAAAGCGATCGGGATTATATCTGAAAGTTTCTTCTAAACAGGACAAAGCTTGGATAAAATCACAAAAATATCTTGCGGTATTTGACGGAGATACCCCTGTTTATGTATACTTTACCGAGAATAAAAAGCTGACGCTTGCTCCGCGAAATATGTGGGTGTCGGTTTGCGGTGTCCTGATACGTGTTTTAAAGGAAGAGCTTGGCGAGGATAATGTTGCTTTTGTCAAATAACTGCCCATCCTCGTCTTTGGATACTTTAACTCGGCTGATTGCCGATCTTATATATTGGAGGTCTGTTTATGGAAAAGAAGACTATTGGAATACTTACCAGCGGCGGTGACGCCCCCGGTATGAACGCCGCTATAAGAGCAGTCGTAAGATCTGCTATAAAGAACGATTTTCTTGTCGTTGGTATCAAGCGCGGATATTCGGGACTGCTCGCCAAGGATATGGACGATATGAACCTTCGCAGTGTCAGCGACATAATTCAATGCGGCGGAACCACGCTTTATTCTTCCAGATGCCCCGAATTTGTTGAGGAACGCAATATCATAAAGGGAGTAGAGATAGCAAAGGCTGCCGGCATCGACGCGCTGATCACCATCGGCGGAGACGGAACCTTCCGCGGAGCGCTTGAGCTTTGCCGCCACGGATTGCCCTGCATCGGTATCCCTGCCACTATCGATAACGATATCGCGTCCTCTGATTACACAGTGGGCTTTGATACCGCTATCAATACCGTAGTTCAGATGGTCGACCGTGTTAGAGATACTTCCCAGTCGCACGACCGCTGCTCTGTTATTGAGGTAATGGGCCGTCACGCCGGTCATATTGCGCTTCACGCCGGCATAGCCTGCGGCGCCCTTGCTGTTATGATACCCGAGATCGAGACCACTATCGAAGGCGATATTATCCCCAGAATGGTAAGCTCGCTGCGTTCCGGCAAGCAGAACTTTATAATTCTCGTTGCCGAGGGCGTAGGCAAGGCCACCAAGATCGCTGATAAGATCGAAAAGCTTACCGGTATCGAGACCAACGCGGTAGTTCTCGGTCACGTTCAGCGCGGAGGCACTCCCACCGCAAAAGAGCGTATTATGGCGACTGTTATGGGTCACCACGCTGTCGAACTTATCAAAAACGGCGTTGAAAAGCGCGTAGTCGGGATAAAGGATGGCAAGGTCACCGATTATGACATCGAAGATGCGCTTGCAATGACCAAGACTATCGATATGGATATGTACCGCGCCGCTTACGACGTTTCTATTTGACAGTTTGTCTTAACGATAAAAGGAGGAAGTAATATGCCGTATATCGCAATCAAATCTTATCCCAAGGACGAAAAGATCAAAAAAGCTCTCGTTGAAAAGATCAATCAGGACATATTGGAGATCATAGGCTGCCCCGAGCATGCTGTTACCATCTCCTATGAAGAGATAGAGCCTGAAAAATGGCAGGAAACTGTTGTAAAGCCCGAGATAGAACCTAAGGCTGACAAAATGATGATAGTTTCCGGTCAAAAGAAATATTGATTAATTCCGGCAGAAGGCGGCTAAAAAGCTTTCTGCCGGCTTTTTATTGTATTGATTTCGTTTTTATGTTAGATTTAAGATGAGCTTTGGGGTGATGGGGGATAACTAATGGCTAAGCATTCGAATCAAAAATTGAAGCTTCTCGTTTTGAAGGATTATCTTGAAAAGTATTCCGATGAGCAGCACGTTATAAAAATGTCGCAGATAATAGACCATCTTGCGGCAAACGGGATCTCTGCCGAGCGTAAAAGTATTTACAGCGATATCGAAACGCTGAGAAGCTACGGCGTTGATATAGAGACCGGCCCTGTTGATAAAACGATCGGATATTTTATCGCCAACAGAAGATTTCAGACTGCTGAACTGAAGCTTCTTGTTGATGCCGTTCAGTGCTCGAGATTTATAACGCATAAAAAGTCTCATGAGCTTATAAAAAAGCTTGAAGAGCTTACAAGCTGTCATATAGCCAAAACCCTTCAGCGTCAGGTGCTTGTCAACGACAGAATAAAGCATATGAATGAAAGCATCTACTATAACACCGACAAGATACATAATGCCATTGCTGAAAATAAAAAAATATCCTTCAAATATTTTGAATACAATCTCAAAAAGGAGTATGTTTTCAGAAAAAACGGCGCTAAATACCTGGTCAGTCCGTTGGTACTGGTGTGGAATGATTCCAACTATTATATGGTCGGGTTTGACAGCGAAAGCCGGATGATAAGAAACTACCGTGTGGATAAGATGATGAACATATCTGTCACGAGCGAAAAGCGCGAGGGGCTGGAACGCTTTGACCGTGAGGCTTCCGCGCGGTATACTCAGAAGATGTTTTCTATGTATAACGGCAAGGAGCAGAGCATAAAGCTTTGGTTTGCAAACCATCTTGTCGGGGTGGTTATCGATCGGTTCGGCAAGGATATCAACATCTATCCCGAGCAAAACGGATTTACAATAAATATAAATGTTATGATAAGTCCTCAGTTTTTCGGTTGGCTCGCCGGCTTGGGAAAGGAAGCGAAGATAGTGGCGCCTACTGCTGTTTCGGAACAGTATAAAGAACATTTGAGAGGTATTCTTGATGAAGATCGAAATTCTGCCGGCATATGACCACAAAAATGAGATAACCGGGCTGTTTTCGGAATATACCGCTACCCTTATCAAAAGCGATGCCGTATTTGCGGAGTATTTAAAACAGCAGAATTTTGATAAGGAGCTTGAAGATCTCAGTAAAAAATACGGTATGCCATACGGCAGGCTTTATCTGCTGCGCTGCGATGGCGATGCGGCAGGTTGCATAGCGTTGAGAAGGATCGATGAAAAAAGCTGTGAACTTAAAAGGCTTTATATAAAACCTGCCTACCGTGGCAGAGGGATATCAAAAAAGCTGGTACAGCTGGTGATATCAGACGCAAAGGAAATTGGCTATCAGTTTATTTTGCTTGACACGCTGCCTTTTTTGAAAAGCGCTATAAAGCTATACCGTTCAGCGGGCTTTTATGAGATACCTAAATTCAACGACAGTCCTATGGAAGGCTCTATTTATATGAGGTATGACCTGTAAAAACGCTCATAAATAAGCGGTCGCCCCGATATCTCGGGACGACCGCTTATTTTGCTTAAATGGGATGTAAGTTTGAGCTGTCAGCAGCAGCCCCAACCACCACAGCCGCAGCTGTTGTTACAGCCGTTGTTTCCGCCGCATCCACAGCAGAAGATGAGTATGATAAGGATGATGATCCAAAGGCAGCCTCCGCCGCAACCGTTATTACCGAACATTGATATACCTCCTAAATTAGATTTCACCATATCTTATGTTTTAAGAAATGATAGTGTTACAGCAGAGTAGCCTGCATTTGTATCAATAATTTTATTGCCGTGATTGAATGATGATATTGCGGCATAAAATAACCATTGGGGTGAAGAAAATGTTTCGTTTTAACGGTTTTACTCAAAAAGCAAACGACGCAGTTAATCTTGCGGTGGCTCAGGCTTCTGCGCTTGGACATAATTATATAGGCAGCGAGCATCTGCTTTTGGGGCTGGCTTCTGCAGAGGGTTCGGCGGCGGCTGTTGCTCTTTCAACACGTGGAGTGAGCGCACAGCAGCTCAGCGGGTTGATAACCAAGGCCTCGGGACGTAACCGTCAGACGGTATTGACTCCCGAGGATATCACACCCTGCTGTAAAAGAATACTTGAGGCGGCCGTTTTGCTGTCGAAGGAATATAACTCTCAGTCAGTGGGCAGCGAACATATTCTTATGGCGCTGTTAAAGGAAAAAAATTCTGCGGCGGTAATGCTTTTGAAAGAGATGGATGTGGATATAACTTCGCTATACAGATCAATGTGTGAGGTTTCGGGGGTAATGTCCAATATTGGTGAACGCAGTGCCAAAACATCGGGGCAGCGCTCAAAGCCGCAGCCTAAGACTCAGATGCTGGATAGGTTTTCCCGTGATCTTACCCAGCTTGCCAGAGATCGAAAACTTGATCCGGTGATAGGGCGGGATAAAGAGATAGACAGAGTTATCCGAATACTTTGCCGGCGCAGTAAAAACAATCCTTGCCTTATAGGAGAAGCGGGGGTGGGAAAAACAGCGGTAGCAGAAGGTCTCGCACAGCGCATAGCATCCGGAGAAATACCATCTGAACTGGAGGATAAAAGACTGGTCGCCCTCGATCTCACAGCGGTTCTTGCGGGAACAAAATACCGAGGCGATTTTGAGGAACGTATAAAAAATATTTTAAACGAGACCGCGGCAGCTAAAAATGTTGTGCTCTTTATCGACGAGATACACAACATCATGGGAATTGGCGCGGCAGAGGGAGCGATAGATGCTGCGAATATCATGAAGCCTCAGCTTGCCCGAGGAGAGATACAGGTAATAGGAGCTACCACTTTTGAAGAATATCGCAAGCATATCGAGAAGGATTCGGCACTTGAACGAAGATTTCAAAGCGTCATCATAAAAGAGCCGAGTGAAAAAGAGGCTGTCGCGATACTGAAGGGGCTGCGTGACCGTTACGAAGCTCACCATCAGCTGAAAATACCTGATGAAACGCTGGAATCGGCGGTAAAGCTTTCTTCGAGATATATAATAGATCGTTTTTTGCCCGATAAGGCTATCGATCTTATTGATGAGGCGGCGGCGTTGGTAAAGCTTAGGTATTCATCAGAATGTGCTGCTGCCGAATCAAACGAAAGAACACATCTGATAAATCAAAAAATGCAGGAAGAGGCGCTGTCAAAGGGAGATTTTGACCTGTTGAGCGAGCTGAGAAAAAAGGAGGAGCAAGCTTTACAAAAGCATTCCAAAACTGCTGAGTTTCAGCTTTCGGTCAGCTCGGGAGATATAGCCGAGTTGGTTTCGCAAACCACGGGCATAGAGATCTCTGCCCTGAGCACAGAGGAGACAAAACAGCTTTTAGAGCTGGAAAAGCTGCTCGAACAGCAGGTGATCGGTCAGAAAGAGGCGGTCAGCGGCGTGGCAAGGGCGATAAGAAGGGGAAGGGTAGGATTGAGAGATCCCGACCGTCCTATGGGGTCATTTCTGTTTTTAGGCCCGACCGGAGTGGGAAAGACCGAGCTTTGCCGTGCGCTGGCGAAAACGTTATTCGGCAAAGCCGAAGCTATGATAAGGCTCGATATGTCGGAATATATGGAAAAGCAATCGGTGTCTAAGCTTATCGGTTCCCCTCCCGGATATGTGGGTTATGATGACGGCGGTCAGTTGACTGAGCAGGTGAGAAGGAAGCCATATTCCGTAGTGCTTTTCGATGAGGTGGAAAAGGCGCATCCCGATGTACTGCATATGCTGCTGCAGCTTCTTGAGGATGGACGTTTGACCGATGCACACGGCAAAGGATGCAGCTTTAAAAATGCAGTGGTGATAATGACATCAAATATAGGCGCGAGAAAGATAACTGACCGAAAGCTTCTCGGATTTTCTTCCGACGGCGAGCGAGTCAACGATGGATCGGTAAAAAAAGATGTGTTATCAGAGCTCAAGCGAACATTTAAACCTGAGCTTCTCAACCGAATAGATGAGATAGTGGTGTTTTCATCACTCGAGGAACAAGAGCTTTTAAAAATCACCGAAAAGCTGCTCGGTCAGGTTAGCGAGCGGATGAGCAGTTTAGGTATAGAATGTGAGTTCCGGGAAGAATTGAAAAAATATATCGCTGTCTCGGGAACAGATAAGGAATACGGCGCCCGACCGTTAAGAAGAAAGATCCAATCCTTCATAGAAGATGAACTCGCTCATCAACTGCTTATCGGAAATATTGCCGCCGGAGACGATATCATATGCGGTCTGGATGGAGATAAGCTGACAGTCAGAAGAAAGGTAACGGTTCAAAACGGAAAATAATATGACCGCTTCAATTCGGCTTAATGGAGAATTGAAGCGGTCAGTTTTTAAACAAGAGTTCCTTTTTGAAGAAATTGAGCCATCAACAGGTCTACCATTCTGCCGTAGCTTTTTATGCCATCCGAAAGGTCGTTTGCCTTGAGATAGGCGTCGTTTACGCTGTTTGAAAGCTCAGCGGCAGGAGTATCGAAATATGGCTGCCAAAAATAGCTCAGGGCCGCGGAATCGTTTGAGAGCTTATCGCTGTAAAGCTTTCTGAGTTGGAAATAAAGCTCCTGATCCTCTGCGTAGAGAGAATTCATGCTGTGCATAAGGGCGCAATAAAGACCACTGTAGCGAATAAAATGATCGTCAGACTTCATGCAGGCGGCAAACCCGATAAAATTAGCTTCATTTTCACGCATAAAGCCGCGGGTATGCGAAAGCTCGTGACACATGGTAAAGGGCAGCTCGGTAGGGGGCATGTGGACATTTACATTGGCTTCTCCGGTATAGGGAAAATAAAATCCGGTCAGATTGAGGATAGTCAGTATCTTTGAACCGATAAATGGCTTGGGCTTTGCGGTCGCCTTTCCTAAAAACGGATAATCACAGTTTAAAGCGTCGAAAGCATCTTTGGCATTTTGAGCGACCTCGTCATAGAGAAATATCGTTTCGTCAGGTATTTTTTCTCGTTCAAGATTGGCTTGTTCTATGATATGCAAACACATTTTTTCAAGATCGGAGACGGTATAATCAGAAAGCTCTATGCCCGCTTTTTCAGCAAAGGTGAGACGGTAATAGTTGGGCATGCAAAGAACAGAAAACAAAAACAGTATCAAAGAAACGGAAAAAACCACGATTTTCAGATATAAGCCTGCGATATAAAGCTTGTCCGGCGCTTTTATCATTAAAAAGACAAAAGATGCTATAAGCAGGATAGCAGCTATGATAAGCAGGATATAAATAAAGGACGAAATGGAATGTTTGGTAGCCCTTGCAAAAAAGCCAAGAAATGAAGATAAACCGTTATAAATCTTGGAGGAATATATGCGGTCCACTTTTTCTGCCGAACAAAAACGGAGGATCAAGGAGATAACACCCGCCAAAATTGCAGGCACCAAACAGAGGAGAAGTTCAAAAAAATATCGGTAATGAGTAAAAAAAGAAGTGCGGTTAAAATTGACGTAGTAGTGTTTTCTCATAAACTTATCCTTTATCGAAGAAGTACTATGGTTATACCGTCATTGTCTCGGTCATAGTCGCAGTCGCGTTTCAGATCCGGTGCAAGTGCCGTAAGGCGGCGAGAAACTTCCGAAAACGGTGAAAAGTCCTCTCCCTTTACAAAGCCTTTAATAGTGCCCGAAAGCTGTTTTTCGGCTAAAAAATTATGCGTTTCGCGTTTTATGGCTCCACCTTTTCCGCTCGAACCGTAGCCGTGTATAATTTTGACCGTTCTGCTGCCGCTGAGACGCGCTGTATTAAGCCCGTTTAAAAGCCGCGATCGCGCAGCAGATACTGTTGGCATTCCGGCTTCAAGATCAATGATATAACAACTCATAAAAACCATCCCAAAACATTTCATGAACTTTATAATAACATATTGTTATCTCCCTTGCAATTTTAGACGGCCCTTTTTATAATTTACAAAATGTGTCTCAATCGGTAGGGATCTATTGAAAAGCTTAGATACCAAAAATATTATATTGTATATAAGCTATACAGCCATTCTTATAGCTGTATTGATAAAGTTCGATGAGTTCGTTTCAGCTGTTTTTGTTGTTTATATCTCTTATTTGGGGTGGTCAGCTTACCGAAGCTTTTATACTCGATGGTCTTTGCTTTGTGGGAATGATGGTTTTAAGACTGGAATATGCCACTCTTGTATCGGTGCTGATAGGTTTGACCAGTCTTATACCGATAGTCGGCGCTTTTATCGGGGCTGTGCCTTCAATATTTATTTTGTTCATGATAAGCCCTCAAAAAGCGCTGGTATTTGTGATATTTCTTGTGGCGCTGCAGCAGTTTGAAGGTAATATCATATATCGGGAGGCTCTGGTTACCGAGACCCCAGAGCTGTATCCGATTCCTGTAAACAAACGGATACAGAAGTACAAGGCTCGCTACGCGGCTTAAGCAAAACAGCTGCCACCATTACGGCAGCAGCTGATTGTAATTTTTTTAGTTATTTTCCTGGTCTACTTGACAAGGGGCGGTTCATCATTCCGCTCCCTTATTTTAAGTGTTGTCGTCATCCATTCTGCGCCTTAAAACCAAACGCAGAAGCTTGCTTCTGTCAAATGGGATGACGGGGCTCAGATAGCTGTGACCTGTAATAGTCGGTGTAGTTACTATCAGCAGTAAAATTATTATAATACCGGCAATAAATCCCCACAGGTTAAATAGTGCTGTCAAAACTATCAGCATCATTCGGCAGAGTTTTAAGGCGTAGCCAAGCTCGAAGCTGGGGGTAGCGAAGTTTGCGACAGCTACAAAAGCCATATATAGAAGGACCTCGGGTACGAACCACCGCGCCGTTACCGCGAAGTCACCCAGTATCAGGGCCGAAACGACTGAAAAAGATCCGCCCAATGAACTGGGAGTGTTCAAAGAGGCCTGTTTAAGGCAATCTATTATCAGTTCGACTATCACCAGCTGAAAAAATATAGGTACCTTGTTCATCTTTTCGACCTTTATAAAATCGAGCCAATGCGGTATCCACTGAGGATTGCTGACCATCAGATACCATGTTGGTATAAGAAAGAGGGTAAGAATATATATCAGAAATCTTGTCAGTCTGAGATAGCTGCCGACAAGCGGCGGAAAATAGTAATCGTTAGTATCCTGAAAAAAATCAAGAAGTGCTGTTGGCATCATTATTGCAGAAGGAGAACCATCCACTATCAGGATTATACCGCCTTCACATATGCTGGCGGCAGCTGTATCGGGACGCTCGGTATATCTCACCTTGGGGAACGGATTATACCACCGTTTGGGCAGCAAAGCTTCTGTGATGCTTTCCTGACCCATTGAAAGGGTTTTGATGTCAAGCTGTTCTATTTTTCTCAATAGCGTTTCCACGGCATTTTGTTCGGCGCGCCCTTCAAAATAACATACAACAACATCGCTTTTAGAAACGCTGCCTACCGTTTTATGCACTATGGTCAGCCGCGGATCGCGTATATGGCGGCGGATGAGAGCTGTATTGAAGATTATCGTTTCACAAAAGCTGTCACGCGCGCCGCGCAGAACCCTGTCGCTGTCAGGCTCCTGCAAAGAACGTGTGGGATATGTTCTGGCGTCTATCAGTATCGCTTCATCAAAGCCTTCTATCAGCAGAGCAAGCTGCCCCGAAAGGACCTGGGTGGTGATGGCTTGTATATCACTGCTGTTATCCACCTCGATATAGGGGATATAGCGGTCACAGAATATCTTGGCCGATCTGCAGGAAGAAAGATCCTGCGGCTTTAAAGAAGAAAGAGAGGTTATGATCTTCACCATAGTTTCGTCTTTAACAAGACCGTCTGCAAAATAAAGCTTTGCCGAGCTGCCTGCAAATTCAAGATCTCTTACAACAAGATCAAAGCTTTTATCACATCTTAAAGCGCCGGAAATATTATTGGCTATCTGTTCAAATTTGCTGACCGACCGCTGTGTTGATTTGTTATCAGTCATAAGCGCCCTCCCTCAGATGAAATATTCTGATAACGGTTATTATGCTCTTTAACGGTAATACTATGCAGAAGCCTAATATTTGGCTAAAATGTTTCAAATATTATCAGTTTGTTACCTTTTGATAAATTAACACGAATTTGGATTGACTTAGAAATATTGTTGAGATAACATAAGAAATGAATTTAAAATTGTTCTGTTTTCTTCGGAGGAAATTTTTATGATGGATAAGATCAGGCGTTTTATGATAGGAAGATACGGTTCCGACCGGCTGGGGTGGGGGCTTCTCATAGCTTATCTGTTGTGGTCCACTTTTTTGGGATATACCAAGTTGAGACCGATATCGCTGATATTTTTATTGTTGTTTTGGTTTAGATTTCTTTCTCGCGATACTTATCAGCGAAGCCGTGAAAATCAGAAGTTCATAGCGCTTACCGATCCTATCGTTGCCGGATGCAAACGTATTTACAGCAGGCTTTCTGACCGTCAGCACAGATATTACAGCTGCCCTAAGTGCAAGCAGATGCTCAGAGTTCCCAGGGGCGCGGGAAAAATAGTTATAACCTGTCCCAAATGCAGAAACACGATAACTAAAAAAGCATAAATTTAGCGGACGCTGAAATATCATCAGCGCCCGCTTTTTTAAATGCTGTCATAGATAAGGTCTGCCAAATGTTCCGGATAAAGAGAAAAGGCGTTGCATTTGTCAACAAATACCATAGCTTGGTGCTCGTCGGTGAAAACATCGGGAATATATTTGACAGGCACATCTAAATCGGTTTCATCATCGAAAGCTGCTATACTAAATGAGCTGTAGCATCCTATTGTTTCGTCTTCAAAGTTTTCTTTGACTGCGCTGTATGTAACCACTGATACGACCCCTTTATAACATAATTTGTTTAAGCTGCGAGGTATAAACCGCTTTAATCAATATCCAAACACTACGTTTGTTTAGTATAGCAAATTGTAAAGTCGCATTTTGTAGAATGTTGTCGAATGTCAAAAAAATATGAATTTTCTTAAAATAAATATGCTGATAAAGGTGAAAAGTTCTAAAGCTATGCATTGGGGCATAGCTTTTATTATTGAAAAGAGGTGAAAAGCAATGCGCAACGGACAAGCCGTTTTTGATCAGGCAATATCATCGCTGCATCAAAAGGTAAGAAAAGATTTAGACCTTTTATCAAACGATTTGAAAACATCCGCTCAGGAGATCAGATTGATAGCAGGTTTCCCTCCGCAGGTCATGGCGTCAAACAAGCTGACGGATATAGCGGGCGATGTCATAACAAAAAAGGATCTTAATGATTGTATGCTGTCGCTTTGTAAAGGGTCGATACACAGCCACCAAAAGGAGCTTTCAGCGGGATTTCTTTCGCTGGAAGGCGGGCACCGCGCAGCTTTCGCAGCCACGGCAGTATACGGAACAAACGGCATCCCGATCGGATTTCGTAACCTAACGGCTATAGTTATAAGGATAGCCGGGGATCACCGGGGTGTATCGATACCGCTGATAAAGAGAGCGTTTTGCGATGGGTTGTGCGGTCTGATGATAGCAGGAGCGCCCTCAAGCGGAAAAACCACCATATTGAGAGATATTGCGCGGCAATTATCGTGCGGAGCTTTAAACGGATGCGATAGAGTTGCCGTTATAGATGAGCGAGGAGAGCTTGGCAGCTGCAACAAAAGCCTTGTATTAAAAGGCTATGATAAAGCGCAGGGGATGCTGATGGCGTTAAGATTATTGTCACCGCAGGTCATATTGTGTGACGAGATAGGGGAACTTTCTGAGGCCAAAGCGGTATTACAGGCGTTGAACAGCGGCGTATATGTTATTACTACTGTTCACGCTGCCTCTAAAGAACAGCTGTTAAACAGAACGGTATCAAAAGAGCTTTTGCTGAGCCGGGCTTTTAAACGTACCGCTATTTTATCGGATAAGCCTGCTCCATGCAGCATAAAAGAGGTGTTTGACAATGATGAGCTTATTGCTGAAGCTGACAGGCATAGCATTTATAATGCTGAGCTGTTTTGCTTGCGGAATAATAAAAGCAGACCGCTGTTCAATGAGGATCTATTCGCTTGAAGAAGCGAGAACGATATTGCTCACCCTAAAACAGCGTTTGGCATTTACTTTAGCAACGCCAAAAGAACTGTTGTCTGAGGTGGCTGATTCCGGCAGATTTAAAGACTGCGTATTTATAAATGCCGCATCTTCATTGTGTGATGAAACAGACTTTGAAACCGGATGGAGTCGGGCGGTGAATCAAAGCGAACAAGCATTTGAGCCTGAGGATATAGAGCTTATCTGCCAATTTGGTTCGATAATAGGAAAAAGCGACCTTGAAACTCAACAGCGGCAGTTGGAGATGCTGCTGCAGCAGCTGGACGAGCAGATAAAAGGCGCTAAGCTTAAAAGCGAAGATAAAAAACGGCTGTATATCTCGCTTGGCACGCTTGGCGGATTGATGGCAGCGGTGATACTTATCTGACAGAAACGGAGAATTTAAATGGAAGTAGATCTTATATTCAGGATAGCGGCGATAGGAATAATCGTTTCGGTGTTAAACCAGGTATTGATACGCTCGGGGCGGGAAGAGCAGGCTATGATGACCACCCTTGCGGGATTGATAGTGGTATTGATGATGATGATATATGAGATAAACACACTTTTTGAAACGGTAAAAACGGTTTTTAATTTATGAACAATGAATTTTTACAGGTCGCTTCGGCGGCAGTCATTATTGCGATGCTTGCTGTAACGCTGCGTGACATAAAAAAGGAATATGCTGTTATCCTGTCGGTGGTTGGGGCGGTTTTGCTGCTGGTGTGGGGGATAAGCCGCATCGAACCGATAACCCAAAAGATAAGTGAGCTGATTGAGCTGAGCGGCATAGATAAAGAGTATTCCGAGATATTGTTTAAGGCGCTTGGCATATCGATATCAACGCGGCTGGGTCATGATATCTGCTGCGACGCGGGGGAATCCGCGATAGCGGCAAAGGTGGATCTTTGCGGCAGGGTGTCGCTTTTGCTTATATCGCTGCCGCTGTTTGAAAAGCTGCTTACCCTTGCGGGAGAGATACTTTCCGCCTAAATATGAATGTGAAATTGAGGGAAGATGATGAAAAAATTATTTTTTGCCGCCGTCGCGATCTTCATATTGAATATAAGCTGTTTTGCTTCGCAGCCAACAGAAAAGCTGTATGAAAGGTTTAGAGTGGGAGAGCTGGTAAATGATCTTCCGTATCAAGCAGAGGAGGCGGTTGAAACAATTTTTGATGGTGGAATCACTTTGGAGAAAGTTGTCTCATTGACGCCGAGGCAGCTGATACAAATAGTTAAGAGAAATTTTTCGCAGTCAGTAACAGAGAATAAGGGACAGCTTATATCAATAATGACAGCGGTTTTGTTCAGCGCCATACTGTCTTTGATAAGTGAAAGCGGAAAATGTACCGAGATTTTTGATTTGATATGTGTGCTATCGATAACTGCCGTGTTGTTAAGGCCAATACTGGACTGCATACAGCTCAGCTGTGACACTATAAGGGAATTATCAAGATTCATGCTGCTTTACATACCGATCTATACCTCGATAATAGCTTCATCCGGGGCGGTAGGAGGTGCAGCAGCCTATCAGACCGCTGTTATGGCGGCGGCACAGGTTTTGAGCCAGCTTTCGGATAAGTTGTTTCTTCCCATGATGCAGGGGTATTTGCTTGTCTCACTCTCCGGTGTGATAGGAAAAAACAAAGGCGTTGTTTCAGTCGCGTCAGGATTGAAAAAGCTTATCAACTGGGGTCTGGTTTTTACAGCAACTGTTTTTACGGGGATACTCTCGATACAAAGCCTTATCACTTCCGCCACCGATTCAGCTGCTGCAAAAACGGCCAAATTTTTGGCGGGCAGTTTTGTTCCGATAATAGGAGGGGCATTTTCAGACGCTCTTTCCGCCATACACGGCAGTATGAGGATAATAAAGGCCTCGGTAGGCGGTTTTGGTATAGCGGCGGCAGTACTTACCTTTATGCCGGCACTGATAAGGATAACTGTTTTGAGAGCGATATTGTGGTTTGCCAATACCGCGGGAGAGGTGGTATCGGCTGAGCGTTCCTCAGGGATATTTTCGGGCTTTTCGAACGTGCTTTCAGCAATGACCGCATTGCTGTTGGTAGCAGCAATGATCTTTATCATATCTACCGCAATAATGATAAACTCGGTTATAACCATATAAACCCATATAGGAATAAGAAATATGTATGATGTAAAGTTTTATGCTTTTACACTGTTTTGCTGCTCTATGGCAGTTGCGCTGATCGAATTTTTGGTGCCATCCGGTGCTAAAAAGCAGATATCTTATATCACGGGAATGGTACTTCTTATAGCTATACTCACCCCGGCCATCAAATTGCTTGATGAGGTTTTGTCATTAAATACAGATACAGATACCGGAAAGACAGATATGATCTCAGCAGAGGACATCATAGAGGAACAGTTTGAGTATAACCTGACCGGGATGATAAAAGATAAATTGGAACAGGTTGGTATATTTGCAGAGGATATAGGAATAGAAATTATCATGTCAGATGATGAGGTAACTATCGGCTATATCGAAGTCATTTTAAATGACGCAGACCGTGATAAAGCCGGCAATGTCAAAAAAATGCTTGAGGAATATATGAAAATAAATATTACGGTAAAGGCCGCCGGAGGTGAAAATATTGAAAAGTGAAAACTTCAGGGTGATATTTTCCAAGCTTGGCTATGAAAAATATAAAAAATATTTATTGATAACCACAGCGATAGGATTATTTTTTGTAATGTTTTCGTCATTAATACCGGAATCCAGGCAGAAGGGCGGCAAAACGGAGGTTAGCTATACCGAAACACTGTCCGAATACTGCGCCGGACAGGAAGAAAGATTGGAAAGAATACTTTCTTCCATCGACGGCGTGGGAGAAGTCAAGGTCATGATGACGCTGGAAAACGGAGTTGAATACCGTTATGCCGCAGATGAAAAGCAATCAGGCGACAGTATTTTTACATATGCCGAAGGCAGCAGCATACCGTCAAAGGTTCAGGAAAGCGAAAACGCAGAGCAGAACTATATTCTGATAGGTTCATCGGGAGACAGAAAGCCGCTGGTGGTGACCGAGATATCGCCCCGCGTAAAGGGAGTGGTGGTGGTGTGCGATGGCGGTGCAGATCCGGTAACGATAAAACGTGTGACCGATGCTGTAACAACGGCTCTTGGTATAAATTCACTTCAGGTGTGTGTTGCAAAAGCTTCAAAATAATTTTCGGGAGGTCATCAAGATGAAAAAGTTAAGAATGAATATGATAGTTGGTAAAAAACAGATAGTGCTTGCGGCGTTGGTGCTGTGTCTTTCGCTTGCGGTATATCTTAACTGGGTATATTCCGGCAACGATGTAGAGCTTCCGGTAACCAACGCGGTGGAATCGGATAAAAATTACGGCGATTCGCAGTTTGTAAATATCAGCGAGGATACCGAGGCGTTTTTTGCAGAGGCAAAGGTCAGCCGCCAAAAGACCCGTGACGAGGCTGTTCAGACGCTGAAAAACCTTATTGAAAGTGAATCGGTGACCCCTGAACAGCGCACCGAGCTGGCGCTTCAGACTACGGCAATGGCTACCGCCATCGAAAAAGAAGGCAAGATAGAGAATCTTATCAAGGCAAAAGGCTTTAACGATTGCATGGTATATTACGATACCGAAAGGGTAGACGTTATCGTAAAAACAAGTGGCCTTTTGAGCAATGAAGTTGCTCAGATGAAGGATATCATAGTAAAAGAGGTATCCGTTCCGGCAGAAAACATTGCGATCATTGAGGTCAATTGAATAAATTTACAATTGCTTGGTTGTCTTATGATAAATATGTGGTATAATAACAAAGTAGCAGTTATTATATTGCATGGCAGAAAGCCATTCGTACTTCAATTTTGCAAATAGCAATGAGATACGGCATAATTACTGCTTTGCGGTCGTTATGCCGTTATTTTTATAGTGCTGTCATAACAGTCAATATCTAAACCATGGAGGATTTTTATATGAAGTTACCTATCGATTCTTCCGCAGGAACTCTCAGGATCTCTTGCGATGTCATCGCTACCATCGCAAGATCTGCGGCGCTTGAGATAGTCGGAGTCGGCGCTATCTCTGAATTCCCCTCTGATATCAAGGGGTTCTTTGCCAAGGGTCAGATACCCAAGCCTGTTTCTGTTTTACTCAATGATGATATTGCGGAGGTCACCGTGAACATCGTTATCAAAAACGGATTCCGCATCGGCAGTGTCGCCGAGGGCGTTCAGAAGGCTGTCAAAGAGTCGGTTCAGAGCATGACCGGCATCACCGTATCCAAGGTAAATGTTATCGTTACCGGTATATCGTTCTGACATAAATTTTAAATTTTCATTGAAGAGGGACTGTATATGAAAAGAAGAGATGCGAGAGAATCCGCGTTTTTACTGATCTTCGAAAAAATGTTCCGTGAGGAACCGATGAGCGAAATAATCGATACCGCAATTGAAAGCCGCGCTGTCGAGCTGGATGATTATTCCAAGGCGCTCGTTTTAAAGGTTGAGGAGGTATGCGGGGAGCTTGATTCTTCTATTGAAAAGTTCCTTGATAAATGGAAGCTCAACCGTATCCCCAAGGTGACTCTTGCCGTATTCAGACTTGCAGTATGCGAGCTGAAATATTTTGCCGATATTCCAATAAAGGTCACCATCAATGAGGCTATAGAGCTTGCTAAGAAATACGCTTCCGAAGAGGACGCCTCTTATATCAATGGCGTTCTTGGTTCTTATGTTCGGGCAGAGCAGCCTGTTAAAAACGAGGATGCAAAAGAAGAATGACTAAAGGCTATTTAGGTATAGATACCAGTAATTACACCACCTCCTGCGCCATATACCGCGCGGGAGGTATCGTTCAGCAAAAACGGCTTTTGCCCGTGCCGCAGGGTCAGGTAGGACTTCGGCAGAGCGATGCCGTTTTTTCGCATATCAAGGCACTGGGCGAGCTTATGGAAAGGCTGCGCAGCGAAGAAAAGGGTCCGATATCTGCGATCGGAGTTTCTTCTCGCCCGCGCGATGTTGAAGGCTCGTATATGCCTTGCTTTTTAAGCGGCATGACCGCCGCAAGAACCGCCGCCGCCGCCATGGGAGTGGATATTCATTATTTTTCCCATCAGGCGGGACATGTTGCTGCTGCTCTTTACGGCTCGGGAAGACTTGATCTTATCGATAAAAGCTTCGTCGCATTTCATCTTTCGGGCGGAACGACCGAATGTCTTTGGGTAAAGTCACTGCCCGATGCCGATATCGAGCTTATCAGCCACACCAACGACCTTAACGCGGGTCAGGTGGTGGATAGGGTAGGGCATATGCTGCATCTGGACTTTCCCGCCGGGCCTGCGCTTGAAAAACTGGCGCTTGGCTCAAGCCGTAAGTTTAAAATAAAGCCTTCCTTTAACGGTGATAACCCCTGTCTTTCCGGAATAGAAAACCAATGCGCCGCAATGGTGAAGAATGGCGAAGCTGCTGAGGATGTCGCGCTTTTCTGCCTTAGATCAATTGAAGCGGCGCTTACTAAAATGGCTGATAACGCCAAAGAAGCCACCGGCTGCACCGATATGGTTTTTGCGGGCGGCGTTATGTCCAATTCAATAATACGCGCTGAGATAGAAAAGCGGTTTAACGGTATTTTTTCTCCGCCGCAGTTTTCGAGCGATAATGCCGCCGGAATAGCGGTGCTTACCGCTTTAAAAGAAGGAGAAACGCTCATTTGATGCCGGGGGTAGTATAAATGCCGACTATTTTGAAGGTATCACAGCTTAACAGATATGTTAAATTCCAGCTCGAAGCCGATACGAAGCTTCGGGAGGTTTATGTTGCGGGAGAGATATCCTCTCTGACTGTAAATCAGCGTTCGGGGCATATTTATTTTTCGCTTAGAGATCAGGATAGTTCGGTCAGAGCGGTCATGTTTGCCAAAAACGCTGGATTTCTCAGATTTATGCCGCAGGTAGGGATGGCGGTAGTTGCGAGAGGCTCGGCTTCGCTTTATGAGCGTGACGGAAGCTTTCAGCTTACCGTTTCAGAGCTTATGCCGGATGGCGCTTCGGCGCTTGGGTTTGCCTTTGAAAAACAAAAGAAGCTGCTGGCGGCCAAAGGATATTTCGATCAGGAGAAAAAGCGTCCGCTGCCTGAAAAAGCGTCTGTTATAGGCGTAGTCACGTCCGAGTCGGGAGCGGTGCTTCACGACATCATAAGCGTTCTTGAGCGCAGAAATCCTTCGGTCAGGCTTATATTTGCTGCGGCAGCGGTACAGGGGAGAGAAGCTGCCGCTTCTGTTGCAAAGGCGATAGAAGCGCTCAACGAGGATGGAAGAAGTGAAATAATAATCGTTGCCAGAGGCGGCGGTTCAGCCGAGGATCTGTGGTCCTTTAACGAAGAATCCGTCGTCAAGGCGGTTGCCTGCTCAAAGGTTCCGGTAATATCCGCAGTTGGTCATGAGACAGATGTGACGCTTTGCGATCTTGCCGCTGACGTAAGGGCGGCAACTCCAACCGCGGCTGCTGAAATAGCAGCTTTTGACTACCGAATGATATTAAAACGACTTTCTGAAACGCGAATCAGGCTTGACAACTGCATAAATCTCTGCATATCAAACAAAGAGCGCGCGTTAGTGCGCTATAAGTCTGCAAAAGCGCTTAATGATGCCATGTTTTTTGTTGATAAAAATAGACAAAGATTGAATAATTTGGTATCATTACTGCATAACCATTCCAAATATGCTTTGGATGATTATAATAACGAAATAGCTAAACGCGCCGCGCTTTTGGAATCACTAAGTCCTTTAAAGGTGCTTGCGCGCGGTTACAGCATAGCAACAGCTGACGGTAAAGCTGTGGTTTCCGCCGATGAGCTGAATGTTGGGGATGCCCTTGACATTAAGCTGCATAGCGGAGCGGTGAAAACGGTTGTTACAGCAACAGAAAAGGATTGAAAATATGACTTTTGAAGCATCACTTGCCCGTTTGGACGATATATTGGAACAGCTTTCGAATGGAGATATCGCATTGGAAAATGCACTTTCGCTTTACGCTGAAGGTGCTGCGCTGATAGAAAACTGCACTAAAGAGCTTTCGGAAGCCAAGCTTAAAATAGAGCGTCTTTCGCTCAAAAAAGAGGTAGCAGAGGATGAACTGTAAGCAATATTTTGCAGGACTTCAAGATCTTATTGAAGAAAAGCTGCAATTTTATACCGATTATACATCGAATATTTATCAGGCGCCTGTTATGGATGCGATGCGATACAGTCTGTTGGGCGGAGGAAAACGTATAAGGGCTGTTTTGGCGCTGGAATTTTGCAAGGCATTTTCAAATAGCTGTGAAGACGCTATACCTGCGGCATGCGCGCTGGAAATGGTACATGCATATTCGCTCATCCATGATGACCTGCCCTGTATGGATGATGATGATATGCGCAGGGGAAAGCCCTCAAATCATAAGCAGTTTGGCGAAGCGCTTGCTGTACTTGCGGGCGACGGTTTGCTCACTCTCGCATTTGAAACGCTATCGAGGGATGATACCGTAGAAAAGCTTGGCTCTAAAAAAGCGATAGAGCTTGTTAAAACGCTTTCCTTTGCCTCGGGTGAATACGGAATGCTCGGCGGGCAGGTCATCGATGTTTTGAACGAGGGCAAAAGCCTTGAAGCTGATGTCCATTCAGAGATGGTGGCGATGAAGACCGGCGCTTTGATAAAGGCTGCTGTTCACTGTGGATGCATCGCCGGCGGTGCATCGCAGCAGGAGACTGAAAAAGCGCTCGAATATGCTCAGCTGGTAGGCAGGGCATTTCAGATAACCGACGATATTCTCGATGTTATCGGAGACAGCGCCGTTTTGGGAAAAAATGTCGGAAGCGATGAAAAGGAGAATAAAGTGACCTTTGTTTCGCTTTACGGTATAGATCAGGCACAAAAGATAGCGGACGATATGTTCAAAAAGGCTCAATGCATTATAGCTGAGCTTTTGCCTCAAAACGAATTTTTACCCTGGCTGACCGATATGCTGGCAAGACGAAATTCGTAAGCAATTTTAAGGAATGATCATCAAATGCAGTTTTTTAAAGTGATATTCAGCAATCCTTTGATAAATATCTGTGCTATTTCGTGGCTGGCGGCACAGCTTATAAAGACCTCTTTGGATTGGCTTTCCAACGGAAATCTAAATATGGAACGCTTGACCGGCGCCGGAGGTATGCCAAGCTCGCATACCTCTATGGTGGTTTCTCTTGCTATCGCAATGGCAAGGATAGAGGGGTATAACTCTACTCAATTTGCGCTTTCTTTTGCGTTTGCCGCCGTCGTTATCTACGACGCTATGGGAGTTCGCCGCGCTGCCGGTGAGCAGGCGAGGACCTTAAACAAACTTGTCACCAGCTACCAGGATTTTTGGGATATGATAAAAAACAATCCGCTTCTTGATTTTGACGATGACGATGACGAGGATGATGTCGATGAGATGGAAGAATTTTATTCTGACGTAAGTGAGATATCTCAGAGCAAGGATGGCAAAAACCGCAAGCTCAAGGAATATTTGGGACATACTCCACTGGAAGTAATGGCAGGAGCGCTGCTGGGCATACTCATTGCAATGACCTATCCGTTATAAAGGCGGTAATTTTAAAATGGCTGAAAAGTCTTTACTTGAAATGCTTGCGGGTCAGCCGCAGGCTCTTCGCAAGCTGACAATACCACAGCTGGGGATGCTTTCTTCGCAGATAAGAAAAAAACTTATCGAAACCGTTTCTGAAACGGGAGGGCATCTCGCTTCAAATCTTGGTGTAGTGGAGCTTACTTTGGCTTTGCTGCATTGTTTTGATGTACCCGAAGATAAAATTGTGTGGGATGTGGGTCATCAGTGTTACAGTTATAAGCTTCTCACCGACCGTTACGACAGCTTTTCTACTTTGAGACAGGAAGGTGGTATATCCGGCTTCCCCAAAGCTGCCGAAAGCCGCTACGACAGCTTTGTTTCGGGGCACGCGAGCACTTCGGTGGCAGTTGCTCACGGCTTAAAGTGCGCTATGGAGCAGCAGGGCAACCACCATTTTGTGACTGCTGTTATCGGTGACGGTTCATTCACGGGCGGAATGGCGTATGAGGGCTTGAATAATGTAGGAAAAAGCGGTCAGAAGCTTATAATAATTTTAAATGACAATGAAATGGCTATCTCCAAGAACGAGGGAGCCTTTGCAAAATATCTTTCGGTGATCCGCTCTACAAATAATTATTTCAAGGTGAAGAACATCATTAAAAAGATGGTTCTCAGCTTGCCGATAGCCGGCGGAGCGCTCAACGATTTTATTTCCGGCTCTAAAACCATGCTTAAACAGGTGATCTATCCCAGCACATTTTTTGAGGAATTCGGATTCACTTATTTTGGACCGGTGGACGGTCACAGTATCAAGAGCCTCTGCGATGTTATCGAACAGGCCAAGCTTACCGAAGGTCCGAGCATGATCCATATCAAGACGCAGAAGGGCAAGGGCTATTACTTTGCCGAAAAAAATCCCGGAGCATTTCATGGGGTTTCAAAGTTTGATATAACCACCGGAAAGCCGTTGAACGCTGCCGTGGAGAATTTTTCTGAGGTTTTCGGCAAGGAGCTGACAAAGCTCGCACGCGGAAACAGAAATATTTGTGCCATAACCGCAGCCATGGAGCATGGTACCGGGCTGCAGCATTTCAGCAGGGAATTTAAGCAAAAGGGCAGGTATTTCGACATCGGAATTGCGGAGGAATTCGGCGTCACCTTTGCAAGCGCCATGAGCGCTGCTGACTCTATTCCGGTTTTTGCGGTCTATTCCACCTTTTTGCAGCGCGCATATGATCAGCTTATACACGATGCTGCTATCGAAAACCGCCATATCGTGCTTGGCATAGACCGCGCAGGTATCGTAGGCGATGACGGAGAGACCCATCAGGGAATTTTTGACGCAGCATTTTTATCAACGATACCTAATGTTGCTTTGTTTGCTCCATGCAATTATAATGAGCTTCGTTCTATGCTGCGTTATTGTATCGATAGAAAAAACGGTATCATGGCAGTACGCTATCCGAGAGGCGGAGAAAGCTCTGAATGCAGCAGCTATCAATATAGCGGAAACAGCTTTGATATTATCGGCAACGGAGGAGATCAGCTTATAGTAACCTACGGCAGGACATTTGCGGCTGCTCAAACCGCTGCAAAAGCTGCCGGAAATACCGATATCCTCAAGTTGAACCGCATAATCCCGATAGATGAACGGGCTGTTGATGCAGCGATGCACTATAAACGCATTGTTTTTGCGGAAGAAGGTATCAAAAACGGCGGTATTGCCATGCAGTTCATGGCGGAGCTTATGCTGAAAGGCTATAAAGGCAAAACTGCGGTGCGTGCTATCGATGGATTTGTTCCGCAAAGCTCGGTCGATAACGCGCTTAAAAAGCTCGGACTTGATGCCGAAGCGCTGACGATACTTTTAAAGACAGGCGAATAACTCCGCGGCCTTAGGAGGACGGACATGAAAAAGAGATTGGATCTGCTTTTAGTTGAACAGGGACTTGCCACCGGACGTGATAAAGCCAAGGCGCTTATCATGGCCGGACAGGTTTATGTCAACGGTCAGAAATGCGATAAAGCAGGAGAAGAATACAAGGATACCGACAAAATAGAAGTAAGAGGGGATACCCTTAAATATGTCAGCCGCGGCGGACTAAAGCTTGAGAAAGCAATGAAGGTTTTTCCAATAACGCTTGAAGGCAAATTTTGCTGTGATTTCGGCGCTTCTACCGGAGGTTTTACCGACTGTATGCTGCAAAACGGGGCCAAAAAGGTTTACGCCTTTGATGTTGGATACGGTCAGCTGGCGTGGAGCCTTCGCCAGGATGAACGCGTTGTAAATTACGAGCGTACCAATATCCGTTATCTCACCGGAGAAGAGGTAAATGAACCGATAGATTTTATCAGCATCGATGTTTCCTTTATCTCACTTTCGCTGATACTTCCGGTGGCTTATAAACTGCTTGGAGAAAACGGTGAAACTGTTTGCCTTATAAAGCCCCAGTTTGAGGCCGGACGAGATAAAGTTGGCAAAAAAGGCGTAGTTCGTGATAAAGCGGTGCATTTGGAGGTCATCGAAAAGGTGATCAACTGTGCAATGATGCTTGGATTTAATGTAAAGGGGTTGGACTTTTCGCCTGTGAAAGGCCCGGAAGGAAACATAGAATATCTGTTGCACATTATAAAGCAGCCGCAGGATGACAGTTTTGCCGGCTGCGCAGAAAAAACGGTGGAGGAAGCTCATAAGGCTTTGAGCGAATAATATCATGGATAGAGTTTTGCTTTGCCCTAATTTGGAACTTGCCACAGCGCCCGATTGCGTAAAAAGAACTATCGAGCGTTTAAAACAGTGCGGGATCACCGCCATGCTTTCGGAAAGTGATGCGAAAATGCTTGGAATTTCGGGCGGCGTTATAACCGGAACGCGAGATCAGCTTTTGGATGACTGCGATGCCGCTATCGCCATCGGAGGAGACGGCACCATGTTCCATTTGGCACGCGCGCTGATGGAGCGTGATATTCCTATCCTGGGCATAAATTCCGGCAGACTGGGATTTCTTGCCCAGCTTGAGGCGGGGGATCTTTCAGCACTGGAAAAGTTAAAAACCAATGATTTTGATATTGAAAACCGTATGGTGCTCAAAATAACGGCTTTGGGAAAGGATATCAAAGAGGCCAGGTATGCCGTTAACGACGTTGTCATCTCACGTTCTCATCTTGGCAGAACGATAGATATAGAAGTTAAGTGTGAAGATTATCATATCGGTGATTATCGCGCTGATGGCATAATTTTTTCCACTCCCACCGGTTCTACTGCATATTCGCTTTCCGCAGGCGGCCCGATAATGGATCCTGCGGTAGATGCCATCATAATGACACCTGTCTGTCCGCATCTTCTTGCGGGAAGATCGCTGGTTTTTTCTCCCGAAAAAACTGTAACGGCAACCCCGCGCCTTCCTGACAGCAAAATGCACCTGAGCGTTACCGTTGATGGAATCCAGGAGGAGATGACGGGTATCGATCACCTTCTTATTGAAAAATCGGAATATATTTTACGGTTTATTTGCTTTAAAGACAGAAGCTTTTATAAAACTCTTAATCAGAAGCTGAAGCTTAGGGGGTAGCTTAAAATGAAATCCAACCGACATTCCAAGATATTAGAATTGATAGCAGACCAAGCCATAGATACCCAGGAAGGGCTGCTCGAACAACTTAAACAGTGCGGTTTTGATGTAACTCAGGCTACCGTTTCGCGCGATATCAGGGAATTGGGAATACATAAGGTTCGTTCTGACAACGGACGCTACCGTTATGTTTCGATGCAGATAAAACAGAATGCAAATATGTCGGGCAAATTTGCCACCATCTTTACCGAATCGGTCAAGTCGGTGGATTTTGCTCAGAATATGGTGGTCGTCAAGTGTTATACCGGAATGGCAAATGCCGCCTGCGCTACCTTTGACGCTGCTGAATTCCCCGAGGTAGTCGGGACTCTTTCGGGAGATGACACCTTTTTTGTGGTGTCCCGTTCCACCGAAAGCGCCGCTCAGCTCACCGATAAACTCAAAAAGCTGATAAACAGATGAGGTGACCTTTAAAATATGCTGTCACAGCTTTCTATTCAAAATATTGCGGTTATTCAAAGCGCTCAGATAAGCTTTAAAAACGGATTCAATGTGTTCACGGGTGAGACCGGCGCCGGTAAGTCGATACTTATCGGTGCTATTGGTGCTGTTTTAGGCGCAAGGACCTCCAAGGAGCTTATAAGAACAGGAGAAAGCAAGGCATCTGTCGCTGCGCTTTTTACCGATATTTCCGAGGGGATCTGCAAAAAGCTTTCCGATCTCGGCTTTGACGCAGATAACGGCGAGCTTTTGTTAGAACGTGATATCACTGCGGATTCCACGGTCTGCAAGGTCAACGGAAAGCTTGCCACTGTCGCTATGCTAAAGTCCATCGGTGCGCTTTTGATACATACACACGGTCAGCATGACAGCCAGCTTCTTTCTGATCCGGAAACGCATCTTGCTTTTACCGACAGTTTTGGCAGGCTTGAGCCTCAGATAGCCCGTTACAGACAAAGCTACGACAGATATTGCGAAATAAAAAGAAAACTTGCTTCTCTTGAGACGGATGAAGCCGCCAAGGCGAGAAGCATAGACCTTCTGCAATATCAGATAAACGAGATAGATTCCGCGGCGCTAATCGACGGCGAGGAAGAAGAGCTTATCAGCCGCCGCCGCATGATGAGGAATTCCGAAAAACTCAGCGAGCTGCTGCATAACTGCCGCCGCTGCCTGCTGGGTGATGACGGACAGGAAGGCGCTGTTTCACAGTTGTTTTCTGCAGCTGAGGATATTGAAAAGGCGGCCGAATATATCGACGGAATGGATAAAACGGCGCAGACAGTTTCCGGCTTTGGTTATGAGCTTGAGGATATATCACAGCAGATACGTGAGCAGCTCGATATGCTGGAATTTGATCCACAGGAGCTTGAGGATATCGAAGATAGACTCGACACCATAAACCGGCTGAAAAAGAAATACGGCGAAAGCATTTCTGAAATTTTAAGTTTTGCCAATAAGGCAAAGCAGAAGCTTGAGGAGATAGAGCTTTCGGATGAGACGGCTCGAAAGTTAAGAGACGAGCTTTATGAGGCTAAGCAAACTTCGATTCAGCTTGCGGAGGAACTCACTCAGGCGAGAAAAGAAGCTGCCGATCGTCTTATCGAAGAGGTAAAGCGCGAGCTGCGAGAGCTTGATATGCCTGCCGTGATGATGGATATAGATATGCGTCAAAGGCCGCTTGGCGAAAGCGGTGCAGATGAAGCGGAATTTTTGCTTTCTGTCAACCCGGGCGAGGCGTTAAAGCCGCTTTCCAAGATAGCCTCCGGCGGTGAGATGAGCCGCATCATGCTCGGTATCAAAAATGTTCTTTCGGGCAGGGAGGATATCGCAACGTTGATATTCGATGAGATAGATACCGGAATTTCCGGAAGGGCTGCGCAAAAAGTTGGCTTTAAGCTCAAATCTGCGGCAAAAAACCGTCAGGTAATCTGTGTTACACATTTGGCACAGGTGGCGGCGTTTGGCGAACACCATCTTCTTATCGAGAAAAATGTTGTAAACGGTAGAACCTTTACAGAAATCACCCCGCTTGACGAGAAGGGCCGAGCTGCTGAGATCGCAAGGATAATGAACGGCGAGCCTATAACTGAATTGGCACTGCAAAATGCCCGTGAATTGATAAAGGAATATTCTGAGTAACAGTTATCATTTCACCCGATCCGTTAATACTCTTTATCAAAAATCCTTTTAAGGAGTAACCTATGACATTTACTGAACTTTTAAAAGTTGTTTTCCTCGGAATAGTTGAAGGCTTTACCGAATGGCTGCCGATAAGCAGCACCGGCCATATGCTGTTGGTGGATGAATTTATACAGCTGAACATGAGCGAAGAATTTAAAGAGATGTTTTTCGTTGTGATCCAGCTTGGCGCCATAATAGCGGTAGTGGTATTATTTTGGGATAAAATGTGTCCCTTTGATTTCTTTGGAAGATATCGATCCTTTATCAGAATGGATGTGTTTTCGATTTGGTTTAAAACAGTGGTGGCGTGTATACCCGGGGCGATCGTTACGCTGCTGTTTGATGATCATATAGAGGCGCATTTTCATACTCCGCTTGTTATAGCGCTGATGCTTATAATTTATGGCTTCGCTTTTATTATAGTAGAGGGAAGAAAAAATAGAGCGTTGCCGCATATCAGAAGTATCAATGATATCGGATATGACACTGCTCTTGTAATAGGCTTATTTCAGGTGCTTTCGATAATTCCCGGTACTTCACGCTCGGGAGCGACTATCATAGGCGCGCTTATGATCGGTGTATCGCGCGTTGCGGCGGCCGAGTTCACTTTCTTTTTGGCAGTACCTGTAATGTTTGGTCTTAGCGCGATCAAGCTGTTCAAATTCGGCTTTGATTTTACGGGTTCGGAGCTGGCCGTTTTATTGCTTGGCATGTTTGTTGCCTTTACCGTATCGGTAGTAGTTATAAAATTTTTGATGAGCTACATTAAGAGACATGATTTTAAGGCTTTCGGCGTTTACAGAATAATCCTTGGAATAGTTGTTATAGTTTATTTCACAGTTTTTAAATCTGCTCAGCCATTATTTTAAATAATTGCAGTAATCCTTCCTCTTTTTTACACATATTATGTGATGTGAAAAGGGGAGATGCTGTAATGCGTAAAATATTCATTTCATTGCTTATTGTTTGCGCTATGCTTTGCGGATGCGGCGAGAAGCTTGAACTCGGTGAAGCTTTTTTTAGTGAAGTCGATAATTTTGAAGGCGTATCGCTTACCATTGACCACACAACTGTTACTTCCAAAGGCGCGAAATTCGAAATACTTAATACGACGGATCTTGAAGTATGCAGCGGAAAACCTTATCTTATAGCTCTGCAAGTAGAAAAAGACGATCAATGGCATAAGTTAATTCCAAAGAAAGACAACTATGATTCTACCGCCGAAGCCTATATTTATTACAAAAATGAACCGCAGATCGTTCAAGTAGATTGGGTAGCTGACTATGGTGTACTTCCTAAAGGTCACTATCGTATACTTAAAGGTTTTTTCATTACCGGAACAGAATCCGCAACCGGAAAAATAGAAAATTTTATCCTCACTGATGATTTTTCGATAAGCGAATAGCCGCTTGACAAACCAAATACATAAAGTTATAATCAAACACAATGGCATTGATGGGAACAAGTAACCTGTTTTTCCTGCTTGCAGAGAGCCCTTGGCCGGTGGAAAAGGGCAGAGGAGTTCAGGCGAATACATCCCGGAGTCGCAGGGGCGAAAGGCTTTCGAGTAGTCTTTGTCGGGTGCGCCCGTTATCGCGTAAAAAGCGTTACGCTTTGCTGAGGCCGCATTCTGCGGCGAACAGAGGTGGTACCGCGTGGCTTTGTGCTTACGCCCTCTGCTCCTTATATGGGGCAGAGGGTTTTTATTGTTTATAAAAGGTTCAAATAGAAAGGAAACTTAAAATGACCATTTTTGAAGAACTCAAACGCCGTGGTTTGATAGCTCAGATGACCAACGAGGAAGCTATCAAGGACGCTCTTGAAAACAAAAAGGTGACCTTCTACATTGGCTTTGACGCTACCGCAGACAGCCTTCATGTAGGACATCTTCTGCAGCTGCTCATCATCAAGAGAATGCAGATGGCGGGTCATATGCCGATAGTTCTGCTCGGCACCGGCACCACCATGATAGGCGACCCCACCGGCAAGACCGACATGAGAAAAATGCTTACCGTTGAACAGATCAATTATAATGCTGAATGCTTCAGAAAGCAGATGGAGCGCATAGTTGATTTTGCTCCTGATAAATGCATCGTTGCCCGCAACGGCGACTGGCTGATGAATCTCAATTACATTGAGCTGCTGCGTGATGTCGGTGTTCATTTCTCTGTAAACCGTATGCTCGGCGCTGAGTGCTATAAGCAGAGAATGGAAAAGGGTCTTACTTTCCTTGAGTTCAACTATATGATCATGCAGAGCTACGACTTCCTGCATCTTTACAGAACCTATAACAATACCCTTGAGCTTGGCGGCGACGATCAGTGGTCCAACATTATCGGCGGTGTTGAGCTGGTCCGCCGCAGCGAAGGTGCTGACGTATACGGTATGACCTTCAGCCTGCTGACCAACAGCGAGGGCAAAAAGATGGGTAAGACCGAAAAGGGTGCTGTTTGGCTCGACCGTGAAAAAATGTCCCCCTACGATTTCTTCCAGTATTGGAGAAACGTTGGCGACAACGATGTTATCAAGTGCCTCAAGTTCCTCACCTTCCTTCCTATCGAAGAGATAGAGGAGATGGAGAAGTGGGAAGGCGAGCAGCTTAACAAGGCAAAGGAGATACTTGCATATGAGCTGACCAAGATAGTTCACGGCGAAGAGGATGCTCAGAAGTCGCTTGACGCTGCAAAGGCTCTCTTTGTATCGGGGGGCGATACCGAGCATATGCCTACCACCGAGATAGAGCTGGTCGACGGCGGTATCAACGTAGTTGAACTGCTCAAGGTCACCAAGCTGGTTCCCTCCAACGGCGAGGCTAAGCGCCTTATCCAGCAGGGCGGTGTAGCCATCGATGACGAAAAGATCACAGATTTTGCTTATGTTGTTAAGGCGGAAGCATTTGAAAAGGGTCATATCGTTATCAAGAAGGGCAAAAAAGTTTACCACAAGGCTGTTCTCAAGGCTTGATCACAAAGATGAAAAACGTCAGGGCAAAATTTTGCCCTGACGTTTTATGACTTAATTATAACTATTTAAGAATATCATCAATACTTGTTTTAAATATCATAGAGATAGCATTTATTTCATCTAAATAGATATGACGTTGACCAACTTCGATTTTGGCAACAGCACTTCTTGTCAAATCGCATCCATAGGTTTGAAGTTTGGCAGAAAGCTGTTCCTGCGTCATATTTGCATCTTCTCGAAGAGTTCTGATTCTATTACCAATGAGCTTTTCATAACTTTTATTCATAATAGTAACCTCGCTGCACTTAATTGGGTGCATTTACGACTTGATATTATCATTAGAATTTGATATGATTGCTCCTATATAAGTGCAAGGAGTGCCGAAATGAAAAATATTGATTTTGACGTTGAATTTAAAAAGTATTTACAAAAGAACAATAATTGTAGTGATATAAATAATTCCATAATGTCGGAAATAAAGTCCGCCTACATCGCCGGCTGGCTCTCAGCAACAGAGAAATATTATAATGAACAGCAAAAGTATAAGGCTCCCTCACAAAAGTGAGAGAGCCTTGTTCTTTAGTCCTTTTCTTCCTCGGGATATTCACCGGGGTGGCATATAAAGCGGTTTCTACAGGTAGCACAGCCTCTGCCGCAGCCGCGTTTGTTATACGCCGATGTTCTTGAAACGATCAAACCAACTATCAAGCCGACAGCCACCAGCAGAATATACAGTGCCATAAAGTCAACTCCTTTTAGAGCTGAATCATAGATTTCATGTCGTAAAGTCCTGCAGGCTTGCCTACGATAAATTTGGAAGCCTTGAGCGCTCCGGTAGCAAACACTGCTCTGGAGCCTGCCGAGTGGGAAAGGGTAATTACCTCGTCAAGTCCGCAGAACATAACATCATGTTCGCCTACGATAGTGCCGCCGCGGATAGCATGCATACCTATCTCGTTGGGCTTGCGGCGCTCTCTTACAGAATGACGCTCATAAACCAGCTCCGGATCATATTCAAGCGACTCCTTGATGGAGTTTGCAAGCATGATAGCGGTTCCGGAGGGAGCATCTATCTTGCGGTTATGATGCTTTTCTACTATCTCAATGTCAAAGCCGCTGCCGAGAATAGAAGCAGCTTTCTTCGCAAGTTCGCAAAGAAGATTTACGCCGAGAGACATATTAAAGGTGAAGAAAACGGGGATCTCCTCGGCAGCTTCCTTTATCATGGCAATATCGCTGTCGGACATGCCGGTGGTTGCGATAACGGCGGCAACCTTGTTTTTCTTAGCAAACTCAAGCAAAGAGGGAAGGGTAGAGGGATGAGAAAAATCAATGATAGCATCGGGGATGACATCGCAGTTTGCAAAGCCCTCAAATACAGGGTAGGCAAGCTCGGAAGATGCAAAGCGGTCAACGCCGGCGGCAACTTCGATGCCGTGTGCGGCGGCGTTTGCAGCTACGGTGCGTCCCATATGGCCGAGAGCGCCGGAAATAACTATCTTCATATTAAATACCTCAAGCCTTGATAAGTCCGTAGCGGGACATTACATCGTAAAGCGCCTTTTTGCCTGCGTCAGACATATCGCAGAGGGGAAGTCTGCAAGCGCCTGCGTTGTAGCCCATATAGTTGAGTGCCTGCTTTACAGGGATGGGGTTGACGTCAGAGAAAAGGGCATTGATAAGATCGATGTATTCGAGCTGAAGCTTTGCGCTTTCTGCGATCTTACCATCAAAGAACAGCTGGCAGATATCGTGGGTCTCACGCGGGCATACGTTGGAAAGTACAGAGATAACGCCGATTCCGCCAAGTGACATGATGGGAAAGATCTGATCGTCGTTGCCGGAATAGAGAGCGAGCTCGTCGCCGCAGAGCCACTTGGTCTGTGCGATAGCAGAGATATCTCCGCTTGCTTCCTTGGCTGCAACTATGTTAGGATGCTTTGCAAGCTCTTTATAGGTGGCGGGCTTGATGCTGCAGCCGGTTCTGGAAGGAACATTGTAAAGGATATTGGGAAGGCTGGTAGCATCAGCGATAGCATTGAAATGGCGGATAAGACCCGTCTGAGAAGCCTTGTTGTAGTAGGGAGTTACCTGGAGCAGGGCGTCAGCGCCGACTGCTTCGGCTTCCTTGCTGAGCCAGATAGCGTAAGCGGTATCGTTGCTGCCTGCGCCTGCAACTACCGGAACGCGGTGATTTACCTTTTCAACTGCAAAACGGATGCACTCAGCATGTTCTTCGTCGGTCATGGTCGAGGATTCACCGGTGGTCCCGCAGATAACGATAGCATCGGTGCCATTATCGATCTGGAAATCTATGAGCTTTGCGAGTTCATCATAATTGATATTGCCGTCGTCAAACATAGGGGTAGCGATAGCGCAGCCTGCGCCGCGGAAAATTTCCTTCTTACTCATAACAGCTTTCTCCTTTTGTAATATTATCTGTCAAAATAACCGAGGGCGGCATAAAGCTCAGCCATCAGCATGTTGCCGCCAGCAGCACCGCGCAGGGTGTTGTGGGAAAGGCAAACAAACTTGTAATCGTACTGGGTATCGGGGCGGAGTCTGCCGATAGAAACAGCCATGCCGCCTTCGATATCGCGGTCAAGTCTGGTCTGGGGGCGGTTCTCCTCCTCAAAATAATGCAGGAACTGCTTGGGCGCGTGGGGCAGCTCAAGGCGCTGAGGCTCACCGGAGAAGTTTGCCCATTTTTCCTTGATCTCTTCCATGGTGGGCTTGTTCTTAAATCTTACAAAAACGGCAGCCATATGACCGTCGGAAGCTGCTACACGCAGGCACTGAGCAGTAAATCTGGGACCCTTTGCAGGCTCGATGTGGTCGCCTTCAACAGTACCGAACAGCTTAAGGGGCTCTTTTTCGCTCTTTTCTTCCTCACCGCCGATGTAGGGGATGACGTTATCGACCATCTCGGGCCAGCGGTCGAAGTTTTTGCCTGCGCCGGAAATGGCCTGATAGGTGCAGACAAGAACATCCTCAATGCCGTATTCCATGAGAGGGAAGAGGGCGGGAACATAGGACTGGAGCGAGCAGTTGGATTTGACAGAGATAAAGCCACGCTTGGTGCCAAGACGCTTTTTCTGAGCTTCGATAACTTCTATGTGCTGGGGGTTGATCTCGGGAACGATCATGGGAACGTCAGGAGTCCAGCGGTGTGCGGAGTTGTTGGACATTACAGGACATTCTGCCTTTGCATAACGCTCTTCAAGGGCACGGATATCTTCCTTCTTCATATCAACTGCACAGAATACGAAATCAACGAGAGAAGCGACCTTTTCTACGTCAGCTTCGGCATCATATACTACAAGATCCTTGCAGTATTCGGGGCAGGGAATGGTAAGTGCCCAGCGTCCCTCAACGGCTTCGCTGTATTTTTTGCCTGCGGAACGGGCAGAAGCCGCAAGGGCAGTCACCTTAAACCAGGGATGGCCGTCGAGCAGAGTAAGAAAACGCTGACCGACCATACCGGTAGCACCGATTACACCAACATTATACTGTTTCATGATAAGTACCCTCCAAATAATATGTCGCAATTAATTTATATACCCGTATCAAATAAAAATACCGGTTGAAAACCGGCATCCACTGCAATATAATAGAGTCATTGACGCTCAACCAAAACGAGCCCTGAAGGGCTGGAAAATTAAGCTGTCGATAGCTCTTCACCATTGCAGTGGTGACAGTTGCATATCTGTTAAATATGCACCCAGGATAAACGGTAGCCGCACCCGTTTTCCTTCGGCGTTTTTCCCTTTCTTTAAAAGCTGATAACGACCCGGCGGTCTCGCTTAAAAATACTTTTGAAAAACGCGCCTCTATCTTTATTAAATTATAGTAGCATCACAGCATTTAATTGTCAATTGATTTTTTAATAATATACTACTTTATTTGGGAGAATCGTTTTTATATGTTGAAATCTGATTTTTATTTTGATCTTCCGCAGGAGCTTATTGCACAAACGCCGGTCGAGCCGAGAAATTCCTCCCGTATGCTTACTCTCGACCGAAAAAGCGGCGCGGTAACTCACGGAAAGTTTACCGATCTTTATAACGAGCTTAAAGCCGGAGACCTGCTGATATTAAATGACTCAAGAGTTCTGCCCGCGAGAATGATCGGGGTTTCGCAAAAGACAGGGAGTCCTATGGAATTCTTGCTTCTTGAGCAGAAGCAGCAGGATGTTTGGGAGGTTTTGGTCCGTCCCGGAAAGCGCGCGAAGGTCGGAGCAAGATTTTCCTTTGGCGAGGGGCTGCTTGAAGCGGAAGTGCTTGAAATCATCGAAGGTGGAAACAGAATAGTCCGTTTTGAATATGAGGGCGAGGGCAGCTTTTACACTAAGCTTGAACAGATCGGTCAGATGCCGCTGCCGCCTTATATCACCGAAAAGCTTGAAGATCCCGAGCGCTATCAGACTGTGTATTCCCGTGATATCGGCTCTGCCGCCGCGCCGACCGCCGGTCTGCATTTCACCACCGAAATGCTCGACGATCTGAGAAAAATGGGTGTCGAGACCGAATTTGTTACACTTCATGTTGGATTAGGTACCTTCCGTCCGGTAAAAGAGAATGACATCAACGACCACAAGATGCATTCCGAGCATATAATGCTGCCGCAGAAAACTGCCGATGCAGTTAACCGCGCAAAGCAGGAGGGCAGAAGGGTCATCGCAGTTGGCACTACCAGCTGCCGCACGCTCGAGGCGGTCGGTCAGCAAGGGCTGCCGCTTAAGGCGTTTGACGGATACACCGATATTTTCCTCTATCCCGGAAAGCAGCTAAATGTCATCGACGGCCTTATCACCAATTTTCATCTGCCCGAAAGTACACTCATTATGCTCGTTTCGGCGTTTGCGGGCAGAGAGAAGGTGCTCAACGCCTATATCGAGGCGGTAAAAGAAAGATACCGCTTCTTCTCGTTTGGCGATGCGATGTTCATAAGATAAGGAGCCGAAAATGGAATTTGTTTTAGCTGAAAGCAAATATCTTGAGCAGATGTGTGTTATCACAGAGCAGGCCAAGGCACAGCTTAGAGCAATGTGTGTTGACCAGTGGCAAAAGGGGTATCCCAACCGCTCGGTGTGGGAGCAGGACATAACAGATAAGGTCACCTATCTTGCCGTTGAGGGCGATACCGTTTTAGGCGCGTTTATGCTGCTGACTGAAAATGAGCCTTCTTATAATGAGATAGAAGGAGAGTGGCTCACAGATACTCCTTACGCTTCGCTGCACCGCGTCTGTGTTTCAGACCACTGCAAGGGCAGCGGGGTTGCGGGCAGGTTGTTTTCTTACGGCGAAAATTTAGCCAAACAAATGGGATTTGCCTCGATACGCATCGATACTCACCCTGAGAACGGGCCAATGCTTCGTGCTGTTGAAAAGCATGGCTTTACACGCTGCGGAACTATAATTCTCAAGGGCGGCAGCGAGGATGGCGATTTAAGAGTCGCGTTCGAAAAGATTTTATAATTAAAGGATTGAAAATATGTACCGTTTGATAAAACAGGAAGGGCGCGCCAGACGTGCTGAATTTGAAACCGTTGCCGGAACCTTCCAAACCCCGGCGTTTATGAATGTGGCGACTGCCGCTGCTATAAAGGGCGGGATCTCCGCGCTGGATCTCGAAACGCTTAAATGTCAGATAATGCTCTGCAATACCTATCATCTTCATATCAGACCCGGAGATAAGATAGTCAGAGAGCAGGGCGGTCTCAAGGGCTTCACCGGCTGGAATAAGCCTACCTTGACCGATTCGGGCGGATTTCAGGTATTTTCGCTTGCATCGCTCAGAAAAATCAAGGAAGAGGGCGTCACTTTCCAGTCGCATGTTGACGGCAGAAGGATATTCATGGGACCCGAGGAGAGTATGAGGATACAGTCAAATCTCGGATCTACCATCGCTATGGCGTTTGACGAGTGTGTTTCCAATCCCGCAGAATACGACTATGCAAAGCGTTCTATCGAGCGCACGACCCGTTGGCTTGAGCGCTGCAAAACTGAGATGACCCGTCTTAATTCGCTTGAAAGTACGATAAATCCTCATCAGCTGCTGTTCGGTATTAATCAGGGCGCTACCTATGACGATCTTCGCATCCGTCATATGAAGGATATCGCTTCTCTTGACATGGATGGTTACGCCATCGGCGGTCTTGCGGTAGGCGAGGAGACCGAGGTGATGTATCACATTATCGAGCAGGTAGAGCCTTTCATGCCCAAGGATAAGATAAGATATCTGATGGGTGTTGGAACTCCTTCCAATATAATCGAAGCGGTTTGGCGCGGCGTCGATCTTTTTGACTGCGTTATGCCCAGCCGTAACGCACGCCACGGTCATCTGTTCACCTGGAGCGGTATCATCAACCTCAACAATGCAAAATATCAGAACGATCCAAACCCGATAGACGCCGAGTGCGATTGCCCTGTATGCCGCAATTTCTCAAGAGCTTATATCCGCCATCTGCTCAAGGCCGGTGAGATGCTTGGTATGCGTCTTGCGGTCATGCATAATCTCTATTTTTACAATACCCTTATGGAACGTATCCGCGAAGCGCTTGATAATGGCGAATTTGAAGCTTTCAGGGCAAAATACAGCGAAATTCTTGCAACAAGAATATAATATACTTGCCATAATTATATTTTTTATGTATAATAGTAATGTTATCATATTTTGAAGGGAAAGAAATAAAATGGGAATTCAGTTTTTACAGGCAGCAAACCCCATGAGCTCTTATATCATGCTTGCTGTTATGATGGTTTTGATCTACGTAATGCTCTTCCTTCCTCAGAAGAAGCAGCAGAAGAAGGATGCTCAGATGCGCTCCTCTCTCGATATCGGTGATGAGGTCCTCACTCAGGGCGGTATCGTTGGCAGAGTTGTCAGCATGAAGGAAGATACTATTGTTATCGAGACCGGCAGCGACCGCGTAAAGATCCGTATCCTCAGAAACGCAGTTGTTGCAAACACAACCCCCAAGGAATAATAGGGAATAGTTGGCCATCCTTTTGAATATGCTTTATAAAAGCTATTTCGAAAGGATGAGGCTAAATGGCAGCAAAGCTTTCCGGAAAGGATCGATCCTTTTCCTCGGTTTTTCTGACGATAATCAAAGCAGCAGTTTTGGGCGCGGCATTATCCGCCATATTACTGCTGCTTTTTTCATTTTTATTATCAAAAAAGGATATACCTTTGGAGGTGATTAATCCGTTTGGCGCATTTCTTATCGCGTTAGCATCTTTTATCTCAGGATATGTTGCTTCCAAAATGATAAAACATCGTGGAATGGCAGTGGGCGCCGCTTGCGGCTGTATAGTATTCTTGACGGTTGCGCTGATATATTTTATGAATTCCTTTAAAATAGGCGGTTTGGCACTGATAAAATTTGCGGTTTCAGTTATCAGCGGCGCCATTGGCGGTATTTTAGGCGTAAATACTAAAAGAAAACGAAAATAATGTTTGAAACGCTGATACAGTTGTGCTATAATAGCAAAAAAGAAAGAATTTGTCAGGAGGAGTTTTAATATGAAACACATCAAGACTTTGAATAACGCTAACCTCAAGGAGTCTGCTTGCAAGGGCGGCTGCGGCGAGTGCCAGGCTTCCTGCCAGTCAGCATGCAAGACCTCTTGCACCGTTGCAAACCAGAAGTGCGAAGCTAAGAAATAATTATCTTTTTGCGCATCCTAAAAAGGGACAGTGTTTGCTGTCCCTTACTTTTTTGAATAATCCACAGTTAGGAGCAATTTTGCTATGATTCATCGCTATAAACAGGGCGGATATAACATCGTTCTTGACGTAAACAGCGGCGCTATCCATGTAATGGATGAGCTGGGCTATGATCTGGTCGGAGAATTTGAGGCTCCCATGGCAGAAAAATGTCCGGAAGAAGTTATCGAAAAGTATTCCGCTTGCTATCCCCGCGAGGAGATAGAGGAAACTTACGCCGAGCTCTATTCGCTCTATAAAAAAGGCGAGCTTTACGATAACGACGACTACGAGAAATATTCCAGCCTTACCGCGCTTTCTCCGGTCAAGGCTATGTGCTTACATATAGCTCACGACTGCAATATGCGCTGCGAATATTGCTTTGCTTCCACCGGAGATTATCAGGGCGGAAGAATGCTTATGTCGGCTGAGGTAGGCAAAAAAGCGATAGATTATCTGCTCGTTCATTCTAAAGGCAGACGCAACCTTGAGCTTGATTTCTTCGGCGGAGAGCCGCTGATGAATTTTGATGTTGTCAAAGAAGTAGTTGATTACGCCCGTTCAAAAGAAAAGGAATATAATAAGAATTTCCGTTTCACCATCACTACCAACGGACTTTTGCTCTCCGACGACAAAATAGACTTTATAAATAAAGAGATGTCCAATGTTGTTTTGTCTTTGGATGGCAGACCCTGCATCAACGATAAGGTTAGAAAGTGCGTTAACGGCGCCCCTGCGAGTGATATCATAGTGCCCAAGTTCCAAAAGATGGTCAAAGCAAGGGGAGACCAGCCCTATTATGTAAGAGGCACCTTTACTAAATACAATCTCGATTTTGTTGATGATGTGCTTTATCTGCATGAGCTTGGCTTTGATCAGATATCGGTCGAGCCGGTAGTAGCTGATGGAGCTATGCCTTATGCCATCACCGAGAAGGATCTGCCCAGAATATTCGCGGAATATGAAAAGCTCGCGGATATCATGGTGGAAAACGAAAAGACCGGCAAGGATTGGTTCAATTTCTTCCACTATATGATCGACCTCGATCAGGGACCCTGTGCCATCAAGCGTCTGCGCGGATGCGGATGCGGAAACGAATATGTCGCTGTGACCCCTGACGGTGACGTTTATCCCTGCCATCAGTTCGTTGGTCATGAGCAGTGGAAAATGGGTACTGTATTTGATCTTTCCATCGATATGGGACTCAAAGAGACTTTTGCCAAATCGACCGTTTACGGAAAAACACAGTGCCGCGACTGTTGGGCTAAGTTCTATTGCAGCGGCGGCTGCAATGCCAACGGTATGATATATAACGGTGATATTCTCAAGCCTCATAAGCTTTCCTGCGAGACTGAGAAAAAGCGTGTTGAATGTGCGCTTTATATCAAAATAGCGACCCTTTGATTTGAAACGAGGTTTTGATTATGTTTGAATTCGGCGTTATCGGCGTGGGAAATATGGCGACCGCTATTCTGGGCGGCATATTAAAAAACGGGATAATAGCACCTGAGGATATATTACTTTGTGATAAGCACCCTGAGCGCCATCAAGAATTATATTCCCGAGGAGTAAAACAGGCTGCCGATGAATGTGATGCAGTAAAAAACTGCCGTTTTGTGCTGCTTTCAATAAAGCCACAGGGCTTTGCCGATATGCTTGAAAAAATCAAGCCCTGCTGCAGTGAAAACAATATTTTCATTTCGATTGCGGCAGGTATCTCTGCCGAGTATATAAAAACTGCTCTCGGATATGACGCCAAGGTAATACTGGTAATGCCAAATACCCCCGTTTCGCTCGGTTTTGGGACCTCTGCGCTTGCAAATGTCGCTCCCACCACTGCGGATGAGTTTGATACAGCGCTTTCAATTTTTTCCGCCTGCGGCGAAGCGGTCGAAATTCCCGCAGATAAAATGAATGAAGTCATTCCGTTTAACGGCAGCAGCCCTGCGTTTATTTACCGTATCACTCAGATTTTTGTTGATCGTGCGGTTTCGCTTGGTTTTGAGCGCAATACAGCCATGAAGCTGTTTTGCAGCACTTTGATAGGCGCCTCGCACATGATGACCGATAGCGGCATCGAGCTTGAACCGTTGATAAAAATGGTGTGCTCCAAGGGTGGAACCACTCTTGCAGGTCTTGAGGCCATGGAGTCTAACGGACTTGAAAACGCTTTGCAGCAGGGAATAGATGACTGCGTCAAGCGCGCATATGAGCTTGGCAAAAAGTAAATTTATTTTAAATGTAATATAGAGGACAACCACCTGCATATTCTTTAAAAGAGTATGCAGGTGGTTGTATTTTTTAATATGAGGTTTTTATAATATGAGGATCAAAAATCATGCGAAAGAAGTAAACGATATACCGCTGAGACTTTGGTTGGCATCCAATTCCAAGCCGCTGCTTTTTATAGTAATATTTATGACAGGAATTTTGATAGGCTCGATGATATCATCACGTTTGAGTGCGGCGGGGTTTTACATAATTGACCGCGCTATGCAAAAATTTATAGCTGACAGGGAAGATCAAGCGGTGTTAAAAACATTTTTAAATGCCCTGTTGCCGAATTTGACCGCCTGGGCAGCAATATTTATAAGTGGATTTTGCGCTATATCGGCGCCAGTCACAGCATTGATCCCATGCGCGAGGGGTATTCTTTTTGGAATACAGTCCTGCTCTTTGATGATGAGCCTTTCTTATGCAGGCGTAAAATATATATCTTTGCATATGCTGCCAAACCTTATGATATCAGCTGTAACGCTGTCATTATGCTGCTGCGATTCATTGGCAATGAGCAGGTATTTTTGGCAGGCGATAGACCCAATATCACGTATACAAAATAACAGCAAAATAACGGCATCTTTATTCTGCGGAAAGATGCTGGTTTATGCTTTGGTTATTTCATTCGGGGCAATAACAGAAGCATACAGCTATACCTTATTTGGATAGAAAAATCGCATAATAAAGCCATTAATAAGTGTAAATCGAAACAACTTGACAATATTCCGCGGAATAATTTCATTCGATATTATGCTTTTTCTCAGAAGAACGGATCTTCTTTTTAGCAAAAGGTGAGTTCTCAGCCGCGGTTTCAAGTTGCTTATTTGTAATATGAGTATAGATCTCTGTTGTCGAGAGGTTAGCATGTCCCAATATTTCTTTTAATATTCTGACATCTACATTTCCGTATTGATACATCAGGGTTGCCGCTGTGTGACGCAGCTTATGCGGAGTGTAGCCTCGATCAGCCAAACCCGCATTTTTAAGCCAATTTTTAACTATCTGTTCGACCCACCGGGGGCTGAGACGTCTACCGTTTCTGCCGACAAAGAGAGCATCATCAACTCGCCTTATATCCTTTGATTGCTCCAAATAATCATTGATCGAGTCTATGCAAGCCTGATTCAGATAAATTATACGTTCTTTATTACCTTTACCAAGCAGCTTTAAACTCCTGTCATCGCGAACGTCTGTTCGGTTAATTGCAACAAGCTCTGATAAACGCATACCACAGTTTAAAAACAGCATCAAAATGCAATAATCGCGGGCATTGTTCTCAATATCTGCGGTATCGAGCAATTCGTTGCTTTCGTCTAAAGTTAGATATTTTGGCAAAGCACGTTTAGGCTTAGGTCTGTCAAGATTTTCAATAGGATTTACCGACAAATATAGAGTTTTTGTGGTCAGATATTTATAAAAGGAATTTAGAGCAGATATCTTTCGGGATCGTGAACTCACAGAATTTTGAAGCTCGTTGCTTGAAAACAGCAAAAACTCATAAACATCAGGGAGCTTAACAGAACAGATAGTTTCTGTAGAAATATCATTTATATGGATAAGCGGAAAAGTCTCGGCATTATAATCCTGACCGGAATCACGCATCTTGATAAAACGAAAGAAGGTGCGCAGTTCAATATAATAACCGTCAACGGTGCGCGGAGAAAGATTTTTGATTGAAAGTATATAGGTGAGAAATTGCTTCATCAATTCGGGGCAATCGTTAAAAGGTGCATATTGCGACCGCATATTCAGCTTTTTTGGCATTTTTCCCTCTCTCCTACTTCGCTAAATTTTTATTTAGCGAAGTAATATCTATTTTTAAAGATAAAGATATCTGTAATAAAATAACCCAATTGCGCCATACCCTTTCGGCGAACAAAATATGATGTTTGAATATTTCTTAATATTCAAACAACAATATCAATAATGGTATAACATATTTCGAACGTATTTTGGAGGAACAAAATGAATTTGATCAATTGTACTCATAGATGCAAGTATCAATCTTACGGCTACTGCACACTTAAAGTTTTAAACGGTGTTTGCAGCAGTCCTATCAATGATTGCATATATTTTTGTTCATCCGAAGATAGTTCTCAGTTCCCGAACGTTTCTGACCGCGATCAGTTCTAATTTCGGATAATTGAAAGTATTTATTGCGTCTGCATTTTGCGCCGGCAGTACTATTTTTCTAAATCCAAGGCGGTAAGCCTCCCCTACCCTCTGCTGGGCGCGGTTTACCGTTCTAATTTCGCCTGCAAGTCCTATTTCACCGAATGCGGCAATATCGGGTTCCAACGGCTTATCAAACAAATTAGATATCAATGCCATCACGACAGCAAGGTCGGCGGTGGGGTCTTCTAGTCTGAGGCCGCTTACAACATTGAGGTAAACGTCCAGCGTACCGAAAAAATAACCGCAGCGCTTTTCCAAAACGGCCAGCAGCATGGACGCACGGTTAAAATCGAATCCGTTTGCGCTGCGTTTTGGCATGGAATAGCTTGTCTTGCTCACAAGTGCCTGAATTTCGGCTAAAATAGGGCGTGTCCCCTCTATAACTGCGGTAACACATGTTCCTGAGCAATGTTCAGGACGTCCCGAAAGCAGCATGACCGAAGGATTTTCCACCTGAGACAGCCCGTTATCCTGCATTTCGAATACGCCTATCTCGTTGGTGGATCCGAATCGGTTTTTGATAGCCCTCAGTATTCGGTAAGAAAGGTTACGTTCGCCTTCAAAGTATAAAACCGTATCTACCATATGCTCCAAAACCTTCGGACCGGCGATAGCTCCCTCTTTGTTGACATGCCCAACCAAAAACAGCGGTATTTCACGTTCTTTTGCAGCTCTTGTGAGACGCTGGGTACACTCCCTTATCTGCGATACACTTCCGGATGACGACGAAAGCTCAGCAGAACTGACGGTTTGTATCGAATCGATTATGACCAGCTCAGGAGAGCATTTATCGATGGTAGCCAATACCTGATCAAGGTCGGTAGAGGCGCAGATAAGCATGGAGTCGTTATTTACCCCTAAACGCATAGCTCGCAGCTTTATCTGTCTGACACTTTCCTCGCCTGTTACATACAGTATTTTGAGCATATCGGAAAGTGGCTGACACATTTGCAGTAAAAGAGTTGATTTTCCTATTCCGGGATCTCCGCTGATCAAAACCACCGACCCCGGCACCATTCCCCCGCCGAGAACTCTGTCAAGCTCGTCTATTCCGGTGAGGTATCGTATCTCATCACCCGATTCAACATCGTTTAGCTTGGAAACCTCGGCTGCGGCAACCAAATTTGCCGCAGGTGAAGCTACGGCTTTTTTCGAGCTTTCAGTGCGTACTTCTTCGCTTAAGCTGTTCCAGCTGCCGCAATCAGGACATTTACCGAGCCATTTTGCTGTTTCAAATCCACATTCTGAGCAAATATAAATCTTTTTTAACTTTTGCTGTGCCATTATTTTATCCCCAGTCTAACCAGATTTGGATTTTGTCCCGGACAAAGCCATATAGTATTCGTTGATGGCTCTGAATATCTCAAAGGCAAGCTGCTGCCTGTATTCGTCGTCGCAAAGCTTTGCACATTCATCTTTGTTGGAAAGAAATCCGCACTCGACCATTACCGCCGTGCTGTCTGTATTATACAGTATATAAAGATTTTTTTCAGCCTTTTTTATTTTGCGTATGTTTTCTTTTTGCAGAATATCACAAATTGCATTTTGAATATGCTCAGCCAATATTTGACTTTGAGGATTTTTAACGCCGTAAAATACCTGTGCGCCCCAATATTTAGGCTGTTCAAAGTGATTTTGATGTATGCTGACAAATAACGCCTCGGGATATTGGGCGGTAAGCGCCAAACGATTGTGTATATCAGAGGTTTTTTTGCTTTTAATGGTATCAAGCCCCCGGTCGGATATATCATAGTCACCTTCTCTTACCATAATTACATCAAATCCGCCCATCTCAGCTATGTCAGCGAGCTTTTTGGCTATATCCAAATTTATATCTTTTTCAACCGTACCGTCAGCAGCCACCGCACCGCCGTCTATCCCTCCGTGTCCGGCATCTATTATTAAAGCGGGTTTAGGCATAGCTGTATTTGAAACTATTTTATCAATTCCGGTATAGCCTATCATTGCCCAAACCACTGTAATACCGATCATAAGAACAACAAATATGGCGTTTTTCCTCATCATATCACCTCAAATTAATGATATGCCGAGGCAAATTTTCAAATTACATTATTATGATATCACAAGTGGAACAAATGTTCAATAGCTGAACAAAATATATACCCGGTGTATATGTTATAACAGAATCTTAACAATATTTTAACCGTAGCAATATTTACACTATGGAATATTTTTTATATAATTTTCTATGATCATATGTAAGTGTTTTGAGGTGATATTTTGAAGTTATTTAACCCAAAGCTAAAGAAGAAATTTGAAGAGGCGCTTTTGGCGGTACTGCCTATCGTGGGTATTGTGATCGTTTTATGCTTCAGCATAGCGCCGGTATCTCCCAGTATTCTTCTCAGCTTTTTGATGGGAGCTTTGCTCGTAATGGTCGGCATGATGTTTTTTACTCTTGGCGCCGAAATTTCGATGACGCCAATGGGTGAAAAAATCGGCTCTAAAATGACGCAGAGCAAAAATGTTTGGATGATCACCGGCCTTTCGTTTATCTTAGGCGTTATCATCACCATATCTGAGCCGGATCTGCAGGTCTTGGCAAGTCAGGTGCCGTCTATACCGAATCAAATACTGATATTTGCCGTAGCTATCGGCGTTGGTGCATTTTTGGTTATCGCCATAATGCGTATGCTGCTCGGCATTGCTCTTGCCCATCTTTTGATAGTATTTTACATTATAGCGTTCGTTTTAATGTTTATGGTGCCTTCAAGCTTCCGTGCAGTTGCTTTTGATTCAGGCGGCGTCACCACAGGTCCAATGACCGTGCCCTTTATAATGGCATTAGGCGTTGGTATTTCTTCTATCCGTAACGACCGCCATGCCGCTGATGACAGCTTCGGTTTGGTATCGTTATGCTCCATCGGCCCGATAATCGCGGTGCTGCTGCTCGGAATGTTATACCGCCCCACCGAAAGCACTTTTGAATTGGCGAATACCCCTCAGCTGCAGGATTCGGTCGAGCTTTGGTATATGTTCAGCCACGAGCTTCCTAAATATTTTTCTGAAATAGCAGTATCTCTTCTGCCGATAATAATATTCTTTGGCATTTTCCAGATATTTTCGCTTCATCTCGGAAAAAGGACCCTCGGCAAAATATTAATAGGTCTTGCTTATACATATATCGGTTTAGTACTGTTTCTCACCGGTGCAAACGTAGGCTTTATGCCTGCCGGAAACTATCTTGGTAAAGTAATGGCATCCAGCCAATACCGCTATTTACTTATACCGATAGGTGCTTTGATCGGTTTCTTTATCGTAAAAGCAGAGCCTGCAGTTTATGTTCTCAATCATCAGGTAGAAGAAATAACCGACGGACTTATCTCCGCGAAAGCTATGGGGGTCAGCTTATCGCTCGGCGTTGCGATCTCGGTAGCGCTGGCTATAACAAGAGTTTTGACCGGAATCCCCATCCTGTATTTCCTTATACCCGGCTATGCTATTGCTTTGGGACTTTCTTTTGTAGTACCTAAAATTTTCACTGCTATCGCATTTGACTCTGGCGGTGTTGCATCCGGCCCTATGACTGCTACCTTCCTCCTTCCGCTTGCTCAAGGCGCATGCGTTGCAGTTGGCGGAGATGTTGTATCCGACGCTTTTGGCGTTGTTGCAATGGTAGCGATGACTCCCCTTATCACTATCCAGGTGCTCGGTGCAGTCAACCGCTTTAAACATCGCAGACCTTCTGCTGCCGAATACTCTCTTGCCGGATTTGATGAGAACGCTATCATCGAACTGTAACCATCCCAATTTGGCATGAATTGATTACGGAAAGGGATCTAAATGAGCGAATTAAATATGATGGTCACCATCACAAACCGAAATCTCACCAAAAAGTTTACAGCTTTTTATGAGGAGATGGGACTTTATGTTTCGGTAATAACCGTTGGCGCAGGAACAGCCGCCAGCGAAATACTGGATTATTTTGGACTTGACGGCTCTGAAAAAAGCGTTATGTTCCACATTGTTACCCGGGATAAGTGGAAAGAAGTCAAACGTCAGCTCCAAACTAAGATGAAGATCGATATTCCCGGTATAGGAATTTCGTTTATTATTCCATTGAGCAGCATTGGCGGAAAAAATGCTCTCGGCTATCTGACAGAGGGTCAGAATTTTGTAAAGGGAGAGGAATCCACTTTGAAAGATACAAAATACGAATTGCTGGTAGTCATCGCTAACCAGGGATATACCGAGTTAATTATGGATGCAGCCAGAAAAGTGCACGCCGCCGGCGGTACCGTTATACACGCCAAAGGCACAGGAGCGCAGCGTGCCGATAAGTTCCTTGGTGTGACGCTGGTACCCGAAAAGGAAATGGTCTTTATCGTTGTTAGAAAAGAGCGCAAAAATGATATAATGCGCGCAATTATGGATGAGGCCGGCACCGGTACTAAGGCCGGTTCGATAGTGTTCTCTCTTCCCGTTACCGATACCGCCGGAATGAGACTTTTGGAGGATGTTGAAGAGGAATGACCGCCTTTTCTCCGCCCCGTGAAACCATTTAAATCAACAAGCTCGCGAAAATGTAAAAACACGTTTTCGCGGGCTTGTTTGTTCAATAAATTTCTTTAAATAACACCGCAAATATGTTACAATTTTTATATATGTTTATAAATGGCGAAAGGTGGTAATTCACCATGTATGATAAGCTTATCAGGCAAATAAATAACGAGATCGCTGACCTTGCCGTTTCACATAAAAGCAGTGGATTTTCCAATAGAAAATCTGTTGTTGCTCTGTTGAAAAAAGCCGACTGGAATGAAAAGATATCTGCTCTGTTTCCGATAGACAGCAGATTCAGCTGCGCCGAAATACTTGAGCTTTGCCGTCCTGTTATGGCCAGGATATCTGATTCCGAACCGGAAGAGGGCTGGCTCAAATTCTGCTATCAATTTGTTTGCAGAACCATGTTCCCCGATGAGCAGTATTCACCTTTGAAAAAACACTGCGAGGCCGCAATATTCTATCTCTGCACACTTCAAGTGCTGCTCTGTCATGAGCGTCAGGCTCTCCCCTTTGATCCCCTCACCGATTTTGATTTTCTTCCCGAAGAAAAATATGCAAACTGCGATTCTGCAAGAGAATACCGCAGGCTCATGTATTATTGGCGCGAAGAATTTATCTATGAGCTTATGCGTCTCGGCGCTGAGATAACGCCTTTTAAAACGCTCAGCCATATTGCCGGCGTTCACTATATAGCTATGACCGCTGCTAAGGGGCTTGAAAAAGCAGGCATCGATCTTGATCTTGCATTGGTATCCGCGGCCGCAGCTTCTCACGATTTTGGAAAGTTCGGCTGTCGTCCCGGCGAGCGTGTTCCCTATCTGCATTATTATTACACCGATATTTGGCTCGACAGCCGTAAGATGGATGGCATAAGCCATATAGCCGCCAATCATTCCACCTGGGATCTTGAGCTGGAATCGTTATCGGTGGAATCTCTGCTGCTCATATATGCCGATTTCCGTTCAAAGCAGACCTATGACGAAAACGGAAACGAAACTACCGTTTTGTTCCCGCTCGATAAGTCCTTTGAGGTAATACTCTCCAAGCTGGATAATGTCGATGAAAAGAAGCAGCGCCGCTATGCAATGGTTTACGGCAGGCTTCACGATTTTGAAGACTATATGCGCAGCCTCGGAGTGGATGTTGACCTGACCGGTGAGCTTCAGAAGCCCGCCGAAAAAATAGATGCTGCTCTTTTGGGACCTGATCAAACGCTCGAGAGCCTTATACTGCTTTCGGTAGACCACAACTTAAAGCTGATGAACATGTTGTCGAGCGAAAAACGGTTCGGCAATATCATAGAATCTGCCCGGTCGGCCAAAAGCTGGCAGCAGCTCAGAGCTTATCTTGATATTTTTGACGAATATTTTACCTATCTGTCGGTTCGTCAGAAAACTCAGGCGATCGATTTTCTATATGAACTGCTGGTACACCGCGAGGGCGATATCCGCCGTCAAGCGGGCGGACTTATCGGCAAGCTGATAGCTAAATTTCATCTGTTTTACCGCAAAGAACTGCCAAAGGGTGTAGAAAAAGACCCCGCCGAAGAAAGACCTTTTGCTATTTGGGAAAAATATATCGACATGATAGTATTCCCGGATCATAAAACAACGCCTCAGCAGCGCTCACATATAGGTTACACTTTAAAGCTTGTAGTAGGCTCTATGTTAAAAAACGCGCGCGAAGAAGATATACCGCGTTTTCTTGATACTGTTTTCGGATATTATAACGATGCCGAAAATATGCCCTATGACAGCGCTTTTACTTTGCTTGATGCAATACGATATCTTCCCGCAAAATATTATAACGACGATATCCGTTCCAAACTCATCGAGTTTGCCGCTCATTTTGCCTGTCTTGACGATTTAAGGCTTGTAACAGCCGCACTGGAATATCTTCTCGAAGTTCAGAAGAGCGGCTATGCCGAAAACAGCCATAGTCTCCGCATAATTGATATTACAAGCAATGTAAAGCTGAATAACCTTACAACGGTTTTCCTTGAATGCGAGATACTTCGCAGCGCCGGATGCAATGTATCTGAGCTTGAAAAACAGCTTTATAATAACGATATAACCAGCGAAGTATTTTTGGATAACTTAAAAATTGCTACCCCGTGGGTGGTAAAAGTTGCCGGTGTTGAAATGCTCAGAGATCAGCTGGCACACGGTATCACCACCCATATGCTTCATATTGCCACCCATTTTTCCAACCTTGTAAAGATGTCTGAACGTGTTGTAGTTCGTCAGTCGGCGGGCAACGCGCTTGTCAGCATACTTTCGCAGCTTAGCAGAGACCAGCGAAACGAGGTGGTGGTCGAGCTCGGCAAGGGTCTTGAGATGGGGCGCTATGAGATATCCAAATATATTCCTGAATATCTCGGTCAGGCTGCACTTTATCTGCATCCAAGCGAGCTTGACGAGCAGATAATCTGGCTCAAATCGCTGCTTGGAGCACCCAGCGATTCCTCCGCCTCCTGCGCGTTGAATACAGCCGGAATACTGCTCCAGCATTATCCGAAATATAAAAACCGTTTCAAGGAATCTGACGAAAAGTTTGAAGAACGCCGTCAGGTCCTGCTCGGCATACTTCTTCAGGGCCTTGCTCATTACCGCGAGGCGGTCCGGCAGGAGGCTCTTTTGGTGTTCGGCAAACTGCTTTTTGAAGCTCCCGAGCTTGACATGGAGGAAAAAAGCCATCTGTTCTCTCTTTGCTATCGCAAGCTGCTCTTCCTTATAAACGAATCCTCCTCCGACAGTGATCTTACCTTCTTTTACCGCGCCTCCGCTCTTTCTCATATCAACCGCTTTATTACTCTGCGCAGGCTTGATAACGGCCCGTTCAGTTTTGAAGAACCAAAGAAGATAGCATTTTTCCCCGGAACCTTTGATCCCTTTACCCTTTCACACAAGGGAATAGTTCATGCTATACGCGAAATGGGCTTCGAAGTATATCTCGCTATCGATGAGTTTTCCTGGTCAAAAAAAGCTCAGCCTCATCTTATCAGGCGTCAGATAGTGAATATGTCCATCGCCGGCGATTTTCATGTGCATCTCTTCCCTGTGGATATCCCGGTAAATATCGCAAATCCCTCTGATTTAAAGCGTATGGTCGATCTTTTCCCCAATCAGGAGGTTTATATCGTTGCCGGAAGTGATGTTGTAACAAACGCTTCTGCATATCGCGGGGAGCCTAAACCATACTCCATCCATCAGATGAACCATATCATATTCCGCCGCGCAGGTGATGCCAAGCTTGCACGCAACCTGCCGATAACAGGAGATGTGATACTGCTGAATCTGCCGCAGCATCTTAAAGATATAAGCTCCTCCAGAATAAGGGAAAATGTTGACCTCAACCGTGATATATCCAATTTTATAGATCCCGTTATTCAGGATTTTATCTATCAAAACGGACTTTATCTGCGCGACAGCCAAAATAAAACCATGCTTTTCACCGGCGAAGTGGAATTTGAATGGAATTCTTCTTACAAAAGCTCTGTATATCAGAAATTTGGCGCAAATATTCCGTTCAATGAAAATCTTCTGCTGATCAGAAAAACCGATTCTCAGCAGATCCTCGGCTATGCAAGCTACCGGCTTATTGCAATATCCGATTTATTTGACGCCATAGGTGATAACGAGCTTGCAAACCGTATTCGTTTGCGCTCGGCGGGAAATATCGTTCTTATAACTGCGCTTGAAACGGATTCTTCTGACCATCACAACATCAATAAGCATCTTCTTTTAAGCGAGCTTTTAGCTAAAACGATAGAAAAAGAATATGTTTATGCAGTTTATTATCCAACCTCGAAAGAAATTTCGGAAGATACAGAATCGGTATTACAGCGCATGGGATTTGTTTCAAACGAGGGTAAGGCCCCCATCCGAGAGGTAGATATGCACGCCCCCGTTGTTATGATCCAGAACCTTGAGACCACCATTCAGGAACCGCTGAACCGTAATCACAGAATACGTTCAGCTATAAGAAAAAGTCATGAAAAGCTTCAGCGCGCCATGACTGCGCTCTATCCCGGAGAACTTGTATTGATACTCTCTTCTGATGTGATACATCACCGTTTGCTTGAAAAGATAACCGCCTACAACAATGTTCCTTCGGTGCCTACTACTCCGAGAATTTTGGGCGAAAATATGTGCGTTCCGTTTGGAAAGCTGCTGCGCAATAAGATAGTTCCCAATACAGTCACTAAAACGATACACACCGACAGAGTTTATTCCCCCGATCTTAAAGAAGGCTCTATCGAGGCGTTTCCAAACTATCCTCCCATTCCCAGTCAGATAAGGACCATCAAGTCGTTTAACCGTCCTGTTATACTGGTCGATGATCTTATGCACCCCGGTTTCAGAATGAGAACGCTTGATCCCTATCTCCGTCAGGAAAATATTCCGATAAAAATGGTCATCGTCGGCGTTCTTTCGGGCTATGGCCGTGACCTGATGCGCTCCTGGAATCATCCGATAGACAGCGTTTATTATATGCCCAGAATACGTCAATGGTTCGTTGAATCTACCCTTTATCCCTTTATCGGCGGCAATACTGTCCGCAGAGATTCGACCCCCATCCCCGGAATGATGGCCGGTATAAACCATATTCTTCCTTATGCTTCCCCTGCGTTTGAAAAAGAATGTGGACGTGAGGCTGTTTTTGAGCTTTCAAAGACCTGTCTTGAATGTGCATATGATGTAATGACCACTCTTGAGCAGGAATACCGCGCCCTCTACGGCAGAAACCTCACCCTTTCAAGGCTTCCGGAGGCTATAATCCTGCCGCTTTGCCCCGATAAGGGAACCTGCCTGGGCTATGATCCCAACCTTGCGGCCTCGGTGTATATTGAAAACGATCTTGAACTGCTGCTACGCCAGCATATATAAATTGCGTAAAACATATAAGAAAGCGTGTTGTTATGTATTATTACAACTGTAAAGGCAAAACACTTGCATCTCTTTTCCCTATCGAAGGCTTGATAACAGCCGATGCTTCCGCTAAAATCGGACAGATATTTGCTGCCGTTGCAGGCGATCCTGTTTTAGGAAGAGGTTCGTTCAGGCTTACACATCCGGGGCAGCTTTTGGCACCTGACGCTTTGGAGCAGCTTGATGCCTCCCGCCTGCCCTGCACCGAAATTGACGAGTTTTTTTCTGCTGCTGTTTCCGAAGGTAAAGTTACCGCGGTAAATATCTCCCGTGAAAACTGGCAGGATATACTCACTAAAGAAACTTATCATAACAAAAAGAGAGTAAATATCCTCGCTATCGGTGACGTTGGCTCGACCCTTTTGACCGGTTTAAAGCTGCTTGGCGGTGATGTTATATCCTCCATCGGTATTTGCGACCTTTCTGATAAGATAACCGACCGCTGGGAATTTGAAATGGGTCAGATAGCGCTCCCTTGGGATTATGATGCCATGCCCGAGGTAAAGGTAGTCAGCACTGATGAGCTTTTTGACTGCGATGTTTTTGTGTTCGTTGCTTCAAAGGGCATCCCGCCGGTCGGCTCCAACGTAAAGGATGTCAGAATGGCTCAGTTTGAGGCTAATTCCGCTATCGTAAAGCATTATGCCGGGATGGCGCGCAATGCAGGCTTTAAAGGCCTTTGGTGCGCTGTATCCGATCCCGTTGATCCTCTTGCAAAAACCGCCTATCTCGAGAGCAACAAGGATGAAAACGGAAATTGGGACGGTAAGGGCCTTTCTCCCGAGCAGGTACAGGGCTTTGGGCTCGGCGTAATGAACGCCAGAGCGGCTTATTACGCCAAACGCAATGACCGGTTCAAAAGCTTTCTCACCGAAGGACGTTCCTTTGGCCCTCATGGGACCGGACTTATTACCGCGAACTCGATCGAGAACTATGATGAGCAGCTTTCCTCCGAGCTTACTCAGCTCACTGTTACCGCCAATTTAAAAATGCGCGAGATCGGCTTTAAGCCTTATGTAGCGCCCGCCCTTTCCTCCGGCGCTCTGTCGCTGCTTCTTACCCTCAGAGGTCAGTGGCATTACGGTTCGGTATTTATTGATGGCGTTTATATGGGCGTCAAAAACCGTTATACCCGCTATGGGATTGAAACCGAACTGCTGCCTTCTATTCCCGATCAGCTGTTTGACCACATCAGGCAGGCCGCCGAGCATTTAAAAGAAATCATTTAATTTCAAGGTGATGACAATTGTCGATCGTATTAATAAAACCCAAGGCTGATGATCCAGCTTCGGAGAAGAGGCTTGATTCTGTTATTGACGCTGCACTTTCGGGTCAGCAATATAAAGTTATATCTTATGCCAATGAGCTATCAAATATAAATGGGCAAAAGCTTATATTTGCAATAGCAATTTCAGATGATGGTATCAACAGCGAATATATAAAAATGCTGTCAAAGATAAGGCGCGATAAAAAGCTCCTTTCAGGATGTACCGCAGCGCTTGTGATCGACGGCAATTCTGCTTTATATACCAAATCTGTTGCCACAGAGCTTGTTTTCGCGGCTAATATGTCAGGCTGTGCCTTTATCGGGCGTCCGTTGGTCGAAGGCACCGATACTTTAAAGAATTTTAAAATACAGGCCAAAAACGCAGGCTGCGATCTGCTTACCGCCTATAAGCTTGCGGTCGGTGAAATGGTATCGCGCCTTATCGGTGATAGCTTTGCAAAGAGGGAAACGCCTGATCTTCTCGTTCTTCACGCATCAAATCACAAGACTTCAAATACCGTGTCACTTTGGAACGAGCTAAGAAACCGTCTTGGGAACAGCTTTAATTACAAGGAGATCGGTCTCAGAAACGGTACTCTCGCCGATTGCTCCGGATGTCCTTATACCATGTGTCTGCATTTTGGCGAAAAAGGTCGTTGTTTTTACGGTGGCGTGATGCAGGATGAGGTCTACCCTGCTGTTCGCAGCTGTGACGGCATAATAATGCTTTGCCCAAACTATAACGATGCTCTTTCAGCTAATCTTACTGCCTTTATAAACCGTCTTACAGCTCTTTTCAGGCAGACCAGATTCTACGATAAGGCATTGTTCGCGCTGGTGGTATCGGGTTATTCCGGCGGAGATATCGTTGCAAGGCAGCTTATCTCAGCCTTAAACATGAATAAATCTTTCTATCTGCCGGCAAATTTTGCTGTTATTGAAACGGCAAATGATCCCGGAGAAGCAGTAGCACTTGAAGACATAGATAAGCGTCTTGACGCTTTTGCTGAAAATATAAGGGATACTTTTGCCGCCAAAGAAGGTAGATGACAGTATGAAAACTGACCAAATGCCCCAAAATACCGCTGATAAATTTATGCTTATATTAAAAATAGCAGCTTCTGTTGCGGTCATCATATTATCTTTGCTTCATCTTTTGAAAATATGCGAGAGTACGCTTGATTATGCGATACCGTTGATGGGCATAATAACGTTTATTGAAGCCATTCAGATGTGGAAAACTCATAAGCTTGCGGCAGTTATAAACCTTTGCACAGCGGCATTTGTCTTTATATGCACATTATTAGTGTGGCTTCTATGAACTTCGGCGTATATCGATGACGGCATTGATCAGTATGAGAACACAGCGACCTTTGATAAAGACGCCTGCAAACACTGCCAGGAACTCGATGGAAAAGTATATGACTGCAAAGATGCGGTGCCGGGCGTCAATATGCCGCTTTTCCATGTGAATTGCCGCTGTACCACTGTTCCGTATATACCTGAAGCACAGGGCAGCTACACTCCGACCAGAGCCGCAAGAGATCCCGAAACGGGTAAAACCATAAGGGTAAAGAAGCAGAGCCTTGAGGAGTGGAAAAAAGACAATCAGAAAATTATTGACAATGAGACACACAGTGTTATAATAAAATCTTCTTATGATATAGTGATAGGTAAGAGCGTTGGAGCTGCAGCGCATCTTGATAAAGTTGATTTGCCAGATGGCACAATAGGTAGGCTGTCTCAGGGAACCAAAATAACCAAAGTCGTTACTTTTGCCGGCAAAGGAACTAAAAAGCCTATTCGTGATGCAGTTTACCTCGAAAGGAAATATGGAGTTATTCAGTCAGAATGGAAAAAAGTCAGAGGCGACGGTTATGTTGATGTAAACGGCGTTTCTAAGCATGCAGAGCTTCATTGGTACGAAGCTGATAATTTTGGCAGAGTTAAAATGAAAGTAAAGAGGTGGTTTCCGTGAAAGTAAAATTCAAAGGTGAAAGCGATGAACTATGTCTGTTAAATGGCAAAATATATGATGTGTTTTCTGTGGAGGAAGGATACTACCGCATTATCGATGAAAGCGATGATAGTTGTGATGATCCTGATGATATCCCAGGGTATCTTTACCCCCCGAGCCTATTTGATATTGTTGAAGAATAAGCCGTTTTTAGTCGAAGATGTTTTTAACGCTACTAATTAAATAAATCAAGCGTCGCTTTCAGACGACGCTTTTTTCATGCCTTTTTTAACCGCCTCGAAACCGACACGGTTAAACTGGTCGAATACGACCACTTTAAAAAACTCTATATTCAAATAATCAAGCAACGTTTTCGTGACTTCACGAAGATGTTGCTTGATTATTGCAAAAATCGCCTACCGTGCCGGCGTTTAAATACACGGACCGCTGCATGCGCAGAGTGGCTGCGCGTTTATAAATTAAATCGACGGCGGAGAAAGGAAACAGAATGGATGCACTCAAAAAGCTGTATGGACCCCGACAAAAATAATACACAATAAAACACGGTATCATCGAAATTCAAGAAAATCAGACAGAAAAGAAAAAATCCCCTGAACTTTACGTTCAAGGGATTTTGGAGGCGCCACCCGGAATCGAACCGGGGATAAAGGTTTTGCAGACCTCTGCCTTACCGCTTGGCTATGGCGCCATATTTGGAGCGGGTTACGAGGCTCGAACTCGCTACCTCCACCTTGGCAAGGTGGCGCTCTACCAGATGAGCTAAACCCGCTGGTGCCTTCGGTCGGAATCGAACCAACGACACGAGGATTTTCAGTCCTCTGCTCTACCAACTGAGCTACAAAGGCATTTTATGCAGCTGAAGTCGGGCATATGCATCGGTATGTAATAAACTGAAATATCGGGCCTTAGCTCGTCTCAACAGCTTATTTAGTATATACCCTTAAGCAAGATTTGTCAATAGTTTTTTGAAAATTTCTACAACGAATAGTTTTATTCTTTATGCAAAAAGTAATGAAAACAGTTTAAAAAGGAGCTGACACTATATGAAACACAAGCGTATCATAAGAGGAAACAACACTATATTCCCTGCCGGATCTGATATACTCGGTGAATTCGCCACCAGCGTTATTACCGACCGCAGCGGAAGATCAAAAGGAGGCCAGCCGATAAGCAACGAGATGTGCGTTATTGAATCGCGGATCTACGAAGAGGAAAAAAAGAATTAATCCACCGTTATCAAATCGCGTATCTTGTTAAAGGTAGTTTCCCCTACTCCGTTGACTTCGGTTATCTCATTTATATCGTTAAAACTGCCATTTTCAATGCGGTAGTCGATTATGCGCTGTGCAATAACTTCGCCGATCTGCGGAAGCTGACAAAGCTGATGCAGGTCGGCGGTATTTATATTTATCAAAAGCTTTTGGGAAACAGATACTGTATCGGTATACGCCCTCAGTTCGAGCGGATGCTCATTTGTTTTAAACTCGATCAGCTTTATGCCAATAAGAAAAAACAGCAGCAACACACAATAAACAATGACAAATATTAATGATTTTTTGCTTTTCCTTACCTTGTCATCCACTGCTTTCACCTTTTATCTTTCGCCGTCTAATATCTCGATGGCATTGGCTATAGCCCCGTCGTTTACATGGCAGAGCGTGCGTTCGCAAACCTTTTTGATGGTTTCGTGGGCGTTTGAAGGACAAAAAGTACGTATCCCACTGAGCGAAAGCATTTCAAGATCGTTAAAATAATCCCCCATGGCGATAACATTTTTGCGTTCAAGCGAATATTTCTCTATTACCCATTCCAAACGAAGTCCCTTGCTCATTCCCTTTGGCATTATCTCAAGAAATTTTTCGTTTGCATTGGTAACATAAAACTTATCGCCAACACACCCTCTGACAAAACCGGCATCATCACCTTTTATGCCATCAGGATGTCCAAATACTATCTTTACAATACTTTCGTCGATATCTTCCGGCTTTGCATATTCGATATTTCTGTAAGCGGGGTTATTTATTCCAAAATGAACAGCCCTATCTTTAAGCCAAGCGGTAATTACATATTCATCAGAATACTTTTCATATAAAGTTTTGAGCAGCGCCATGCTCTGCTCGTAATCAAGAAACTGTATATCGACAGGCTGCTTGGTTTCGGGATCAAAAAGCAAAGAGCCATTGAGCATGATACAGGGAAAGTTGATCCCCAACTTGTCCATAATGCCCATAGTTGACACATGACGTCCCCTGCCGGTTGCAAAGGCAAAATGACCGCCGTTTTGGATGAAATATTTTATAGCTTCAACATTTCTTTCGGGTATAGTGAAATCAGCGGTTATCATAGTGCCATCCATGTCGGTGAAAAAATAGATACCGTCAAACTTGCCCATATCAAACGCTCCTTCTGAGCTTATTTATAAAGCTTTCAAAATATTCAGGCAGCTGCGACTCAAATACCAAATGCTCACCGGTCACCGGATGGATAAAACCAAGCACTGCGGCGTGCAGGCATTGGCCGTTTAATTCCTTGACGAATTTCGCGGGACCGTATACCCTGTCACCCGCTAACGGATGTCCGATATATGACATATGCACGCGAATCTGATGGGTACGCCCCGTTTCAAGCTTTAGTTTCACCAGTGTAAAGCCTGCATATCGCTCGATTACCTCGTAATTGGTAGCGGCAAAGCGGGAATTGCTTTGCGTTACGCACATCTTCTTTCTATCAACAGGGTGTCTGCCTATGGGGGCTTCTATCCTTCCGGTATCGTTCTTTACCCTTCCGTGGACAACGGCATAATAGAATCTATCAAGACTGTGCCGCGAAAACTGCTCAGATAATCCCTCGTGAGTGATATCATCCTTGGCAACGACCAAAAGTCCGCTGGTATCCTTATCGATGCGGTGGACTATACCGGGGCGGATAACGCCGTTTATCGAAGAAAGCCCACCCTCGCAATGGTAAAGCAGCGCGTTTACAAGGGTACCATTCGGATTTCCTGCCGCAGGATGTACCACCATACCCTGTTCTTTATTAACAACGATAAGATGCTTGTCCTCATAGACGATATTTATCGGTATATCTTCCGGAAAGGCATCTAACTTTACAGGTTCGGGGATGGTATATTCCACTACTCCGCCTGTCTTTACCTTGAGATTTTTGGCGGCAACAGCACCATTATATAGTACGTTGCCCGCTTCACAGAGATTTTGCACTGCACTGCGGCTGAGTCCCTCCTGCGAAACGGTGCTTATAAAAGCGTCTATGCGGTTATTATTATATTCTTCAGTTACCGTTATCACATTCGGCATTATTTTCCCCCTGCTGGATCGCTGCCTGCTCAAGCTTTTTCTTTTTGCTATCCTCAAACATAGTGGCTATAACAAGCAGGATGGCTCCCATAACAACAAAGCAATCGGCAACATTGAACATCGGATAGCTGAACAGCTCATTGATATCGATAAAATCGACCACAAAGCCATATCTGATGCGGTCGATGACATTTCCGAGACCGCCGGCAATAATAAAGCTGATACAGATACGCTCTATCCTGCCGCTGATCTTATTGGAATAAAGCGCCCACAAAGCTGCTGCGAGCACAGCGCATACTATAACGATAAGCAGCCCACGCTGACCCTCAAAGATACCAAATGCGGCTCCGGTATTTTCAACATAGGTGAAGCTGAGCAATCCCGGAATAATTTTTATGCTGCCTACCGGTTTGATGGTATTCAAAACCCAAACCTTAGAAAGCTGGTCAAATATAAATACAATTATTGAAATGATCAAACAAACAACAAAGGACATAAAAACGCTCCTTAATGCTGCATCTAAAACTGAGATACGCATTTTGATGCAATATTTAATAAACGGCGCACCGATCAAAATAGATGCGCCGTTTATTTGGGCTGTAACTGAAATTACTTAACTATCTGTGCACAGCGTGCGCAAAGGGTGGGATGTTCGGCATCCTGACCAACAGTTTCAGAGAAAGACCAGCAGCGCTCACACTTGTGGCCGTCAGCGTTGGAAACTTCGATTCCAAGGCCTTCGATATCGCTTGCCTCGCCACCCTTGCCATTGACTACCTCGACCTGAGAAACGATAAGAACGATGGGAAGCTGTTCTTCAACAGACTTGACAAAGTCATAAAGCTCGCCCTCGGCATAGAGAGTTACCTTAGCCTCGAGCGACTTTCCGATCTTCTTCTGGCCTCTTGCTACCTCAAGCAGCTTGTTGGCTGCATCGCGCAGCTCGTGGATCTTATCCCACTTAGCCATGAAAGCTTCATCGGCGGTATACTCGTTGCCGACCGGCATCTCATGGAACATTACAGACTCAGCGGAATCGCCTGCCTTCTTGGGCATAAAGCTCCAGATCTCCTCGCCGGTGAACGGGATGATAGGAGCGATCATAAAGGTCAGTCCGCGAAGTATCTCATAGATAGCGGTCTGAGCGGCACGACGGCTCTCAGAATCAGCCTTCTCAACATAAAGCCTATCCTTGAGAACATCAAGGTAGAAATTGGACATATCGATAGTGCAGAAATTGTGGATAGCATGGAAAATGAGATAGAACTCATAATCGTTATATGCCTTTCTGACTTTTCCTGCCAGCTCAGAAAGCTTGGTAAGTGCCCAACGGTCGATATCGTGCAGCTTGTCAGCAGATACACAATCGGTCTCGGGGTTGAAGTCGTAAAGGTTGCCGAGGATGTAGCGTGCAGTATTTCTGATCTTTCTGTATACTTCAGAAAGCTGCTTGAGAATATCCTTGGAGATACGAATATCAGAGTGGTAATCGGAGGAGGCTACCCACAGACGCAGGATATCAGCACCATACTGATCGGTAACATCATCGGGAGATATGCCGTTGCCGAGAGACTTGGACATCTTTCTGCCTTCGCCGTCAACTACCCAACCGTGGGTGCAGACCTCGCGGTAAGGAGCCTTGCCTCTCCATGCAACTGCGGTAAGCAGCGAGGACTGGAACCATCCGCGGTACTGGTCGGCACCCTCGAGATAGAGGTCGCAGGGCCAGCTGTGGTTAGCCCAGGTGGGATTGGTGGTATTCTCAAGAACCGATGCATGGCTTACGCCGGAATCGAACCAAACGTCCATGATGTCGGTTTCCTTTTCAAAGTGCTTGCAGCCGCAGTGCGGGCAAACGGTTCCCTCGGGCAGGATCTCATCCGCGCTTCTGGTGTACCAGGAGTCGGAGCCTTCCTTGGCGAACAGCTCGGAAACTGCCTTGATGCTTTCATCGGTGATGTATTCCTTGCCGCAATCCTTGCAGAAGAAGATCGGGATCGGAACGCCCCAGGTTCTCTGACGTGAGATGCACCAGTCACTTCTGTCGCGGACCATGCCGATGATCCTGTCCTCGCCCCACTCGGGGATCCACTTAACACTCTTGATAGCTTCAACAGCCTCGTCTCTGAACTTATCAACAGAGCAGAACCACTGCTCGGTAGCTCTGAACAGAACGGGGTTCTTGCAGCGCCAGCAATGGGGATACTGATGCACGATATCCTCGCTTGCGAAGAGAGAGCCGGTCTCCTTCATGTGAGCGAAAATTGCGACATTGGCTTCATCGGTGGAAAGACCTGCAAACTGGCCTGCATCCTCGGTCATATAGCCCTTGTTGTCTACCGGAACTACGATCGGGATCTCGGGATAGTGGTTTACGCAAACCTCGAAGTCCTCAAGACCATGGCCGGGAGCGGTATGAACGATGCCGGTACCGCTTTCAAGTGTTACATGGTCGCCGCAGATAACGAGAGAATCGCGGTCGATAAAGGGATGCTTGCAAACTATATATTCAAGGTCAGCGCCGGTCATTCTGCCGAGCTTTTCATACTCGGTGATGCCCGCTGCGTTCATGGTGGAGGTAAGAAGCTCCTCAGCGATGACGTAGAACTCACCGTTTGCCTTAACAAGAACATAATCGTAACGAGGGCCTACACAGAGAGCGAGGTTTGCGGGAAGGGTCCAAACGGTGGTGGTCCAAATGACGATATAGGTCTTGGAAAGATCCGCGCCAAGCTTAGTGAGAACGCCCTTATCATCGGTAACGTTGAACTTAACATAAACGGTGGTGCAGGGATCGTTTGCGTATTCGATCTCAGCCTCAGCAAGAGCGGTCTGGCAATCAGGGCACCATGCAACAGGCTTGAGACCCTTGTAGATGTAGCCCTTCTTGGCCATCTCACCGAATACCTCGATCTGCTTAGCTTCAAAATCGTTGGTAAGGGTGATGTAAGGATTCTTGTAATCAGCGAGAGTTCCAAGGCGCTTGAACTGGCCCTTCTGGATCTCTACATGCTTTTTGGCAAAGTTGCGGCAGGTCTCGCGCAGCTTCACGGGGGTGATAGACTTGTCAAGACCAAGCTCAGCAAGAGCCTTCAGCTCGATAGGAAGACCGTGAGTATCCCATCCGGGAATATAAGGGGAGCAATATCCCGCCATGTTCTTGGATCTTACGATTATGTCCTTGAGTATCTTGTTGAGGGCGGTGCCGATGTGTATCGAAGCATTTGCATAAGGAGGGCCGTCGTGAAGAATAAAGGTAGGCTTGCCCTCGTTGTGCTTTATCATCTTGTAATAAAGGTCGTTTTTGTCCCAAGCCTCGATCATGCCGGGCTCTTTCTGGGGAAGGGATGCGCGCATCGAAAAATCTGTTTTCGGCAGATTCATCGTGCTGTTGTAATCGTTTGCCATTGGGTTCTCTCTCCTTATATGCAAATTTACTTTCTAAACTTATGCTGACTGTTTTTATGCTTTATGCGAAAAGCTTCTCCGAACCTCATCTCGCCGTGCTTGCTCTCGGTGGGAGTAAAGGACAATTCATCCTCTTCCTCATCGTCGTCATCATCATCAAGATCTATTCCGAAAAACTTTTCGGGGGCATCAAGCGTCTGCTGAACTTCTTCCATCTCTTCAGCTTCAGCCTCAACAGCAAATTCTTCAACAATTTCTACTGCCGCTGCAGTCTCTTCGATCTGCGGCTCTTCAACAGGCTGTTCCTCAATAACAGATTCAACAACAGCCTCTTCCTCTATATCTATATCGCCGGGGATCATGCTTATCAGCTCTATATGACGCTTATACATATCAAGAAGGCGGTTTTTAAAGGCTGCGACCTCTTTCTGTGTACGCATAAGATTTTCCTGCTCGCGCTCTATCTGACGCTTTGCGTTATTTACCATAGCCTCAGCCTTGCAGGTGGCATCACGGGTGATTATCTCGGCCTTGGTCTTGGATTCTCTTATAACGCTGTCGCCAAGCTTCTGAGCGCCGAGTATGGCGGTTCTGAGGCTTTCTTCATCCTCACGGTACTCATTGAGCTTATCTGCCAAAACCCCAAGCTTTTTTTCAAGGTCGGCATTTATCTCCAAAAGCTCAGTCATCGAATCAGCGACCTGCTTGAGATAAGCATCTACGTCGTCCATTCGGTAACCGAATCCGAAAGTTTTATCAAAAGTTTTTTCGGATACTTCTCTTGGTGTAAGCATTTGGTATCCCCCTTAAATAAATTTGTTGTATATGATATGCAGCCTGCCCTTTCGGGTGGTTCCGCAAATACTCTCAATCTGATATTTTCCGTGTCCTCTTACCGATATCTTATCCTGCTCGACCACTTCTTTAGAGGCAGAAGTGACCGTTTGCGCATTTTTCATGACAAAACCCGAGTTTATCAGCTTTGCACTTTCCGAGCGGCTGAGATCGGTGATAAGTGAAACCACAGCATCCAGCCTCATCGAGCTTAAAACTCCGTTATGCTGTTCAAGCTTGTAAGGGTCGGGCAATATTTCGGGAGCGCCCTCTTTGCAGGTTGCCCCTACCCCGCCTATCTTGTCAAGCTCTGATAAAACAAGCGAAGCCGCCGGCTCGCAGATAAACACGACAGCAAGGCAGTCACCGACTAAAATGTCACCGACCGCCTCACGTTTTATTCGCAGTGCCATTAATGAACCGAGGATATCACGATGTGTAACGTTATATCCTTTAGGAAATAGCATTGTCACAGCTTTGAAGGGATAATCGACGGGATCTTCGGAATATCTGAAAAATTCAGGCAAAGCACAGAATATCTTGCGCTGCGCCAATTCAAAACCGCCGTAGAAATAATTGCATTTCCCCATGCGGTATCTAAGCTGCTCTGAAATGACCGCCTGCTCATGTTCGGTGAGAAAATTTGAAAAGCAGGGCTTGCCCCATTTTTCAGCCGAAGCGATCAAGTCGCTCACGCGCATAAGAACGGCACGGTCTTTTTCGTCGCTTATAAAATCAAAGTGCTGCCCCATTATCAGAAGTAGACTCCGCTGCTTTCAAGCTCATCCATAATATCGCCTTCAAACTCAACGTTGTAGGGAGTGATGATAAAGGTGCTGTTTGCAACACGTTTTATCTGCCCTTCCTTTGCATATGCAACGCCGCTGAGGAAATCAACAAGACGTCTGGATATATCCTTGGAGGTAGATTCAAGATTTAATACGACAGTTCTCTTTCCTCTGAGATGGTCTGCAATAGCGGTGGCATCCTCAAACCGTTCAGGCTTGACAAGAACGACCGAAAGCTGAGTGGTTGCCGCTATATTTACCACCTTATTGCCGCGCTTCGGGGTATCCATATCGCTTACATAAGGATTATCCATAACAGGCTGCTCCTTCTCTCTTGCAGGCTTAGCGGAACGCTTTCGGGAAGATATCTCTCCCTCTATCTCATCATTCATATCTATCTCATCGTAATCATCGTCGTCCACGCCCATCCAGCCGCGAAACTTATCCATCATACCCATTATATCACAGCCTTTCACCAAAAAGTCCGCGTCCAATACGCACTATATTACTGCCGTGTTTAACGGCCAGCTGAAAATCGTCAGACATCCCCATTGAAAGAACATCCATAGAGATATTATCCATTTTTTTGGTCTTGATGTCAATAAAATGGCGGTGCATCTGTTCAAAATATCTCTCTGTTTCAGCATTATTTTTTGAATTTGGCGGTATAGTCATAAGACCGCATACCTTAATATTGGAAAATTGCGATGCCAAAGCTGCAAAATCTTCCAAATCCTCCGGCATAACTCCGGATTTGCTTTCTTCCCTGCCTATGTTAACTTCTATCAATACCGGCATTATTTTATTGATATCACAGCAGCAGCGGTCAAGCTCCTTTAAAAGTGACAGCCGATCCACCGATTGTATCATATCAACTTTATCTGTAACAGACTTGACCTTGTTGCTTTGCAGATGACCGATAAAATGTATATCGCAGTTTTCACTATGGTAATCATCATATTTTGCAAGCAGTTCCTGTGCGCGGTTCTCACCTAAAAGGGTCACGCCTGCGGATATAGCCTCGTTTACCCTTTCGGCGCTGTTGGTCTTGGTGACAGCCATTAATCTGACATCTTTGGGATCTCTTCTGGCAGAAACGGCTGCTTCGAATATCTTTTCAGTTATACGCTTATAGTTTTCTCTTATATCAGAGCACCTTTCCGTCATAAAGCTCAGTCCCTTCTACAACCACCTCATCAAACTGCGAAAGAGGCGGATATCTGCCCTCTTCTTCGTCATTTAGCTTGTCTGCGGGAAGACAAAGAATATAATCTTCGCCGGTGTAAATCCGTTTTATTTCTTTAAAGGTTATCAGCTTATCATTTTTGACATATACGCCTTCTACCAGCCCGTCATATCTCAATGCTTTTGTGCTGATCTTAAGCCCGCTGAACGACTTGAACTTGATCTCGATATCGACCAATCGCAGCGTTATCAGCGGTTCGCTGACATAATTCGTTTTAAGAAAAACTATCGCATCGCCCGACCCATCGGTGATGATCTTATGGACCGAAGCAGGTATCTCAGCTTTGCCGCTTACCTTTACCTCGATATCCACCATTGCGCCCAAATCAAATCTTTCAAGATCCTCTTTATCCACCGCAACGGCAAAATACCAGTCGTGACCTATCTGGACCTTGCCCGCCTTATCCGATGGCTTGACCCTTTCGGAACCGCTGATTATTTTGCGATATTGCTCCACTGTAAGTGATTCAAAATCGGGAGTTAACAGCGTTTCGAAGCCGTCTGCCTTCGAGCAGAAATATCCGCCCTCTTCAACGGTTATCTCTTTATAATCATCGGTCAGCTTTTTGGTCAGCGATGAGACCAGCCCCTCAAGATAGCTGATACGCTCAGAATAATTCTTATCCTTGCCGATAGAAACGCGATGCTTACCCATTACGAGCTGCAGTTTTTCTCTGTTGGAAGCAAGAGCGTCAAGATCCCTTTCGATAACTGATTTGACTATATCGCCTATCGAATCATCCACCTGATTAGACAGACCCTCCGCCGCCAAAAAGCGGTTTGCGCTTTGTTCAGCTTTTTTCAAAAGCTCTATCTCACTTTGATAGTTTTTGATTTGGGATCGGTAGCTCAGCTGCTTTTCATCAGAATAAATATTCGCCACGACCGAGCCGGAGACTACCACCTCGCCGTCATCGCGTATATAACTGACATGGTCATTTTCATCTATTTTTTGCAAAACCAGTCTTTCGTCTCTTATAGCAACGGCAGCGGTCCGATAGCTGTCGGAAACGGTATGCATAAAAGCAGTTTCGGTCTTATAGGGCGAATAAAAGAACCTGACGCCGGTATAAACGCCATAGGAGGTAAAATATATCAGCATAACAAGCAAAAGCAGACTGCTGAACAATTTGTTATTCATGCTGTTTTCCCTTCACATTTATAAATCAAAGGCTTTTTGAGACAATATATGCAGCCTTGTCAATAAGTTCTTCAAAGTTGTTAAAGCTATCTCGGTAGAGCCAGTTTATGCTGCTGTTTCTTCTAAACCATGTTAACTGGCGCTTGGCATAACGTCTGGTTTCCATTTTTAGCTTTTCTACACATTCGGTAAGCTGCTTTTCTCCCGAAAAATAGCCCATAAATTCTTTGCAGCCTATTGCCTGCGCCGATGTCTTTTCACCCGAGCTTTTATAAAACAGCTCTGCTTCATCCAAAAGTCCGCTTTTGAGCATCATGTCTACTCTGAGATCGATGCGCTCGTAAAGCTTGGCGCGGTCAGAAAAATCGATGCCTAACATAACCGCGGAATATCTCGACGGCTGCTCTTTAGATTCCTTTAACTGCTGCGACATCGTCTTGCCTGTCAGTTCAAATAGCTCAATAGCGCGGATCACTCTGCCGACGTTGTTGGGATGCAGCGTTTTTGCATATTCGGGATCGATCTCACTGAGCCTGCGGTGCATAAACTCGTTGCCCATTTGGGCGGCCCGATGGGTGAGCTCGGCTCTTATCTCTTCGTTTTCCGGCTGATCCGAAAACCTTATGCCGCCAAGCAGCGAATCGATATAAAGCCCTGTTCCGCCCACTATTACAGGCAGCTTACCTCTTGACGTTATATCAGCTATCGCTTTTTCGGCGTCTTGGATATAGCGTGCCACGCTGTAACTTTCATGAGGCTCAACAAAATCGATCAGATGATGCGGTATCCCCTGCATCTCATCCGGCATAGGTTTTGCGGTAGCTATATCCATACCCTTATATATCTGCATGGAATCAGCAGAAACGACTTCGCCGTTAAAGCGCTTTGCAAGTTCAACGCCAAGCGCCGTTTTGCCCGATGCGGTAGGTCCTACAACAGCTAAAACCTTTATCTTTTCCACACCTTCACCCCATTCTTCCAAAGGTCTTTTCGACCTCGCGGCGCGACATGACCGACATGACCGGCCTGCCGTGGGGACAGTATCTTATTGCGGAATTTCCAAGCACCATATCCGCCAAAACCTGCATCTCCGGCATAGAGCTCTTTCTTCCTGCCATAACAGCCGCGCGGCAGGAGATATTGTACAGCAGCTCATCAAGCAGCTCGGGAGTGACATTATTCTTCTTTGAAAGGATACGCTGCGCGACCTCTCCCAAAAGCTCGTTGAGAGAGTATCCCTCAAGAAGCATCGGTATCTCTCTGACAAGAATAGTTCCTTCACCGAAATCTTCGGCTGCTATTCCAAGCGCCTCAAGCGCCGATAGATTATCCTGCAATGCAAAATATTCATCACGGGCAAGCGTCACCGGCTGAGGAAGGAGAAGCAGCTGCCTGTCGCTTCCCTTTTCGAGATGCTTTATACTGTTATAGATATATCGCTCATGGGCGGCATGCTTATCAATCAGTATAAAGCTGTCATTTTGCTCTATCAAAATATAGGTGTCGAAAAGCTCGCCGATTATTCTGTATGGTTCTGTTTCGGTTAAAATATTGCTGTCAGCTTTAGGCGGTTCAGCAGCAACAATTTCAGCAACAGCGCTTTGAACCAAAGCGGGTATTTCCTCCACAGTATTCTGCTTTACGGCATTATAATTGCTTTTACTTTCCTCTTCGGCAATAGTTTGGATAGCCGCAGGCTCAGTCATTCTTTCAACAACCGTTTCGCCGCATTCGATATCCAACATTTTGCGGTTGGTCCTCGCCGCGGGAAGCTCCTGGAGAACTGTAACGGCATTTGGCTTTACATCCTCTATTTTCGCGTTATAAAGCGATTTTGAATCATCATGAAGCTCCGCAACGGGCGATACCGGCCTTGGGCTGCTCATTGCGGCGACCATACCTATATGCTTGCTGTCAAAACCGGACTTTGAAGCTTTAGCCGCATCGATTATAGAAATCTGACGGTCAGAATGGTCAAAATCATTTATCGAAAAATAGTTTATCTTGCTTTTTTGAACGGCAGGTTTCTGCTCGCTTTCGACAAGCGCCTCAACGCAGGCGGAATAAACAGTATTATAAACCAACCGTTCATCCGAAAATCTCACTTCCAGCTTTGCGGGATGCACATTGACATCCACCTGGCTGCAATCTATTTCAAGATCTATTACGCAAGCGGGAAAACGCCCCGTCATCATGCGGTTTTTATAGGCTTCCTCAACTGCGGCGGCGCAGGTTTTGGATCTGACATATCTGGAATTTATAAAAAAAGTTTGAAGTGAGCGTGTGATCCTCGCAACGGAAGGTTTGGAAATGACTCCGCTGACTCTGATGCCGCCGCGCTCGTAGTTGACCGGTATCATTCCGGCTGCTACCTCAGCGCCGCAGATCATTCTTACAGCGGAGATCAGCTTTCCGTCTCCTGCTGTCTGAAGCGTCTTTTTTCCCTCGCGGACAAGCTCGAAGGCAACCGAGGGATTTGCAAGCGCAAGCCTGTCCATCAAAGAGGCTACCGCATTGCCCTCGGTAACATCCTTTTTAAGGAATTTCATTCTTGCCGGGGTATTATAGAAAAGATCACGGACCTCGATCACCGTTCCGACCGAGCATCCGCAGTCGGTTTGCTCGGTTTTTCCGCTTCCATCGATATAAAAACAGCTGCCAAGCTTTTCATCTTCGGTGCGCGAACTGACCTTTACGCGGCTGACTGCCGCAATAGAAGGCAGCGCCTCGCCTCTGAAGCCCAGCGTCGCTATCGAATCAAGGTCTGCCGCCTCTGAAATCTTGCTGGTCGCGTGACGGATAAATGCAAGCGGCATATCCTCAGCCGAGATACCGCAGCCGTTATCCGAAACTCTGATATAGCCTATACCGCCGTTTTTTATCTCGACGGAAATTCTGTCGGCACCTGCGTCAAGAGCGTTTTCCACAAGCTCTTTTACGATAGATGCGGGACGGTCTACGACCTCTCCGGCCGCAATAAGCTCCGCGACCGACTGCGGAAGCAGGTTTATCATGCCCATGAAAAACACCTCTTTTCCTTTTTTATAACATTGCTTTCAGTTCATACAGCTTGTTGAGCGCCTCAAGCGGAGTAAGGGTATTGAGATCAAGCTTTTTGATAGCTGTTTCAACCGCCGATTCTGCCGCAAAGCTCATCTGCCAGTCGTTTGGCTCAATATTTTTAGTCTTGCGCTGCGAAACAGGTCTGTTCTGTTCCAGATCAGAAAGGATCTCATGCGCACGTTTTATTATCCAGTCCGGGATGCCCGCAAGCTTTGATACCTCAACGCCGTAGCTGTCATCCACCGAACCCGGAACGATACGGCGAAGGAAGGTTATCTCGTCTCCCCTTTTCTTTACCGCGGTGTTATAGTTTTTAACACAGGGCAAAAGCTGCTCCAGGTCGGTCAGCTCGTGGTAATGGGTGGCGAAAAGCGTTTTGGCGCCAAGCTTTTTCTTATCCGCGATATATTCTATCATAGCACGGGCGATACTCATGCCGTCAAATGTCGAAGTTCCGCGGCCAACCTCATCTAGTATAAGCAGGCTGTTGGCGGTTGCCGACTGCAATATCTGCGCCACCTCATTCATCTCGACCATAAAGGTAGATTGTCCGGTGGAAAGATCATCAGATGCGCCGACACGGGTAAATATGCCGTCAACAAGACCGATGTGCGCCGACTTTGCAGGCACAAAGCAGCCTATCTGAGCCATAAGGACGATTATGGCCACCTGTCTGATATAGGTGGATTTACCTGCCATATTGGGGCCGGTTATAATGGCTATCCTGTTCTGATTGTTGTCGAGCAGGCTGTCGTTTGCGACAAACCGCTGCGAAGAGCCGAGCAGCATCTCTACCACCGGATGCCTTCCCTCTTCGATATTTAAAACGCCGTCGGTGGCTATCTGCGGGCGGCAATAATTGTTTTCAACAGCCAAAGTCGCAAACCCGGTAAAAACGTCAAGCTTTGCAACAGCTTCGGCTGTCTTTTGGATACGCTGGGTCTGTTCGGCAATTTTGAGCCGCAGCTCTTCATAAAGCCGCAGTTCAAGCGCGATAACTCTGTCGCGCGAAGAAAGTATCTTATCTTCCAGCTCTTTGAGCTGTTGGGTTATGTATCGCTCGCAATTTGCCAGTGTTTGCTTGCGGATATACTCGGGCGGAGTCATATCCTTATAGGAGTTGGTTATCTCAATATAATAGCCAAACACCTTGTTGAAACCGATCTTGAGATTTTTGATGCCTGTACGCTCACGCTCCTGCGCTTCTATCTGAGCAAGATATTCTCGGGTATTGGTAAGCAGCAGGCGGATATCATCAAGCTCCTCGTTATAGCCATTTCTGATAAACCAGCCCTCTTTGGTAGAAACGGGCGGATCATCGGCAATGGCGGCAGTTATCATCTGCTCGATATCGGTCATAGGATCGATAGAACCGGCGATGTCACAGAGGTAACGGGAACGGCATCCTTCAAGCTTTGTAATTATCTCGGGCAGCTGTCGTAAGGTAGCCGCAAAGCTGCAAAGCTCTCTGGGGCTTCCGGTTCCGCAGACTATTCTTGTCAGCAGACGTTCAAGGTCATATATACCGCTGAGCAGCTCGGTAAGATCGAGCCTGAGCATGGTGTCGTTCTTTATCTCCTCAACCACGTTGAGACGTTTTTCTATCATTATCGGATTGCAAAGCGGCTGCTCGAGATATCTTCTGAGCAGGCGTTTGCCCATCGCGGTCTTAGTCTTATCAATTACCCAAAGCAGGCTGCCGCGTCTTTCTCCGCTGCGCATCGTTTGGGTAAGCTCAAGGTTTCTTCTGGCGGTGACATCCAGCGTCATAAATTTTTCTTCGCTGTATTTTTCCAGTGATATCAGACGCTCAATGCCGGTTTTCTGCGTCTGCCGCAGATAATAGAGCAATCCGCCAAGAGAAAATGCAATGTTTCTGTTATAAGCCGCACCGTCCTCTTTCAGAGCATCCTCTCCGAATTGTCCGGCTATAAGGCGGAAGGGTGCACCGTTCTGATATGCTTCGTCGTCTATTACATCGGCGCAGCAGCGTATTCTTTCTTTCAGAAAATCTCCCATTTCGGTATAAGAGAGGAATTTATCGTTAAACACCACCTCGCTGGGAGAAAATCTGCACAACTCGTTTTTGAGCCCTGCTTCATCATCGAGGGACAGGCCGGTTACAAAAACCTGTCCCGTCGAGATATCAGCAAAGGAAAGCCCCGCCTCATTGTCACCAATGAAGATAGAAGCTATATAGTTGTTTGCTCCCTCATCGAGCATATTGGATTCGATGAGCGTTCCGGGGGTGATAACTCTGATAACATCGCGCTTTACAAGCCCCTTGACCGATTTGGGATCCTCCATCTGCTCGCAGATGGCAACTTTGTAACCCTTTTTGATCAGCTTTGCAATATAGGAGTCGCAGCTGTGAAAAGGAACTCCGCACATAGGCGCGCGTTCCTCCTGCCCGCAATCTCTGCCGGTAAGCACCAGCTCAAGCTCGCGGGAAGCTATCTTTGCATCGTCATAGAACATCTCATAAAAATCGCCCAGACGGAAAAAGAGAATATGATCCTTATGACGTTCCTTTATCTCAAAATATTGCGCCATCATCGGCGAAAGCGGGGCCATAAAAGTCACTCCGTATCTGTTAGGTTTGCGTTGCCGCAAAGGTGTTTAGGTCTTATATTCTCAGTGGCAGCCGCTGCAGCTGTGGCAGGAACCGCTGCAGCTTACCTGACGCTCGATGAGGTCGGGGTTTTCGCCGTTGGCGGAACCGGTGATGATCTGGTTGATGAAGGAAAGCTCGCTCTCAAGGGCAGCTCTTGCAGCGTTGAAGGCAACCATCTCGGGGGAATTGGTGATCTCGTCATAGAGCTTTCTGAGCTGAGCATCCAGCTCACCGATGAGATCATTACTCTTTTCGCTTTCATCCTTCATAACTTCCTGGTTGAGCTTTACTCTGATGTCGGAGAAATCGTTGAGCTTCTTCTGCAGCTCTGCGGAATTCTCAGTGACCTCGTTAGCGGTCTGCATGTTCTTATAGAGCTCACTCTGCTGAATTGCCTTGCCGAGTTCTCTTGCCATAGTGATAATATCCATGTTTTTCGTCTCCTTAAAAATAATTTATAATAAATGCTTTTAACACTTACCTTACTATATTTCCCGAAACGGCCCAGTTCATAGCTTTATCTATTTTAACATCAACAAAGCTTCCTATCAGCGAGCTGTCTCCAATAGTTTCAACGATAATATTGCCTTCGGTTCTTCCCGCAAGATAACCGTCGCCGCTTTTGCCGATAGAATCGATAAGCACCCTTATAGTTTTACCGATCATTTCATTGTTCTGACGTTCACATATCTCCTGCTGAGCTTCAAGCAACTCTCTGAACCAGTCAGACTTCTCCTTCTCAGAAACAACGTCCGGCATTTTCGCGGCAGGAGTGCCGTTTCTTCTCGAATAGATGAAGGTGAACAGCGCATTGTATTCCACTTCTTTAATAAGCTTCAGGGTATCCTCAAATTCTTCGCGGGTCTCTCCAGGGAATCCGACGATTATATCGCTTGAAAAGGTAACGCCGGGGATACGTTTTTTAGCGTAAGCGATAAGTTCACGGTATTTTGCCGAATCATAATGTCGGTTCATAACTTTGAGCACCCTGTCGTTGCCGCTTTGCACCGGCAGATGTATATGACGGCAGAAATGATTGCTTTCGGCGATGGCGTCGATAAGCTCAAAGCTGCAATCCTTGGGGTGTGAGGTCATAAATCTCATGCGGTAATCGCCTTCGATGGTATCAAGACGTTTTACCAGCTGAGCAAAGGTTACGGCAGGCTCGAGGCCCTTGCCGTAGGAATTTACATTCTGACCCAGCAAAGTTATATCCTTATAGCCCTTTTCTACCAACTCTTTTGCCTCGGCAAATATCATATCGGGATCGCGCGAAGTCTCTCTGCCTCTGACGTAAGGTACGATACAGTAAGAACAAAAATTATCGCAGCCCTTCATTATCGGCAGCCAGGCTTTTACCGAATCATCGCGTATCGCGGGTATGCCCTCGACGACAGTTTTAGCCGATTCTCCCCAGAATACACGCTTTTTATTCTGCAGTCTCTCAGCTATCATAGCCGGAAGAAGATGCAAAGCTCCGGTTCCGAAAACGATATCTACATATGGAAAGCTCTTTTTTATCTTGTCAGCTACCGATCGCTGCTGCATCATGCAGCCGCAAAGCGCTATCATCATCTCGGGACGGTCACGCTTTATATTTTTAAGTGCGCCGACATTTCCGAAAACCCTGTCCTCGGCGCTTTCGCGCACCGCGCAGGTGTTGAAAAGCACAAAATCGGCATTATCTGGCGAATCGATAAATCCAAAGCCGATAAGCGCCAAAAGTCCCTTGATATGCTCGGTATCGGCGGCGTTTTGCTGACATCCAAAGCTGTGAAGATAAGCCATCGGAGGGTGATCGAATCGCTGTGAGATCAGCTCTTTTGCGCGCGATATCACAAAATCGTCAAGCTGTTCTTCGATCCTGTTTGCAAGAAAACTATCTTTCACCAAAACGCTCCTTTCAATTTATTAAAACTAAATAATTATAACATAGATCACAATTTTATACAATGGTCGCAAACTTTAATATCGCCGTTTTTAAAGTTTAAACAGCTATTCTGTTATGGATAAATATCTCTTCATATCTAATCGGATTTTTCAAAATAAAACTCTTAAAGGCTCCGCAATGACAAAGCGGAGCCTTTTTCAATATATCACCATTTTTCGGGACGGCGCAGCACCGAATAGATAAGCATTACAGCAACGCCTATACCTAAATAAGCAGCTGCGTAGATCAAAAAATCAAGCTTGCCAAAGCCAAAGGCCAGCCGGCAGCCCGCAATATAAAGCAGAGCGTTTAAAACCGGCAGGAACCAGCAACGCTTTACATCGGTTCCGCAGAATACTCCGAGACCGATCGTAAAGGTTGGATCGATAACAAAAAACAAAAACAACGTCGCCAGCATACCAAAGCCGCCGCTGACGAGCAGCGATACCACAATCGGCAAAACTACCATGACCAGCAAAGAAAATACTATTGCCTTTTTAAATTCTCTGTTCATTGTCATGTCTCCTTTAGCTGTTTTGCTGTTTTGCTTTTCTTTTTCTGCGACGGAAGTTTTTCATACGCCGCGTCAAACAGAGCCTCAAGCGCATCTTGATCATCGATCACCCCGACCAAAAGCATATCTTTTGCTCCGTCGTAAGGCTTTTCAAACACAATATCGGGCAAGAAACTTTCAACGCCCTCAAACGGCTTTACGAGCAGGCGGTCATCGTATATTCCGGCAATATATTTGTCCTTATAATATACGATATATTCACCCATCATTTTTCTATATGTAATATTTTCAAGCTTTGAAAGCTGCTCTTTTACAAACAAAAAATACCCTTCACTCGTTGGCATAATTGCTCCTCCCCCGTTTTCTGCAAGCCAATAATGGCTTAACAAAGCCATTATTGGCTGTAAAGCAAAAAGACATTACAACAATTTCTTGAGATATTTTCCGGTATAGGAGCGTTTGCACAGGCAAACCTCCTCAGGTGTTCCGCAGGCAACTACCTCTCCGCCCATATCTCCGCCCTCAGGGCCAAGATCGATGATGTGGTCGGCAACTTTTATAACATCGAGGTTGTGCTCTATTACTACAACGGTGTTGCCGGCATCGACCAGAAGCTGCAGCACCTCGATCAGGCGTTTTACATCTGCGGTATGCAGTCCGGTTGTGGGCTCGTCAAGTACATATATAGTGCGTCCCGTCGAGCGCTTTGAAAGCTCAGTCGCAAGCTTTACACGCTGCGCCTCGCCGCCCGAAAGGGTTGTAGAAGATTGACCGAGCTTGATATAACCGAGTCCAACATCATAGAGCGTCTGTATGCGGCGCTTGATCTTGGGCAGATTTTCAAAGAAAGTCAACGCTTCCTCCACCGTCATTTCAAGTACATCGTAGATATTTTTGCCCTTATATTTTATCTCAAGCGTTTCACGGTTATAGCGTTTGCCCTTGCAAACCTCACATGGAACATAGATATCAGGCAGAAAATGCATCTCTATCTGAATGATTCCATCGCCCTGGCAGGCTTCACAGCGCCCTCCCTTAACATTAAAGGAAAAGCGTCCGCTGTTGTAGCCGCGCATATTCGCCTCATTTGTGTTTGCATATAGATCGCGTATATCGTTGAAAACTCCGGTGTAGGTAGCCGGATTTGAGCGCGGCGTTCTTCCTATCGGAGACTGATCTATGGCAATGACCTTGTCAAGAGCATCCAGTCCCTCTACCCTGTCGTGTTTTCCCGCTCTGGTTTTTGCGCGGTTTAGTTCAGCAGCAAGCGTTTTATAAAGCACCTCGTTTATGAGCGAACTTTTTCCCGAGCCAGAAACACCGGTAACGACCGTAAATGTACCGAGCGGGATAGAAACATCGATATTTTTAAGGTTATTGTGCCGTGCTCCAACTATCTTTACGAATTTTCCGTTGCCCTCGCGGCGCTTATCAGGAACTTTGATCTGTTCTTTTCCGCTTAAAAACCTTCCCGTTATCGAACTATCGCATTTGAGCAAACCGTCAACATCACCGCAATAAACAACTTCACCACCGTGAACACCGGCTCCCGGGCCTATATCCACCACACAGTCGGCGGCTCTGATGGTATCCTCATCATGCTCGACCACGATAACGGTATTTCCGATATCGCGCAAACGCTCAAGGGTAGCTATAAGCTTGTCGTTGTCACGCTGGTGCAGTCCGATGGAAGGCTCGTCAAGGATATAAAGCACCCCCATAAGGCTGGAGCCTATCTGAGTGGCAAGCCTTATGCGCTGGCTCTCGCCGCCCGAAAGGGTGCTTGCCGCGCGGGAAAGCGAAAGGTAATCAAGACCTACATTTTTGAGGAACCCCAACCTTGAACGTATCTCTTTAAGGATCATATCGGCTATCATATGCTCGCGCTCGGTAAGCTTAAGATCATCGATAAACTCCAGTTCGCGCACTACCGACATAGCTGTGAACCGGCTGATATTTATGCCGCCGACAGTAACGGCAAGTGAGATGGGTTTAAGCCTTTCACCGTGGCAGTCGGGACAAAGCACCGAATTCATCCATCCTGCTATCTCTTCCTTCATCCACTGGCTGTTTGTCTCTCTGAATCGGCGCTCAAGGTTATTTACTACGCCCTCAAACGCGGTATGATAAGCGCCCGTCATAGTGCTTGATTCGCGTCTGACGGTTATCTTTTCTCCGTTGTTACCAAAAAGGATAATATCCTGCACCTTTTTGGGCAGCTCTTTAAAGGGAACATCCAGTGAAAAGCCATAATGCTCCGCCAGTCCTTCGTAATACATCTGGGTCATTCCGCCCTCGAAGTAATACCAGCCGCTCGCCTTTATCGCACCCTGACGTATCGAAAGATTTTTGTTCGGAACCACCAGATCAGGGTCCACCTTCATAAAGGTGCCCAAGCCGGTGCATTTTTCGCATGCGCCAAAGGGATTGTTGAAAGAAAACATTCTTGGCGAAAGTTCCTCGACCGAGATGCCGTGTTCAGGGCAGGAATAGCTTTGTGAAAACAGCATCTCTTCACCGCCTATAACATCGATGAGGACCAGCGAGCCGGTAAGTCCCAGCGCAGTCTCAATAGAGCCTGCAAGGCGCGAGCGAATAGAATCGGATACGACAAGTCGATCTACTACTATCTCAAGGTTATGTTTTTTATTCTTTTCAAGCGATATCTCTTCCGAAAGGTCATACATATTTCCGTCAGCTCGCACTCTTACAAAGCCGGAACGGCGTGCCGCTTCCAGCTCCTGCTGCTGAGTTCCCTTTCTTCCCCGAACAACGGGCGCCATGACCTGTATCCTTGTTTTTTCGGGCAGTGAGAGTATCTTGTCCACCATCTGATCTACCGTTTGCTGACTTATCTCTCTGCCGCATATCGGGCAATGAGGAACGCCTATCCTCGCCCATAAAAGGCGCAGATAGTCGTAAACTTCGGTAACGGTGCCAACGGTAGAGCGGGGGTTGTTTGAGGTGGATTTCTGATCTATCGATATAGCGGGAGAAAGACCCTCGATGCTTTCAACGTTGGGCTTTTCCATCTGACCAAGAAACATTCTCGCATAAGAGCTCAGCGATTCCATATAACGGCGCTGACCATCCGCATAAAGGGTGTCAAATGCCAGTGAGCTTTTGCCCGAACCGGAAAGTCCGGTAAAAACCACCAGTTTATCACGCGGAATGGTAAGGTCTACATTTTTAAGGTTGTGTTCACATGCACCTTTTATAACTATTTCACTTTTTGCCAAATCAGTTTCCTCCGGTATAAATCAAACGATGGCCTCTTAATGTTAATCTGCCATCAGATGCTCTGAGAAGCGTTACTTCGTGACGAACGGCATCGTTCATCAAATATTGATCTACGTCATCATAGTTGTCCATCTGCTTATCTGCTGCAGCATTATAGAATCCCTGCGTTGTGCTGCGCAGATAGGCCACCTCGGCGGTAATAACTCCGCCTATTTCGGTGTAAGAATAAAGATGCGGTATCAAATTCCAATCAATGCCCATATGAGGCGGAGTGTATACACCCTCTGCTTCAAACCATTTATAAGGCAGCAGCGGCTGACGGTGTTTTATCTCAACGTCATCTCCGTAAATTATTCGAGCGGTTTCTTCGATATGCTCCTTAAACCAAAAATAATTTTCCAGCATTGCAAGCCGCTGCGATACCGAAGCCGCTATCGGCATGACCGCCTGAGCGGTCAGAACGTCATAATTTTCGTTCGCCGGATCAAGCTTGACAGGTTCGGTGGCCCATATGAGATGCTGTATCGCATATTCCATGTCATTGTCCGAAGGATGACCGAACTCATTGGTAAGCTCACCCGCCAGCTTTAATATGCGGTGTATTTCGACTGCTTTGCTGTCATTTTTGAGTTCTTTCGCAAAATCAAAATAATGCTCGCCGCCGTGGAGCTTTAAGCCGCTGTAAGGGATATTTGCCCTTATGGCGGCAAACTGTTCTGCATCAACGCTGTTCAGAACCTTAAGCTCAGCCAAATCCCACACTTCACCGCCAAGCAGACCGATCTCACCGTCTATTCTAAAACCCACGCTTTCGCAATAACCGTTTTTCTGCAGCGTCATGACCAGCGTGTTGCAAAATTCGTAAAGCTGCCCTTTGTTAAAGGTATCCAGCCAATCCTCTCCAAGGTCACAGACTATATACGCTTTGTTCATCGCCATTGAGTTGACCGTTGGTATCTCTTTACCGGGAAATACTTTATCTGTTACGGCGTTGAAAACATCGTTATAGTTTGCATCATCATCAAGCTCCAAAAGCTTGCCCACATCATAAAGACCGCTTTCGGGAATGAAATGGTAAAGTATCTTTCGGCTGTCGGTATACAATATTTCTTCGCCGGAATTATCGGAGGCTTCACGCCTCTCTGTCTCGGCTGAGCTTTCCGAAGAGGTCTCAGCTTTTTCAGGCAAAGAGGAAACTGCATCATTTGACTCGGCAGATATTTCCGTATCAGAAGAAGCAGCGGGGATCGTCGTTGCTTCATTGCCGCACGCTGACAGCAACATGGCAGCGACAACAAACAGTGTTATAAAAAATCTTCTGTTCATCATTTTCCCTCCTTGAGCGCTTTTATCTTATCACGCAGATAGGCAGCATGCTCAAATTCCAAAATTTTTGCGGCATTTTTCATCTCGTTGGTCAGCTTGATGATAAGCGCCTGTCTGTCCTTTTCGCTCATACGTCGGCGCTGTTTGGTTTCGCCCTCAACCGTTTCTCGGCTGGATATCTCAAGTATATCGCGGATATCCTTCTTTATCGTTTTGGGGATTATACCATGCTGCTCATTATACTGCTGCTGCAGCTTGCGGCGGCGAAGCGTTTCGGTTATGGCGCGCTCCATAGAATCGGTGACACTGTCAGCATACATGATAACATGGCCGCTGCTGTTTCTCGCAGCTCTGCCGATAGTCTGCACCAACGATGTTTCAGAGCGCAAAAAGCCCTCTTTATCCGCATCAAGAATAGCCACCAGCGAAACTTCCGGGATATCCAGACCCTCACGCAGCAGGTTGATGCCTATCAGCACATCAAATTCGCCCGATCGGAGATCACGGATTATCTCCATACGCTCCATGGTGTCGATGTCATGGTGCATATAGCGTACCTTTACCCCTTTATCTTCAAGGAACGCGGTAAGATCCTCCGCCATCTTTTTGGTAAGGGTAGTTACCAGCACCCTCTCGCCCTTTTCGGCGCGAAGGTTTATCTCAGAAAGCAGGTCGTCTATCTGCCCTTCGACCGGGCGAACATCGATCATGGGATCAAGCAATCCTGTGGGGCGGATGAGCTGTTCGACCGGATCGCCGCTTTTTTCACGCTCAAACTGTCCCGGGGTCGCGCTGACAAAGATCACCTGACCGATATGGTCATACATCTCCTCAAAGGAAAGAGGTCTGTTATCCAGCGCCGACGGCAGACGGAAGCCGTAATCTATAAGGCTGGTTTTTCTCGCCCTGTCACCCGGCAGCATTCCGTGAGCCTGCGGCAGAGTTACATGTGATTCGTCGATCACCATTAAAAAATCATCAGGGAAATAGTCAAACAGCGTAAAAGGCTTGCTTCCCGGAGCGCGCCCCGCGATTACTCTGGAATAGTTTTCAATTCCTTTGCAGAAGCCTATTTCAGAAAGCATCTCAACGTCATAATTAGTGCGTTCAGCAATGCGCTGTGCCTCTATCAGCTTGTTGTTTTCCTGAAAATAGCGCACCCTCTCATCACATTCACGCTTGATCTCCTCGATAGCGACCAGCATCTTGTCGCGCGGAACTATATAATGCGAGGCGGGATAGATGGCAACATGGGTAACAAAATTTTTCACCTCGCCGGTGACTACGTTTATCTCGCTTATGCGGTCTATCTCATCACCAAAAAACTCTATGCGGAAAGCGGTATCATTGTTATAGGATGGAAAAACCTCAACACAATCACCGCGAACTCTGAATTTGTTTCGAACAAAGTTGACATCGTTGCGTTCATATTGCAGTTCAACAAGCTTACGCAGCAGCTCATCGCGGTCTTTGGTCATACCTTTGCGCAGCGAGATTATCATATTTTTGTAATCTATCGGGTCGCCCAGGGTGTATATACAGGAAATAGACGCAACGATAATTACATCGCTGCGCTCACCGAGAGAAGCAGTAGCGGAATGACGCAGACGCTCGATCTCATCGTTGATCGCCGAATCCTTTTCGATATAGGTATCAGTAGAAGCTATATAAGCCTCAGGCTGATAATAATCGTAATAGGATACGAAATATTCGACTGCATTATTAGGAAAAAATTCTCTAAACTCGCTGCAAAGCTGAGCGGCAAGTGTTTTATTATGCGCCAACACCAGCGTAGGACGCTGAACGCGCTCAATAACATTTGCTATCGTAAATGTCTTTCCCGAACCGGTAACGCCGAGCAATGTCTGCTCACGTTTTCCGGCTTTTATACCTTCCACCAATTTATCTATAGCCTGCGGCTGATCGCCGGTGGGCTTATATGGAGAAACAAGTTCAAATTTACGCTGCTGCAAAAAAGCACCTCCTTCTGCCTACTTTAGACGAAAGATAATATCAAATAAGATCTCAATATTGCGTTGGATATCAAAAAATATAATTGCCTATCAAAGGGTGGTTGCCCCCAAAGGTGCGAAGCCTTGAATATAAGTTATTATACCACATTTATTTTCCATAACCAACACAAAATATGAACAATTGTTCTTTTAACTGAAAAAATATTGCCCGCGGACAGATTGCATATCCACGGGCAATATTATGTTATTTAAACCATTCTAAAAGCTTGCTCCAAAAGCTGCTGCTTTTCTGCTGCGCGCTTTCAGCAACAGTTTCACTTGACGAAGGCTGCTCTTCCGATTTAGCATCACCATTATCTTTCTGTTTTCTTTCAGGTTTTGATTCCGTTTTCTCCTGTTTATCCTGTCTCTCGGATCGTTCAGACTTTTCACCCTTCTCGTCATTCGGGCGGGAATTGTTCAGATATTCGCTCATTTCGATACCGGCTTCTTTCATAGCGTCGACAAGTTCCTTGCTGATGCTCATCGCCTCTTCACGAAGCTGTTTAAGTGTTTCTTCATCCATGTCGGTTTTCTCAATAAGAGCGGCACATTTTTCCTTATAGCTTTCAACAAGTTCTGTGAGCTTTGCCTTTGCAGCTTCATCAGTTAATGCGTTCACCGCCTCGGTGAGCTTATCGGTATCGATGTCCAAATTAAATCTTATGCCGTTACTTTTTCCGCGGTTTGAGCGTTCGTTTTCTTCTTTGCCGCGGCTCGCTTCAAAGCTGTTCGATATATTCGCCTTTTCAAGCGCCTCTCTGAGAGCTTTTTCTGCCTGATTAAGCTTGGTCAGCTGCTCTTTTGTCTGCTCAGATCCAACCGACTCTCCTATCTCGGCAGATATCTCGCTGTATTGCTCGATAAGCTCATTGAGCTCTGCTTTTAATTCTTCATCTTCAAGCCCAGCTGCCTTTTCTTTTATCGATGTCAGATAATCTTCACTGAAACGTTTAGCAAAAGCAGCCTGCTCCTGACGAGATCCGCCCTTTTGTCTGTCATCTGGCCTTCCCTTTCTGTCTGAACCGTTATCTGCGGCAAATACACAGACAGTAAGCAAAGAGAGAGCCAGCATCAAGGATATCGCTTTAAGTAAATTATTCTTTTTCATAATAAATCACTCCTAATTTGTTGATCTGTATCCTATAATTTAATAATAATAATATTCCAAGTGATTATTACATGAATAAAAAATGTAGACGCGGAAAAAATAGTGTTAAAATTTGATATTATTATTTCATTATCATTGTAAACTCTGACATCATGAAATTTCCTCAATAATATTCCTGCATTTTTTAAATTTTTGATTTACAATTGGCTTTAATACTGTTATACTAAAGTGTGGGTAAAATCCATTTGAATCTTTCAACTGCCTATGTTAAGGCAGCTGTGCAACAAGGAGTGTTCCGTTTATGAGCCGTATGGTTGGTACTGTTTCCCGCGGTCTTCGCGCCCCTATTATTCGCGCCGGAGAAAATTTGGTAGAAATCGTAACAAACACTGTTTTAGAAGCTGCTGCTGATGATGGCTTTGCCATCCGCGATCGTGACGTTGTAGCAATAACCGAATCGATCGTAGCACGTGTTCAAAACAACTATGTTTCTGTAGATGATATCGCTCAGGATATCCGCAATAAATTCGGCGGAGGAACCGTCGGTCTCGTTTTGCCCATCCTCAGCCGCAACCGTTTTTCTATCTGCCTTCGCGGAATCGCCAAAGGCTGCAGCAAACTGGTCATTCTCCTGAGCTACCCCAGCGACGAAGTCGGCAACTGCCTCTTCGATATCGACATTATGGATGAAAAGAATGTCGATCCTTATAAGGATGTGCTCACTTTAGAAAAATACCGTGAGCTGTTTGGCTTTGCAAAGCATCCTTTTACCGGCATGGATTATGTCACTTATTATGAAGAACTGGTTCATGAATGCGGTGCTGAGGTCGAATTTGTTTTCGCAAACGATCCCCGCGCTATCCTCCCCTACACCAAGAATGTGCTCTGCTGTGATATCCATTCCCGCAACCGCACCAAGCGTATGCTGAAAAAGGCTGGCGCTGAGATCGTCTACGGTATGGATGACGTAATGAGCGCTCCTGTAAACGGCAGCGGTTACAATGAAAAGTACGGTCTGCTCGGCTCCAATAAATCCACCGAGGACAAGATCAAGCTGTTCCCTCGTGAATGTCAGGATCTTGTAGAAGACATCCAGAAGCTTCTGCTCGAAAAGACCGGCAAGCATGTTGAAGTCATGGTATACGGCGACGGCGCTTTCAAGGATCCGGTAGGAAAGATCTGGGAACTGGCCGACCCGGTCGTTTCCCCCGCTTACACGGCAGGCCTCGAGGGTACTCCCAACGAGCTTAAGCTCAAGTATCTTGCCGATAACGACTTTGCCGATCTCTCCGGCGAGGCACTCAGAGATGCCATCAAGGATAAGATCCAAACAAAGGATACCAAGGTAGCAGGTCAGATGGGCACCACCCCCCGCCGC
>CAZSEO010000001.1:0-89103 GCA_964605985.1 uncultured Oscillospiraceae bacterium | reverse complement strand
ATGCGGTGGTATCTAAACGGTTGCTGATAACAGTTGTGAAGCGTGCTATATGCTGCCCCGCTTCGAGTTCTTCAACTCCCCTACTTTCCATTTCTTTTTTAATATCATCTTTAAGGCTTTCGATTTCGGCTGCTGCTTCGGCTGCAAGCTGCTCCCACTCTTTAAGGGCTTCGATTTTAGAAATGATTTCGATACTTGACATTGTATTACATCCTTTCTTTCTGTTGGACGGGTAGCGGGCGGCGTTAAACATCTATGCGCTTTTGGCAATCTCACTCTCACTTATCCGTTCCCGCTTTTACCTTGCCTTCTTGTTTCGGCTTTCGCTTACTCCGTCTGCCTTGACCTGTCCAGTTGTTTGGTGTGATTTAATCATACACTGGGTACAGTACATTTGCAAGATGGTATTTTGCACGAAAATACACTGGGTACATTAGTGCAATATGTACACTGGACACAGTACATATCATTTGTTATAATGTTGTTTGAATCGAGGTGTTACCGATGAAAATATCCGAAGCAAGGCATAGAGCCAATGAGAAGTACAACGCTAAAGCATACGATGAAATAAAGCTGAGAGTTCCTAAAGGTCAAAAAGAAGTGATACAGGCAGCAGCGCAACAAGCGGGTGAAAGTGTTAACGCCTATGTTGCCGAAGCAATAGCACAGCGCATGGAGCGGGAGCGCATATCGGGGGCGGGTTTTGAAATTTTGACCACCCCCAAAGATAATAATTTATAAGTAGTCACTTCATCACATTTACAGGGTAGCTTTTTAACTTTTACAAATCATTTACAATTTCGGGATATAATTTGTTGCGAAGAAAAACCCAAAATGATATAATGTAAAAGTAAAATTTAATATCAAGTGTTATTTTTCTTTTTAATCTGCTCTTTGTAGCAGACCCACAGACACACCTTAGGTTGTCGCACTTTTCTATAGCGAGGTTTTCCACCCCGCTTAGATTTGTGCGGCTTTTTTATTTATCAAATCATCGAGAAAGCCCCAAATTTGCCCTGTAAGGCGTTTTAGCGTTTTGGATATGTAATCACACTTGAATATTAAAAAGTGCTTGTAGGGGCGTATATTCGCCCTGTGAGCTTATTTCCCCTTTCTGCAACTTATATCCAAAACCAATAGCACATTGAAAAGTTAATAAGACCCACAGCGATATTCTGAAAGGAGGACTAAGTATGGATAACCTTTGCAATAGCCCATAGAAAAGAAAAAAGAGCGGCAAGCCGCCCCTAAATATCAAATTATGAAAGGTGGATTTGAATGAAAGCAAACCATGATTTTATTTGTGAAGTTTGCGGAGAGAAGGATTTAGTTCCGTCTATAGTCGCATTGCGTGCCAATTACGGCAGCATACACGATGGAGAAAATATCCTGCTGTGTGTATGCGGCAAGTGCATTGATAAAATTTTTGATTCAATCTGTGAGGAGGGATAATTATAGCAGATATAATCGTAGTCGATTCTATTATGGGTAGTGGTAAAACGCAAGCCATGATAGAGAAAATGAAAGATGATAGCGAAGCAAGCTATATCTTTGTTACGCCGTTTCTCAACGAAATTGAAAGAATCATCCAAGATACAAGCATAAAGGATGAACATGGGGAAGTTATACACAGACGCTTTAAACAGCCCAAACACATAGGAAATGGTAAGCTTGATAACCTGCATCGGCTATTATCCAATGGCTGTAATATAGCAACAACACATGCGTTATTTTTAAAAGCAACACAAGAAACCATTCAATTGATTCACGAAGGTGGCTATACCCTTGTCTTGGATGAGGAATTAAGTATTTTCAAAGAATATAACGATGTAGTTAAAAATCTTGATAACAAAATCGTTAATTGCGATGATGTAGAACTTTTGATACAAAAGGATTTTATTTCTGTATCGCAAGAAGATTATACGGTTGATTGGGTGGGTGTTTCCGTCGGTGATGCTCATTATTCAGAAATTGAGCGATTAGCTAAGAGTGGCAGCTTGCGTTGCGTTGATAATGTGCTTTATTGGGAATACCCAAAAGAAATCTTTGAAGCATTTGAAAAAATATTTGTACTGACATACCGCTTTGAGGGGAGTATGTTTGATTCCTACTTGAAGTTTAATAACATGCCGTATGAGAAAATGTCGGCAGAAAAAAATGAGCAAGGCAAGTTCTGTTTGTGCCAGTATAAAGATGACAGCGATATTAAAAAAGAGTTGTTTTCGTTAATTGATATTTATTATGGTGATTTGAACCAACTAGGAAACAAAAGAAACTCTTTTTCAATTAACTGGCTTAAAGGAAAAAATACAGATGGAATACGTGTTATCCGTAACGCAATGCGAAGTTACAAGCGTCAAAAAGAAGCTTGCAGCAATTCCATCATGTGGACTACTGCAAAGCAGTTCGATTTTTATAAAAAATTTGAAGCAGTTAACGGTTTTAAATATATTAGGAAACTTACTGCTGACGAGAAAAGTCTCCCAAATGAAGAACTGCAAAAACTGCGTTGCTTTGTCCCTTGTAATTCAAGAGCTACAAATAACTATTCAAGTCGAACAGTTCTTCTATACATGATAAATCGTTTTTTATCACCAGAGGTTGAAAAGTATTTTTGCCGTAGAGGATATCCAATCGATGAAGATTCATTCGCAACAAACGAAATGATTCAATGGATTTGGCGTAGTGCTATAAGAAACGGTGAAAAAATATCGCTATATATACCGTCATCCAGAATGAGAAAATTGCTTTATTCTTGGTTTGGCGTTGAAGAGCCGTTGTACGAACCTCGTACCAGAGGGGTATCATAAACCCCTTTGGTTATGCGATTTTCGACAGCGTTTCTTTAAAAGAAAAAATATAAAAAATAATTAATAAGGAGAACTGAAAATGATAACATTAGAGTTTACACAAGCAATCGAAAATTATGAGTTGAGAATTGCCGAATTGCAGCAAGAACACAATGAGAAAAACGACGGTGTGATAGTTAGCAATCAGTCTAGAACAATCCTGCATGATGAGAAATATATCTACATAAATTTACATCCAAACACGAAGAAGGGTGCTGTAAAGGCAAACTTAGAATACGCAAACTATACAGAGGAATTATTCTGTTTTTTAGCAAATCCATCTTTGTGTTCATACAAAACTAACAATAAAGATAGAACGCAAATAGAATTGATGAAATCGCCTGAACGACATTCCCCTTCACTCTCCCGCTTTCTATATGCGTATTATTCGTTAAATATTCCTGTATTATCTTTGGCTAATGATGCAAAAAATATATTGAATCAATTGAAGTGTGATGTCGACCATGTAAATGGTGACAAATTTCTCCATTGTAGATGGAACTTGGCAGGAGTGCCTAAGTATATAAATGACCAAAAGCACGATTTATCAAGTAGAATAAAGCCCCCATATTATTGCCTCCCCTTTGTGATGGAAGATGGCTCTTATAGAATTGAATACGGATGTATAGGTTTAATAGGATGGAAAAATTATCTTATCTGTAATGATGCAATAGAATTAAACCAGTTTTTAAGGAGCTTTTTCGAATACAAACCATTTATTGAAATGGACGAACGATTTAAGGCACCAAGACTGCTATGGGCAAATAACAGAAAAGAAATCTGTTTTTCAGATAGCTTTGAAGTATGCGTAAGAGCATACGAAAATATAATGAAGCTTGATGAATCTAAGTTCCATTACTGGAATCCATAATTTTTCAATAAATGTCAACACCATTTTCTCTTTTGGACAAAATGGCTTGATAATCAGCTTTGTTAAGCCCTTAATACATCATTTTTGATTGGCGAAGATAATGTGGTTAAGGGCTTTATAAGCTTTTGGATAAATTTTCCATAAAGGAGGACTATTTATTAGTAAAAATAAGCCTAAAAGAATGAGTAAACTGAACAAAGAAAAGGAGAATAATATCATTTATTTTCCTAATGTCGAATCAGACATACCTACTGAGCGCAAAACGCTTGAAAAGATAAAAGAACCACTATACAATGATAACAATAGTGGTTTGGCTTGCCACCAAAAGGAGGATAGCGAAAATATGGCGAGCCATCTATCATTTAAAGGCTGTCTATGCAAAGACCATGGCATTTGGATGGTCAAAGCTTGGACTTATGACCCAAATACCAAACGTCGTATAACAAAAACTAAATCTACTGGATATAAAATTGCTGATAATACCAAAAGAAAAGCGCAGCAAGCTATGAAAGAAATAATGGCTGATATCGAGCGTGACTTTAACACTCCATTTATCAAAAAAGAGCCGCTATTTTCTGAGTATGTGCTTAACTGGGTAAATAGCAAGAAGGAACTCGGCAAAATACGAGAGAACAGCATAAAATCGTACAACGATTATATCAATACACATATTCTTCCGTATTTCGGAGATATAAAAGTAAAGAGTTTAAACTACAGAGCTTTGCAGGACTATTGCAATTATAAGCTAAAATCATTATCACCAAATAGCATAAGGAAACATCTCGTAGTTATAAAAGGAGCGTTAGAAGATGCTATTCGTGATGGGATAATTGAAAATAATCCTACAGAGCATATTGAACTTCCAAATGCAGCGAAATTCAAGAGCACCCCGTATACACGTGAGGAACTTATAACATATTTAGAATCAGTGCAAAAAGAGGGCGAACCTATATATTCCGCTGTTTTGTTGGCTTCTTGTTACGCTCTAAGGCGTAGCGAAATATGCGGTTTGCGTTGGGATGATATTGATTTTGAAAAAGGCTTGTTGTACGTTCGCAATACTAAAGTACGTAATGGTTCTTTAGTCATTGAAGCGGAACGCACCAAAACGAAGAAGAGCCGACGCACAATAACCCTTGTCGAATCCACGATACCATACTTGTTAGAACTTAAGCAGCTACAGATTAAAGTTGGGCTAAACACTAACAAGGTTTGCTGCTGGATGGATGGGCACGATGTAGACCCTAACTATGTAACTAAACGTGCGCAGCGACTTATGCAAAAGTGCGGATTAAGAAAAATACGTCTCCACGACCTGAGACATACTGTAGCAAGTTTGCTTGCAGAGAAAACATCTTTGCAGCACGTACAGGGCTTTCTTGGTCATGAAAACGTATCAACGACAGCAAATATCTATGTGCATTTATCTGAAAATGGCACACAAGAAGCATCCAATATCATGAATGATATTTTGAAAAACTCCGTATTTTGTTCTGAAAATTGTTCTGAAACAGCGTAAACATCCACTATGAAAAGGACTTAAAAAGTATTCGGACAAACAAAAAAAGGCTCTAAATCAACAAATTTAGAACCTTTTCGGTGGTGGAGACGAGGGGGATCGAACCCCTTACCTCTTGAATGCCATTGTTTACTGCTATTTTCAACCATATTAAATATAATGCTCTCTGTTATATCTAATTATACTGGTTTTTCAAGTGCTAATGCGGTTTTTATCAAGTAAACCATATAAAATGTTTTAGTAACAACAAAATCACACCAAATCACAAACTTTGTAAAAGTGGTAGAATTGTGGTAGAAATATCTGCTCTAAGGCAAGGTCAACAATGAACGTAAAACTCTCATAGCGAACAAACGTAGCCGCCCCATACGCACCTGCGCATGGAGCGGCTACGTTTCCGCGGGGGCACTATCAACGTTAGCGGCAGCACAACCCACATTAGGGGGTGCAACCCCCTCGCCAGCGCAGGAGTTACTCCAAAGTACTCCTTGACGTTTTTCGTGTATTAGAGTATTATATTCAATGATAAGGGGGGAGATTATATGCCATCAGATAAAAAAAGAATTAATCTTACTGTTTCAGATTCCGTTTATGAAAAAATTCAAAGGTATAAAGAGGAACGCGGTATATCGAACGATGCAAGCGCATGTCTACAACTTATTGTTCAACAATTAAAAGCTATAGAGAATGGTCAAATAGTTCTTAACGCTATCAAAAGCATTCCAACCGATACACTTCTTTCTATGTCACATGAAGGACTTCACACTATTAAAAGTGCACTTGAGAAGCAAGAGTAATCCCACCCACGTTATAAGGGTGCAGGGCTCGACTTATGCCATTTGGAGCACAATGTTTGCCCCCTGCGTCCAGCAATCATATATGCGCGCAGCGCTTCATATTTGGCTTCACAAAGCTATGTAGCGCTTACTATATATCTTGCCTGCCACATCATTGTTGGGCATATCGCTTGCCTTTGCATCATGTTAGCATCGCAACTACGTAAGGAAACAAACGAACAAATCAATGAGGCGCACAAGCTCATGCGCCGCTGCAAGCGGCGCTAAAATGCAAAGGTTAGTATTACCCTTTGCATTTTAAATGTTTTGTGTACCTTAGTTTTAAGGAGGAATATTAACAGAGTATATGGCCAAAGAGAGAGCGTACCGAAAATTTATGCTTACAATCAACAACCCACTCGAACGTCAATTTTCTCATGAGATTTTACGCGGTTTATTTAAAAGCTTTGAAAATTGTTTGTATTGGTGCATGGGTGATGAAATAGGTGAGCAAGGAACGCCTCACACACACATTTATCTTCTATTCCGTAATGCTGTCATGTTTTCTACCATTCAAAGGCGATTTTATGGCGCGCATATTGAGCCTGCCAAAGGTAGCAGCAAAGAGAATAGAGATTATATTCGCAAAGAGGGAAAGTGGCTTACTGATAAGAAGCACGAAACCAGTCTTCCTGATACCTTTGAAGAATCTGGAGAACTTCCAGATGAACGCACGCCGCATAAAAAAGATAGCGAAGCTATATTGGAAATGATAGAACTGGGTGCGAGTAACGCCGAAATTCTTCGTGCATTCCCAACTTCACTTTCTAAGTTGCATCACATTGACCACGTTCGTCAAACTTTACTTGAAGAAAAGTATAAAACCATATTCCGCCAACTCTATGTTGAATATCTTTGGGGAGAAACTGGAATTGGAAAAACACGAAAAATAATGGAAAAGTATGGTTATGAAAATGTTTTCCGAGTTACCAATTACCAACACCCGTTTGATGGCTATAATGGTCAAAACGTTATTTTATTTGATGAATTTCGCAGCAGTTTACCTATTGTAGACATGTTAAAATATCTCGATGGTTATCCCGTCATGCTTCCATGTCGTTTTAACGATAGGGCAGCTTGTTTCACAGAAGTTTATGTTGTCAGCAACATTCCTTTTGATAAACAGTACCCTGATATACAAGTTTATGAACCAGAAACATGGAAAGCATTCAAACGTCGATTTAATACTATTTGTAAGCTTGTCCCCGATGAACCCGATTGGATACTGTTGGAATTATCGACGGAGGATAAGCTATGCTAAAAGACTATCCCGATGTTCTTAATGTTCATCAAGCTGCTCAAGCTTTATGCGTCTGCGAAGCCTCTGTCTATCGCATGATAAAAGACAATACCATTGGATATCGCCGAGTTGGCAGAAAAATATTGATTCCAAAGGTTTGTCTAATTGATTATCTTAACTCTGCGCGATACATTGTTTCCAAGCCTTAGCTGCAGATAAATCTACACTGTCAAGAAAGGAGCACACTATGACAGGCTGTCTGCAAATCAAAAACGGGAAATATTATATTGTTCTTAGCCTGAATGAAAACGGAAAGCGCAAACGACCTTGGATTCCCACTGGTTTATCTGCAAAAGGTAATAAGCGTAAAGCTGAGCAAATGCTCCGCGAAAAAATACATGAATATGAGCTTAAATCAGGTACAATTAAAACCGATATACTTATGTCGGATTATGTACGTTATTGGCTCACGATTGTAAATCGTAAAGTTGATACTGTGACATTTCAAGGATATGAATTATTATCTAAATGCCATATATTACCTTATTTCGATTCATGTGCTATTCGTTTGCAAGATGTTACTACTTCCGTATTACAAGCTTATATTGATGAGAAAGTATCGAATGGTCGTAAAGATGGAAAAGGCGGACTATCTGCTAACTCATTACGCTTACACAAAAATATACTTCATCAAACATTGGAAGAAGCTGTAAAATCGGGATTGATAACTTCAAATCCGTGTAAGTACTTGATTATCCCTAAAGCACAGCGGTTTAATTCAAACTATTATACAGCTGAGCAGCTTCAGCAACTCTTTGATGTAATACGTGACGAACCATTATATCCGTTAATCAAAATCACTGCAATATACGGATTACGTCGTAGCGAGGTGCTTGGACTAAAATGGGATAGCATAGATTTTAACGCTAAAACCATTACAATTAAGCATACAGTTTCAAAGGTTACAAAGATTGTTGAAAAGGATAGGACTAAAAATTCAAGCAGCTTTCGCACCTTTCCTCTTATAAAAGAGGCAGAAGAATTGTTACTTGCTGCAAGAAGTTCCGAACAAGCCAATAGACGTTTATTCGGAAAAGATTATCATACGAACAGTTATGTTTTTAAATGGGCTGATGGTCGTCCTTTTTCTCCCGACTATGTAACGGATAAATTTTCTGCTCTACTCTCAAAAAATAATCTTCCACATATCCGTTTCCATGAACTTCGCCATAGTTGTGCAAGCTTATTATTAAATGCAGGATTCAACTTGAAAGATGTGCAAGAATGGATGGGACACGCCGATATAAAAATGACTGCCAATATTTATGGACATCTCGATATTGGGCGTAAGTATAGCATGGCAGAAAACTTGTCAGAACAATTAATAACTGGGTAGAAAAATGGTAGAAATAATCAAACTAAAAATAGTTTGATTATAAAACAAAAAAGCCTCGTAACTCGCATAGTTACAAGACTTTTTCGGTGGTGGAGACGAGGGGGATCGAACCCCTTACCTCTTGAATGCCATTCAAGCGCTCTCCCAGGTGAGCTACGCCCCCATGCAAAATTAAGATATAAAATTGTGCTACTTTTTACCAAGTAAAGATACGTTTTCTCTCCACTTATACTAATGTAAAGTTGGGATAGGTAGACTTAAATATACGTAAATCGCACTAAAATTCTACAAATCGTGGTGCGAAGTGAGGAAAAACAAGCGATGTTCGACTTGGTTGATATTTTATCAAGCATGTCGCCGACATCGCAAAGCGATGGAGGCGACCGCAAAAATTTTTAGTAAATGAGGTGTGGTTTACCCGATATAACGGGCTCCCAGGTGAGCTACGCCCCCATAACTGGTCAACGAAGGTATTTTACCACACCTTATCTTAAATATCAATATATTTTTGAAAATTTCCTCTTATAAACAAATATTTGAGAGCCGCTTTTAAAGCGGCTCTATGATTTTAGCCTATGAAAAGCTGAGTCCAGTAATTGCCGTTGGAGATATATCCAACCCCTATATCGGAAAAGCTGCTGTTGAGAATATTTGCGCGATGTCCGGCGGAGTTCATCCATCCGTTCACAACCGCCTCAGGGCTGGAATATCCCATCGCGATGTTTTCTCCTGCGGTGTTATAAGAGATACCGAACCGGCGGAGCATATCGAACGGGGAACCGTAAGTCGGGCTGGTGTGGCTGAAATAGCCGTTGCGCTGCATATCGCTGGACTTTTCACGCGCGACATCGCTGAGCTCCTCGTTGAGGGTGAGGGCAGAAAGCCCCTCTTTTGCACGCTCAACGTTTACCAGCTCCACAACCCTGCGCTCGAACTCGCTGACCGAGCCTTGAATGTTTCCGCTTCCGCCATAGTCCGGGGTAATATCCTGCTCGGGAGTTTCGGGCTGTTCGGGAACTATCGGAGTTTCCTCTTGCTCAGGCGACTCAGGCAGTGTGGGGAACTGACCGTTCAGGCAATTGGAAAGCAGCTGCTGCAAAATGGTCTGAGGATCGCACTGAGAAATATTCACACTGTTTACAATGCTGTTGATATTCTCAAGCCTATCTAAAACAGATACACAAGCGTCATCAGAAGCCGCCGAGGCGCTTACCGCCATCAGCGAGGCACAGAATGCCGAGGTTATAATAACATTAAGCTTTTTCATCGGGTTTCCTCCTTTTACAAAGCTATCTATCAGTTAAAAGGCGTCTATCGGTATCAGCAGCCGAAGTTGAAAAGACTGCAAAGCAACTGCAGCATGGAAAAACAATTATTCATTTTGGTTACCTCCCTGGAATTATTGGCTTGCAAGCGACAATTAAACAGTAACAAACCACCAAGGAAATTGCAAATGTAATATCTGCCTTGTTTGGTTTTGGAGACAGCGACAGGTTTACATTTTCTCCTCAGCCGATATCTGCAATCTTTTGGTGAAAATACAACCACCGGTGCAAAATATCCCCTTTTAAAGATATACCCCATTTACATTCTTTTTTTGATCTTGCCGAGAGCGCTTTTTTCCAGTCTTGATACCTGCGCCTGACTTATACCTATCTCTTTCGATACCTCCATCTGTGTTTTCCCCGCCAAAAAGCGCAGCGAAAGGATCCGCTTTTCCCTTTCGCCCAAATCGTCGATCGCCTCGCGGAAAACTATCTCGTCTATCCAATCCCCCTCGCCGTTCGGGTCACCCACCTGATCCATGACGTAGATGGTATCTCCGCTGTCGGAATATACCGGTTCGTACAGTGACAGCGGTTCCACTATCGCCTCCAGCGCAGTCACCACCTCCTGCCGCGGGACCCCCATTTTTTCCGCTATCTCGTTTACTGTCGGCTCGATGAGCTGCTCGCCTAAAAGCTGCTCACGTATTTGAAGCGCCTTATATGCGGTATCCCGCATCGAACGGCTGACCCTTATCGAATTATTGTCGCGAAGATACCGCCGTATCTCCCCTATTATCATCGGCACCCCGTAGGTTGAAAATTTGACTAGAAGCTCTTCATTGAAATTATCTATCGCCTTTACCAGCCCAATGCATCCGACTTGGAAAAGATCGTCAAGATTTTCTCCCCTGTGAGCAAATTTCTGCACTACCGAAAGCACCAGCCTTAAATTGCAGGTTATCATTTTGTCCCGTGCCGCTTTATCCCCTGCATGCGCCTTTTTGATAAGCTCCAGTTTTTCCTTTTCGGTTATCACCGGAAGCTTGGAAGTATCTACACCGCAAATCTCCACCTTATTGTAATTGACAGCCACCTTCAACACCCACCCTAAGCTTTTTTCAAAGGTAAGTATTGCCCTCGGTCGTGACGTGAAATCAGGTGGGAATTTTTTCAGCTGCAAAACGGACGCTGAAAGATCAGCGTCCGTTTTTATCGGTGATCGTTATATTGTCGTTCCATTTTTGGGGCAGCACTATTTCAAGCTTTTCCATCGCACTCATCATATCTTCCGGCGGCGCCGCTGTAAATTCCATAACATCTCCGGTCATGGGGTGGGTAAACCAGAGCTTTGCACAGTGAAGTGCCTGACGCTCCATTATACCGTCGTCTGCGCCGTAAAAAGTATCGCCGACTATCGGATGTCCTATCGCAGACAGATGAACTCTCGCCTGATGCGTCCTTCCTGTGTGAAGTATGCACTCGACAAGTGCCGCGTCGCTGCCCTGGCTTATCACTCTGTATTCGGTCAGCGAAGGGTCACCGCATTCATCCACTATGCGGCGCATATCGTAGGGGCGGCAGCGCATTATCGGCAATTCGATGCTCCCATGAACAAGCTCGAATTTTCCCTGTGCTACCGCAAGATAGCGTTTTTTTGTCTTTTGCCACAGCCTGCCGGCGGCAAGCTGATGCTTTGCCACCAGCAAAAGTCCGCTGGTATCGCGGTCAAGACGGGTGACCGCCCTGAAAACCCCATCGAAGGTGTTTTCTATGGTGTCCGAAATGTGGCTTCCCGAACGGTGACAGGCTATCCCCGAGGGTTTGTTATAAAGAATGATGTCCTCATCCTCATAGATGATGGGAATGTCAATGCTGCTTTTAGCCCTTTTCACCTCATTGTTGGGCATAGTGACGCAAAGAGTTTTTCCCACTGCCATCAACGTTGTGGAACGAACTCTTTCGCCGTCTATCATTATCCCGTCGGAAGTTTTTTTCAACTCGATTATAAGCCCTTTAGAAAATCCATTCTGCCGCAGAAGCTGCTCCACCGTCATTTCGCTTTGTGCGATAAATTCAAGCTTTCTGCCGCCGGAAGCTCCGCTCATCGCTCATTCTCCTTAAAAATCTCGCGCAGGCATTCGCATATCTCATGCGGCAGCATTCCGCGCCTTGAATATTTTTCGGCGCAGCGTTTTGCCGCAGCGCTGTGCAGCGTCACCGCCGCCATAGCGCAGTCGAACGGCTCCATGCCCTGTGCCAGCAGCGATGCCGTGATACCGGCAAGAACATCTCCGCTGCCGCCTCTTGCCAGCCCTGAATTTCTGCCAATATTTAAAAACAGCTTTCCGTTGGGGGAAGCGGCTATTGTATCCGCGTCTTTCAGCACTACCACACAATCGTATTTCTGAGCAAAATCAACGGCAGTCTCAGAAGGGTCGGCTTTTATCTGGGATATATCGCAGCCGCAAAGTCTTGCCATCTCGCCCGCGTGAGGGGTGATAATGCAGCCTTTAAGCAGTTGAGGTCGATCGGCAGCAGCATTAAGTCCATCGGCATCTACAACTTTAGGGATATCGCTGTCTTCAAGCAGCCTTTTTACCAAAGACGATGTATCGTCTGAGCGTCCCAAGCCGCAGCCTATCAGCATTGCAGATGCGGTTTCACTGCGTTTTATAAGCTTTTCGGCGGCGGCAAGCGGAATATGCCCATCGTTATCAGCGTCAAAAGGCATAAAGGTCGCTTCGGGGCAGCGAATGGAACAGGCAGCGACAGCCTGCCTTACAGAAGCAAGGCAAACTATCCCCACACCGCTTTTGAGCGAAGCTTCAACGCTGAGTGATGCTGCACCAATAAAGCTTTCGCACCCCGCAACAGTCAGCAGCGTGCCAAAACTCCCCTTGTGGGCAAGCTCGCCGCGATGCGGCAAAAGGTTGCAGGCTCCCCTTTCGGTCAGGTTGATAAAGCTGTGATCGTTCATATCGCCACCATCCTTTTATGGATATTATAACCTTTAGGCAGCAGAAAAACAATCTTTACTGACTGCGGCAGAAAAAGCAGTGTTCTCGATAGAGATACATTTGTTCATTTTCTGTACTTAAAAGAAAAACATTTGTATAATTTGCGCATTGAAACACACATTAGTTAAATAGTATAATTTTCTAAATCAAACCGACATACTGCCACTTCAGGAGGAGATATCATGCTCACGCTCGAAATGATAAAAGAGGCAAAAAAGAAGCTTGAGGGAGTTGCCAGAGTCACCCCCTTAAACCCTGCCGCGAATATCGGTCCCAACGTTTACATCAAAGCGGAAAACCTGCAGATGACCGGCGCCTTTAAGATAAGAGGTGCCTACAATAAGATAAACTCGCTCACTCCCGAGCAGGCGGCAAAGGGCGTTATCGCCTGCTCTGCCGGAAATCACGCACAGGGCATCGCTTATTCAGCGACCCTTCTCGGAATACGCTCGATAATCTGTATGCCCGCGGGCGCACCCATCTCCAAGATAGAGGCGACCAAAAATTACGGCGCCGAAGTAGTGCTGGTTCCCGGAGTTTATGATGATGCGGCAGCCAAAGCCAACGAGCTTGCAGAACAGCACGGCTATGTTTTCGCCCATCCCTTCAACGACCCCTATGTTATAGCGGGCCAGGGCACCATCGGTCTTGAGATACTTGAACAGCTTCCCGATGTCGAGCAGGTATTGGTCCCTATCGGCGGCGGCGGACTTATCAGCGGCATCTCCTTTGCGATAAAGCAGCTCAAGCCCTCCTGCAAGGTGATAGGAGTTCAGGCGGCAGGCGCTCCATCAATGTTCCGGTCAGTCCATGAAAACCGTATAGTTGAGCTGAAATCCGTCTCCACCATTGCAGATGGCATCGCCGTTAAAAAGCCCGGCACTCTTACCTTTGATATCGTCCGCAGATATGTCGATGATATAGTGACCGTAAAGGAGGATGAGATCGCCTCCGCCATACTCGCTCTGATGGAAGGACAGAAAACCGTTGCCGAGGGTGCAGGCGCTGCCACCGTTGCCGCCATGATGTTCGGCAAGGTAGACAGCTCCCCCAAAACTGTATGTGTCGTTTCGGGCGGTAATATAGATGTAAATATGCTTTCAAGAATAATCACCAAGGGCCTTTCCAAATCGGGACGTATCGTTTCCATCATGACCAAGGTGATCGACAAGCCCGGCAGTCTTATCAGCCTGCTTCAGATAATCTCGCAAACCGGCGCAAACATCATCTCTGTCAGCCACAGCCGCGAGGATAAACAGTCGGATGTCAATGCCTGTATCGTTTCGATGGCTCTCGAGACCAAAAACCACGACCACATCCGTGAGATAGAGGCGCTGCTTGAGAAAAACGGCTATGAGATAATGTGACCCGCGATTTATCTTCAAAATCTATTGTTACTTTTAAAGCTAAATGGTAAAATAATACCGGCACTAAAATTTAAAACCGAAAGGATTTGACTGACATGTTTGAGATCACCAATACCACCAACGCTCCCGCCGCTATCGGCCCCTACTCCCAGGCTATTTCTGTAAACGGTATGCTTTACGCTTCCGGCCAGATCCCGCTCGATCCCGCTACCGCTGCTATCGTTGGCACCACCATCGAGGAGCAGACCGAGCAGGTTTGCAAAAACATCAAGGGTGTGCTCGAAGCTAACGGCCTCACCTTTGACAACGTTGTAAAGACCACCTGCTTCCTCTCCGATATGGCAAATTTTGCAGCCTTTAACGGCGTTTATGCAAAGTATTTTGTAAGCAAACCCGCACGCTCCTGCGTAGCTGTTAGAGAGATCCCCAAGGGTGCGCTCTGCGAGATCGAGATCATTGCAAAGTTTTGATTTTTGTCATGACAGATTTTTCTAAGGTAACAGAAAATCTCAAAAGCCGCGGATTCTCTGTTCGATGCTTTGAAAACAGCGAAGCTGCCTGTGAATACCTCAACCAAGCCATCGATGACAAGACCGTAGGCATCGGGGGCTCGGCAACGCTCAACAAGATAGGCATTTTCAAATCTTTGAGCGAGCATAACCTCGTGCTGTGGCACTGGAAGCAGCCCGCCGTTGAATCCCGAAAAATGGCAGCCGATACCCAGGTCTATCTCTGCTCCGCAAACGCCATTGCCGAAACAGGTGAGATAGTCAACATCGATGGATTTGGCAATCGCGTTTCTTCAACGCTGTTCGGGCATCAAAAGCTTTACATCGTCGCAGGCAGAAACAAGCTTGCCCCCGACCTTGAAAAAGCAGTTTGGAGAGCGAGAAATATTGCCGCGCCCAAACGTGCGCAGCAGTTCAAGGTCAATACCCCCTGCGCCGTCAAGGCCGACCGCTGCTACGATTGCAGAAGTCCCGAGCGTATCTGCCGCGGTTTGGTCATCCTTTGGGGACCGACCATGAGCATTGAAACCGAAGTCGTTTTTATAGACGAAGATCTCGGGCTTTAAACATCACAAAAAATCCCCCGACCTTACGATCGGGGGATTTTTGTATTTAAAACTTTATGTAAGCCTTAAATATCCTTATGTATCTTAGAGACCGGTCCAACCAATCATCTGGAGGATGGTAAGAGATGCGAAGGAAAGGATGCACTGGCATCCGAGGAGAGGCAGGAACCACTTAGCGTATCTTGCCCAGTCAGTCTTAGCAACTGCAAGGGAGCCCATGAGGGTACCTGCGGTGGGGTAGATGCAGTTGGAGAAGCCGTCACCGAACTGGAATGCCTGAACTGCTACCTGACGGGTAACGCCAAGGATGTCAGCCATGGGAACCATGATGGGCATAACAGCAGCAGCCTGACCGGAACCGGAGGGGATAAGGAAGTTGATGAGCAGGTTAGCGATAAACATGAAGTTAGCGCAAAGAACGGGGCTCATGGACTGCATGGGGATGGAGAGCCAGTGAACGATGGTGTTCAGGATCTTGCCGTTGGTGAGGATGATGCCTACGCCGTTAGCAAAGCCAACGATGAATGCAGCGTTAGCCATCTTGCCGCAGCCGGAAACGAAGGTCTTGGTGGTGCCGTTTACGCCCATGCCGCTTACAAAACCTGCAAATATAGCAAGGAGGAAGAAGCAGCAAGCCATCTGGTCATAGCTCCACTTGAACTTGATGGAACCAACACAGATAGCTGCAACAGCAACTACGAGGCCAACGATGCTGAGGGTGTGAGCAGTGGTCAGCTTGCCGGTCTCTACATTGCCGGCGCCGCCCATGTAATCGGAAACTGCGAGGCCTTCCTCATAGTTAAGGGACTTCTTGGGGTCAGCCTTGATGGTCTTCATGTAACGGATGGTGAACCAGTAGCAGAGGATGAAGTTGATGATGTTAAGAACTACACGAACGCCGAAGCCGGAGAAGATGGGCAGTTCAGCGATGGGGTGTGCAGTACCAACGGTGGAAGCGTTTGCCCAGCCAACGTTGAAGCCGGAGTATGCGCCCATGTAAACGAGCAGGAAGCCGGTAAATGCGTCATATCCGAGGTTCTTCATAAGTATCACGCCGATCGGAACGAGCGCAACAACGGGGTTAGCGAAAACGCCTGCTGCGCCGCCAACGGACATGAATGCCATAAGGACGCAAACGAGGAGGTTAACGTTGAGCTTCTTGTTGGAAGCAAGCTTACCGAATGCCGCGTTGATGGAGCCGTTCTTCTCAAGGATCTCAACTGCGCCGCCGCAGAACATGATCATGACCATGAGCTTAGCTGCCTTGTAGAAGCCTGCGGGAACAGACATGATAGTCTCCCAGGGGCCTACGGGGCTGCTCTCGATAACATGATAGGTGCCAGCGATAACACGGTTGGTGTTTCCTACCTTCTCAGTGTCGTATGCGCCAGCGGGAATGATCCAGGTGAGAACCGCACAGAGGATCATCATCATGAACAGCAACGCACAAGTGGTAGGGATGACAAATTTTTTCTTGTTCATTATTATTCTCCTTTTTGATTTTTATAGTAAATCCGGATCTTCTCCGCTATTAAAGCATGTCCGGATCTCTATACATTTTTGAGAGAAACCGCCTTACTTGAGGAAATTCCTTGTATACTGTACCAGAACTGCAGCGCCGGCAGTCAGGCAGCTGTCATCAAAGGTATTCTTGGAATTATGCAGACCATGTCTGGTGTTGGGATCCACATCATTTCCGGAACCGAGGCGGAACTGTGCGCCGGGTGCATATTCCGGGAAGAGGTAGGAAAAGTCCTCAGAGCCCAGCGAAGGATTCTTAACGGCAACGATATGATCGGCGCCGATAGTTTCGTTGGCAGCAACAGTGAGGCCATCGATGACCTCATCACTGTTTACCAGAGGAGGCATGCCCTTCTCCCATGTTACTTCGCCGGTACCTCTCATAGCCTCGCAGCAGAACTTAACTATTCTGTCGATAGCATCCTGCATCTTAACGCGGCTGTCAAAATCAAGGCTTCTCAGCGTTCCGCACATCTCAACATAATCCGGGATGATGTTGGGAGCCTTTCCTGCATGGATAGCGCCAACAGTCATAACAGCCGGATATACCGGATGGTTCTCGCGGGAAATTACGGTCTGGAGCTGAGTGAGAAGGTATCCGCTGATCGCGATGGGGTCGATGCAGTTCTCGGGATGAGCACCGTGACCGCCCTTGCCGCTGACCTTGATATAGAAGATATCGCAGGATGCGTTAGCCGGACCTCTCTTGAGACCGATAGAACCCGCCGGGAATTCGGGAGATACATGCAGGCCGACAAAAGTATCGGGCTTTATTACCTCATAGAATTTCTTTTCAACAAACAGCTTAGCGCCGGTTCCCTTTTCCTCTGCGGGCTGGAACATAAACATTACGTTGCCGCAAAGCTCATCCTTGACCTGAGCCAAAACCTTGGCACAGTATAAAAGAACGGTGGTGTGAATATCATGTCCACAGGAATGGCAAACATTTTCCACGGTGGACTTGTAAGGAACGTCGGTAAGCTCCGCCATTGGCAGCGCATCGATATCCTCACGGATAGCTACCGTCTTGCCGGGCTTTCCGCCGCGAAGAAGTCCCAGTACACCGGTAGGCATACCGATATCGACGACCTCTATTCCCCACTCAGTAAGCTTTTCCTTGATAAGCTCAGTAGTCTTGAATTCTTCATTGCTGAGCTCCGGGTTCTGATGGAGGTGACGGCGTATAGCTATCATCTCATCTTCATACTGACGGACCAGCTTCATTGTCTCCATAATTGCGGACACTCCTCTCATTTGTTTTAGCGCGTTACCACGCTATTTTGTTAAAAAGAGCTAAAAAAGAATACACAACAATAGTTACAATTATATATTATTTTTATCACATTTTCAACTATAATATTTCATAAATCGAACAACAATTATATTTTTCAACAAAAAGAACCACCAAATGTATATTTTCAGTGGTTCTTTTTGTTCTATTTACCGTACGTTTCTTTAAGATAGAGTATAGCCTGTCGGTATCCGTCAAATCCCAAACCGATATAAGACTTTTCACAAGCCATTCCGACGTAGGAATGATGGCGGAATTCCTCACGCTGATAGATATCCGAAATATGCACCTCAACGGCAGGAATACTTACCGCCTTCAAAGCGTCGAGTATCGCAACACTTGTATGAGTGTATGCGGCGGCATTGATAACTATGCCATCAACTTTATTATAAACCGACTGTATCTTATCAACGATGGCCCCCTCGTGATTTGACTGGAAGCACTCGACAATTATGCCGTTATCAGCGCAGGTATCCATAATGAGATTTATCAGCGACATATAATCCTGACCGCCGTAGATATTCTTTTCACGGATTCCCAGCATATTGATGTTAGGTCCGTTTATTACCAATAACTTCATAAAAACCCTCCACTATCTTTTTGGCGACCGCTTTAGGGTCACCGGTATTTTCAACAGAAAGATCCGCCGCCGCGGCGTAAAGGTCTTTTCGCTCGTTCCAAAGCTTGATGACAGCGTCATCGCTTGCCGAGGACAGCGGTCTGCCGTCAGAAGGCAGCTGATCTATCGGGCGCTTTATCCACACCACAACGCTGTTCTGTTTGAGCGCATCAACATTATCCGCACGCTTTATCACTCCGCCGCCGGTGGAAAGCACCTTGCGGTTCGATTTACCCTGCTCGGCGGTTATCTGCGCCTCCAGCTCACGAAAAGCAGCTTCGCCCTGCTCTTTGAATATGGTTGGGATATCGGTGCCCGCCTGCTCGGCGATAAGCTCATCGAGTTCAACTGCCTCGCGGTCGAGCATCTCGGCTATCAGCTTCGAAAGGGTGCTCTTGCCGCAGCCAGGCATTCCGATAAGCGCTATATTGGTGAGATCGGCACGCAGAAAAGCTTCTATCTCATCTATTTTAGCGTCATCGATAACGCTGTCGGTAAAACGCTCGCTCGCGTATTTTGCCTGCGCCACCAGCATATGAAGCCCCGAGCTGCATGGGATACCGAGCTTTTTCGCCTGCAGTATCATCGCGGTGTTGAGCGGATTGTAGATGACATCCAGCACTCCGCAGAGCTTCGGGAATTTTGAAAGGTCAACAAGGCTCTGCCCATTGTTGGGATACATTCCCACGGGGGTGGTGTTTACGATTATTTCGGCATCAGCGATATCATAAACGTTATCGTAATTGACTTCGCCCTTTCTTGAAACGATGATGACCTCTTTCGCGCCGCTGTCGGCGGCCGCGGTGCGGGCGGTAAGAGATGTGCCGCCGCTGCCGAGTATCAGCACCTTTTTGCCGCAGAAATCCACTCCCGCCTTTTTTGCCATACTGAGAAAGCCGCTGTAATCGGTGTTATCGCCAAGCAGCTTGCCGTCGGGCCGCATAACAAGCGTGTTTACGCAGCCTATCTTTTTTGCAACATCGGTGACGATATCGCAGTATGGCATCACCGTCTGCTTGTAAGGTATGGTGACGTTCAAGGCTGCGAAATCGCGTTTTTTCATAAAATCATCTATCTCATCCTTAGGGACAGAGATGAGCTTATAATCGTAATCGGCAAGCTTGGGGTGTATCACCGCAGAAAAGCTGTGCCCAAGTTTTTCGCCGATAAGTCCGTAACGGTTTGAGGACATAGCCCTTCCCCCTTATACTTCAGTATAGCTTCCGAGGAATATGAAGGTACCGGTGGTGTTGCTCAGCTCGTTGAGCATCTTGACAACTGCCGGCGACATCACCGAAGCCTCGAGGTCAAAGTAGAACATGAATTCAAAATCCTTGCCGGGAATGGGACGGCTTTCGAGCTTGGTAAGGTTGAGCCCCATCATAGAGAAGCGTGAAAGCAGATCCGAAAGCGAACCGGGACGGTGAGGCAGCGTCATCATCAGCGATATCTTGGAAGAGCCGGGATATATCTCAAGATCGCGGCTGATGCAGATGAAACGGGTGTAGTTGTTATCGCTGTTCTGAATGGAATCAGAAAGCACCTTGAGGTTATAAAGCTCGGCGCAGTTCTGCGAAGAGATAGCGGCAACGTCATCTCTGCCAAGCTCAGATACCATCTTGGCGGCAACTGCGGTATTCTCGCAGACATGCACCTTTATATTGGGGTGCCGGCGCAAAAATTCGCTGCACTGGCCGATAGCCTGCTCATGAGAATATATATCTTTGATATTTTCGATATCGGTATTTTTAAGTGCGAGCAGGTTGTGAGAAATTCTCAGCTTTATGCTGCGAACGATATGGAACTTATGCTTTTTCATAAGATCGTAAACGCCCGATACCGAGCCGTAAGAGCTGTTTTCGATGGGGAGTATTCCATATTTGCAGAAGCCCTTTTCAACAGCCTGGAAAACGCCGTCCCAATGCTGGAAGTAGAGTATATCGGCATAGGGCAGCAGCTTGTCACACGCCATCTGAGAATAAGCGCCCTCAACGCCCTGACAAGCCACTATTGCTCTGGTCGGGAAAAGGGCAGGGGTGTTTTCAACTGCTTTCTTAATTTCTTCGGCTATCACGCCGCCGGTACCGATGATGCTGTTCTGATAGTTGCGGCTCAACTCAAACAGAGTCTGGAAAAGTATTTGGGTATGATCCTCATAGGGTTCTCCCGCGCATTTTACCATCTCGGAAAGTATCTTGCGCTCTCTGTTCTTATCAAGAATGGGAAGATTGTTTTCAGCCTTGTATTTTGCTATCTCTACCGAAACGTTCATGCGCTCTACGAACAGCTTGACCATCTCTCGGTTTATCTCGTCTATTCTTACTCTCAGTTCATCAAGTGCCATATATCTTTTCCTTTCTCTTCTATCAGCAGGTCTAAAACCGCCAAAGCGGCGGCAGCTTCTACACAGGGTACCGCTCTCGGAACTACGCATGGGTCATGTCTGCCCTCAATGATCAACTCGGTATTTTCGCCTTTTTCAAGGCTCACGGTACGCTGCTGCTTCGCTATCGAGGGGGTGGGCTTGAACGCCGCCTTAAACAATATAGGCATTCCGGTCGAGATACCGCCGAGTATTCCTCCGTGGCGGTTCGTTTCTGTCACGACCTTGTCTCCCTGCATTACATATGGGTCGTTATGCTCGCTTCCGAGCATTTCGGCTGCGGCAAAGCCCGCGCCGAACTCTATCCCCTTCACCGCCGGTATCCCGAATACTGCAGCGGCAATTTTGTTTTCAAGTCCGTCATAAAGCGGTTCTCCGATACCTGCCGGAACGCCGATAACGGCACATTCTATAACTCCGCCCACCGAATCGCCCTGCGCCTTCACCGCCAAGATGCGGTCGCGCATCTTTTCGCCGCAGCTATCGTTTATAACGGCAAATTCCTTTTGCTTGACGGCATCAAGCTGCTGCCTTCCCACCGAAACCGGGTCAAACGGCTCGTCCGATATGCCGTTGACGGCAGAGATGTGGGCGCCGACTTCTATTCCGCATTGCTCAAGCAGCTGGATCGCCACCGCGCCCGCAAAGCATAGCGGAGCGGTAAGTCTGCCCGAGAACTGTCCTCCGCCGCGGATATCGTTGCAGCCATGATACTTGACCGCAGCCGGGAAATCGGCGTGCATAGGTCTCGGCATATCGCGCAGCTTGGAGTAATCCTTTGAACGCGTGTCTGAATTGGCTATCACAGCGCAGATAGGCGCGCCGCAGGTGACGTTATCAACAAGTCCTGATACTATCTCGGGTTTATCCGCCTCTTTTCTGGCGGTGGAAACTCCCTTTCCGGAGGGGGCACGTCTCGCCATAAACGCTTCTATCTTTGTGATGTCCAGCTTTATCCCCGCCGGTATGCCGTCAATGACCACGCCGATAGCGCCGCTGTGCGACTGTCCGAAAACGGTGACTTTAACGCAGCTTCCAAAGCTAGATGACATTTGCTTCCCCTCCCAATATATTAAAGTGTTCAAAAAATTTCGGATAGGATTTTTCTACCGCCTGAGCACCGGTGATGATAACTTCATCCTCGCATATAGATGAAGCTATCGCAGCTGCCATCGCAATGCGGTGGTCATTGAAGCTGTCCACCTTTCCGCCTCTGAGTTTGCCGTTTCCCTTTATGATGAGACCGTCATCAAGTTCGGTTATATCGCCGCCCAGCGCAGTTATCATCGCGGTGACGCTCTTTAAGCGGTCGCTTTCTTTTATTCTAAGCCTTGCGGCATTTTCAATTCTGGTTTCTCCGTTGGCGGCACAGGCCGTGACAGCCAGTATCGGCACCGCATCGGGGATTGCGGAAACATCAACGGTGATGCCGCTCATATCGTTGCGGCTTACCGAAATTTTGCCGTTTCCAATATCTACCGCAGCACCGAAACGGCTCAGCAGTCCGGCTATCGCCTTATCGCCCTGCGCCGAATCGATATCAAGTCCGCTCATCTCTATACCATCGGATACCGCACCCGCCGCAAGCCAAAACGCCGCGTTGGACCAGTCGCCCTCGACCGTTATCCGTTCGGGCGAGATGAACCGCTGACCGCCCTTTACGCGGTAGCCGCCGCCGTTTGGAAGCGTTTCTGTCTTTATGCCAAAGAGAGAAAGGGTCCTGATCGTCATATCGACGTAGCCCGCCGATTCCAGCTTTGAGGTGAGCAGTATCTCGCTCTCCCCCTCCAGCAGCGGCAACGCCAGCAAAAGTCCTGTTATATACTGCGAGCTGACATTCCCCGGAAGGGTGTACCTGCCGCTTTTCAACCCGTTTGAAACGGTGAGCGGAAGCTTTCTTTCAGAAAACCCGCAGCCTTTTTGTTCCATCTCCTCCATCAGCGGAGAGAGAGGGCGTTCGGGCAGTCTGCCCGAACCGGTAAGGGTAACGCTTTTTCCGACAGCCGCTGCAAGCGGCAGAAGAAATCGCAGCGTCGAGCCGCTCTCGCCGCAATCGAGCACTGCCTCATCGGGAACAGTTTTTATCCCTTTCACCTGATAAACTCTGCCCCTTTGGGTTATCTCTGCCCCCAAGGCAGCAAGGCAGCCGGCAGTAGCTTCTATATCGCGGTTGCTGTCGTTTATCACCACCTCGGTGGTGCCATTACAGAGCGCCGCACAGATAAGGCAGCGGTGAGCATCTGATTTTGAGGTTATCGCCGCTATGCTGCCCGTAAGTTTTCGGGGCGTTATTCTTATATCCATATAAAGCGCTCCTTGTCGTCTTTTAAAGTCCCGATGCTATCCAGCCTTCCAGCTCGGATACCGCGATCTCTTTCATATCGCACACACCGATATCGGTAGGTATAACTATATGTATTTTATCACCGCGGCGCTTTTTATCGCCGAGCGCCGCCTTGCAAAGTTCGGCAGCGCCAAACTTGCATTCAGTAGGCAGTCCGCACTTTTTCATCACGGCGATGAGCGTTTCAAGCGCATCTTCACCGATAAGCTGATGCTTTACGCAGGCTCTTGTCATGATCACCATTCCTATGCCGACAGCCTGCCCGTGGGAGATAGAAAAGTCGGAGCAATGCTCGATGGCGTGTCCGATGGTATGCCCGAAGTTGAGCTTTCGGCGTTCGCCGTTATCCAGCTCGTCCTCCTCGACCACTCTGCTCTTTATGGAAACACATCTCGCCACCACCTCCGGCAGCTTATCATCGATGCCGTTCGACATCATATCAAAAAGCCCTTTGTCAAAGGCAAAGCCGTATTTTACCGCCTCGCCCACGCCGTCAAGAAAGATATCCTTGGTCAGGCTGCCGAGCAGATCGATATCGCAGATGACCATTTCGGGCTGCCAAAATGCGCCCGCGAGATTTTTTCCGCCCTTGAGGTCAACAGCGGTCTTTCCGCCGACCGAAGAATCTATCGCAGCCAAAAAGCTGGTGGGCAGCTGAATAAAACGTATGCCTCTGAGGTAAACGGCAGCCGCAAAACCCGCCAGGTCGCCTACCATTCCGCCGCCGAGCGCCAATATTATGTCGCTTCGGGTGAGGCGGTTTTCGGCCAGCTGCTCCAGCACCTCGGAAAGAACGCTCATATTTTTGCTGCTCTCGCCGTGTGCAACAGTTATGCGGCAGACGTTGAATCCCGCCTCAGAAAACGACTTTTCAACGATATCGCCGTAGAGCTCTCCCACCGAATCATCGGTGATGAGCGCCGCCTTGCAGGGCTTTATCCTTTCAAGGGCGTATTTTCCGCTGTCGGCGATCAGATCTCTGCCTATAAGCACCTCGTAGGGAGAGCTGGTCTTTACGCTGATACGCTGCATCATCTCAGAACCTTTCCGTCCACCCGTTCCTTGCGCAGGCGTCCTCTTTTAAGTAACTCGTGAAGCTCATCCGCCTTTTTTTCGCGAATCAGCCGTTCGTAAACTTTAAGCATTTCTACAAGCTCGCCTACCTGAGCGGCAAGCATCTCATGGTTTTCCATAAACAGCTCGGTCCACATATCCTCGTTGAGGGTGGCAACTCTCGTCATATCGCGGTAGCTTCCGGCGGAAAAACCGGTGTGGTTAAGGGCGCATGGCAGCTGGACATAAGCGCTCGAAACGACATGGGCAAGCTGCGATGTGAAAGCTATCATTCTGTCGTGTTCCTCCGGGGTGGTGATGACCACCTTTCCGAATCCGGCAGGCAGCAGCATAGCTTTGAGCTGCTCCACCTTTTCCTCGGGGGTATCCTCCATCGGGACTATTATCAGCGACGCATTGTTATACATATCCGCTTTGGAGTGATCAAAGCCGCTGTGTTCAACGCCCGCCATAGGATGAGTGCCGATAAAGGTAAAGCCATGCTGCTTGGCTATCTTGTCACATGGCCCGCAGACTATCTGCTTAACGCCGCAGGTATCGGCTACTATCGCATCCTCAGAGATAAGATGGGCGTTTTTTTCAAGCCATTCCACCGCACGTTCGGGGTAAAGGGCTATCAGTATAAGCTTGCAGCTTTTTAACTTTTCTTCATCAAGGGGTGCGTCTATCGCGCCGGCCGCCTTCGCCTTTTGCAGCACATCCTTGCTGCGGTTTTCTCCGTAAACGGTAAAGTCGGTATTCTGTTTAAATGCTCTGGCAAAGGAACCGCCCATCAGACCCATTCCGATAATTGCAATGTTCATTTTCTTTCTCCTGTTTATGCTCTGTATGCGTGGGGAAGGATCGCGTTTACGCTCTTTACAACATCATCGAATGCCTCGGGAGTGAGCGACTGGGGACCGTCGCATTTCGCGTGAGCGGGGTCATTGTGGACCTCGATGATAAGGCCGTCAACTCCGCAGGCCGCAGCCGCCATCGACATCGGCTTTACCATCTTTGCGATTCCGCAGGCGTGGCTGGGGTCAACGATGATAGGCAGATGGGTCATGGTCTTCAGCATCGGAACAGCGGAAATATCAAGAGTGTTTCTGGTGGCGGTCTCAAAGGTCCTGATGCCGCGCTCGCAGAGGATGACCTGCTCATTTCCGCCCGCCATGATATATTCGGCACTCATGAGAAGCTCCTGCAGGGTGTTGGCAAGTCCGCGTTTGAGAAGGATAGGCTTATCGAGGTGTCCAAGCTCTTTGAGCAGCTCGAAGTTCTGCATATTGCGTGCGCCGACCTGTATAACATCAACCTCTTCGAACATAGGAAGCTGAGAAATATCCATGAGTTCGGTAACGATAGGCATACCGGTCTCTTTCTTTGCCTCAAGAAGAAGCTTGATGCCCTCGCCGCGCATACCCTGGAAAGCATAGGGAGAGGTCCTGGGCTTAAAAGCGCCGCCGCGCAGCAGCTTTGCGCCCGAGGCCTTGACAGCCTTGGCAACGTAGATTATCTGCTCTTCCGATTCTACCGAGCAGGGGCCGGCGATGATGGGGCAGCTGCCGTCGCCAAAAGATGCCTCTCCGACAGTTACAACGGTATTTTCGGGATGGAATTTTCTGTTTGCGTTTTTATAGGGCTCCTGTATACGCTTTACAGTCTCAACGATATCGAGCGCTTCGATAAGGTCTATATCGATCTTGGAGGTATCACCCACCAAGCCCAAAACAGTCTGCATACTGCCGCGGCTGACATGGATATCGATGCCCATGCCCTTGATCCAGTTCATAAGACCATTGAGCTGCTTTTCGTCATGAGTGTTTCTTACTACTACTACCATTGTTTATTCCTCCGCATCATTATACTATTTAAATTTTAAGCGTAAAATCATTAAAGGGCCCCGCAGCGTTCCGCCGCGAAGCCCTTTTTCGGTGATCTTAAACAGCTGTTATACAGCCATATTTCCGATGAGCATCTGTTTTGCAGCGAAACGCGAATAAGCCTTGCTAAAGTAAAAAGCAAAGCTAAAAAAGTAGAAAAAGTATCGAGTTGTCATAACAGACTTTTTCATACACTAACACCCCAAATCGGATGTAATTATAATATCACAACCAAATCATTTTTCATACAGGGATTTTTAACTAAATATAACATCTTTGAGAATATTTTTAGTGCATCTGGCATAAATTTAATATATTTTTTAATTAGCGCTCCATTAACTTGACACTAAAGCTGCATCGTCTTAAAATTATATTGTTATGCTTATTTAAGGAGTGAAATGCTATGGATCAACGCACTATAGGGCGTTTTGCCCCTACTCCGAGCGGCAGGATGCATCTCGGCAACCTTTTCTGCGCGCTGACCGCATGGCTTTCGGCAAGAAGCAAGGGCGGCAGCTTCATACTGCGCATCGAAGACCTTGATCCGCTGCGGTGCAGCCGCGAATACTCGCGCCTTTTGGAAGAGGATATGCTCTGGCTGGGGCTCGACTGGGACGAGGGCGGTCTTGATAACATTGGGCCACACAAGCCTTACAGCCAAAGCGCGCGCAGCGATATATACGAGCAGATGCTCGATCTGCTGCGTCAAAAAGGGCTTATATATCCCTGTTATTGCAGCCGCAGCGAGCTGCACGCAGCAAACGCCCCCCATCTTTCTGACGGCAGCACCGTTTACAGCGGAAAGTGCCGCTATATGAGCGAGGAGGAAAAGGCGGCTAAAGCCAAAAAGCGGGGCGGCGCCATGCGCGTCATCGTTCCGAATGAGGATGTGACTTTTACCGATATCTGCTACGGCGAGCGCAGCCAAAATCTTGTGACCGACTGCGGCGACTTTATACTGCGCCGTTCCGACGGCGTTTTCGCCTATCAACTCGCAGTGGTGGTGGACGATGCTCTTATGGGCGTCACCGAGGTAGTGCGCGGGCGTGACCTGCTCGATTCTTCATTCCGCCAGATATATTTACATAAAACGCTCGGTTTTGAGCCGCCCGAATTCGGTCATCATCCGCTGATACTGGCAGATGACGGACGGCGGCTTTCAAAGCGAGATATGGATACCGATGTCGGTTTTTTGCGCAATCGTTTTACCGCAGAGCAGCTTTTGGGACAGCTCGGCTTCATATCGGGGCAGATAGACCGCCCCGAACCCATCAGCTCAGCCGAACTGCTCAGCTGCTTCGATTGGCGCAAAATGCCCCGCGAAGATATAAAAATAAACGCAAAACTGTTTTTCGACTGATTTAAGGAGGCAAAAGATGAAAACCGGACTTGTCCTTGAGGGGGGCGGCATGCGAGGAATGTATTCCATCGGAATACTGGATCACTTTCTCGAAAGCGGCATAACCTTCGATTACGTTATCGGCGTTTCGGCAGGCGCCTGCAACGGCGTTTCTTTCGTTTCAAAGCAAAAGGGACGCAGCCACCGCATAAACACCAAATATATAGGTGATAAGCGCTATCTCAGCATTTCCAACTTTTTTAAAGAAGGGTCGCTCTTTGGAATGGATTTTCTTTTCAAGGATATTCCCGAGCTGCTCGATCCGTTTGATTACGATACCTTTATGCAGACTCATACCGAATGTGTGGTCGGCGTTACCGATATAGAGACCGGACGCCCTGCTTATTTTGACAAAAACGACCTTTATAACGATACCACCGCCATTCGCGCATCTTCCGCCATTCCCTGCTTCTCTCCTATAGTCAGCTACAGAGGCAGAAAATATCTCGACGGCGGCACCGCCGACCCCATCCCTTTCAAAAAGGCGCTTGCCGACGGCTGCGACCGTCTTGTTGTCATCTCCACCCGCGACCGCAATTATCGAAAGACTCCGCAGAAAATGCGCACCGCCTATCATGCGCTTTACCGCAAATATCCCGCTCTCTGCGAGGTGATGGACCGCCGCCACATTATCTATAACCGCACCCTCGATGATCTCCATAAGCTGGAAGCGGAAGGCAAGGTAATAATGCTCGCACCCGAAAAGCCGCTCGCCATCGACCGCTTTGAAAAAGACCTCGCCCGACTTGAGGCCGCTGCCCGGCTCGGCAGAAGCGACGCAATGGCTATCGACGGAAAGCTGCGTGACTTTTTGGAACTGTAATATATTATAATGTAAGAAAAAGCAGGGGTTGTGCGTAAGGCTTTACGCACAACCCCTTATCGTTTATTATTGTAAACCTTTTTCTCTCTTAGGTTGACGAGTTTCTTTTTGCGCGGTATAATAGCAGTAGTAATAAATATATGAGGGAGGTGCCCTTATGTCTGCCAAAAGACCGACCCGCGAGCTTGCGGTGATAGGGCTGATGACTTCGATAATATCGATAATGTCGCCGGTTTCCATTCCGCTGCCCGGGCTCGTTCCTATTTCATTGGCAACGCTTTCTATCTACCTCTGCACCTATCTGCTCGACACCAAGAGGACTCTTATCTGCTACACCGTTTACCTCGCCCTCGGATGTGTCGGCATACCCGTTTTTTCGGGCTTCACCGGAGGTGTTTCAAGACTTCTTGGCCCCACCGGCGGATACTTGGTCGGCTATTTTGCCATCATTATATTCGAAGGCGCCGCATTAAATCATTTTCCCAACAGCAGGCTGCTTCACATTTTAGGCATGGTATCCGGAACCGCCGTCTGTTATCTTTTCGGCACCTTGTGGCTCTGCTTTATACAGAAAACGAGCCTGATCTCCGGACTTTTTGCAGGGGTGCTGCCCTTTATCCCCGGCGACACGTTAAAGATAGCCGCCGTTTCGTCTATCGCTCCCATCATGCGTTCCCGGCTGGAAAAGGCAGGCTTGCTTGGTTAGCTTTAGGCCTGACGCTGACCTCTCCCGAGCGCAGCGCCTCAACGCTGCCATCCTCATATCGCACTACCAATGCGCCGTCATCGTCGATATCCTCGGCGGTGGCGGCAAATTTTTCATTTCCCCGGGAATAGACTATCTCTTTACCTATCAGTATCGAGCGTTCTCGGTATTCCTTTAAAAACTCACGCTTTGAAAGCTCCGGCAGCATCAAGAACAGCTCGTTTGCCACCTGCGCCGCAAATTGATTTCTCGATACCGGCGCATCTTTTCCGAAAAGTGAGCCTGCTATCGCCGCTATATCCTCCGGCAGCGGGTCATTGCCCTGTTTGAAATTGATGCCTATCCCGATAACAACGCTGCCGATAGAACCGCTTTCAATATCAAAAACCGCTTCGCTCAAAATCCCGCAGACTTTTTTACCGTTAAGATAGATATCGTTGACCCATTTTATCCCCGCCGAAACTCCGCCGAGCTTTGATGCCGCACGGCATACCGCCACCGCCGCCGCGGTAGTAAGCATGACCGCTTCGGAAAGCTGCTCCGCGGTAGGCTTGAGCAGTATGCTCATATATATTCCGCAGCCCTTGGGGGAATAAAAAACGCGCCCAAATCTACCTCGCCCCAACGTCTGACTGTTGGCAACTATCACAGCGGCTTTTTTCGCCCCGTTTGCAGCCATGCGCTTCGCCTCAAGATTGGTGGAATCTATCTCGTCAAACGCCAAAATATCGGCAAGGGCGGCGTCGCCGGTCAAGTGCAATTTTATCCCCTCGGCAGAGAGTATATCCGAGCTGTCAGACAGCCTGTATCCCCTGTTGGTGGAGGAATCTATCTGATAGCCCTGTTCCTTGAGTGAGTTGACAGCTTTCCAAACCGCGGCCCTCGACACTCCAAGCTCGCGCGCAAGCGCCTCTCCCGAGATATCCCGTCCGCGATGCTGCTCCAATTTAGATAAAACCTCTTCTCTGACCGACATAAAAACGCCTCCTGCCATTATCGCTGATATGATTATATATTTATCCGCCGCAGCCGTCAACCGATACGGATTTACAGTTTACAAAAGCCCTCATCCAAAAAGGATGAGAGCTTTTTTGATTCATATCAGCTTGTTTTTAAGACTGCCTATCTTTTCAACAAAAACCTCCACCTCATCGCCTGCCTTAAGCCAATTCTGCTCATTTTCGGCTTTACCGAGGATAACACCGCTGGGTGTTCCGGTAAATATCACGTCGCCCGGCTCAAGGGTGATGTATTTCGAGATATAGCTGATAAGATAGTCGCAGCCAAATATCATGTTGTCGGTGTTGGAACTTTGCACCAATTCGCCGTTTACCCTGCAGCCGATGTCAAGCTTATTGGGGTCGAGCTCGTCAGCTGTTACAATGCAGGGACCGAGCGGAGCAAACTGGTCGCAGCTTTTGCCGAGCAGCCACTGACCGGTGAGCAGCTGAAGATCTCTGGCCGAAAAGTCGTTGCCGACGGTGTATCCAAAGACATAAGAAAGCGCATCTTCTTTGGGAATATCCTTGCCCTTTTTGCCTATGACGATCACCAGCTCCGCCTCATAGTCGAATTTATATGCAGCCTTGGGCAGCTTAATCTTCTCGTTGTGGGCGGTCAAAGCATTGTTGAACTTGCTGAAAACGGTGGGCGTCTCAGGAATGTTCATCTTTATCTCTTTGCCGTGGGCGTAATAATTCAGGCCGATGCAAAGTATCTTTCCCGGTTCGGGAACAGCCGGTGCATAGACGATAGCACTCTCATCGAGGGCGTTTTCGGCAGCGGAAGCTTCCTTTTCGATATCCTTCAGCTCCGCCGGAGCCTTTGTATAAAGCTCATTAAGGCTGTAAGGCAGCGCAAAAACGCCGCATTCGTTTTTCAGCGCCAGCTTTACCTCGTTATCCTTTTTATAATGCAGAAATTTCATCTGTATTCTCCTTTTCAAGTATCCTGATCTATTCCGCTTCTGCCTGCTGCTGCATTCGTTTATAGCCCGGTGCAAACTTTTCATACAACGTCATGATACACAGGCATATGATCCACGAGAACGGGAATGCAGAAACAACAAACTCAAAACGCTGAAAGAAGGGCCAGCCCACATGCAGATATATCTGACGGATAAACACATAACAGATAAGGCTTATTATCATCGGAACCTTTCCGTTACCGTATCCGCGCATAACGCCCGATTTTATCTGGACCATGGAATTTACGACATGTGCAGTAGGCAATATCATCAGTGCCAGGCTGCCGTAATAGATGACCTCCTCATCGCGGTTGAACAGCCCGATAAGCTGTCTGCGGAAGGTAAAGAAGGTGACCGCGTAGAAAAGGCATATCCCGATAGTGATAGCCATGGTCACATAAATGCCTTTTTTGATGCGGTCCGGCTTTTTTGCGCCAAGGTTCTGCGAAACAAAGGTAGTGATCGCAGCTGCCATGCTCTGAAGAGTTTTGAAAACGATGTGGTCTACCTTGTTCTGCGCGCTCCAGCCGGCAGTAGCGCCGGAACCGAATTTGTTTACGTAAGATATAACTACGGTGTTAGAAAAAGCGGTTATAGATCGCTGCAATCCAAACGGCAATCCAACTCCGAAAATAACGCCGAGAACAGTCTTGTCCATAGTAAAGCGGTGAAGCTCAAGCGGCATAAAATCTTCGGTGCGGTCCAAAAGATATATCATTATGCCCGCCGAGAGAAACTGGGATATTATAGTTGCGTAGGCAGCGCCCGCGACGCCCATCTTTAAAGGTATTATAAACAAAAGATCCAAAACGACGTTGAGCACCGAGGAAAACAACAGTATGTAAAGCGGTCTTTTGGAATCACCTACCGCCCTGAGTATGCCGGAACACATATTATACATTATAAGTCCCGATATGCCGCCAAAGTATATCCTCAGATATTCCACCGCCATCGGCATAACATCGGGCGGTGTATTCATTATTCTAAGCACAAAAGGAGTCATTACGATACCGATAACGGTAAAGGCTATTCCCATTATCAGGGTGAGCCATATGGTAGTTCTCACCGCTATGATCAAGCCTCCCTTATCCTTTGCGCCGAACCTGCGTGAGATGATAACGGTAGCGCCGGTGCTGATGCCGATAAACAATCCGACAAGAATGTTGACCACCGTTCCGGTAGAGCCCACAGAAGCGAGAGCCTGCTTGCCCAAAAAATTGCCTACTATCATACTGTCGCAGGTATTATAAAGCTGCTGGAGTATATCGCCTATAAGCAGCGGTATAGCAAACAGCATGACCTGGGCGGCAATATTACCTTGCGTCATATCTATATTGCGCTTTTGGGCTGCCATAAACCCGACCTCCGATCACCTGAACAAAATATCTATAGCAAAACAGATATGTGTATTATACCGCCATTTAGCAAAACAATGCAACCCGAGCCCGCCTGTTATAGACATTTTTAGGCAATATTAACCAATTACAACATTCGTTATTGGGCAGATTTCCCTGTTATCTTTCCATTAGTAATTATTTATCAGCGTCGTAATTTCATTTAAAAATTAAATAATGGTCATTTATTGGTTAAATCACACTAAAATATACGCTAAATTTCGGCACATATCATCGATTCTCATCTGCTTTAAAGTATTGAAATCACACCTCTTTTGCATTATACTTTTACGCGTATCAAAAATACATCGGGTTTTAAGCGCAGAGGGTGCTTTATGAAAAATATAGGTTTTCTCGGCATGGGAGTCATGGGACTTCCGATGGCAATAAACGTGATGAAAAAGTCGGGCTGCCCGGTAAAGGGCTTTGATGTATCGGAAGCAAGGATGCAGGCTTTCAGAGCTGAAGGCGGCGTTACCGCCGATGCCCGGGAGATATATGAAAGCTGCGACATCATACTTCAGATATTGCCCACCCATGAGATAATCAGCGATTCTGTCAAAAAAGCAATAAAGCACGGAAAGCCCGGCAATATCATAGTCGATCTTTCTTCCACCGCTCCCGATATAATACTTGACCTGCACAAACAGGCGCTTGATGCCGGAATATTTCTTCTTGATGCCCCGGTAAGCGGCGGCAACCCACTTGCCATAGCCGGAAAGCTCTCCATCATGGCAGGCGGCGAACGAGAGGCCTTTGAAGCGGCCGAGCCGGTTCTCAGCTGTATGGGTCAGCCTATCTATACCGGAGCCAGCGCAAGCGGAAGCGTGACTAAGCTGGTGAACAACATGATAGGCGGCGCGATACTGGTGGCTTACGCCGAGGGTTATGCATTTGCTCAAAAGGCAGGTATCGACCTCAACACCACCTTTGAAGCTACCCGAACAGGTTTTCTCGGCGGGCCCTGCTATGAGAACAAAATACCCAAGCTGATAAACCGCGACTATGAGCCCGGCGCGAGGGTAGCCGTTCACCGCAAGGATATCCTCAATGCCGAAAGTTATGCCAAAACGCTGGGGATAGAGCTTCCCATGACCGATCTGGTGCTCAAGGTTATGGACTGGATGAATGATAACGGTCACATCGATGAGGATCAGGTGGCGATGGTCAAATATTACGAGGATAAAATGAATATTCAGGTCGGCGGCAAATAAAGCCGCCCGACCGGTATTTCGTTTATCATATATTAAATGTAAGCCGTTTTGCACCGGGATACCGGGCTGCTTGCACCTCAGGCGGCGGACGGCGGTCATTTTAATGGGGAAACCCAATTTTATTGTAAGAGGAGAAATCAAAATGAACAACAAGATGAAGAAGTGTTTATCCGCCGTTCTCGCAATGGCAATGATGGTTACTGCTTTTGCCGGATGCGGCAGCAGCGCACCCGCATCTTCCGCAGCAGCACCCGCTGCACCCGCTGCACCCGCAGCTTCCGCTGCAGCACCCGCTGCGCCTGCAGCACCCACTGAAAAGTATACCCTTAAAATGCATATGTCCATTGGACCGACCGATCCTGTTTACACCGCTGCTGAGCAGTTTGCAAACATGGTAAAGGAAGGAACCGGCGGCAATGTTACCGTTGAGATCTACCCCAGCTCCCAGCTCGGCAACAGCGCCGACTGCATCGAAGGTCTGAGTATGCGCGCTTGCGATATCGTATTTGAGTCCATCGCAAACCTCGCTTCCATCACTCCTCTTGCAAACGTAGAGGCTATGCCTTATATGTATTCCAGCGTTGATCACTGGCGTTCCGTTTGGGAAGGCGAGATCGGCGAAGAGATCAAGGCTTCCGTTGGTGAAGCTTGCGGCATGGTCATCATGGGCGGCGGCCTCCAGGGCCTTCGCGTTATGACTACCACCAAGCCCGTTCGCGGCCTTGAGGATCTCAAGGGCTTCAAGCTCCGTGTTCCCACCATCCCGATCTACATGGATACCTGGGAATGGCTCGGCGCCACCACCACCCCTCTCGGCGGCAGCGAAATATTCTCCGCTATGCAGCAGGGCACCGTTGAAGGTCAGGAAAACGGCTATCCTTCCTCCGCAAGCGCATCCTTCCACGAAGTAAGTGATTATGTAACCGAGACCAATCACGTTTACAACTGCCTCACCTTCATCATGGACGGCAAGTTCTTCAACTCCCTCCCCGAAAGCTATCAGGCAACCATCCGTGAAGCTGCTGCAGAAGCCAGCATCACCTGCACCGATCTCGTAATCAAGCAGACCGCAGAGAAGAAGCAGGTATTCGTTGACGCAGGCTGCGAGATCATCACCATCGACCTCGCTGAGTGGCAGAAGGCTCTCGAAGGCTTCCTCGAGGCAAAGTATCCCGATCTTGTTGCTTACGCTGATATGATCAAGGCTGCTGACCCTGCAAAGTAAGATAAGTTTATAGTTCCGTTTATATTCCTGGGGAGAAGTGCAGACATCTCCCCAGGAATGATTCAATTTATAAAGGAGCGACACCACATGTCCCTTTTGAAAATGTATTCAAAATTTTTGGACATTCTAACCAAGGTAATACGGGTAGTTCTTATAGTTTTTTTAACGGCAATGTGTCTGATAATGACATTTCAGGTCGTTATGAGATATGTGTTCCACAATTCGCAGCCCTGGTGTGAAGAGCTTTCGCTTTATCTCATGATAGGCTGCATTTTTCTCGGCTTGGGTATCGCCAGCCGTAACCAGGCCCACCTGCAGGTAGACTTTCTGCTGCGCTTATACAGCCCCAAGGTCAGATGCCTTGTAGAAATGTTCTGCAATATCATCGCTATAGCTGTAATGATAGTTCTTTTCAAATATTCCGTTAGCCTGATCGGCCATGCAACCGCACGTTCTATCACCATGCCTGTCACAATGAAGCAGATATATCTGATATTCCCGGTCAGCTCGGTTATAGTTACTCTTTACAGCATCGAACTGGTTGCAAAAAATCTGTTGGGCTTCCTGAATAACGGCAATATCCCTGAGTTGGGAGGCGACAAATAATGAATGCCGGTTTTATAGTTTTTATAATTCTGATAATTTTGGCCTTTGCAGGTCTTCCGATATTTATGGCGATCGCTGTAGGCACCATGGTAGCTATGGGCGTTGCCGGTTTCCCGCTCGAAGCCGTGCTTCAGAAGTGCTTTTTGGGACTTAACTCTTCTGCATTGCTCTCCATCCCGTTCTTTATCCTTGCGGGCAACCTTATGTCACGAGGCATCACGCAGAAGCTTTTCAACGTTGCCAACATAATACTGGGACGTGTTCGCGGAAGCATGGGTGCGGTAAATATTTTGGCTTCCGCTTTCTTCGGGGCTATTTCCGGCTCTGCGGTAGCTACCGTAGCCGCTATCGGCGGCATGACTATCCCCGCCATGAAGGAGGAGGGCTATGACGAGAACTATGCGGCAGCAGTATCCGCAGGTTCTTCGCTGCTCGGCACACTGGTACCCCCTTCGATCACCCTGATAGTTTACGCCAGCTTGACCGAATGCTCGGTACAAAAGCTGTTTATCGCTACTGTTGTTCCGGCAGTAGTATGTACCGGATTGTTTATAGCTTACTCGCTCTATTACGGCAAAAAGCATGATCTTCCCAAGCAGCCGAAAAAGACCGCAAAAGAGATCCGTGCTATACTGCTCGACAGCATATGGGCACTTTTGATGCCTGTTATAGTTCTCGGATCCATCTTCTCCGGTATATGCACCGTTACCGAATCCGCTGCGATCTCGGTAATATACGCAGCTATCATCGGCCTGTTCGTTTATAAGACCATCACAGTTAAGGATCTTTTTGGCATCATATATGATTCCGCAGTTTCCTCTTCCTCTGCAATGGTGCTCGTAGGCTTCTCCAAGGCGGCCGGCTATGTGGTCATTGCTTCTCAGCTGCCTCGCACCGTCATGAATTTCATGACCGATATGACCAGCAGCAAGGTAGTCGTACTTATCTGCATCAACATAATCTTCCTTATTCTTGGCTGCCTTATGGAAGGCAACTCCATCATCGTTATGATGGTACCGCTGATGATAAACCTCGTTCAGGCTTACAATATCGACCTTATCCAGTTCGGTATCCTCACCTGCGTCAACATTTACATCGGCTTTATCACCCCTCCGGTAGGCGTATCTCTGCTGCTTGCTTCCAAGATAGGAAACACCTCGATGGGCAAGACCTTTATAGAAATGATACCCTTCACCCTTATCGCACTGTTTGTTCTCATTCTCGTTACCTTTGTTCCCGGTTTCAGCCTGTGGCTCCCGTCGATATTGGCATAAGGAGATAGAAAATGGCTGATAAGATGATGAAATGTGTCGTAAAAACAGCTCCCGGTCCGGGTAACCTTGAACTTTGGGAAAAGCCTGTTCCCAGCCCCGGTCCCGGCGAAGTCCTTATCAAAGTAAGGCTTGCCGCCATCTGCGGCACCGACCTGCACATCAAGGAATGGGTACCCTTTGCACAGGCGAGAGTTACTCCCCCCACCACCATCGGCCACGAGTTCTGCGGTGATATAATCGCAGTCGGTGAAGGAGTTTCCCCCTCGAGGATAGGGCAGCGTGTCAGCGGCGAAAGCCATATCTGCTGCCACAGCTGCGCAATGTGCCTTGACGGCAAGGAAAATCTCTGTCTAAATACCAAGGGCGTAGGCATCCATTTTGACGGCTGCTTTGCAGAATATCTCACCATGCCGGCCGAGGCTGCTTATCCCGTCGACCCCAATGTTTCGGACGAGAACAACGCCATACTTGAGCCGCTCGGCACCGCCGTTCTTGCCGCCACCAAGGTGGCTCCCGCCGGAAAGACGGTCGCTATAGCAGGCTGCGGACCTATGGGCGTTATGTCCGCCGCTATCTTCAAAAAGATGGGTGCGAAGTCAGTCATCTGCATTGAGCTCAACGAATACCGCGCGCAGGCCGCCCTCAAGGCAGGCGCCGATAAGGTAGTCGATCCCACTACCTGCGATATCGTCAAGACTATGCGCGAGCTGTGCGATGGTCTCGGCCCCGATATCGTCATCGAATGTTCCGGAAACGTCAACGCCATCCGTCAGGCGACCGAATATGTCCGCGCAGGCGGCGAGATAGTTCCGGTGGCGCTGCCCAGCAAGGATGTCACCTTTAATTTCACCGATACCTTCTACCGCGGCGTCAACATCTACGGCGTGAGCGGTCGTGAGCTTTATCACACCTGGAAAGTGATGACGGGTATGCTAAGCGCCGGTCTCGACGTTTCCGACTGCATCACCCATACCCTTCCTCTTGAGCAGTTTGAAGAAGCATTTGCACTTGTAGAATCCGGCAAGGCGCTCAAGGTGCTGCTCAGGCCCTGAAATACCCACTCCAAATGAGAACGGAGGAATGAAATGTTTACCAAACAAGAGCTTATAAAGCATTACACCACTATGGTGAAGATACGTAAATTTGAGCTTGAGGCCAAGCGCGCTCGCGAAGCAGACGAGATACTCGGCTATGTTCACCTCTATGTGGGTGAAGAAGCTATCGCTGCCGGCGTATGCGCCTGCCTCGAACAGAAGGACTATATCGAAAGTACCCATCGCGGCCACGGTCACACCATCGCCAAGGGCGCCGATATGAAAAATATGATGGCTGAGCTTTACGGAAAGGCCACCGGCTGCTGCAAAGGCAAGGGCGGCTCTCAGCATATCGCGGATTTCAGTGTCGGTATGCTCGGCGCTAACGGGATCGTAGGCGGCGGCTTCGGTCTTGCGGTAGGTGCCGCGCTCGCTTCGAGATTCCAGGGTACCGGCGCGGTATCCGTCGCGTTTTTTGGTGACGGCGCCGCCAACCGCGGAACCTTCCATGAGTCGGCAAATATGGCTTCGGCATACAAGCTGCCGGTCATCTTCGTCTGCGAAAACAACGGCATAGCCTGCAGCACCATCCACGAGACCAGCGGACAGCAGTCCACCCTCAACATCGCCCAGCGCGCTGTCGCATACAATATGCCCGGCGATATCGTAAACGGCAACGATTTCTTTGCTGTTTACGCAGCCGCCAAAAAGCTGGTTGAACGCGCAAGAAACGGCGAAGGCTGCGCCCTTTTGGAATGTAAGACCCAGCGCGCCTTCGGTCATGCGGTAGGCGACGCTCAGATCTACCGCGATCCCGAATCCGCCAAGGCAAACTGGCTGGCAAACGACTGCATCAAAAACTTCGAGCGCCGCTGCCTTGCGGAAGGCTGGCTGGAGCAGAGCGACTTCGACAAGGTGCAGGCAGAGGTCGATGAGATGATCGAGCAGGCCAAGCGCTTTGCTATCGAAAGTCCCGACCCGAGCCCCGATTCACTTTTCGAAGATCTTTACGACTGATAGAGGGAGGCGGAGACATTGAGTATCAAAACTTATTCACAGGCAACCTGGGAAGCAATGAAAGAGGAAATGCTCCGGGATCCCAGCATCTATGCCATGGCTGAGGATATGAGAGGCAACGGCGGAGTTATGGGTCACTACCGCGGACTCGGCGCTGCTATCGGCGATGAGAGCCGCGTAATGGACGCTCCCATCTCTGAGACCGCTATCGTAGCCTGCGCGGTCGGCGCTGCTATGGCCGGTATGAGACCCGTCATCGACCTTCGATTCTCCAACTGCCTGCCGGTATGTATGGACGAGATCGTTAACCAAGCGGCAAAATCCAGATATATGTTCGGCGGTCAGGGCAAGGTGAGCATGGTCCTTCGCTGTCCCGATGGCATCATGAAAATGCAGGCTGCCCACCACACCGACAGCAACGAAGCGTGGTTCGCCCATGTTCCCGGTCTGCAAGTGGTCATCCCTTCCTCTCCCGCAGAGGGCAAGGGACTTTTAAAATCTGCTATCCGCAACGATAACCCGGTCATTTTCTTCGAGCACAAGCTGCTGTTCAATGTTCAGGGTGAGGTTCCCGATGAGGAATACACCATCCCGATCGGCAAGGCACGCATCGCAAAAGAAGGCACCGATGTTACCGTCGTCGTTTACGGCATCATGGTCAGCCGCGCACTGGAAGCTGCCGAGCAGCTTGCAGCCGAGGGCATCAATGCCGAGGTCATCGACCTGCGTTCGGTAACTCCCTGGGACAAGGAGGCGGTCCTTGCATCGGTCAAAAAGACCGGCCGCGTAGTAGTTGCTCACGAAGCTGTCCGCAAGTGCGGCTTTGGCGCGGAGATCTCCGCTACCATCGCAGAGGAAGCCTTTGACGACCTCAAAGCTCCCGTCGTCAGAATAGGCGCGCCCTTTGTTCCCATCCCCATGGCAGGCGGACTTGAGGACATGTGCCGCGTAGTTGCCAAGGACATCGCAGCAGGCGTTAAAAAAGCGCTGAAGCGCGACTGATATCCAAAAAAATAAAGGCTAAGGCGTTGATCAACGCCTTAGCCTTTATTTTTTCGTTTTTCAACGTCGGAGCAGAATAAAATACTCGCCCCGTCATAGCCGTTCCAAAAACGGGCGCAGCAGAGGATTTTCGTTATCTTTTCGCCAAACCGCCAATATCTCCTCTGCCTCATCCTCTCCGACCAGCGGAACAAACACCAGATTATCCACCTGATTAAGCCTGCGGATGCAGGAGACCGGCAGAACAGATATACCTTCTTCCGCCGAGACCATCATCAATATGCTTTCAACATCGCTGGATCGAAGCAGTATCTTGGGATAATAGCCCGCTTTTTGATAAAGACGGATAAAATATTCGTCGCCCAGCGAATCTCCGGTGGAAGAAGGACTCATAAACAGGTTGGTCTCATCCTTCAAATCCGCGCGGTTCAATCCTGTTCTGCGCGCCAAAGGATGGGAACCATACAGTGCCACCACCAGCCTCACCCGTTCCTGCAAGCGAAACTCCACCGACTCATCGTTGCATATGTTGGTGGAATCCCAGGTAAAAATAACGTCGAACTCACCGTTTACCAGTCCCGAAGCCAAAAGGTCGGTATTGCATCGGCTGCAGGTTATAAGTACATTGGGGTATTCGTGATGAAATTCTCTGAGTTTTACAGTGAGGTCGCTGTGCTCATATCCGTTGGTATATCCTATCCTCAGCGTACCGGTAACACCGGTGGAAGCCTCTTTTGCTCGCTGTATCGCACTGTCCATCCTCAGCAGAATAGCTCTCGCTTCGCGCAAAAATGCCTCACCCATCGGGGTCAGTGAGATGGGGCGGGTCTTTCTGTCGATAAGCGCTACACCTACGGCGTTTTCAAGATGCCTTATCTGTTGGGTTATGGCGGCCTGTGTCAGAAAGTGCTGCTCCGCGGCTTTTGAAAAGCTGCGTGATTCGGCAACAGAAATAAAATATTTCAACTGGTTTAGATTCATACGAGCCTCCACAGTATAAGTTAAACTTATTTTATTATATAAAACAGGTCGTTGCAAGCATAAGATTTTACTAGTAAGCTATACTGTAGTTAAATTTGTCGAAAATAGGAGAAATAATTATGGAAAAGAGCTTGTTTATACCCCTCAGAGAAGAGGGCTTGACCACTATGAAGATCCGCTATGATTTCAAAACCGATCTCGTAAAGCTTTATGCCGCAAAGGAGTGGGAAAAGGACCACAACTTCGCAGGCTATAACCACGAGTGGTGGATAGATGGGATTTTTACAGAGGACGCCCGCTATCTCAACACCAAGGAGACCTGGGCGCTGTTTGAAAAATACGGACAGAAGGAATATCTTGAAGAGGTCATCGACCTTCTCCGCGCCGGAAAGCACTTTGGCATCGATATCTACTACTATGAAAAATTTGACATCCGCTTCATGATGAATGAGCACAGCAGAAAGCTTGGCCTGCTCAATAAGAGCCATTCCATCATGGCGGGCGGTATCCGTCGTCATTCCCCCGAGGAAAAGGAGATGGACGTTATCATCGACGGTCTCAACCTCGGCAGAGGCATGAGCTTTAAATGCATCGCGGGACATCTTCCCTTCGGCGGATGCAAGGCTACCGTCACCATGGATCCGCTCGATATGGACAATATGGAGATAATGGGCTTTTTGGCATATGCGCTGGACAGCTGCCGCGATATGACCGGCCCAGATATGAACTTCCCTGTTGAAATGTCCGATGTAATGATCGAACAGGGCTATTCCATGCAGTATACCGGCGGCATGAAAGCCAAGACCGGCCCCACCGGCACCCCCACCGCTTACGGCGTATATCTCGCGCTGCTTGAAGCCGTCAATTTCCAGGAGGGCGTTCGCAGCGTCAGGGGCAAGACCGCCGCTCTCATGGGACTCGGTGCTGTTGGCTGGTATATGGGCGAGCTGCTGTTGGAAGGCGGCGTAAGCAAACTTACCATTGCTGACATCAACCCCGAAGCGGTAAAGCGCTTTATCGATGAGCATCCCGGATATGAGATAGATAGCTGTCCCGTTTCGGAAGTTCTTACCCGGAAAGTGGATATACTCAGCCCCTGCGCTATCGGCGGCATCTTTGACGATGTGACCATCCCTAAGCTTGATTGCAAGTATATCTTCGGTTCCTCCAACAACGGTCTCAAGGCTTCCTCTCAGGAGGAGGAGATCCGTCTTGCCAAGCTGATCGCTGACCGCGGCATCCTCTATCAGGTAGAGTGGTGGCATAACACCGCAGGCGTTATCTGCGGCGCCGAGGAATATCTCTTCGACGGTGACGATGCTTCACTGCGTGCCAAGGTTGAAGCCATCATGCCCGCCAACACCGCAATGAGCCTTGCTGGCGCAAAGGAAAAGGGTATAACTCCCACCGAATGGGTCTATCAGTATTGCGAAGACCTTTTGTATAAATGATCACAAAACCACATGGAGACTGATTTTATGGAAAAAAGAGGATTCTCATCTACGCTGGGCTTTCTTCTCAGCATGGCAGCATTCAGCATCGGCATCGGTAATCTCTGGAAATTCCCTTATATCGTCGGCGCAAACGGCGGCGGTGCATTTTTGCTGGTTTATCTGCTTATCGTTATACTGGTCGGTGTTCCCGGCTTTTTGATCGAATTGACATTAGGACGTACCTCCGGTCTTTCCCCCATCAAGGGCATGGAAAGGCTGGAAGGCAAAAAGACCGGCTGGTCTGCTATCGGTGTTCTCGGCTGCTTTGCCATCTTCACCATCTGCAGCTATGCAACTATGATCGTCGGCGGTTGGACCGGAAGTTACATTCTCAACCTCATAACCGGCTCAATGCGCAGCCTTGACAGCTCCGGTATCTCCGAGCTTTTCGGAGCTACCGCAGGTTCCAATATGACTATCGTTTTCAGCGCGCTGCAGGCATTCCTTCTTTGGCTCTGCCTGATATCCGGCGTTAAGATCGGTGTTGAAAAGGTATGCACCGTTCTGCTGCCCACCTTGTTCGTTATACTCGTGATACTTGCTGTTTACTCCAACACATTGCCCAATGCAGTCGAAGGACTTAAATGGTATCTTACCCCCAACCTCAACAATGTTTCGATGAACACTATATCCGCGGCAGCCTGCCAGGTATTCTATTCCATCGGAATGGGTCAGTGCGGCGCATTTGTATACGGCAGCTATATCGATAAAAAGACCAATTTGACCAAGTCGGTCGCTGCCGGTGCAGCTATGGATACTTTTATTGCAGTTCTCGCCGGACTGGTCATCGTTCCCGCGCTGTTCTCTTTCGGCATCGAACCGACTGCAGGGCCTTCTCTTGTTTACATAACCCTGCCCAACCTTTTTAACGCCATGGGCAGCTTCGGCACCGTATTTGGCTTGCTGTTTATGATCTGCGTATTTTTCGCAGGCTTCACCTCTATTTTGGGCGGAAGTGAAGCGCTGGTAGCAACAGCCTGCGACAGCAACTCGAGATTTGACCGCAAGATCGCCGCGACATTAGTTTGTGCCGCAGAATTTTTGTTCAGCATCCTTTTCACCCTCTCCTTCCGCGGCGGCTTCTTCGCGGAGTTTAAGGCGCTGGGGCTTGGATTTTTCGATTTCTTCGATTTCCTCGCCACCACCGGAATGGCGATCGGCGTTGCTGTAATGCTGGTCTATATCCTCAAGCGCTGGAAGTTCCATAAGTTCCAAAGCGAAGCCAACGAAGGCGCTACCGGAGTTATCAGAGTTTATGGATGGATGAAGTATTATATCAATTACGTCTATCCCATTATGCTGGTTATAGTATTCATCTGCCTGGCTCAGATGTACTTCTAAAACAAAATCGCAGAAAAAATATCCCCCGGCAAAGCCGAGGGATATTTTTTGATGTTTTTGCGGTAGAAAAGTACAGTTTATCTCTTGGAGAAATTTGATTATCTCTTGCTGAACTGAGGAGCACGACGTGCTGCCTTCAGACCGTACTTCTTTCTCTCCTTCATTCTGGGGTCACGGGTGAGGAATCCGGCCTTCTTGAGGATGGGGCGCATCTCGTCGCCTGCCTGAAGAAGTGCACGGGAAAGACCGTGACGGATAGCACCTGCCTGACCGGCTACGCCGCCGCCGGCAACGGTGCAAACGATGTCGTACTTGCCGAGGGTCTCGGTGAGTGCCATGGGCTGACGAACGATGAGCTTGAGGGTATCAAGACCAAAGTAATCGTCGATGTCTCTGCCGTTGATGGTGATGCTGCCGGTGCCGGGGTAAACTCTTACTCTTGCAACGGAATGCTTTCTGCGGCCTGTGCCGTAGAGATAAGGCTTGCTCTCGTACATAATGCGTTAGTCTCCTCTCTTATTCGTTCCAGGCCTTGGGCTGCTGAGCTTCCTGGCTGTGGTTAGCGTCACGGTAGATGCGAACGCGGGTCAGTGCTTTTCTGCCAAGGGTGTTGTCAGGAAGCATGCCCTTAACTGCGAGCATCATTGCCTTTTCGGGGTTGTTCTTCATGAGGGTTGCATACTTGGTCTCCTTGAGGCCGCCTACCCAACCGGTGTGGTGACGGTAGTACTTGTCCTCAAGCTTGTTGCCGGTAAGAACAGCCTGAGCTGCGTTGATAACAACAACATGATCTCCGCAATCTACGTTGGGAGTGAAGATCGGCTTATGCTTGCCGCGCAGAAGAGTAGCAACGGTAGCAGCGGTACGGCCGAGGGGCTTGTTAGCCGCGTCGATTATATACCACTCGCGCTTGATGTCTTCTGCCTTAGGAAGAAAGGTGGACATAAGGTGTTACCTCCTAATAAAATTTCAGTCTTTTTGACATTGCTCAGATATTATAAACTCCAAAAAAAGTAATGTCAAGCGGTTATTTTGATTTATCACCCCTCTCTTACGCCTTTTCTCTCGTTTTCTCTTGATTTCTCTCCGTTTTACGTTTGCCGTTTCATAATTTTTCGTTTTTGATTTTTGTTAAAAATAGACAAAACAGGCGGGGCATGAGTTGTCACGCTCATGCTTTTCGCCTGCTTCAATTTGATGCAAAACCGCTTTACAAAGCCATTTTTTAAATAATTATGTAATTTTTCGGGTCGCAGGGCAAATTTCGGTATTTTCGCCGTTTATTCAAAATGCTCCAGCTCATCGAGCGAGAGGGCGTAAGCCGGCAGAAATTCCTCGATAAACATTTTTGCCTCTGGCAGCTCCAGCGACTTGTGAGAAAGGGTCGCCTTGTGCGCCATTTTAAACTCGGCATTGCCGGCCTTCAGTTCTTCAACACACTTTATAACCGCAGAAAGCTTGTCCGCAGCCTTAACGTAAGGCTCATATACCGCTTTGAGCTGCTCATCGGGCATAAAGCATTTTTCAAACGAAGGCGCCAGATCCTTCGGCAGCATTGAAAGCAGTCTGCCCACAGCGTTTTGCTCTATCGAATCGTAGGCATGCTTTATCTCGTCGTTGTGATATTTTACGGGAGTGGGCAGATCGCCGGTTATTATCTCAGCGCCGTCGTGATAAAGCGCCATTAAAACCGCCTTTCCGGCGTCAAGATCTTTGCCAAATCGGGTGTTGGCTATCTCGATGAGCGCATGGGTGAGCATCGCAGTTTCCAAGGTATGCTCTGACAGCGTTTCGGTTCTGGTGCAGCGCATAAGCCCCCAGCGGTCGATATATTTCATTCGTGATATCATCGCAAAAAATCCGCGCATAATAAAGTCTCCTTATACTGCTTATTGCAGAGGTGAACGTCACCCTTTCACCACTTTTTTACCCCTCAAATGTTACCTTCACTTTTGCATTCAACGATGCTGTTTTTTATATTGTAACACAGAACCTGTCCAATAAGAATCACTTTGTAAACAAATAAATTGCCCTTCGGCGCTATGAAAATCCATCTTTTGTGATATACTATAATTTGAGATATTATACAAAATTTTGCAGTCGGGGTGAAACAATGAATAACTCTGCTTTAAATAATAAGAACGGTGCTCTCAAAGCTTTTTTCTGGGCCATTTTGATGGCGTGCGCTGTATTTGTTCCGCTTATCGTTTATAACCGGGGCTATTTCCTGTATTTGGGCGATTTCAACGTCCAGCAGATACCCTTTTATCAGCTGGCGCATGAGGCGGTAAGAAACGGCAACATCTTTTGGAACTGGCACACCGACCTGGGCGCCAACTTTATCGGCTCATATTCCTTCTATCTGCTGTTCTCACCCTTTTTCTGGCTGACGCTGCCCTTTCCGAACCACATGGTACCACATCTCATGGGACCGCTGCTGATACTTAAAACCGCCTGCGCATCGCTTACCGCCTACTATTATATCAAGCGGTTTGTCAAAACCACCGACTGGGCAGTAGTCGGCTCTGTGCTTTACGCCTTTTCCGGCTTTATGACCTTCAATATTTTCTTCAACCACTTCCACGATGTATGCGTATTTTTCCCGCTGCTGCTCATCTCGCTCGAGGAGCTTGTTCAAAACAACCGCCGCGGATTTTTCGCCCTCATGGTGGCGCTCAACTGCATGGTCAACTACTGGTTCTTTATCGGAGAAGTGATATTTGTAGTTATCTATGTCATCGTCAGGATAACCACCGGCGGATGGGGCTGCACAGTCGGCAGATTTTTTGTCATAGCCTTTGAATCGGTGGTCGGGCTCGCGCTTTCCGCCTGCTTTCTGCTGCCCTCGGTGCTCGCCATCATGGGCAACCCCAGAACCGCCTCCGATTCTCTGCTCACCGGCTGGCTGATGTGGATATACGGCTATAACCAGCGTCTGCCTGCGATCATACAAAGCTTTTTCTTCCCGCCCGAGCTTCCCTCCCGTCCCAGCTTTTTCCCCGAGATGGGCGCTAAATGGTCCTCTCTTTCGGCGTGGCTGCCGCTCTTTTCTTCCATCGGTGTTATCGCTTTCTGTCAGGCTAAAAAGCGTGATCCCCACAAGCGCATGATCGTCATTTCAATGATCATGGCACTTGTGCCGATATTCAATTCCGTGTTCGTGCTTTTCAACGACGCCTATTACGCGCGCTGGTTTTATATGCCGGTGCTGATGATGTGCGTGGCTACCGCATCCGCACTGGAAAACCGTGAGAGTCCCGCATTTTCCGCCGGCTGGAAAAGCGGCTGGCGCTGGGTGACCGGATTTATCCTTTTCTTCACCGCCGCCATTGCGTTCTCCCCTGTTTATGATAAAACGACCGAAAGCTATTCTTTCGGACTTTATCAGCATGACGTGAATTTTCTTATCGTAGTGATCACCGCGATAGTCTGCCTCATCTTAACGGCGATATTGATTTTTTCGCTGATGAGCAGTAACATCTTCAAGCATACGGTATGCCTCATGCTCTCGTTCGTTATCGTTGCGTTTTCCACCGGTTATATCTGCAGCGGAAAATATACCAAACAATACGATGACTGGTTTATCGATGTTCCGATAAACGGTCAGATCAGCCTCCCCGACGAGGGCTTCGTACGAAGCGATCTTTACAACTGCATGGACAACCTCGGTATGCATTTTGGGCTGCCCAACATACAGGCTTTTCATTCGATAGTTCCGCCTTCCACCATGGAGTTTTATCCCTATGTCGGCATCAAACGTGATGTTTCCTCCAAGCCTGACAAATCCTATGACGCGCTGCGTTCGCTGCTTTCGGTAAAGTGGCTGTTCATCGCAAGCAACGAGGAAGAGCAGCAGCCCATGCCCAATTTCAGCTATTACGATCAGCAGCTTGGCTACAACATCTATAAAAATGATCGCTTCATTCCGATGGGATTCGGCTATGACAGCGCCATAACCCGTGAAAACTATGAAAAGCTTACCGGAGAGCAAAAGGTCCGCCATATGCTCGGCGCGCTTGAGCTTTCCGACGCCGCGATAGTACGCAATTTTGACATTATAAAAGAGCTTTCAGAGCCGGATTACTCGCTGATATCAGAAGAAGGTCTTGTGCGATCCATCCTTCAGCGCCGTTTGAGCAGCTGCGACAGCTTCACCATCGATAACCGCGGCTTTACCGCCACCAGCAGCCTTGGCAAAGATACCCTGATGTTCTTCTCCGTCCCCTATGATGAGGGCTGGAGCGCTTTGGTCAACGGTCAGCCTGCCATTATCGAAAAGGCAAACACCGGCTTTATGGCGGTCAGAGTTCCGGCGGGAGAAGCTACCATACGCTTTGATTACACCACCCCCGGACTCATCACCGGCATCAAGATATCGCTCACCGCGCTTGCAGTCATCGCGGTTTATCTCATGATCGCAGCACTGTTTTTGAAAAAGAAAGCTCCACAGGCATCAGCCTTTGCAGCAGAAGAGGAAACTCCCATACCTCAGCTGCCCTCTATGCCGACCGAACAGCTTCAGAACTATCTTGAAACGCTGGGTGAGCTGCCATCGCCCAAGGTTCCCGACGGGGAGGAACAAAAATGAGCCGAATATTATATATAGTGGTTCCCTGCTATAACGAACAGGAGGTGCTGTTTGAAACCTCGCGCCGCCTGCTCGAAAAGCTGAACACGCTTACCTCACAAGGCAAAATCGATGCTGGCAGCCGCATTTTATTTATCGATGACGGCAGCCGCGATAAAACCTGGAGCATCATCTCTGAGCTTTCGTCGGGAGATATACATTTTGCAGGAGTTAAGCTTTCAAGAAACCGTGGACATCAAAACGCCCTTCTTGCCGGACTTACGATAGCCAAAGACCGATGCGATGCCGCGATAAGCTTGGACGCCGATCTTCAGGACGATATCAATGCCATAGACGCCATGATCGACAACTGGGCAGAGGGCTGTGATATCGTTTACGGAGTGCGCTCCGCGCGCGAAACAGACACCTTCTTCAAACGCTTTACCGCACAGAGCTTTTATAGGCTTATGAAGTTTTTGGGCGCTGACATAATCAACGACCACGCCGACTACCGCCTGATGTCAAAGCGTGCGCTGGAAGGGCTGCTGCAGTTTGACGAGGTCAATCTGTTTCTGCGCGGTATAGTACCTCAGATAGGCTTTAAAAGCGCTGTCGTCACCTATGAGCGCCATGAACGCTTCGCCGGCGAAAGTAAATACCCGCTTAAAAAGATGCTGCTTTTCGCCTTTGACGGCATCACATCATTTTCGGTAAAGCCGATACGCTTTGTGACCGTTGCCGGCGCTTTGATATTTCTTATAAGCCTTGCGGCGCTGGTGATACTGCTGCTTCAAAAGCTGTTCGGATATACCGTGCAGGGTTGGGCAACGCTTATGGGCTCGATATGGCTGCTGGGCGGCATTCAGCTGCTCAGTCTCGGCGTTATAGGCGAATATATCGGCAAAATTTATCAGGAAACCAAGCATCGTCCAAAATTCATTATCGATGAGATAAAGCTTAAATAGCTCAAAAAAGACCTCACAAGCTGTCTGCCCGTGAGGTCTTTTTCATTGATGATCAGAAAAGCTTTTTAAGCGCGCCCAAAGCGCCGAGAGCGTCCTCGACCTTATCGGAGGCCATCGCTACCTTGACACCGCTGACGATCTTTTCAACTATTTCGTCAGAGATATCGATCCCAAGCAGCTGCTCGACCACCTTTACGGGGTCATCCTTGAACTTTGCGACAAGCTTGGGATCTTTCTGTATTTTCGCAGCTATTTCTTCGATTTTTTTCTTGATATCCATTTTGTTTCCTCCTATTTCATGGCAGTCCGTTCAACAGACGCTCATACTAACAAAAATATGATTTATCAAACAGCCTTTATGCACAACAAGCTCATATCTGGATAAGGCTCGCGTTGCTGACACGCATCTGAGTATACATTATCACCTTGTCCCCTTCTTTGAAAACAAAGTTGCCGTTTGGTATCATAGCTTTCCCGTCGCGCTTTATCATAATGATGATGGTTTGGCGCGAGATATCCAGATCGCGTATCCGCTGACCGTTCCAAGGATTATGCTTTTTGAGTACGACCTCTTTCAAGTCGATATGTTTGTTGTCATCAAAGGATTCAGCGCCCAAAATCAGCATATCATCCGCCAAGAGTAAAACATTTCCTTTGGGAACTATCGTTTCATTGTCGCGCTGTATGGCCGCTACGATGATGCCCTGCGGAAGTCCCAGATCCTTTATCTCCTTTCCGGTCCAGCTGTCCTTCGGAGAGAGGTGTATCTTAATAAAGTGTATCTCTTCCTCATTGGCGTATTCGCTCATATATTTCAGTCTGGAATACTGGTCAACGAATCCCGCTGAAATAATACCGGTCGGTATAGCTACCATTCCAACACCGAGAAAGGTTATAAATATACTGAACACCTTGCCGGCGGTGGTTATCGGATAGATATCTCCGTAGCCTATCGTCATCAGCGTAGAGACCGCCCACCAAATGCCCGAAAATGCGTTTTTGAATACGTCAGGTTGAGCGTTATGCTCCAAACTGTACATACAGAGGCTGGATGCCAGCATCAACACGCCTATGATGAATACAGAGGAAAACAGCTGCTGACGCTTGCTTTCGATAACCTCAGCGATAACGTTAAAGGAATCATAATAGGCGTTGATGCGAAACAAACGGAAAATGCGCATAACGCGGAATATTCTGAAAGTGACCGTGCCGGTCGGGAAGAATATGGGCAGATAATAGGGCAAAAACGAAAGTATATCCACAATGCCTTTAAAAGAGCAGATATATTTGGTCAGCGCTTTCAGCCCGGTCTTTTTAGGGTGGAGATACTGCGCAGTCAAAAGCCTGAGTATGTAATCCACCGCAAAGAACGCCACGGTAAGCGCCTCAAGCGTCAAAAGTATTCCTCCATACACTTCCCTTATCTCCTCGAAGGTATAAAGAACGCTAACCGTAAGGTTAACTATGATAGAAAAAATATTGATAATATCATAGGCACGGCTCACATAATCATCAGGTGCGCCGATCTCGATAATTTCAAATATCCTTCTGCGGCTGATAGACATATTCTCTCTCCTATAAACAGATATTTCATGATCCTGCAGATCCCGCCGTTATCTCTTGATATGATCGTCACTCAAAAGCCTGCTGCCTGTCGAGATGCGGTATGTTGAAGAACTGACGGTATAATGATCGCTTTGCTATAATTATACCATTTTTCATTTTAATCTCAATAAAGCAGCATACCATTTCTCCTGCAAAAGACATAATTTTATACCGAAATTTTAATTTTTTTATACATTGTATTGACAAATATAGAAATATCCCGCATAATATATTCATACCGAATCAGTATGAAAAGGAGGCTTTACAATGTGTTGTGTAGGAACCAAAAATCTGCTCCGTGATTATGATTATGTCGTCAGGCGGTTTATCGACTGCGGAGCTGTTTCAAAAGAAAGTGCAGTCCCCTATGATAAGCTTGAGATAAATGAAGCAGAGCATCTTTTTGCAAGAGATAATTTTATGAGCCTGCTTTTCTCGGGCGATATACGCCGCACACGAAACGGTTATTATCTAAAAAATTCCCACAGCTCACACTTTAACAGATGCCCCCTAACAAAAAAGGCCTTAATGGCCGGAGAGTAGTAAATTCCCCCCGCTTTAAGCAGGGGGAATTTATTTTGCGATAATATGATCCGATCAAGCTGTGGGATTGAGCTTTCTCGCACTGGTTCGTCCTTCGGGGTTTATCTCTCCGACAGCCGTGAGCGAACGCTTGGTAAGTGTAGGACCTACCAGCTCATATATAAGCACTGCGAAAAGCACCACATTCCTGGTAAGCGCGCCGTCCGGCAGCTGCGCTGCGGTAAGCGCCATGCCCAAAGCTACGCCCGCCTGCGGCAGCAGCGTGATGCCGAGATGATCCACGATGGGCTTGGGCTGGTCGGTAATGCGGCAGCTGAAGTTGGAGCCCAGATATTTGCCTGCCGAGCGCGCTATGATATATATTATTCCAACCAGCAGAGTCACAGGCTGTGCCAGCACCTCAAGATCAAGCTCAGCGCCCGAGATAACAAAAAACAGAATGTTGAGCGGCATAGTCCAGCCGTCAACGCGATCCATAAGTTCTTCGGAGGTATCGCAGATATTGCAGAATATCGTTCCGGTCATCATACATACCAACAGCAGTGAAAATCCGCAGTGGATAGGTCCGATCCGGAATTTGATCATCGAAATGCCGACGGCCAGCAGCACAAATGCTACCGAGATGGTCATACGCTTGCTTCGCGAGTGGAAAAACCGTTCGACGCAGTCAAGTATCCAGCCCATTAGCCCGCCCAGCAGCAGCGATATAACTATTTCCACCACAGGCTCTACCACAACAGCCAAAACATTCACCTGTCCGTTTGCAAGGGCGGTGGCAATTCCGAAGGATACCGAAAACAAAAGCAATCCTACCGCGTCATCAATGGCTACGACCAGCATCAGCAGGCGGGTAAGAGGACCGTCTGCCTTATACTGACGCACTACCATCAGCGTTGCGGCGGGTGCAGTAGCGGAAGCGATAGCACCCAAGGTTATCGCACAGGGGACAGAAATAATGTTCGGGAAGAAGAAATGCAGCGCGATAAGCACTATATCGACGAGCACGGTAGTAATAACAGCCTGCAGTATACCTATCGTGATCGCCTTAGCACCGGTAGCCTTGATCTGGCTCAATCTGAACTCGTTACCGATGGTGAACGCGATAAATCCAAGCGCAGTTTGAGTAACTATGCTGAAGCTGCCGACCTGCTCGAGCGAATTGAATCCTAAGCCGGGCAGACCAACTGCACCGATGCAGAACGGTCCCAGCAAAAGCCCCGCCACAAGATAAGCGGTAACGGCAGGCAGGTTGATAAGCTTGGTCAGTCGTGACATCATAAGTCCGCCGACAAGCGATACAGCAAGACAAATAAGATATATCTCCATTTAAAAATACGCCTTCTCTTCAAAATATAATTGACCTGAAAACTATTTGTTCGAAATAGCCTTCAGATCATTTTTACGTCCCGTATCATATCACCGCAGCGAACATTCTTCAAGAGAAAATTAAGATAAATATAACAAATTTAATATAGACTATTTATGCATATTCACCACCAAATAAGCAAATCAGAACAAATATCCGCTACGATTTTCTATCGTTAAATATATAACGAGATTATTGAAATAAATACCGTTTTATGATATAATGCGGTTATTTTCCGATTTTTAGCACGTTAGTGCATTAATATATCAGAAAGGACAGGATATATCTCAATATATCCAAACAAAGCTATGAACTTCATCAAAGAAAAAGCCGATTTTGACCTTATCAGCTTTGGCGAGGTAATGCTCAGATTATCCCCGCCCAACAAAGAAAAAATCTCAACGAGCGAAGTTTTTGAAAAGAACTGCGGCGGCTCAGAATTCAATGTAGCTTCCGGCGCGGCTAACCTGGGCATCCGTTCTGCCATCGTCACCAAGCTTCCCAAAAATAAAATGGGACATTTCATCTCCCGCCGCATCCGCTACGGATCGGTATCGGACGATTATGTAGTGTGGGATGACAGCGATACCAAGCGTTTGGGCATTTATTATTACGAAGGCGGCGTATATCCCAGAAAATCCGCCGTGGTATATGACAGAGCGGGGGCTTCTGTCTGCTCCCTTGACCTTTCAGAGATACCGGATGATATATACGGAAAGGCCCGCATATTCCATATCAGTTCTATTTCTTTGGCTTTGGGCCATCAGCTTCGCCAAACCGCCCTCGAAATGATCAAACGCATGAAAGAAAACGGTGTTGCCATCAGCTTTGACGTTAATTACCGTGCCGCTTTGTGGAGTGAACAGGAAGCAAGAGAGCTTATCGAGACCATTCTTCCGATGGTTGACATATTGTTTATATCTGAAGAAACCTCTCGACGCATGATGCAAAAAACCGGCACGCTGGATGAAATCATGAAAGGCTATGCCGATACCTACGGCTGTAAGGTCGTGGCAACCACACGCCGTGAGGTAGTAAGCCCCACTAAACACAATTTCGGTTCCAGGATCTATTTTGACGGTAAATTCTACGAAGAGCCCCACTACAGAAATATAGAGGTCATTGACCGCGTAGGAAGCGGCGACGCTTATATCGCAGGAGTTCTTTTCGGTATCCTTTCGGGCGGCAGCATGGAGGATGCGATGTCTTTGGGCAATGCGTTGAGCGCCATCAAAAATACCGTTTCGGGCGATATGTCTATCAGTTCGATCGAGGAAGTCAATTCGGTAATTTCCGCTCACCGCGCTACCGGCATACAGGATGAAATGGTAAGATAAAGATCATCAAAAAAATAAAATCCGGGCAGTTCATGCTACCCGGATTTTATTTTGCCCGTTCTTATGTTTGACAGTGAAGCTGAACCGACAGAATGAAATAAAAAAACGACAAGCTCCTATCGAAACCTGTCGTTTTCCTGGTGCGGTAGATGGGACTTGAACCCATACGTCTGCGACACACGCCCCTCAAACGTGCCTGTCTGCCTATTCCAGCACTACCGCATTTTCAGTTGTCTGTCGCTCTCTCTAAGCGACGAGATTTATTTTAGCAAATAACCTTTCAAATGTCAATGCTTTTTTTTAATTTTTTTATCTTTTTGGGTCGATTATTTTCTGCCCGAAAAAGCAGCCGTTTCAGATGCCGAATTCTTATACGCTCTGAAATATTATCAGATGCAAACAGATGTTTTTTATCAATGTATTGTTGAAAACAACCGTTCTTAACGGGATTTTAATGCCATTTTTCAAGTGTTTGGTTGAAAACTATGTTGAAAATGTTGATTACTTTAAGTATAACAGCTCATTTTAACATTTTTAACGCCCTTTTATCACACAATAATGCTTTTCAAACCACGGCAATTGTAGTATAATTTTTCTATTAAAGTTTATTATTCATTTTATCAGCGAAATTCAAGGAGATCTAACGTGTCGGATAAAAAAATTCGCAGAAAACGAGCAGGCAGCAATTATATAATGCCTTTGATCATACTTTGTATAGCAGCCGTCTTTTCAGCGCTGGCCGCTGCCGTTTGGCAGCTGGCTACCCCAAAACCGGAACCGCTTGAGCCGCTTGAGCTTCATCCTTCTGTTATAGCACAGTTTGAATCGGATAATATAGCGGTGCCGGTGGTCGCATCCAAGATAGAAGTTCCCGTCAAGTCCGAAGTCGAACCGGAAAAGCCTGAAAGCTCCTCCGAGGCGTCCGCCGCCTCCACCTCCAAAAACAATGACCGTGTTACCAGCAAATACTTTAATGACGCAGTTTTCATCGGTGATTCGATATCCGTCGGCATAAAGCTTTATGAAGTGATGCAGAACACCGATGTTTTCGCCTCGGTAGGCATAAGCCTTGAAAATATATTCACCAATAAGGCTGTCAAGCTTGAGGATGGCAGCAAGGTGACCATTTTTGAAGCCCTTGATGACAAAACCTATAACAAGGCTTATATCATGCTCGGCGCAAACAGCCTTATGAGCAGCCACGAGGAGCTTATAAAGCAGTATGGCAGAGTAATCGACGAGGTCAGAGCAAGAGTCGGTGATGGGTGCATCGTCTATATCCAGTCGGTTCTGCCGGTTTATGAGGAGCTTTTCCATCAAAAATATCCTCACAACACCGTTACCAACGCTGATATCGAAAGCTTTAACCTTTTGCTTGCCGAACTGGCAGAGCAAAAGGGTGCATACTATATGGATGTTGCCTCGGTAATAAAAGACGAGAACGGCTCGCTGCCGCCTAAATACACCAGCGATGGTCTTCATATCGGTTCCGAGCTTTATATCAAGTGGTTCGATTATCTTAAAACCCATGCGGTTTCTGAATAACAATATCAAAGGAGATCATATCTGATGAAACGTATTATAATATTTGCCCTCTGCACCGCAATGTTCTGTCTCGCCGGATGCGGCGGAAAATCTGAAAGCACCCTCGATGTTGCAGCATTCGCCTCTGCCGCCGTTGAAAAGGTGGATTTCGGCGATGAGCTTATGGCTGTTCCCGAGCAGATGCTCTCTGACTATTACACCCTGCCCAAGGATAAGGTATCCGAATATGCCGTTTACGTTTCGGGAACCGGCGCCACCGCGAGCGAGCTGGCAGTTTTCAAATGCAGCGCAGATGCCGTAAAAGATGTCAGGACGGCGGTAGAAACTCGCATAGCCGAACAGATATCCAGCTATGAAGGCTACCGTCCCGATGAAAAATTCCGCCTTGAAAAGGCGCTTTTGGTCACTGAGGGCAATTATGTTGTGTTTGCCGTTTCCAATGATAACGCGGCAGTGGAAAAACTTTTGGGCGAATCGATAAAATAAATATCACCCGATCGGAAAAATTTTACCGAAAGGAAGTTTTTTATGATCTTTGAATGCAGCGCCATTATACTTATAATTTTGGTAATTGCTTTTATGTCCTACCGCTACGGCGCAAAAAGCGGATGGAGCACCGGTATGCTCCCTCTCGTGATAGTTCCGTTCGGACATATCTGCGGCAACTGGATGAGATTTTTCGTAAGCAGTATTTTTGATGTTTCTTTTGCTACGGCGTGGATCGCGTTTGACTTGGTATCGCTTGTCATCACCTGCCTTATCATCGGCGGAATATCACTGCAGATAAAAAAGCGCAAAAAGCGTATCGCCTATCTTATCACCTGCGGAGTTTATTCGGCGCTTATCACCTGTATCCTCATAGTCCGCTCTATACTTGTTTATTATTAAATGATCAAGGATATCAAAAAAGCAGCGCCTAAGCACTGCTTTTTATTTTACGCCGCATCCCCGAACAGTCTTTTCTGCATTATTTCAGACAGCAGTATCACCGGTATCGCCAATAAAAACCACAGGAGAAAAAATCCCGGGCATATCTGGCCCAAAAACGAAAAGGGCTGGTCTGAATAGTCCCAAACATCCCATTCCATTATGATGTTGATAAGGCAGCCCACTGCCAGTTCAACCGAGGTGATGTTTATGGCACACACCACCCCTCTTTTAAATATCGAATACTGCTGCATTAAACGATTTGTAAAATATATGAGCATAAAGCATATCCCGCCGGTCACCGTCATAGTCCAGTGGCTGTATCCTCTCCACACTATCTCCAACACACAATATCCCAACGCACCCATCGTATAAACAATGGCGTATTCACATATTTTTCCGCGCAGAATGCACACCCCCAACTGATATTTCCCCTTTAATCTTGCCCACTTTATCGCTAATTACCATATATAAAACCCGATTCAAAAGATTATAGGCAACAATACTTGTTTTCAGCCGCCGGGGTTGGATTTTACAGTGAGTTTTATCAATTGACAATATTGTTGCTTGAATTTTATAATATAATAGCGTGATAAATATATTTTTATAAAGTTGGTGCAGATATGAAGCTCAAAGAATTGCGTTCCGAGATCGACCTCGTAGACAGCCAGATCATAGACCTCATCATAAAGCGCCGCCAGCTTATGAACGGTGTCGTAGAATATAAAGTAACCAACCAAGTTCCTGTTTTTGCCCCTGATCGCGAGCAACAGATACTAAAAAGAGTTGCCGAGCTTGCAGGCGATGACGTTGCCGGAAGCGGTGTTCAGCTGCTTTACGGAATACTTATGGATCTCAATAAGCTCTACGAGTATCAGCGCTACCCTAAGGATATCTCTATCCCCACCGATATCGGCGGAGCTTCGGTAAGGGCTATCCTCGCCGATGTTCCCGGTGCTCTTTCCCGTTATATCTCACCTCTCGCGGTGGCAGGTGTCAACATTACCAACATCCGCTCCCAGTCGATGCCCGGCGGAGCACTGTTGGTAGATCTTGAGATAGTCGGGGATACCAGCGACCCGCAGTTCAAGGCCGCCCTTTCGGTCCTTTCCGACACCGCTCAGAAATTCATTCTTATGTAAAAAGCTTAAAGCTCCGCGCGGCGATACGCGCGGAGCTTTTTTGATACAAAAACCCTCCGCAGAAAACTGCGGAGGGTTTTTATCGATCAAAGATTCATGCAGCCGGATCAGATAGCGAGAGCTTCCTTGACCTTGCCGATGATGTAAGCGCCGATATCTCTGGAAGCATCAACAGACTGAGCGCCGATATGGGGAGATACGATAAAGTTGTCAAGACCGAAGAGAGGAGAATCAAAGCCTGCATCCTCGGTAAGACCGCCGCCTGCCAGCTCGTTGACCATAACGTCGGTGCCGTAGCCGCCAAGCTTGCCATTCTTGAGTGCCTCGTAAACGTCATCCTCATTTACGATGCCGCCGCGGCTCATGTTAAGAACAACAGCGTCGTCCTTCATGAAAGCGATCTGCTTAGCGGAAACAAGATCCTTGGTCTCGGGGGTGAGGGGCATGTGGATGGAGATGAAATCGGAAACCTTGAGCAGCTCTTCGATAGAGAGGCTCTTAGCCTGCTGCTGCTCAAATACCTCTGCGGGGAGGTAGGGATCGTATGCAACGATGTTCATCTTGAATGCACGGCCAAGCTCGCCTACGCGCTGACCGATGCGGCCGAAGCCAAGAACGCCGAGGGTACGGCCACGAAGCTCACGGCCTACGAAAGCATACTTGTTCCAGTTCTTGTTGACCTTAACGTCGGTGTTGGCAGCCATGGTGCCGCGAGCAAGGTCGAGCATCTTGGAGATGGTCAGCTCTGCAACAGCGTTGCCGTTGAGACCGGGTGCGTTGTAAACCTGAATGCCCTTCTCCTTAGCGTAATCCATGTCGATGTGGTTGAGACCAACCGAGCAAACGCCGATAACCTTGAGGTTCTTAGCTGCGTCGAGGATCTCCTTGTTGATAGCGGGGTCAACACGCATGATGAGTACATCGTAATCGCCGATGATGGCCTTGAGCTCGTCCTGGGTGGGGAGCATCTTGTGGTCGACCTGCATGGTCTTGCCAAGTTCCTGAGCGATAGCCTCATGTACTGCATCGATAATTAAGCACTTCATAACATTATTCCCTCCTGAAATTTTTAAAGAAAAAATGCCTTACTAATAGATAATACCCCAATATTTTCTTTCCGTCAATAGTCTGTTTTAGGCTCTGCAAAGCCGATTTTTAATTCAAAACCGTGTTTTTTGGCTTTATGATCAGCTTTTTGACGGACAGAAGTTTTTTGATTCAAATTTCAGCTATTAAAATCGATTTTTCCGTGATAATATGCATTAAAGGAAGATATTCGATTCATCAACTTGATCATTGAAAGGATAAGCTTTTCGTGATAAAATTTTTTAGTTATCATATTTGTAAAAGGACAATGTTGCCATGTTTTGCTTTGATTTTGTTTCGGCTCATATCGCCGGCGGCTGTCAGCTGGTGACCGGAGACCGCTCCGCCGTTCTCATTGACGCCTCCCTGCCCTTCTGTGCCGAAGAAACGGTGAAAAATATCAGAAAAGCGCTCGGCTCAAAGCGGCTTGAGAACATCTTTCTCTCACATTCCCACTATGACCATATCGCCGGACTGCCCTACATAAGAAGGGCTTTCCCCAATGCCAAGGTCTATGCTCATCCTTATACCATATGGGTCCTTTCCCGCGCCGGGGCTGTCAAAAAGATGGAGGAACTATGTCTCGGCACCGAAAAACTGTTCGGAAAGGGCTTTGGCTGCCTGCCTCCTCTCTTCTCTGAGATGGGTGATATACTTCCGCTTGAGGATGGACAGACCTTTCCCTTTGACGACGGCGTGATGCAGGTGCTTTTCACTCCCGGGCACACCAAGGATTCCATATCGATAGATTTTCCCGACTATGAATTTTTCTGCCCTTCCGAAACACTGGGCGTTAAGCGCAGCGATGGTCAGGTACAGCCCTGCTTCCTCACCGGTATGCAGGATGCCCTCAACAGCATTGAGAAAGTCCGCGCGTTGGGAAAGCGGCAGTTCGTTTTTAACCATGCAGCACAACCCTGCGGCAAGCAAGAAAACGAAATATACCTCGAAAGAGCTCTAAGCTGCATCACCGAATCCAGTGGACTGGTGTGCAGACTCTATGACGAAGGCAAGGATTTTTCCGGCATCTTTGAAGGTTATTCCAGGGTTTACTGGTCAGAAGCCTACCGTCCCTTTTGGCCCTACGAGGCTTACAGGTTAAATTCCACCGCTGCCATAAACACCATCTTAAAAGAACTGCGCGGAGAACCGCACTTTTCGGAGGAGCAAAATGCAAAACAGATTTGATACTATTATATTTGACCTGGATGGCACCCTTTTAAACACCCTCGACGACCTTGCCGACAGTATAAATTCAGCACTTGAACGCTGCGGATATCCCACCCACACCATCGCCGAAGTAAGGCGTTTTATTGGCAACGGCGCTGAAATGCTGGTACGGCGTGCATTAGCTCCTGTCGAAGATGAGCAGACGGTAAAAAGCGTTCTTGCGGCGTTCGGCGAGATATACGCCCAGAACATGAAAAACAAGACCGCTCCCTACAACGGCATAAATGACGTTTTGGCGCTTTTAAAACAGCATGGCATAAAGATGGCCGTGGTGTCAAACAAGCCCCATTTCGCCGTTGTGCCGCTTATAGAGGACTATTTCGGGCAGTATATCAGCACCTCTATCGGGGCCGATGAAAATACTCCCGAAAAGCCTGACCCGACCGGAACGCTCAAGGCTCTCACCGCTCTCGGCAGCGAAAAGGCACGTACTGTTTACATTGGCGATTCCAATGTTGATGTATTCACCGCAAAGAACGCCGGCCTTTTTTCCCTTTCCTGCAGCTGGGGATTCAGAGACCGCGGCGAGCTTATCGAGGCAGGCGCAGATATGGTAATAGATTCTCCCGAGGAACTGCTTTCACTGTTTGGACTTAAATTCTGATGATCTACGCTAAAAAATCCTGCTATCGAAAAATGATAGCAGGATTTTTTATGCCGCTTTTTAACCGCTTACAGTTCCATCCATTTGTCACATTCAGGTACTATACAGTTAACTTCGGGTGCGCGCTTGGCCATTTCATTTTTAAGAGAGACTGCAAGTTTCGTATTATCACTGGGATAATCAAAGTGATGAGCAATAACTACCCTGCTGCCCATTTCCATGCAGATATCAGCGGTATCCTTGGCAGTATTTTTGGACATCTGAAGTATCGCTATATCAGGCTTTATCTCTCTGAGGATATTACGCTGCTCAGGCAGCAATTCGTTGCCCCAAAGCAGGATCTTGGTACCGTCCGGCATAGTGTAAAGGTAGTTACGGTATTCAATGCTGCCTATAAAATTAAGCTCCTGCATCAACGGATCGTTTCTGATAAAATCTCTGTTCAACAATCTTTCTTTAACTGCGCTCATCGATTCGCCAAGGCGGGTATGAGTTCCATAAAGAGTCTTTATCTTAACCGTATCAAAATCAAGCTCTACATTGGGCGCAAGAGGATACAGATCCATAGGGCAAATATCTGTATATTTAAGCATCGGTATAGCAGTCAATTCACCGCACATTAGCTTGGATCTATACTTTTTCAACAGCACCGGTATATCACGGATATGGTCATGATGCGAATGAGTCAGTGTGATGATATCACACTTTTCAACCGCTTCCCAGTTAAAACCGTTAGTGGGATTATCTGTGATCCAGGGATCATTTACAACGGTAAGACCGCCGAAATCTATCTCAAAGCAGGCGCATCCCAACCACTTTATGCGCAGACCAAATTTGTTAGCTTCTTTACTCACTGATGTCACTCTCCTAAATAGTAATCTGTAATTGATTATATTAGCAATTTACTCAAAATGCAAATTTTGTAAGAATTTAAAGCATATTTTGCATCAACAATATCAGCAGCCTTGCATCCTCGGGCAGATATTCTGCCCTCACCTTCCGCGAATGAGAAATTTTGAAAAGTTTCCTCCTTGGTCCTTTAGACTCGACATCCTTAACAGGGCCCGGATAAAAGCGGACCCCCGATATCTTCGGGGATCCGCTTTTCATCTCATCAGTATAGGAACTTGATGAACTTTGCTTTAAATCTTCCGCGGTGGTTTTGCAGGCTGTCAACCTTTTCGACCATTTTTTTTGCTGTTTTGGCGACCTGTTCCCATTCACTGTCATCTATTTTGAGCTTGCCAAAGGAAGCCTTCATAAATATCACCATCGAAGCTGCAAAATCATGCTGCCATTCTTCGCCCCATTCCTTGCCGACCGCAATGATAAGCCCCTTGGGGGAATCTACACTGTCGGTTATCCCGCAGTGATCAAGCAGCCTTCTCATATAGAGCATCATTGCGCACACTGCTTTTCGTCCGTCGGGATCGCGGCATTCAAGGTCTATCTCCCGCAGTGTCTTTTTTCGGCGAATGAGCCAATATGCCAACAATGTTATGATAACTATCAGCAACAGTATCCAGGGCATGACCAGCTTTATAACGGTATCCGCGTCAAGCTCGTCATCTTTATCGCGATCACGGTCGCGGTCAAAATCGGGGGGCTCTTCTTCTCCGCCGCCTCCACCGCCTGACTGCATATACTGCGGCGGAGCACTTACCCCTTCCATAACGCCGATAAACATCGGGTCAGTCTCAAAGGGGATCCATCCCAAACCGTCGTGATAATACTCGGTCCACGCATGGGCATTGCCGTCGGTGAGAATTATCTCGCCATCCTCTGCGGCGTCGGCATCATCGGGGGTTATGACATAACCTTCAACATAGCGCGCGGGTATTCCGTAATGACGGAACATCATAGTCGCAACGGTGGCATAATGCGGAGAATTTCCACACTGCTCTTTGCGCAGCACATAACGCAGGAATCCTACTTCGCCATCATAAACATAAGGGGGCATATCCTCCTCGTATTCCAGCTGGCGTCCCAAAACCAACAGAATGTTGTTTTTGGCATCGTCATAAGGCATATGGGTCTGACCTGCCTCGCTCGACTTTCCGATATAGTTTTCGAGCAGCTTGCTGTCCTCTTCCGATATTTCGGTATAATTTTCATAAACGAAGCTGCGGTATTTCGCCTCCATGGCAAGGTAATCTTTAAGCTTGTCAGAAGGTGCGTCCTGCTGCTTCTCAAGCATTTTGGCAAGCTGGTGGGCGCGCCCGACCTGATTGGTCAGCATCTTATACTGATATTCTGTCTGGCCACCGAATCCGCCGGAATAAAAACCGGTGCTGAGCATTTTGTCATTCGGCAGCAGCGAATGCGAAACGCCGAACGCCTCATACGGCGCATAGATAAACTCGCGACAGGCGCCTTCATTTTCCACCGAGACTTCGATAGCCTGCTGGGCGCTGACTTCTTCATCGAGTATCGAGGCTATTTTGGCAAGCTGAGTCTGCGGATAAAAGCCGTTTTTATAAAGCTGATAAAAAAGTCCGGTATATTTCACCATATCGGCTTTGTCCAAAGAACGCCAGCCAAGGTCGGTGTATTTTTCGCCAACATATCCCCTGAGGTATACCGACTCCGGCTCACTCATGGTAACTTCCAGCGTTTTTTCATAGGAGAGGATAAATTCCTCAGCTATTTTGGAAAAATCGCCTTCAGGCATTATTGGATAGGTATCGGTCTCATATCTTACCGCATGAGCGGCGGAATAGGCAGCATCACGGCTGCTGCCAAGCCTTTGCTCAAGCTTTTGCGAAAAGCTGCCGGGTATCACCGCCATCAAAATGACACCGATAATGCACGCCGCCGCTAAAACGATACACACTACGGCAATTATGGCGCCTGCCCCGCCAATATCGTTATCGCAGATAAGCGAACGGCAGATAAGCAGCAGCACTGCCGCAAATATAAGAGCAGACCAAATACCGGCATGCTCGGCAGAGATCAATACCACCGTCAGAGCAGCGACAGCTATCATTACGGTGCTCAGCAGCCGCTGTGAACGGCTCACCACAAATCCGCAGAGAACACCGAACAACGCCGCGACCGGGGTGAGGAACAGCGCGGTACAGGCCGGGTATAGCTCTTCCGCCACGACGACCTCATATTGCGCGCCTATCTTAAAGCTTTGAACATCCACAAGCGCCGTCACGCTGTTTACAACGATATAAAATCCATCTCTGAAATATTTAAAAAACATCAGCCACAAAATCAGTAAAACCGATGCGGCAGCGGCCGAAATTATAAGTTTCTTTTTAACTGTAAAATCATCTGTGAGAAAAACCGCGGCGATGGCTGCGATGCCGGTCAAAAACGGAAGATACCATATGGCAGGTATCGAGAACATTGTCAGAAAAGATCCGCCAAAGCCTGCAAAAAGCATGGCAGCCAACCAAATGCCTATCAGTATATTTATCAGCTTTTCGTTTTTGGTTTCGCTGACGTTGGAAACAAATTTGAGCCGTATCGCACGGCGCTTGCGTTTAAGCTTCAAGCGGATCTCACCTCACTTTAAAAAGAATAGTGTTTATCAGATTATGATATCAGCAATATCCTTGGTGTAAGTCTTTGGCGTAAGCCATACCACATCGGCAACGCCGTTCTCTTTTCTTGCCGCGCCTTTTTTGGTGCAGCAGACAGCCGTTACATGTGCGTTGGTGTCAAAATAAAGTTCCGGCGCGTTATAGCAAAGCCATATCAGATTGGATACGTTTATACCCTCGAAAAGATTTGCGCGGCGCTCCTCTTTTTCCGAAAGCTGCTCTTCCTGACCTGCCAGCATCTCGGGCAGTGCCTCGGCAAGGTCATCGGCATCCTTGATGGTTTTATTATCTGTCTCACCGTTGCTCTGGCGCCATACCAGCATATGCGCTATGCCGGCGTCGAGCAGGCCCTGCGAGAGCGAGACCGCCGTTTCTGCCAGCGCGTCAAAGCATGCGGGCGATCTTTTTACCCCGTCGGGGCAGGAGAGATCCAAAAACAGCAGCATCGAATATTTCAACGGCTCTGCCGCCTCTTTTACGGTAAGCTCGTCATTTTTGGCGGTAAGCTTCCAGTGTATCTGTCTTAGGCTGTCACCGGGGCGATAGGTCCTTATCTGATGCACCTCGCTGACGTCGCTGCCCGCCTTGTTCGGAACATACTCATCGCTTTCCTCGGGATTGTAATATTCCGCCGACGGTATGACATTTATCTCAAACCCTTCGGGAGAAACGATGGCGTCATAGCTCTTGGAAAATTTAATATTAAACCTTGTCAGACCGAAATAATCCAGCGCGGTGACCTTTTTAAAGGAGATACGCAGATGACCGCAGTGGCGCGAATTTATGGTAAAGGTGAATCTTCTTCCATCCTTGGGCTTTACCGAAAAAACAGCAGGCTGCTCATAGCTTTCGCCTGTGAGCAGATTTTGTATATTGAGCAAGCATCTCAGCTGCACCAGCGGCAGCCATCCCTCATTTTTGACCGTAAGCTCGCCCTTAACGCCCTGGTGCTTGGTGCCGCTTTCCTTTATCGCAACCGAAAAGGTTATTTTTCCGGACGCGAAAAAGGTTGCCGCCGAAGAAGCGGCAACACAAAAGGGCAGCAGCGCTATAAGATATCTAAGCGCCGCTGTCTGACCGAAAACAGCCGTCAGCGCGAGCGACAATGCCCACACTCCCCAGATAAAAGCGATCATTTATGCTTTCCTTTCACCGCGATAAGCGAAGATTCACCGGTCACCGGCATCTTTACTTCCTTGAGAACTTCAGCAAGGATATCCTCTGCCGTCTGATTTGCCAGTCTCGCCTTGGGGCTGAGAAGAAGTCGGTGAGCGCTCACATCCGCAAATACAGCGGCGATATCGTCGGGAACAACATACTCTCTGCCGTTAACATAAGCAAACGCCTTTGCCATGCGGCAGACAGCCAGCGCGCCGCGGGGCGAGATGCCAAGCTGTATCATGGGGTTTTCACGGGTAGCCTGTGCAAGACGTGTGATGTATTCATAGATGGAATCAGCGATATGGATATTTGCCACCTGCTGCTTCATGAGCAGCAGCTCGTTTATGGTGACAACTGAAGATATACCGTCGAGCGGGTTGGCGGTCTGGCGGTCTTTCAGAATGTTGACCTGGCTGGCAAAATCGGGATATCCCATTTTAAGGCGCACCATAAAGCGGTCAAGCTGAGCGTGCGGCAGCACCTGGGTGCCCGCCGTTCCGACAGGGTTTTGTGTAGCGATAACTATAAAGGGCTGCGGCACCGGGTGGGTGATGCCGTCTACCGTTATCTGCCCTTCCTCCATTACCTCAAGCAGCGCCGACTGGGTCTTGCTGGAGGTCCTGTTTATCTCATCGGCAAGCAGAAGGTTAGTCATGGCTGCACCGGGCTTATAGCTGAGCGCGCTGCCGCTCTTGTCGTATACCGAAAAACCGATAACGTCAGAGGGCATGGTATCAGAGGTAAACTGAATTCGCTTAAAATCCATTCCCAGCGTTTTGGAAAAGGCAAGCGCAAGCGTGGTCTTTCCGGTTCCGGGAACGTCCTCCATAAGGATATGACCGCCCGAGAGTATGGACATAAGCACGCGGGAAACTACCTCGTCCTTGCCGACGATAACACGCTGTACCTGCTTTAAGATAAGATTGCATTTATTCGCCATTTTGAAACCTGCTCCTTTTGATTTGAGGCTAAAGTGAAGATACGCCCCATCTGCTTATTTATTGGCAAATGGGGCGTATTTTAAACAGTTTTAACGATTACTCATCGTCTTCATCATCATAGTCGTCCTCAAAGAATTCGCGCTTGGAAGGACGGTTCTGAATGAAGTAAACCACGCCGATAGCTACGGGAACTGCCGCAAGACCTGCGATGATAAGTCCCCATGCAAGACCGGAGAGACCCTTCTTCTTTTCGGGACCTTCGTTCTCCTCGTCATCAACTACAACGTCGATGACCTCTTCCTCTTCCTCAAGCTCCTCGGGTTCTTCCTCTTCCTCCTCGAGCTCTTCTTCCTCCTCGGGTTCTTCGGGCTCTTCGGCCTCAGAAGAAGAAGCGGGAGGAGTGGAGCTGGATGCCGGGGGAGTATAGCTCGATACGGGAGTAGTATAAGTGGGATAAGAAGGAACAGGCGTTACCGGAGTAACGGTGGAAACAGTTCCGCTGCTGCCGCTACTGCTGCCGGAACTGGAGCTGGAGCTGCTGCTCGATTTGCTGGTAGTAGAGAGCTTTTCACTGGAAAGCACATATCTGCCCAGTGTTCTGGTCTTGATAACATATGCTTCTTCGCTGTCATCGTAATCAGCGCTGACCTTGGTCAGGTCTCCATCCTCATCAATGGAGTAAACGTAGAGGCTGTCATCCTCGTTGGCAAGGTAAAGCTCGCCCACACGGTTAAAGGTAGCGTAGTTGCCGTTGAAGAAATAGAGGTCGGCATCGGGATATTCATCGCCGATATCATCGTCATAATCGGTATCAAGGGCGAGAACTATTCTGCCCTGACCGTTGGTGTTGACGATAAAGAAGCTGTCGCCGTCCGCCTCAAAGGTGAACTCAAATTCGCTGTCAGCCTCAAAGCCGTAGCCTTCACGGAAGGTGGTGGCCTTGGTCGGGATCTCGCCGTCGGTATTGCGGCTCGCCGCGGTATCATAACCCAGCTCAAGGTTTACATCGAAGGTAAAAGAATCAACCTCTGCATAACTGCTGCTGCCGTTCTGCTTGAGGGTGATCTCACCAAACAGATCATTGGAGGAGGTGCTGGAAGAGCTGTCGATCTCGATAGCGAGGAAGTAGAGGTATCTTTTACTGCTGTCGCTGCTTGCGCCGGCGATATCATAACTGTCAGAAGATATTTTCTTTCTTACTACCGATACGCTGTCAACATAGCTCTTGCCCTCTTCCCACTTGGCAGAGACCTTCATGTTGCCTGCTGCCGCCTTCTCGTAGACATATTTGAAGCCGGAGGTAGTGGTTTTGCTCTTGATAGTACCGGCGAAGGAACTGAGAGCAGTGAAAATATCATAACTGGTTCCGTACTTACTGTTAAAGCTGTTCACCTGACTCTTCCAGTTGGTAAATGCAGATTTAGAAATAAGTGAAACAGCGTTATTATACTCTGTTTTCTTTGTCGAGTTATCGGAAGAATCTGTCCAGTCACTCGCGGTCTTGCTTTGAAGTTCTTTTATATCAGAACGAGTCAGTCCCTTGAGCACACCGGTTCCGGTGTATTCATCATTTCCAGAGACTGCAACGCTTCCTTTAAGCGTAAAGTTTGCAGTAGTAGAACTCAAGTTATTAATATTTTTTGCAGCTTCTACCTGCTTTTTAAGAGACTCGTCAGTAGTAACCGTAACCTCTTCTTGGTATTCGCTTTCCGGAGTGTTGAGATATCCTTCTACCTGTGACTTTGTAAATCCTTTAAACGATCCACTCTTTGTGCATAAGCCACTGTTATTAAAGTCCTCAACAAAATCGATACCCTTTGCCTCTTCAACAAAGCTCTTAAGATCTGCTTTAGTAACCTTAATCTCAGTCTTTTCGTAAGCGCTTGAACTGGTTGAAGCCAAATCGACAATAGCACTTCTGGTTAAACCATTAAGTACACCGCCGCCATTATATACATCGTTATCAGAAACCGACGCACTGTTTACCAGTTCGAAATTACTGGTAGTTGTGTCTATGTTGCTTATGGCCTTTGCTGCCTCAACCTTATTTTTTAATTCGGTGTTAATGCTTGAACTTGTATAATAACTGGTATCACCATTGATAGCAGCATTTATAGCATTTTCACTGATTCCACCGCGCGCAGTATCAAAAGCATTATAATAATTGGTAATGCTTGTAACTGCTGCGGTATCATATGTAGAGCTTGTATTTCCATTCAACAGCGGAAAATAAACGGTCTCGCCGTAGGGCACCATATCTACCGGATCGGTAAGATCGACGCCGCCGTCATCGTCTTCAAGATAGCCGTCATCCGATACGCCGTCAACCGGGTATGTAGCAACAGCATCGGCTGCCAAAACGGTAAATGTAGATGCAGCTATCATCATGACCGCTAAAACGAATGCTAATGTTTTTTTCATTGTGAATCCCTCCTATATATTGATCCGGTCTCCTCAACCAATAATCAATTATCTCACACAGATCAACCGTCCTCATTGATCAATGTGCGAAAATTATCTGAAAATCCTGCATAGATTAGAAGATTTTCAAAAAATATTCATCATTAGAATAGCAAATTAGAGCAAATTAGTCAATAAATCAGGCTAATATTGATATATTTTTCTTCAAAATTCATTATTTCGTCACAATGATCCAAAAATATATTTATAATGTAGAATTAAGTCGCTTTGTGTGCTATAATATCGTTAATTTTCCGTTTGTATCCCGTTAATTTTTATCTCTATCGCGCAAAGGAGCGACAGCATGCCTATAAAACGCCTTTTAAGATTTTCCATTCCGAAAATAGGGCTCAGAAACCTTAAAACCGCCATTGCGGCAACGTTATGCGCATTTATCTACGCCTTTATTGACCGTAATCCCACCTTTGCCTGCATTGCGGCGGTGTTTGCCATGAACACCAATCTTTCCACCTCTATCGAAACGGGCGGCAACCGTCTTTGGGGCACTATGATAGGCGGCTTTACAGGTATGCTGTTCTTTTATCTGTATAACCAGTTCCCTCCGCTTTTTCCCAAGTCTGAGCTGATCTCTGAATCGCTGTTCCTTTTTGTGGGCATAATAGTGATGATCGTTATCAGCCAGATATTCCATGTCAACGGTGCTATCCCCTCCGGCTCGGTCGTTTTTTATATAGTGATGCTCAACACCCCCGAGAATCAGTATATTTCTTATGCGCTCAACCGTATGTTTGATACCGGTGTCGGCGTGGTTATTTCAATATTAGTCAACATCGCCCTTCCCCGCGAGCTTTTCCTCAGTATTTTACAGGAACATGAGATAGAAGATTACCACGATCTCGCCAACGGTCTTGGCGACAGTACAAAATGATATGCACAAAACCGGGGTTCCCGTTTTCGGGAACCCTTTCTCATTATTGTCTGGATTTTAGCGGGAATCGCGCTCGTTATTTCACATTTTGAAATCGCTTTCGATTTTTTGAAGCAATTTTTGCAATTTTTGATTCGTCCGTTAGGAAAGTGTGAAATTCTATCTGCAATATTCGCTAAAATCTTTTTTTGTTTGCGTCGATGTTTGTTCACAATAATGAATGTAAAAAGATATTTAAATAAGTATGGACTTTTTTTGCGTTTCCGTTTAAAATTATTAAGGTGTGTAATGTGCGTTTTTATGCCATTTACGCCGTAGTAGATATTCTTACTGCTATCAAGCCGCGATGCGGTTTGGCAGTCGCTGTTATCAAGCCGGGATCGTGAATTTTCGTGTAATGCGTTATCTTCACTTTCCAAAAGCTTAGATCACGCGCTGCGCAAAGCTTTGTGATTTTCCGGTGTAAGGAGGTGTTAAACAATGAGTGCTGACCATCCGTTGGTATTGACTGCCCTTGGAATGGGTACCGTTATGATCGTTCTTTATATGATCAACCTTATGATAGTTCTTCTCAGTAAGGTTCTTTCCAAGAAGGCTGTTCCCGCAGTTCCCGCCGCTCCCGCAGCTCCCTCTTATAATCAGGAGGAGGAAGAGACCCTGGCTGTTATCACGGCCGCTGTCACCAGCATCGTAGGCAAGGACAAAATCGCCGGCATCAATATTTACCCCAGACAGTGATCGGGACTATATATGTATGCCATTAATTTGAAAGTTGGAGTGAATATCTTAATATGAAAAAGTTTAATGTAACCGTTAACGGCAAGGCTTATGTCGTTGAAGTAGAAGAAGTAGGTTCCGCTCCCGTAGCTGCTCCTGCTGCACGCGCTGCTGCTCCCGCTCCCGTAGCTGCTCCCAAGGCTGCTCCCGCTCCCGCAGCTGCTCCCAAGGCTGCTGCTGCTCCCGCTCCCGCAGGCGCCGGCACCATCACCGCCCCCATGAGCGGCAACATCTTTAAGCTCCTCGTTAATGTTGGCGACACCGTTAAGAACGGCCAGGCTATCATCATTCTCGAAGCTATGAAGATGGAAAACGAGATCTTCTCCCCCTGCGACGGCACCGTTAAAGAGATCCGCGTAGCTCAGGGCGCTACCGTTCAGCCCGGCGAAGTTCTCATGGTAATCGGTTGATCATAAACACGAAGTTAACAACAGATTTGAGGTAATAACGTGCTTGAAGCTATTATAAATTTCTTACATGACACAGGCTTTTATAATTTGGCCTGGCAGCAGGCGGTCATGCTTCTGGTCTCGTTTGTCCTGATGTATCTTGGTATCGTCAAGGGCTACGAGCCTCTGCTCATGATCCCGATCGCCTTTGGTATGTTCCTTGCAAACTTCCCGCTCGGCGGCGTTACCGACGTACCCAGCGAGACTCTCAAATATCTCGATCCCACCGTTATCCAGCCTGTCGCGGCAAGTCTTGGGATCGATCTTTCTCAGAAACTATCTTCGGAAGAATTGCTTAATCTGACCAATGTTCTTACCAGCACTCTTGGCGCTGACAACGCTTATATCGTTGAGTCGGGTGCTCATCTTCTTCAGCGTCTTTCTCCCGATGGCATTTGGGAACTTTATTACATGAAGACCAACTACGGCGGTCTTCTTTACTACCTTGGCCGCGGCGTTAAGCTCGGCATCTATCCGCCCCTCATCTTCATGGGCATCGGCGCTATGACCGACTTCGCTCCCCTTATCGCTAACCCCAAGAGCATCCTGCTCGGCGGCGCAGCTCAGCTCGGTATCTTCGGCGCTTACATCGGCGCTTGCCTGCTTGGCTATACCGCTCAGGAAGCCGGTTCTATCGGCATCATCGGTGGTGCAGACGGTCCTACCGCTCTCTACCTCACCGCTAAGCTTGCCGACCACCTCCTTGGACCGATAGCAGTTGCTGCTTACTCCTACATGGCACTGGTTCCTGTTATCCAGCCCCCCATCATGAGAGCTCTTACCACCAAGAAAGAGCGTCAGATCGTTATGAGCATGACTTCTCTCCGCCCTGTTACCAAGGCTGAGAAGGTCATCTTCCCGATCGCTGTTACCACCCTTGTTGGTCTTATCCTTCCCTCTACCGTTCCGCTGCTCGGCATGTTGATGTTCGGTAACCTTATGAAGGAATCCGGAGTTGTTGACCGTATCTGCAAGACTGCTCAGAACGAGCTGATGAACATCGTTACCATCTTCCTCGGTCTCTCGGTTGGTTCCACCGCTACTGCTGAAGCATTCCTCAACGTTAAGACCCTTGGCATCATGGTTCTCGGCGTTTGCGCATTCGGCGGCGGTACTGCAGGCGGCGTTCTGCTGGCAAAGCTGATGAACAAGCTGATGGGCGGCAATGCTATCAACCCCCTCATCGGCTCCGCAGGCGTTTCCGCAGTTCCTATGGCAGCCCGCGTATCTCAGGTACAGGGTCAGAAGGAGAATCCCTCCAACTTCCTGCTCATGCACGCTATGGGCCCGAACGTTGCAGGCGTTATCGGTTCTGCTATCGCAGCAGGCATCCTTCTCTCCGTTCTCGGTTAATATATTACCTATCAAAAAATCGCGCCGAATATTCGGCGCGATTTTTATTTTACAAATATCAGATCCCCGGCTGAAAGCCGGGGATCTTTGCGTTATATCAGTCCTCGTCCTCTTCCTCTGGCATATCCCAGTTGTGGAACACGTTCTGAACGTCGTCGTTCTCCTCGAGCAGGTCGATGAGCTTCTGCATCTTGAGTGCAGCGTCGGGATCGTCGATCTTATTAAGGTTGGAAGCAACATATTCCACCTCAGCAGATGCGAACTCATATCCGAGCGCTTCAAGAGCGATGCGAACATTGGAGCAGTCGTTAGGCTCGGTGGAAATTTCGATCCCGCCCTCTTCATATTTGATATCGAGAACGCCGTCAAGCATAGCATCTTCAAAGATCTTATCCTCAGAGATGGCGCCATCTTCGTTATCGATGATGATGATGCCCTTGCGCTCAAACATAAAGGAAACGCTGCCGTTCTGTCCGAGATTTCCGCCGCACTTATCAAAATAATGGCGAAGGTCGCCGGCGGTGCGGTTGCGGTTATCGGTAAGAGCCTCTACCATGACAGCGATGCCGCAAGGACCGTAGCCCTCATAGATCATCTCTTCATAGTTGGACTTATCGCCATCACCAATGCACTTTTTAATGAGACGGTCGATGTTGTCGTTGGGAACGTTGTTGGCCTTAGCCTTTGCGATAAGGTCACGCAGCTTGGAGTTGGAGGCAGGATCACCGCCGCCGGACTTTACAGCTACCGCGATCTCACGGCCTATCTTGGTGAATACGCTTGCGCGCTTAGCATCGTTTGCACCTTTTTTACGCTTTATGGTGCTCCATTTGGAATGTCCAGACATATAAATCCCTCAAATCTGTTTTTTGACTGTAAGCAGGATGACCCGCATTTAAACCACTGATTATTATATCAAAAAATCAGCCGTTAGAAAAGGGTATCAGCCTATTTTATTGCATAAATTACAACTTTTTTAGCTCATACCAGCTTATCCGAATAATTTCCCGCTTTCAGCGACTGTATAGCATGGCTCATATGTATCGCCATCGCATGGCGTGCCATCTCCGCATCGCGATTTTCAAGCGCCTCGAGTATCAGCGCATGGTCAGAGAGTATATTCCGTGCAAAAAGCTCAACCGTTCCGAGAAGATACAGCGTTTCATACACTGCACGGTATATCATCGGTATAAGATTTATCAAAAACTCGTTGTGAGAAGCCGCAGCTATCAGCTGGTGCATCTGAGAATCGGCATGGTTTCGCTCCTCTATATTGTCGACCAGCGCCGCTACCTTTTGCCCTGCGTCGATGATGGCGGCTATCTCATCATCGCTTGCGCGCTCGCAAGCCATCGCGATGGCCTCGGTCTCGATTATCTTTCTGAGCTCAAAAATATCTATAAGCTTCATCCTCAGCATACCGATATCTCCAAACTGAATATCCCGATAGCTTTTTACATCTCTGGAAACAAAGGTGCCCTTTCCGTGGACCACCTCCAGCACGCCGTGTGTCACCAGCGAGCGTATTGCTTCTCTCAGCGTAGTCCTGCTCACCCCAAACTCATGTGCCAGCTCGTTTTCGCTCGGCATACGGTCACCGGGAGCGTATCTTTTCTGCTCGGCTATCTGCTCATATATCGCCTCGGCGGTCCTTTCCGAAAGGCTGGCCTTAATCTTCATAACTTTCCTCTCCTTATATCGCTGCAACGCAAAATCAACTTGTATAAATTTTATACCTATTTAGCATATGTGTCAATATCTCTTTTTGCTTTTTGCATAATTTATCCGTTCATAGTTTAACCAATATGTGGTTTTTGTGCAAAAGTCATTGACATATACGCCATAAAATATTATTATGACATCAGACAACTATATACGAAAGGAGTGGCACGCCTTGTTTTCACGTTTATCTGACATAACGATAATAGCAGGTCATTACGGCAGCGGAAAAACCGAATTTGCGGTAAATCTCGCTTTTTATCAGGCAAAGAAAGGCGAAAAGGTAATGCTGCTCGACCTCGATATCGTCAACCCCTATTTCTGCTCCCGTGAACAGGAGCAACAGCTCATCGAAGCCGGAGTTGAATTCATCGCTCCATCTGCGCAATGCCGCATCGCTGACGTCCCTGCGCTGCCCGCCGAGATAAACAAGATATTCGCGTCCAACGGCAGCAGAGCGATACTTGACGTCGGAGGAGACGGCGCGGGAGCCAAGGTCCTCTCACAGTTTATGCCCAGGCTGAACATCAAGGGCTATGATATGTTGCTGGTTTTAAATGCCAACCGCCCCCAAACTTCCGACGCTCAAAAGGCGTTGGAATATATCGCCATGATAGAGGGCTCCAGTCGGCTCAAGTTCACAGGTATAGTCAACAATACCCACCTTTGTTCATTCACCACCGCAGATGAAGTCGTGAAGGGCAGCAAAACAGCTCACGATTTGAGCGAAATGACCACTCTGCCGCTGATATGCAGCACCGTCCCTCAGTCTCTTTTGGGTGAACTGGAAAAGGAAAATCTGCCCGAGCCACTTTTTCCGGTAGATATACGTATGAAAAAACCATGGGAAATATAAATTTATATAAAAAGCTTTAGGGAGGTATTTGTTATGGCTGCAAAAATCACTTTTGCACGAGAGCGCTGCAAAGGATGCGAGCTCTGCACAACGGTTTGTCCGCGCAATATCGTTATACTCGATACTTCCGCCACTAACGGAAAGGGTTATCATCCTGCAACCGTTACCGATGAATCGCTCTGTATCGCTTGCGCAAGCTGCGCTAAAATTTGTCCTGATTCGGTTATCACCGTTGAAAGGATCTGAGTAAGGAGGTAGACCAGTTATGGCAATGGAATTATGGAAAGGCAACGAGGCTATTGCCGAAGCGGCAGTCAGAGCAGGCTGCAGATTTTTCTTCGGATATCCGATAACTCCTCAGAACGAGATACCTGAATATATGTCGATGCGTCTGCCTCAGGTGGGCGGATGCTTCCTGCAGAGCGAAAGCGAGCTTGCCGCCATCAACATGGTTTACGGCGCGGCAGGAGCAGGCGCACGAGTTATGACCTCCTCCTCTTCGCCCGGCATCAGCCTCAAGCAGGAAGGCATTACATACATGGTCGGCGCCCAACTGCCAGCGGTCATCGTCAATGTAATGCGCGGAGGTCCCGGTCTCGGCTCTATACAGCCCGCTCAGAGCGACTATTTTCAGGCTACACGCGGCGGCGGCAACGGCGACTATCGCACCATTACCCTCGCACCCAACACCATTCAGGAGGCGGTAGACCTCACTCAGGAGGCATTTGACCTCGCTGATAAATACCGTAATCCCGTTATGGTTCTTGCCGATGGCATGATCGGTCAGATGATGGAGCCCATTGAGTGGAAGGAACACAAGGCTTTGGAGCTTCCGCCCAAGGATTGGGCAACCACCGGCACCAAAGGCAATAGAGCTCACAACATCGTCAACTCGCTGTTTATCGACGCGGCAGACTGCGAGAAACACAACATGAACCTTGAGAAAAAGTGGAAGGCAATAGAGCTATCCGAAAAGCGGTGGGAAGAGGTCGGTATCGATGAGGCCGAGGTACTCATCGTTGCTTACGGAACTCCCGCAAGAATATCCTTGAGCGCTGCCGATATCCTTAAAGCTCAGGGCATCAAAGCGGGCCTTTTCCGCCCCATAACGCTTTGGCCCTTCCCGATGATGGAGCTGCGTGAAGCTATCATGCGTCCCAACGTCAAGGCTGTTCTCTGTGTCGAGATGAGCCTTGGTCAGATGATAGAAGACGTAAAATATGCAGCTCTCGATAAAAAGCCGGTATCCTTCTTCGGAAAGGCCGGCGGTGTTATCCCCACACAGTTTGAAATTGCTGCCGCTGCAAAAGCAGCTCTCGGGAGGTGAGCATTATGGCAGTAGTATACGCAAAATCCAAAGGTCTGACCGATAAGGAATTCCATTACTGCCCCGGATGCAGTCACGGAATAGTTCATAAGCTTGTAGCCGAAGCGCTGGTTGAGCTGGGTCTTTTGGATAACGCCATCGGCGTATCCCCCGTCGGCTGCTCGGTTTTCGCATACGATTACTTCTCCTGCGATATGCAGGAGGCTTCTCACGGACGCGCCCCCGCCGTTGCCACCGGCATCAAGCGAGTGCATCCTGAAGCCGCCGTTTTCACCTATCAGGGCGACGGCGACCTCGCCGCCATCGGCATGGGTGAGATAATTCACGCCGCCGCCAGAGGCGAAAAATTCACTACTATATTCATCAATAACGCCATCTACGGCATGACCGGCGGCCAGATGGCTCCCACCACACTCATCGGTCAAAAGGCTGCCACCGCTCCGCTTGGACGCGACAAAGATCACTGCGGCTCTCCGGTCCATATGTGCGAAATGATGTCCACCATCGACGGAGCGGCATATGTTGAAAGAGTCACCGTAAACAACATACCCAATATAAACAAGGCTAAAAAGGCCATCAAGACCGCCTTTGAGCTTCAGATGCAGAAGGCAGGCTTCACCTTTATCGAGGTGGTGGCTACCTGCCCGACCAACTGGGGCAAAACTCCCGTTGAGGCACTCAAGTGGCTGGAAGAAAATATGCTGCCGATATATCCGCTCGGCGTTTATAAGGACATCAGGGAGGTGGCTTCAAAATGACGAGAGAGGTAATAATTTCCGGATTTGGCGGTCAGGGAGTTATGTCGATAGGCAAAACCATGATAGAAGCAGGTCTTGCCGAAGGCTTGTATGTATCCTGGCTCCCCTCCTACGGCCCCGAGATGCGCGGCGGTACCGCTAACTGCAGTGTCGTGATGTCCAAAAAGCCGGTAGGCTCCCCCGTTGTGGTAAACCCGACCGAGCTTATCGCTATGAATTCCCCATCACTGACCAAGTTTGAAAAGGCAGTCATCCCTGACGGTATCATCCTCATCAACAGTTCCATTGTTGACATCAAGCCCTCCCGCGGGGACATCAAGGCCTATTACATCCCCTGCATCGAGATCGCAAATGAGATAGGCAATCCCAAGGTAGCAAATATGGCTATGCTCGGCGCTTACCTTGAAGCCACCAGGGCGCTTAAATTCGAGACTGTTCACGATATGCTCAAGCATATCTTCCACGGTCCCAAAGAGAAGCTGATATCGCTCAACCTCAAGGCCATGGAAGCCGGCGCCGCCTGTGTAAAATAACAATTATCGCATAACGACCAAAACGCGTTCCGGATTTCGCCGGGCGCGTTTTGATTTGCCTATAATACAAATTGTGATATAATAGCTGCAAAACAGCTATTATATCACATTATGTCCAACGCCTCGCCCCTTACGGGGCAACCGGCTTTTGATGGACAATTATATCATTCGCGCTCTGCGCTCACGATATAATAGCTGCAAAACAGCTATTATATCACACGATGTCCAACGCCTCGCCCCTTACGGGGCAACCGGCTTTTGATGGACAATTATATCATTCGCGCTCTGCGCTCACGATATAATAGCTGCAAAACAGCTATTATATCACACGATGTCCAACGCCTCGCCCCTTACGGGGCAACCGGCTTTTGATGGACAATTATATCATATTATTAAACTGCCGCCCTGCGGCAAAAGGAGATCATTATGCAAGTTGGTTTTTATAAGTTACTGGCACTTTTTTGCAGCGTTTTGACCTTTTTCGGGGTAGGAAATCTCTTTTATTCTCAGGCAACACCGCTTTCTGTTCTGACAGCTATTGTGCCTATTATCGGCGTGGTGGTTTTTAACAATCTTTCCAAAAAATGATTTCCTTTTATTTTCACATTACGCAATAAAAAATTTCATAAAAGTCACTATAATCATAAGTAGATAAACGATCTTAAAAAAGGAGGTTTGTAAATGAAAACGACCTTTAAACGCCTTTTGTCGCTTATGACTGCGGTGACTTTTGTTTTTTCGTCCTCCGCCGTTTCATTAGCTGACCAAGGCAATTTCGAATACATCACCGATCACGTTGACCTCTCTGTTCCTCAAAAGCTGACCATCACAAAGCCCGCCGAGGATGTCACGACATCTTCCCGATATTATTACATAATGGGCACCAGCGATCCGAATGAGCCGCTTTATCTTGCCAACTATGAGATAACCAACCGCGGAAAATACGGCAGCTTCGGGGTATACGTTGAGCTGGCTTACGGAAACAATCTTGTAAGATTTTCGAACGGCAACGATATGGTCGAGTTTTATATAACCCGTTCCGATACCGCTTCGACTGCGACTGTCACCGATACCATCAGTAACATGTTCCCCACTTCAAATTCGGCGGATTTTTACGGCAATAAGATCGATATCACCTGCACCGCTCCCTCCGGCGCAGTTGTAACGGCTCAGATAAAGAGCCGCACCGTTGAACTCAAGCAGGCTTCCGCCACCGCTGTGGCAGGCGTTCCGGCTACCTTCCGAGGGGAGTACACCATGCCTGACGCCGACGGCACAGTAAGCCTTGGTCCTGTTACCTACACCATGACCTATAACGGCAAAACCGTGACCAAGCAGTCTGTCGGCGAGCTTATAACCGTTGGTGAAGGCAACGATCTTGTAGTTGAATGTACTCAGGTCTCCGCCGCTGTTATGGAGACCCCCGGCGGGAACTACATCTCCACCGCAAAGCTGGGTGCAAAAGAACGTGTAGTCGCATCGCAGGGCAATTATTATCAGCTCGCAATGGGCGGATGGATAAGCAAAGCCAACTTCAACGTGCTGTTGGGCAAACCCGGTTATCTCAACGTTATAAACAGCATAACCTTCACGCAGGAGGAGGACGCTGAAATATATACCTTCTGCGGTACCGAAAACGCCTTTGTACACAGCTGGCTGACCGAGGATGCGCTCAATCTCACCATGTTCAACACCGGCGGTTTGGGCAACTTCTCCACCGAACACAGCAGCCTTTTCTCCTCGGCGGCTGTCACCCCCAACATCGACGGCTCCACTACTCTGAAGCTCGAATTTGCGCCCGAAGCAGATTTTTGGGGACACGCCATACAGTATGATAACGGCAATATCTCTCTGATATGCCAGTATAAGCCTTCTCTTACCGGCGATCCCGAGCTTCCCCTCGAGGGCATCGTAGTAGCGCTCGATTCCGGTCACGGCAGCAGCGACCCCGGCGCGCTCGGCATAGCCCAGCTCACCGGCCCCACCGAAGCTCAGATAAATCGTGCCACCGCGTTGGCGGTCAAAAAGCAGCTTGAAGCTATGGGCGCCACCGTTCATCTGCCCGAAACACTCGATTCAAACAATAAATTCAACGAACGTATGCAGCCGGCCATCGATACACGCGCCGACGTATTCATTTCGCTTCACTGCAATGCCACCGCCGCAAACGCCAACGGAACCAACGCCAAGGGCGTTGAGGTGTATTATTACGAAAGCATCGCCAAGCCGCTTGCTGAAAGCCTCCTTAGTTCTATCACCGAACAGACCGGCAGAGATTCCCGCTTTGTAAAGCCATACGGCTTCAGAGTGGCTCTCAACTCGCTCGCACCCTCTGTGCTGGTTGAAATGGGCTACATGACCAACCCCATAGATTACGATGACCTTTGCAGCAAGGACGGGATCTACAATATGTCTGTTGCCATAGGAAATGCACTCGTAAATCTTTTATCAGAATAAAATTCCCGGTAGGTAAAAATCCCCCGTGCAATGCACGGGGGATTTTTTGTTAGTGTACTTTATTTAAGCGGCAGCGGCATTTTTCTTCTTAGCTGCAAGCTGGAGAAGGAGAAGTACCGCAAGAACACCGAGACCGATAAGGTCGGTAACGGTGCCGGGGATTACCAGTCCAAGTCCGCCTACTACAGCAACTATTCTGTAAATAACATTGAGATCAGCTATCATGTAACCCATCAAGCCGGAAGCGATGAGGAACATACCGATGAAGGAAGATATAACGACCGATACAACTTCGAATGCGCCGGTGTTGATAAACAGCATGGCAGGATTGAATGCGAAGATGTAAGGAACGATGAACGCTGCGATAGCAAGTCTGGTTGCGTTGAATGCGGTCTTCATGGGAGGAGACTTAGCAATAGCAGAGCCTGCATATGCAGCCAGCGCTACGGGAGGAGTGATATCTGCAACGATACCGAAATAGAATACGAACATATGAGCCGCCATGATGTTAAGTCCCATTCCGTTTACAAGGATTGGAGCACAGGTGGTAGCCATGATAACGTAGTTTGCGGTAGTGGGAACGCCCATACCAAGCACGATGCAGCAGAGCATGGTGAGGATAAGAGCAACGATAAGACGGCCCTGAGCGATGTTTACGATAGCGGAGATAAGGATCTGTCCGAGACCGGTCATGGTAACAACGCCCGCAATGATACCTGCGATGCCGCATGCCGCAGCAACGGACAGGCAGTTGCGTGCGCCGTTCTCAAGCGCATCAACAAAGGTTCCCATCTGCTTCTTGTTTTCGGGGCTGATAAATACGTTAAAGAGAACAAAGAGAAGGTATACGCCCATCATAACGGTGGAGAACTTCATGCCCATGGGGTAAACGTTTGCAAATTTTTCCTCGATAAAGGTAAGGACCAGCAGAGGAAGCATAGAAAGAGCAATGATGCCCTTCTTAGACTTGGAAGGCTCGCGGTTGATCATACAAACGGTGATGGTATAGAAGGTTGCATAAACCGCCGCGGTAGCCATGGTCTTGCCGTTTACTATCATGTAAACGAGGATGACCAGCGGGATAATGAGATAGATCTGGGGAAGGATATCCTTTGCCTTGGGAAGTTCTTCCTTGGGCAAGCCCTTGAGGCCCATCTTCTTAGCCTTAAAGTGAACCATGAGGAATATTCCCGTGAAGTAAAGCGCCGCGGGAAGGATAGCTCTTACAAGTATGTAGGAGTAGGGGTTGCCGGTCATTTCTGCCATAAGGAAAGCAGCAGCGCCCATGATAGGGGGCATGATCTGACCGCCGGTGGATGCAGCAGCCTCAACCGCTCCTGCAAACTCGCCGGGGTAACCGGTCTTTTTCATGAGCGGGATAGTTACCGAACCGGTGGTAACGGTATTGCCAACAGAGGATCCGGAAACCATGCCGCAGAGTGCGGAGGAGATAACTGCAACCTTTGCGGGGCCGCCGGTAGCAGCGCCTGCAAGGGCATTGGAGCAATCGATGAAGAAGTTGGCTATGCCTGTCGCTTCAAGGAATGCACCGAAGATAACGAAAAGAACGATGTAGGTAGAGCAAACGCCGATGGGGGTACCGATAACGCCGGTGGTGGTGTAGAACAGGTTATAGATAACTGCTCTGAGCGATTTGCCTGCGCCAAGAAATGCGTAAAGGACAAATACCGAAGCAACGCACAGTATCGGGATGCCAACTACACGGCGGCAGCATTCTGCAAGAACCAAAATACCGATTATGCCGAGCGCAATGTGAAGAGGCTTGATTCTGGTGCCCAGATCAACGACCTTTTCAAGGTTGATGCAATAATAGAAATAGCTTGCTGCGCCGGCCAGGCCGATAACGATATCATATACCGGGATGTGGTTGACGCGGGCTATGCCTTTTTTGACAGGGAACAAAATAAATATAAACAGGATCACTATGCCAACAAACAGGGGACGACGGAAACGCTCATCCCAGGTAGCAAACATGTTCATCCAAACCATGAACAGTGCAAATAGAGCCAGCGCGATTCTGATAATAGTCTTGGGTTTACCTTCCCAAATACGAACGTTGGATTCGCGGTCGAATTTCTTCATTATCGCGTCAACGTCCGCTGCGGAACCAACCTCAACTTCCGGGCTGGTGTTGACCTTAGTAGTTTCAGACACTCTCGATTCCTCCCTTTAAAATTAGTGGGGGTCGCTAAAGGATACAAAACTCATAATTGAAGCGGATGGGTGTATTCCTTCCGCACAATTCGCGCAAATTAATTTTCTGCCCATCTATTGTGAGCATATGGTCCCAAACGGTGCCGACTATATAGCCCACATTATTGCGCTTTTGATGTATATTTCCGACGATCATTGAACCGTCATCGCCGTAGGTAAGGGTCTCCCCTGCATTCAGCTCAGTCTGGACCCCGGCGCCGAAGTGGTAATAAATAGTTTCTTCAACATAGATGTTTCCATCTTCGATCTCGTAAACGTCAATTACCGGGCTTAGATTTACAGAATGTTTGAATTCAACAGAAAATCGATCTCCGTCTTTAACGGGAAAACGTCTGTAAAGCTCCCCGGTGTCTCGATTTCTGATAGTGAGATAATGGTGTGGTGTTACAAGAAGGGTCGCCGCGACAATAAACAGTATTATCGCGGCGACGACCTTAATAGACCTTAGCGATCTGATCATTACGGCTCAAAGATCAAAGAACGCCAACTTCCTTGTAGAACTTCTCAGCGCCGGGATGGAGCTTAACAGAAGCACCAGCGGAAGCAAACTTAGCATCGAGATATTCAAACTTAGCATGTGCGCCAACAAGCTCAGCCTTGTTGTCGAACATAGCCTTGAGCAGCTCATAAACAACATCCTCAGAGATCTTCTCAGAAGCAACGAGAGCAGCCTGAACAGCTACGCACTTGGTCTCCTGATCGATGCCCTTGTAGGTGCCTGCGGGGAGGTTATCCTGTACGAGGAAGGGGAAGTTCTCCTTGATGTAAGCAAGAGCGTTGTCATCAAGAGAGATCATGCTGAACTCGTTGGTGGTAGCAAGGTCGGTGATAGCGGTGGTGGGAGCGCCCGCAACGGTGAATGCAGCGTCGATCTTGCCGTCCTTGATGCCGTCAACGCCATCCTGGAAAGAACCGGAAACTGCGTTTACGTCGTCAGCGGTCATACCGTAAGCTGCAAGAACCTGCTCAGCATTGATGCGGGTACCGGAGCCAACGTCGCCCATGCAAACGGTCTTGCCCTTGAGGTCAGCAACAGAGTTGATGCCCTTCTTGGCAATGATCTGAACGGTCTCATTGTAGAGGCCTGCAACCCAAAGGGCATTGTCTTCTACGCCGGTCTCCTTAAAGGTGTTGGTGCCGGTGTGAGCGTAGGAGATAACGTCGGACTGGAGAATAGCCATCTGAGCCTCACCGTCGGTGATGAGGTTTACGTTAGCCTTGGAAGCGCCGGTGGATTCAACAGTGATTTCAGAGAGCTTGAGCTTGGATCCGAGGACAGAAGGCATTGCGCCGCCTACTGCGTAGTAGGTGCCGGAAGTGCCGCCGGTTGCGAGAGTGATCTTAACCTTGCCTGCAGGAGCAGCTGCACCGCCGGAAGCCGCGGGAGCAGAAGATCCGCCGCAAGCTGCGAGAGCGAGTACCATAGCAACAGCCAGTACTAAAGCCAAATACTTTTTCATTGTTTTTCCTCCATTTCAAATTACATAATGACACAAATCATTTATCGCATATTCTGCAGATAAATCATTCTCTATCACGTGCTAAGTATAGCACAAGATGTATCAATTAGCAAGTTTTTTGTGTTTTCCTACCAACAAGAATATTTATTCATGTATTTTTTTGTCGAAGTCGCCAATCCTCATTCACTAACTTTTCACAAACGGCATTTTCACCGCATTTTTACATCCGGAATAAATTGAATCAAAAGTTTCATTTTAATATTATTCACTTATTTTCCATATTTTTTCATTACGGCATCTTTTTATATTATCGATTCAGAGTATTACCACCCAAAAGTTAATGTATTTTAAAGCTGTGTTTCCTTCATTTTTCCTCTGATTTATGTTGTTTTTAGCCAAAATATGAATTTATTATTATCCAAAAATTCAAAACGTCGTTTTAAAATAATTATTCGAAAATTTGATTTTTATTTCTGTTTTTCTCTTTTTTCTTTTGAAGTTAAAAAGATTCGTCATTTTGACAATCAAAATGAATTTTTCGCTTCATCGCAGCTGCATCAGCTTCATTTCCTGCCAATCGTTATCAACACGTTAAGTTAGCGTTAATTTTCTTAACGCATCGAGGCAAAAATTGTCATAACCTTCTATCTCTGTTGAATCTTTGATAGTCAACCCGTCGAATTTTCTTAGCGCAATGTTAACATTCGACCCAAGCCATTTTTTGTGTGATACAATAATTTCGAAGTATTTTGTCCACTTTTGGCTTTTTATGTATAACATCATCTGAAAATGTGCTTTTTTTGACTTTTTCGCTGGCATATATGCGGACTGATACAACTATTATTTAAAGATAAAAAATGCAAGGCTTCCCAGAGGTGAAGAATTTGAAAATTGGAATAGATATCGGTTCGACAACTATTAAATGTGCCGTTCTTGATGAAAACAACGATCTCATACACAGCTCTTATGAGCGACATTTCTCTCAGATCACACAAAAAACGCAGCAGCTTATAGAATTTGTCTGCTGCCGCTTCGCCAAAAACTCAAAGGCCACTATCGCCATATCCGGTTCCGCCGGAATGGGCCTCGCCGAGAGCTGCGGCATCCCCTTCGTTCAGGAGGTTTTTGCCACCAGAGTAGCGTTAAGAGAGTTTCTTCCTCATACCGATGCTGCCATTGAGCTTGGCGGTGAGGATGCCAAAATACTTTTCCTGACCGGCGGCCTTGAAGTCAGAATGAATGGCTCCTGCGCCGGAGGAACCGGCGCTTTTATCGACCAAATGGCAACCCTGCTCGATACCACCGCCGAAAATATGAATTCGCTCGCCGAAAAGGCCAAGCGACAGTATACCGTTGCTTCGCGCTGCGGCGTTTTTGCCAAGTCTGATATACAGCCGCTGCTCAACCAGGGCGCCGATCACGCCGATATCGCTTCTTCCATCTTTTATTCGGTCGTCAATCAGACAGTCGGAGGACTTGCTCAGGGCAGACCGATAACCGGCAATGTAGTTTATCTCGGCGGCCCGCTCACCTTCCTGCCCGAACTGAGGAAAAGCTTCGATCTCACCCTCGGTGTTACAGGTATATGCCCCGAAAATTCGCTCTACTATGTTGCTATGGGCGCGGCTCTCTGCGCCGATGAACAGGTCGACCTCTCCGAGGTAAGGGAAAAGCTTCTTTCAAACGACAACGCAGGACATTTCAATTTTATCGATCCTCTTTTTACCGATAAGCAGCAGTATATCGATTTTTGCGAGCGCCACAACCGTTGCACCGTTGACGAGGCTCTTCCCGAGCATTACACCGGTAAGGCATATGTAGGCATAGATGCAGGCTCCACCACCATAAAAATTGCGGTCATCGATGAACAATGCCGACTGCTCAAGAGCATCTATTCCCCCAATAAGGGCAATCCTGTGCCGTTGGTACACGATTTTCTGTTTGATTTCGTTTCCCGTTATCCGGATATAAAGATATGCGGCGCTACCTCCACCGGCTACGGCGAAGAGCTTATCAAAAACGCTTTCTCGCTTGATTACGGCATCGTTGAGACCGCCGCCCACCTCGCCTCCGCGCGCCATTTTATGCCGGATGTTGAGTTTATCATCGATATCGGCGGTCAGGATATGAAGTGCTTCAAAATAAAGAACGGCGCTATCGACAGCATCTTCCTCAACGAAGCATGCTCTTCCGGCTGCGGCTCTTTTTTGCAAACCTTCGCCAATGCGCTGGGCTATTCCTCCGAGGATTTCGCGAAGCTCGGTCTTTTTGCCGACCGTCCTGTTGACCTCGGCAGCCGCTGTACGGTATTCATGAACTCCTCTGTCAAGCAGGCACAGAAGGACGGCGCTTCTATCGAGAATATCTCTGCCGGCCTTTCTATAAGCGTTGTCAAAAACGCCCTCTATAAGGTAATTCGCGCCTCCTCGCCCGATGAGCTTGGCAAAAAGGTGGTCGTTCAGGGCGGAACCTTCCTAAACGATGCCGTTTTGCGCGCTTTTGAGCAGGAAATGGGCATCGAAGCGGTACGTCCCACCATCGCCGGACTTATGGGCGCTTACGGCGCCGCCCTCTATTCCCGCGAACACCAGCTCGACAGCAGCAAAATGCTGTCGGCAGCTGAGCTGAGGGATTTCTCTCACACCGTAAAGGATATCAACTGCGGTCTTTGCCCCAACAACTGCCGCCTTACCGTCAACACCTTTTCGGGCGAAAGGCGGCTTATAAGCGGCAACCGCTGCGAGCGTCCCGTTACAAAACGCGCCGCTGACGATTCGCTCGACCTTTACAGCTTCAAGCTCAAGCTGCTGCAAAGCTACTCCCCGATAGAAAATCCCAAACGCGGTGTTATAGGTATGCCTATGGCGCTCAATGTCTTTGAGCTGCTGCCGTTCTGGCACAGGTTCTTTGCTGAGCTTGGCTTTGCGGTCAAGGTCTCTCCTCTTTCCGACCGAAAGATGTATCTGCTCGGTCAGAGCACCATCCCCTCCGATACCGTTTGCTTCCCCGCAAAGCTTATACACGGTCATGTTCAAACTCTCATCGACTGCGGAATAGATACCATATTCTATCCCTGCATGAGCTACAATCTCGATGAGCATCTCGGCGATAACCATTACAACTGTCCCGTCGTTGCATACTATCCCGAGGTCATCTCGGCGAATATGCCCGATGCCAGAAAGATAACCTTTATAAAAGACTACGTCGGACTGCACCGCCGAAAAGAATTCCCCAAAAAGATGCAGGCTGTGCTTTCAAAGTATTTTGGTGAGATACCGCTTTCCGAGATAAAGAAGGCTTCCGATGCGGCATATGCCGAGCAGCAGAAATATCTCGACGCTGTAAGAGCCGAAGGCAAAAAGATGGTCGATAAGGCAAGAAGCGAAAACAAGCCGATAATCGTGCTTTCGGGCAGACCTTATCACATCGATCCCGAAATAAACCACGGCATAAACAAGCTGATAGTGGAGCTGGGCGCAGCGGTCATCTCTGAGGATGCCGTAAGCGACAAAGTGGAAAAATTCAAGGTCAACGTCCTCAACCAGTGGACCTACCATTCAAGACTTTACGCCGCCGCGCGCTACATCAAAGATCAGCCCGATATGCACCTCGTTCAGCTGGTATCCTTCGGATGCGGCATCGACGCCATCACCACCGACGAAGTCCGTTCCATCCTCGAGGATGAGGGACGACTCTATACACAGATAAAGATAGACGAGATAACCAATCTTGGCGCGGTAAAGATAAGGATAAGAAGCCTGCTTTCCGCCCTCGAACAGACAAAAATCACTGATTCGGAGGTGATTTCATGAGCAGCCAAAATCAAAGGGTAGTATTCACCAAAGAGATGCGCAAGGACTATACCATACTTGCGCCGATGATGCTTCCCATACACTTTGCACTGGTCAAAAATGTTGTGGTCAACGCGGGCTATAATCTTGAGATACTCACCAACGACAGCCGCCAGGTGGTAGAGGAAGGATTGAAATATGTCCACAATGATACCTGCTACCCCGCACTGCTGGTCATCGGCCAGATGATAGACGCGCTCAACAGCGGCAAATATGACGTCAACAAGACCGCCCTTATAATGACCCAGACCGGCGGCGGATGCCGTGCCTCCAATTACATACACCTCATGCGCAAGGCTATCGCAAAGGCCGGCTACGGTCACATTCCGGTAATTTCGGCAAACCTTTCGGGCCTTGAAGAAAACCCCGGTTTTCAGATAACCATTCCGATGATAAGAAAGCTGATAGCCGCCCTCATCTACGGCGATATGCTGATGCTGCTTTCCAATCAGACCCGCCCCTACGAGGTCGAAAAGGGCAGCTCCGATGCCCTCGTTGACAGATGGGGAAACAGCCTCACCGAGCAGTTCAATGCCGGAAAGGGTCTCGACACCGGCTCTATCCGCAAAAATCTCGATGCCATCGCCGGCTCCTTTGCAGGGCTTGAGGTTATCCGCACCCCCAAGGTCAGAGTAGGCGTTGTCGGAGAGATATATGTAAAATATTCCGCCCTCGCCAACAACGATCTTGAAAAGTTCCTTGCAAGCCAGGATTGCGAGGTCATGGTGCCAGGTATACTCAACTTTGCTCTTTTCAAGGTGGATAACCGCCTTGAGGATCACAAGCTCTACGGCGGAAACATCCTCAAATATTCTGTCGTCAGCATAATGATGGATTTTCTGCTCAAGATGGAAAAGGAATTTCTCGAAGCGCTCAAGCCCTATCCGCAGTTTACAGCCCCCTCCTCCTACCACCACCTCAAGGGGCTGGTAAAGGATATCATCGGCTACGGCAGCAAGATGGGCGAGGGTTGGCTGCTCACCGCCGAGATGGCGGAGCTGACCGAATGCGGCTACGGCAATATCGTTTGTGCACAGCCGTTCGGCTGCCTGCCCAACCACATCGTAGGCAAGGGTATGATACACCGTCTGCGCGAGGTTTACGGCGATGAAGCCAACATCGTATCTATCGACTACGACCCTTCCGCCACCCGAGTCAATCTGGAAAACCGCATCAAGCTGATGCTGGCAGTAGGCAGAGAGCGTTTAAAGGAAAAACAGCCCAAGCTTGTCTCCTGCCCCTTTGATTCTGTTGATATGCCCAAGGGTGCCGATTAAGCTTTTTATGATACGGCAAAAGCCCCGAAGTGTTAAGCTTCGGGGCTTTGTTGATGCTTTCAGTTTAGTTTTGCTCTGAGATCAAGCGGGCTGGACCAGCTCGGTATCGGAGAATACATAAG